>CACGDW010000037.1 GCA_902571925.1 uncultured Pelagibacteraceae bacterium | reverse complement strand
TCGGGCTTAATCCCATGCCAGATTTTAAAAGCTTGTGCAGCTTGATAAAGGAACATTCTTTTTCCATTTTCAGTTTTATTTCCTAGTTTTTTGCCAGTTTTTAAAAAATTTGTACTTCCAGGATTGTAAATAACATCATAAAAAAATTTATCTTTACCAATTTTTGAAAGGTCTAGATCTAACTCCTCATCATTATTTAAACCAATACTTGTAGCGTTTATAACCATATCAAAGTTCGGTATCTCCTTCCAATCAACTACTGTTAAATATCCAAATAAATCTTTTAGGTTTTCTGCTTTATTTTTTGTTCTATTGCTAACTATTATGTTTGAGGGCTTCATTTTATTTAAAGCACAAATAAGGGAAGGAACTACACCTCCTGCTCCGATAATAAAAATTCTTCTTCCTTTTATTTCAAATTTTATTTCTTTAATAGCAAGTTCAAATCCAATTACATCTGTATTGTCACCAATAATTTTATCATCCCTTAAATATATTGTATTAACAGATTGAGTTATTTCAGCTTCTGGACTTAATTTGTCTAAATTAGATATAATTTTTTTTTTAAATGGAACAGTTACATTTGCTCCATTAATATCCTTATTTCTTAATCTTAAAATGAATTTATCAAGATCCTTATCTTCCAATTTTTCTTTATCATAAATTCCATCTATATTGTTCTTTTTTAACCAATAATTATGTAGTTCTGGTGATAAAGAATGACCTATTGGATTTCCAATTACTAAATATTTTTTCATTTTATTTATAGTTTTCTAAATATTTCTTTATCTTTTTAATAGGAAGTCCCATGATTGTGTCTTTGTCTCCCTCAATTTTTAAAAATAAATTTCTTCCTTCACCTTCTATTTGATAAACATTGTAAGAATATAAAGAGTTGTCTGATATTTTAGACAAATAAATTTTAAGATCTTCATCACTAAAATTTTTCATAGTTAAAGTTGCTTTTTCAGTATAATTCCAGATCATTGAACCATTTTTTGAAATGCAGACTGAGCTTACTAAGTTATGCTTTCTACCATTTAATTTCTTTAAAATATTAAAAGCTTCTTCCCTATTCTCAGGTTTTGAAATTAATTCACCATCTAGATCTATCACGCTGTCTGCGCCCAAAACCAACATGTCAGAATTTTTTTGACTTACCCTAATTGCTTTAATTTCAGCTAGATTTTTTGAGATAATCTCAGGAGAAGCTTTCTGTTTTATTAAACTTTGTTTAATTGGGTCCTCATCTATAGTTGAAGGCTGAATTTTTACTATAATATTATATTTATCTAAAATTTCTTTTCTTACTTTACTTTTTGATGCAAGTATTAACTCAACCATTTTGTTTATAAATTTCGTATATTTTTATTACTGAAGCTGCAGTTTCTTCAACAGATTTTCTTGTTACGTCTATTGAAGGCCACATGTATTTTTTGAAAGTTTTTTTTGCACCATCAACCTCTTCCTTTATTTTTTCAATGTCTGTGTATGAATTGTTTTCTGTTTCTTTAAGTGAATTCATTCTATTTTTTCGTAAATCTACGAGTCTTTCTGGCTCCGTACTTAGACCAACAACACATGTTAATTTGGGATTTTCTTTAAGAATTTTCGGAATAGAGTTTTCATTGACCAAAGGAATATTCGACGTTTTGAAACCTTTATTTGCTAAATAAATAGCAGTCGGGGTTTTGCTTGTTCTACTGACACCCAACAATATTATATCAGATTTTTTTATTTCTTTTAAAAGATTTCCATCATCGTGATTCATGGTAAATTGTATCGCTTCAATTCTTTTATAATATTCATCATTTAAAACATGTTGTCCACTTGGTTGGTGTGATGCTTTCTGATTCAGAAGTTTAGAAAAACTTAATATAAGGTCCCCCAGGACTCCAAAACATGGTATGTTTTTTTCATTACTTATCCTCGCAAGATATTTGGCTAAATTACTATCGACTATAGAGTATAGAATTATTGGATTAGTTTCTTTTTCGGCATTGGTAAGGATTTTTAAAATTTGATTATCTGTTCTAGTAAAAGAATAAGTATTAATTTTATAATCTATGTTTTTAAA
>CACGDW010000036.1 GCA_902571925.1 uncultured Pelagibacteraceae bacterium | reverse complement strand
GCTTTATTTAAACCCAGATTTTGTTTTATTAAGATAACTGTTTCAAGAAATATACTTGTTACCAATCCATTTATAATTGCTAGAATCATTATCCCTAAAACTGGAAATGGTATTTTAGATATTTGAAAAAATAAAATAGTTCCAAAATCTCCTATTGAGCAACCCAACAAACACCATGCGGTATTTTTTGCACTTTGTTTCCAAGTGTTAGAACATTGCCAGTCAAAAGTAGTGGATTTCATAATTTTATGATAATAATTATTCATGATTTTTAAACAAGTTTTTGATAAAGAATCTAGTACTTACACTTACTTAATTGCCTCAGCTGAAGGTAGAGAAGCTCTAATTATTGATCCAGTTTTAGAAAATGTTGAAGATTATATAAAATTACTAAATCAATTAGATTTAAAATTAGTTAAGGTTATAGATACTCATATTCATGCTGACCATGTAACTGGTGCTGGAAAATTAAGAGACAAAACAAAATGTGCAACCATTATGGGTGAACATACTCCAACAGATGCAGTAGAGATCAAGGTCAAAGATGAAGAAATAATTAAACTAGATCAAATAGAAATCAAAGCTCTTTATACTCCAGGACACACGTCAGATAGTTTTAGTTTTTTAATGGACAACTATTTATTTTCTGGAGACACTCTACTTATAAATGGAACTGGAAGAACAGATTTTCAGAATGGTAGTTCTACTGATGCTTACAATTCCATTTTTAATAGACTTCTGAAACTTCCTGACGAAACACTTTTATACCCTGCTCACGATTATAAAGGTGAAACTGTTAGCACAATTGGAAAAGAAAAAAGAACCAATCCAAGGTTACAAGTAAGTAATGTTAATGAATATATTGATATAATGAACAACCTTAAATTAAAAAAACCATCAAAAATTGACTACAATGTTGCGAACAATCTTAAGTTGGGTATTTAAAATCTAGATTGAAGATTTTATAGCTTCGTAAATTAAGTCCTCAGTTGTTTCGCCAACACTTCTGTAAATCTCTTTGTTATCTTTAAAAATTAAAAGAGTAGTTTGATACTGAACTTTTAATAATTCAGCAATTTCTTTATTCGTTACATCAAATGAAAAATATTCAATATTGTCAAATTTAATATCTGATAATTCATTTTCACTTTTAGCTTTATTTAAAATTTTCATCTGCCCTGCACAAGATGAACAATATTTAATCCAAGAACTTACTACAACAAATTTTCCCTCTGATTGGGCTTTATCGAACAGCTCCTTATTAAAGGTTGTCTGTTTCTCCATTGCATTGACGCTAAATGCTATTACACAAAAAATAGATATTAAAATTTTTTTCATAAAGATCTTATACAACAAAAATTAAAAACCAGTAAGAAGCTAATCCAGAAAAAATTGTCGCAATAATGTTCCTTGTAGCGATACCTATTCCAGTTGCAATTATTGCTGCTAAAATTTTTGGGTTATCTTCAATTAAAATTGACCCAGAATTATCTAAAAAAATAGCTGGAAATATAATTGCAGGAAAAATTGCTGTAGGGACGTAAGACAACACTTCCCTTACTCTATCGTTAAACATTTCTTTTTTTAGAAGTGCTACCATAGAAAATCTAGTAAGAAATGTAATTAAGCCACAATAAATAATCAAAGCCCACTCAGTCATAATTTTTTTTGTTTTTTGTTAATATCAAAGCAACACATAATCCAGCTAATGCCGCTACTATTACATAAGCTTTATAAGGAATATAATCATACCCTAAAGTGGCAACTAAACCTGAAGTTATCATAACGATAACATTAATGATTTTTCTAAAATCATTTACTAATAATGCTAAAAAAGTCAAAGGCACTGCAAAACTTAATCCAAGTTTTTCAGGTATATTTTCACCCAATATAATACCCAAAAATGTAGATGATTGCCAAATTACCCAACAAGTAACTCCACCACCTATTAAATGGAAATATTTATTTTTATCTTGGTTTTTTTTAAAGTATTGATTTGATAGAGCAAAAGCTTGATCAACTAAGAAATATGAGATTATAATTTTCCAGATTAATCTTAAATCAGAAAGATGTTCAGAAATTACTGCACCATAAAGTAAATGTCTAGAGTTAACAGCACCAACTGAACTAATTATTATAAGTGACGACGCTCCCCCAGAAAATAATTGTAAAAGAACTATTTGTGATGCACCACCAAAAAT
>CACGDW010000035.1 GCA_902571925.1 uncultured Pelagibacteraceae bacterium | reverse complement strand
ATTTAGTTTCTTCAAAACACATAAGAGACAAATTTAATATGAATGCTTATTCTGACCTCGAACACTATCTAATGAAATTGAAATACACAGATGTTCTATTAAACAAAATTTACAATGTTTTAGATAAAGTTGATGATAAAGAGATTTTATTATTAGTGACCTCTGATCATTGGCGTAGAGTAGACTCTCCTAATCAAGCCAAACCCTCATTGTTTATCTCCAAAATTTTTGGGGACAATCAAAAATTTCAATTAGAAAATGATATATTGAATATATTCATTCCTGATCTAATCATTGCTTTTCTTAAAGATGAAATTAAATCTCATAATCAAATAAAGTCTTTTTTAAAAAATTTGCCGTTTTTTGATTTTAAGGACACTCATTTATTTTAAGTTTGTCTATAAAAAAGTATTTAGATAATTATTTTTTTTTTGACAGTTATTGAATTATCACATAAGTATCTTGGTTTACATTCCTCGGTAGCTCAGTTGGTAGAGCAGTTGACTGTTAATCAATTGGTCGCAGGTTCGAGTCCTGCCCGAGGAGCCAAAAAAATTATCCTACTTTAGAAATATTATTACTTGATATTTGTAAAGATTTATTAAATTTTAGTTTTTGATCTGCGTTTAGTTCAGAATATAACTTCACTAAAAAATTATAATTTACATTCATATGTCCTTCTTGTGATTTTTCTAAATTTATTAAGTATTCTGAAAAATCTTCAAAGAAATAATTGATTGGTACTTTTAAATAATTTGAAAGTTGAAGTAATCTAATTGAACTTACACCATTTGTGCCTTTTTCGTATTTCTGTATCTGCTGAAAAGTGACATTGATTGCTTTGGCAACTTTAGTTTGTGTTAAACCCAAAGCTAATCTTCTAAGCTTAAGCTTATTGCCTAGATGCTTGTTGAAATTATCTTCCATTAAGACCCCTCTTAATTAAATTTTTTATATCTCATTCAACTAGTTTTTAATACCTACTGCAACTATATTTTTTTTTATTTTTAGTAGAAAACCTAATATGTATCGATTATGTCAAGCATCATTTAGAGCCTTATTTGAGAAATATTCCTTGATATTTGTATTGACTATAGTATCTGGCTTAAGAAAAGTTTGGTCCTTTCACTCTTTGGATTAGCAAAAAACTCTTTGGTATCTGCTTTTTCAACGATCATACCTTCATCCATAAAGATCATTTGATCAGCAACTTCTTTAGCAAAGCCCATTTCATGGGTAACAACTATCATTGTCATTCCTTGTTTTGCTAAATTAACCATAACATCAAGTACTTCTTTTATCATTTCTGGGTCTAAAGCTGACGTAGGCTCATCAAAAAGCATTATTTTTGGCTCCATACATAAAGCCCTAGCTATAGCAACCCTTTGTTGTTGACCTCCAGATAATTGTCCTGGATATTTTTGAGCTTGATCTAAAATTTGCACTCTTTCCAGATGTTTAAGAGCTAATTCTTCTGCTTCTTTTTTTGGCATCTTCTTAACCCATATAGGAGCTAAGGTACAATTATCCAAAATTGATAAATGTGGAAATAAATTAAATTGTTGAAATACCATTCCAACTTCTGCTCTGATTTGTTCTATGTTTTTAGTGTCCTCAGTTAATTCAGTACCATCAACTATTATATCACCTTCTTGATGTTCTTCTAATCGGTTTATACATCTAATTAATGTTGATTTACCTGAACCAGAAGGACCACAAACGACAATTTTTTGTTTTGGTTTTACTTCAAGATTAATTCCTTTTAAAACTTGGAAATCTCCAAACCATTTATTCATATTATTTATTTGAATTATACTGTCGGACATACTTTTTATCGATCTGTTTTATATTTTTGTTCTAAATTATAACTATATTTACTCATTGCATAACAAATAATCCAGAAGATTATTGCAGCAAATACATATCCTTCCATCGCAAAACCTAGCCATTCTGGATTTGTCTTAGCTAAATTTAACATTCCTACTATTTCTAGTAATCCAACAACAAAAATTAATGGTGTGTCTTTTACTAGGGCCAAGAACGTATTTGCTATCCCTGGAATTACAAGTTTCAAAGCTTGTGGCAAAATTACAAATATATGCATTTTCCAATATCCCATTCCCAATGATTTAGCAGCTTCGTATTGTCCTCTTGGAAGAGCTTGTAAACCGCCTCTTATAACTTCTGCAACATATGCAGCTTCAAACAACGAGATAGCTATTATACATCTTACTAATTTGTCTATAAAAAA
>CACGDW010000034.1 GCA_902571925.1 uncultured Pelagibacteraceae bacterium | reverse complement strand
AATTTAAATAAAAATTTGATTTTTCAAGATTATCATATGATGAATATAAATTTGAAATTAAAAATAAAAATTCACTAATTATATCGTTTGGATTTTGACAAGAGAAGACGTTATTAAATTTTATTGAATTATCCTCATCAAGCCAGTTTTTTGCCTGTGATAAAAGTAAAGTGCTATTAATAGAATTTATGTTTTTAACTATTTTATTTGCTTCTATTATTCTATCTTCTGAAATCAAATAATTAATATAAAAAAATTTATATCTACTAAAATCCTCATCAACTTTTTCAACTAAATTAACAAAATGAGAGTCTGTTTTAGAATCATTTAAAAAACATTTTTGAAACGTTTTAGCAATTAGTGATAAATTTCCAAAATTTTTTTCATCTTTTAAAAATTCTTTTTCTTGAAATACATGAATATATTGTTTTAAAGTTTCTAAAATCGCTAAATTTATTTCATCTTTTTTAACATATTCAAAAGCTTTTCTTAGGGATTCATCTGCATTATTGAAATCACCTCTTTTAAGACTATCTATAAATAATAAAAAATAAGCATCAAAAAAATTAATACTTTTTTTTTCTTTATTGCTTTTTATTAAATTAATTGCCCGAGATATTTTATTTTCTAATACTAAAGAAGAAATGTATTTTTTTAGATAAGGATCATGCTCATTTAATAAAATTTTGGAAGAATTAAAAAATTTTAAGGCATCAGAATTATTTTGGTTTTCAAATGCTATAATCCCAGAAAAATATTTTGAAAAATTTTTAGAGTTAAATTTGTTTGAACTAATGCTTTGAGAATATAAAGCACTCTGATACATTATGATAATTATAAATACTAAAAATTTAATAAATTTTAAAAACATATTCTTATTTTATGGTTAAAAAGAACTTAAATCAAAATGCGAATTATA
Organism: uncultured Pelagibacteraceae bacterium; assembly: GCA_902571925.1. Taxonomy (GTDB): domain Bacteria; phylum Pseudomonadota; class Alphaproteobacteria; order Pelagibacterales; family Pelagibacteraceae; genus Pelagibacter. Next base: position 1,368 of record CACGDW010000034.1, on the reverse strand, counting down.
CCCAAGTTATAAAAGATTCTATAGAAAGTGATTTTGTTTTTAATAAAAAACCTATAAATAGATTTCAAGTAATTAAAAGTGACGATACTGGTACTAAAAATAAGACTGAAAAACTATCAAATCTCAAGAAATTAATTAGTTCAATTAAAGATTGTAATTTAAAAAATAACTCTAAAAATCTTGTGATGGGAGATGGTGACATCAACAGTCCAATAATGTTAATCGGAGAAACACCTGGTGAGGCTGAAGATATTTCAGGAAAATTATTTCAAGGAGATGTTGGCTCCCTGCTAAAAAAAATGTTGTTAGCAATTAACATTACAATAGAAAAGTTATATTTAACATATTCTATTAATTTTAGACCTCCTGAGGATAGAAAGCCAAATACTCAAGAAATAAAACGTTACTCAGTATTTCTCAAAGAACATATATCAATTATTAATCCAAAGGTTATAATCTTAATGGGAAGCACTGCTATGGAAGCTGTGACAAGTTTGAACAGTAAAATTTCAGATGAACGAGGAAAATGGAAAGAAATCATCTTAAAAAATAAAACTTTCCCTTTAATAATTACATTCAGTCCATCATATTTAATTAGGTTTCCTGACAATAAGAAATATTCCTGGGAAGACCTAAAGAAGATTAAACAAAAAATTCTAGATTTAAATATCAAAATTTAATGAAAGTTATTGCTGGAGTTGATGAGGTTGGAAGAGGAAGCTTAATTGGACCAGTCTATGCTGCTGCAGTTATATTAAAGAAATCTATAAACAAAAAATTATTAAAAGACTCAAAAAGTTTAACAAAATTAAAAAGAGAGAAACTATCAAAATACATTAAAAAAAATTGTGAATGGTCTATAGGTAAAGCATCAGTAAAAGAAATTGAAAAAATTAACATTCTTCAAGCAAGTTTATTAGCTATGAAACGCGCAATTAAAAAACTTAGAATAAAACCTAACCTTATTTTAATTGATGGGAATAACTTACCAGAAATTGAAAATTATAATCTTAAAGCTATTATAAAAGGGGATCAAAAGATTCCATCAATTTCTGCGGCTTCAATCATTGCGAAAGTAGCACGTGATAAAATGATGACTGATTTAGGAAAAAAATTTAAAGGTTATTATTTGCATCAAAATTGTGGCTACGGAACTAAACAGCATTTAAAAGCTATAAAAAATTTAGGTATTACTATTCATCATAGAAAGACTTTTTCTCCTATTAATAAAACAAAATAAGTTTCACGTAGAAACACAATATCTAGTTATTTATTAAATCCATTACACAATTAGAATCTTAATAATTCAATCCTAGGTTGACCCTGGAATCTTTTTAGAGTCTAATTTGTTTTTTATAAATGACTTTA
>CACGDW010000033.1 GCA_902571925.1 uncultured Pelagibacteraceae bacterium | reverse complement strand
TATTAGATTGGATGCTACCAGATTTATCAGGGATAGATATCTGTAAAAATATTAGAAGAGACAGTAATTTTAAGAACCTTCCTATCATTATGCTTACAGCCAAAGGTGAGGAAGAAGATAAGGTAAAAGGTCTTGAAAGTGGTGTAGATGATTATGTCACAAAACCATTCAGTTTTAATGAGCTGTCTGCTCGAATAAAAGCTGTTCTAAGAAGATCTGATCCTAAAGTTGTTGCAAATGAATTAATATTTGAAGATTTAAAATTAGATAGAATAGAAAAAAGAGTTTTTAGATCAGATAAAGAAATTCAACTTGGCCCTACAGAATTTAGATTATTAGAATTTTTCTTAACAAATCCCAAAAGAGTTTATTCACGAGATCAAATTTTAGAAATTGTTTGGCCTAATAATGTAAATGTAGAAAGTAGAACTATTGACGTTCATATAAGAAGACTAAGAACAATGGTATTTGTAGACCAAAGTTAGTTAGTATCGCTTTATCTTTGCTAACAAATCCAGCGATAGTCCATCCAACAACTCCTAATCCATGAAAGTATATATTTAAAGGATATATATTTAGGTTTGTTAATAGAATACCAACTAAAACTAGAAATGTGCTTATCCATTTAAGATACTTCTTAATAAACATACGTTTTCCTTTCAGCTTATTTTATTTTGATTTTAGATAATAACTTATCTACACTTTTTACATAATCCAAAAAACTCAAGATTGTATTTACTATATTTCATACCATCTTTGTCTTTGAAATTAGCTAAGTATTTAGAAAGACCTGCGCTACTTATTTCTGTTACTTTTTCACAAATCTCACAGATTGAAAACGCAGTAGCTTTAGCTACCTGACAACTCGAATTATGGCAGGCAATAAAGGCATTTCGACTTTCTATTTTGTGAATTTTTCCCATTTCAACTAATTTGTCTAATGCTCGATAAACCTGTGGTGGGGCTTTGATACCTTTTTTTTGAACATTATAAAGTATTGTGTATGCTTTTAATGGTTCAGGTGATTTATCAATTAAATCAAAAATAATTTGCTGATTTTTTGAAAGGCTGTGCATTTTATCTATTTTACTGATTCCCATTTAATTTTTCAATTTAATTGATTGTTTTATATTCAATAAAGAAAGTATGAATAAGAATAAAGCAGCCGCTATAATTGAAGGTCCAGATGATGTATTAAACTCTAAAGAAGAGAACAATCCTAATATTACTGACAACACACCTCCAATAATTGAGTAAACAACCATTTTCTGCGGACTATCAGAAATGTTTCGAGCCATCGCTGCTGGTATAATTAACATTCCTGTAATTAATAATAAGCCAACCATCTTAATTGATATTGCAATAATCCCAGCCATTAAGATTGTAAAAATTGCTTTAGCTCGATCAGGGTTTAAACCTTCAGCTTCTGCTAACTCATAATTTACTGTTGATGCAAATAGAGGTTTCCAAATTAATTTTAAAACCAAAAGTATTAATGGTCCACCTATCCATACGATTAATAAATCATCAAGTGTAACAGCTAATATATCTCCAAATAATAATCCCATGATATCAAACCTGATGAATGTTAAAAAACCTATTACAACAAGTCCAACTGCTAAAGAAGAGTGTGCTAAAAGACCTAGCAAAGCATCACCAGGAAGATTAGTTCTTTTTTGAAGTTGTATTAAAATTAATGCAATTAATGATGAAATTATGAATACTGAAAAAGCAATATTAAATTCCATAGTATAAGCTAGTGTAACACCAAGTAAAGCAGAGTGGGCGAGTGTATCACCGAAATAAGACAATCTTCTCCATATAACAAAACATCCAAGGGGTCCTGTTACAATTGCAACACCAAATCCCGCTAACAAAGCTCTTATAAAAAAGTCATCAAGCATTTAATTTTTCTTTATTTCACCTTCATCTGTATGAATATGATCATGTCTGTGTTGGTATCGTGTTAATATTTGAGAAGCTTGTTCTCCAAACAAAGCTTTATACTCATTATTTTTAGCAACATCTATTGGTGTTCCTGAACAACATACATGTCCATTTAAACAAACAACGTGATCAGTTGCACTCATAACTGTGTGTAAGTCATGAGAAATTAATAAAATTCCGCAATTTAATTCATCTGAAATTTTTTTTATAAGTTCGTACAAAGCAATCTCCCCTGTAAAATCTACTCCTTGAACAGGCTCATCAAGTACTAATAATTCTGGTTTTTTTGAAATAGCTCTTGCAAGTAATACTCTTTGGAATTCTCCTCCTGAAAGATCACCTAAATTTTTATCTTTAAGATGAATAACGCCAGTTAATGATAAAGCTTCATTAATAGCTTCTGTTTTAAGATTTTCAGTTAGTGTCATGAAATCATTAACTCTAAGCGGTAAAGTCCAATCTATGGAAATTTTTTGAGGAACGTATCCAACTTTATTTGTATATTTTTCAACTTCTCCATCAATTTTTTTATAAATTCCTAATGCAATTTTAGCAGTAGTACTTTTTCCAGAACCATTTGGGCCAATAAGAGTTACTATTTTGCCTTTTTCAATTTGTAAAGTTACACCTTTAACAAGCCATTTGTTATTTATACGGAAACCAGCTTGTTTTAATTTAACTA
>CACGDW010000032.1 GCA_902571925.1 uncultured Pelagibacteraceae bacterium | reverse complement strand
GGATTGTGCTTATTAGTAATATGGAAACCATAATAAAAAATATAGGTACCAATATATCATAATTTATTTTAAAATATATTTCTCCTAAACCACTAAAACTTAAAATTAATGGCATTAGTACAATTACCCCTCCAGCAGGTGAAGGTATCCCCTCAAAGAAATTATCTTTCCAAGATGGTTCCTCTTCTGAATTAACATTAAACCTAGCAAGCCTCAGGGCAACACAAACAACATAAGTTAAACAAACAAACCATCCTAATTTATCCAAATATTGTAAATTCCAAAAGTACATTATAAGTGCTGGTGCAACACCAAAACTTATTACATCACCTAAAGAGTCTAATTCTTTTCCCATCTTAGATGTTCCTTTAATGAGTCGAGCTATTCTACCATCTAACGCATCCATCAAAGCTGCAAATAATATTGCAATAATCGCAATTGTAAATTTTCCATCGAGAGCAAATTTTATTGAAGTCAAACCAATACAAATACCAATTAGTGTAATTGCATTAGGTAAAATCATTCTTGCTTTTTTATCAGAAACAATTTTGAAGTTTTTTTTTGGTTGTTCCATTCTATTTTTTAGCTAAGAGTGTCTCTCCTGAAATAGCTTTTTGGCCAACTTTAACTAATGGTTCATAATTTTCATAATATACATCTGCTCGACTGCCAAATCTAATCATACCAACTCTATCACCTTGTTTAAGTTCTTGATCTTTACTTGACTCACAAACAATTCTTCGAGCAACAAGACCAGCAATTTGAACTAAAATTATGTCATTATTTTGTGAGTCTTTAATTTTAAAATAATTTCTCTCATTATCCTCACTAGCTTTATCAAGAGATGCATTAAAAAATTTACCTGGTTTATATAAAATTTCCTCTATTCTTCCTTTACATGGTGTTCTATTTACATGACAGTCAAAAACATTCATAAATATGCTTATTTTTTTAAATTTTTTATTTTCTAATCCAAGTTCTTTTGGACCATCAACTTCCTCTACTTTAAGAACTTCTCCATCTGCTGGGCTTACTAGATAGTTATCATCCTCAATAATTACTCTTTCAGGATCTCTAAAAAAATAATATACCCAAATAGTTAGAACTAAACCAATTAAGCCTAAAAAATCGCTGAAGCTGTAAAACACTACAGTTATAATTACGGCTATAACTAAAAACTTATATCCTTCTGCGTGAACTTTTGGAAATATTTTACTAAACATATTCTTCTAATTGATAATTTTTCATTAATATGTATATAAAACCGCGAAATTCAATTAATAAGATAAATATATAATAAGTGAGCAAAATTAACGTAAAAAACCCTGTTGTTGAGTTAGATGGGGATGAAATGACCAGAATAATCTGGGAATTTATCAAAAATAAATTAATTCTTCCATATCTAGATCTGGGGATCGAATATTACGACCTTGGAATGAAAAGTAGAGATAACACTGATGACCAAATTACGATTGACTCAGCTAATGCAATCAAAAAAATTGGGGTTGGAATAAAATGTGCAACTATTACTCCAGATGAAGCCAGAGTTGAGGAATTTGATTTGAAAAAAATGTGGAGATCTCCAAACGGCACTATAAGAAATATTATTGGTGGTACTGTTTTTAGAGAGCCAATAATTTGTTCGAATATTCCAAAATTAGTTCCTTCTTGGACTGATCCGGTTGTAATTGGAAGACATGCTTTTGGTGATCAATATCGAGCTACTGATTTTAAAGTTCCAGGTAAAGGTAAAATGGAAGTTAAGTGGACTTCAGAAGATGGCAAAGATGAAATTAAGTATGAGGTATTTAATTTTACTGGACCTGGAGTTGCATTATCAATGTACAATTTAGATAAATCAATAGAAGATTTTGCTAGATCTTGTTTTAGTTACGGACTCATAAAAAAATGGCCAGTCTATATGTCTACTAAAAATACTATTCTAAAACAATATGATGGAAGATTTAAAGATATATTTCAGGAAGTTTTTGATAAAGAATATAAAAAAGATTTTGAAAAACATAAATTGACATATGAACATCGATTAATTGATGACATGGTTGCATGTGCAATGAAATGGAGTGGCAAATATATATGGGCATGTAAGAATTATGATGGCGATGTTCAGTCAGATACAATGGCTCAAGGTTACGGTTCTTTAGGATTGATGACAAGTACATTGCTAACCCCTGATGGTAAAATTATGGAAGCAGAAGCAGCTCATGGAACTGTTACAAGGCATTATCGTATGCACCAACAAGGCAAAGAAACATCAACTAACCCTATAGCATCAATATTTGCATGGACCAGAGGATTGGCACACAGAGGTAAATTAGACGCAAATGATGAGCTTATAAAATTTGCAAAAACGATAGAACAAGTTTGTATCGGTTCTGTTGAAAGTGGATCAATGACAAAAGACTTAGCAATATTAGTAGGTCCATCTAGTAAATATCTTACTACTAATCAATTTTTAGATGTAATAGATGGTAATTTAAAAAAGAAGTTAAATTAAAGCCTCCATTTTTTCAAAAGCTTCATCAATTTTGCTTTTATCTTGACCTCCTGCTTGAGCGAAATCTTTTCTACCACCACCACCCTTTCCACCAATTATCTCTGATCCTAATTTTACAAATTTTACTGCA
>CACGDW010000031.1 GCA_902571925.1 uncultured Pelagibacteraceae bacterium | reverse complement strand
TAATAATTTAAATATGCTCAAAATCGGTTTAACAGGTTCTACAGGAAGTCTTGGTAAAGTAATTTTAAAATATAATAAAAAAAGAAAAATAAAACCGTTTAAAGGTGACATTACAAAAAGAAAAAAGGTATTTAAATGGATAAAGGAGAATAATTTTGATGTGGTGATTCATTTAGCCGCTATTGTACCAATTAAAACTGTTAATAAAAATAAGACTAAAGCTAAAAATGTGAATTTTAATGGTACTAAAAATATTGTTGATGCTTGTTTAGATAGTAAAGTTAGTTGGATGTTTTTTTCCTCAACCTCACATGTATACAATTCTTCAAAAAATAAAATTGCTGAAAGTTATCCTACTAAACCTATTTCATTTTATGGAAATACAAAATTACAAGCTGAAAAATATATAATTAAAAAATTTGAGAAGAATAAAATTTCATACTGTATTGGACGAATATTTAGTACAACTAACAAAGATCAAAAAAAAGGGATACTTAATTCCAGATTTAAAAAAGAGAATTCGAAAATCAAAAAAAAAAATTATTCTTAAAAAATTTAAATCATTTTAGAGATTTTATTTCAATGATTAATATTTCAAAAATTATTTTTTCTTTGTTAGATCAAAGGTATAAAGGAGTAATTAATATTGCTAGTGGCAAGCGCTTACATTTGAGAGATATAGCAAAAACAATACTCAAAAAGTATAACAAAAAAAATTATGAATTTATTGATAATAGAGTTGAAACTTCTCTGATTGGAAATGTTTCAAGATTAAAAAAAATTACAAAATTAAAGATTGATGATCCAATTAAAAGATTAATTTTTTGATTATTAATAATGATAAGTATTTTAATTACTAATTATAATAAATCTAAATTTCTTAAACAAACTTTAAGATCGATCCAATTAAATAAAAGAAAAAAATATGAAATAATTTTATTTGATGATGTGTCAACAGATAACTCTTTAGAGATAATAAAAAAATTTAGAAATATAAAGTTGATAAGAAATAAAAAAAAAATTTATAGATCTTCAGCTTTAAATCAGATTCATGGAATTTTAGAATGTTTTAAAATTTCAAAAGGAAATATAATTTGTCTTTTAGATGGGGATGATCGTTTTACAAAAAATAAACTTAATTTAGTGTACAAAAAACTAAATAAGAAAAAATATTGATTGTATATTTGATTTACCTAAAGAAAGTAAAAAAAGATTTCATCTTAAACTCAAAAATAAAAGGTATTCTATCTGGCCAACTATAATTCCCACTAGCTGTATTTCTTTTAAAAGAACTTTTTTTTATTAGATTTTTAAAATTTCTTAAAAAAGGTAAATATGGAAATTTAGAAATAGATGCAAGAATAACTATTTTTTCAAAATTTTATCTCGATCAATTTAATGTTATACCAAATAAACTTACATTTTATGGCTTTGATTCAAATGGGATAACATCCAGAATAAAAAAATTTTCAATTAAATGGTGGATTAGAAGATATGAAGCATTTAAATATTTACAATTTATACTGAAGATGAGAAAAAAACCTTTTAAAGCAGGTATAGACTATTATTTAACATGCCTTATTTTTTTCTCTATTAAAAACTTAAGAGTTCAATGACGTACATATATTTTTACCTAATATCAATATCATTAGTTGGATATGGACTATTAGTCAGTAAAGTATTAAATATTAAAATTCCTTCAATTGGTATTTATGGAATACTAGGAATTACATTAGTAAGTTTATTTTCATTTATTTCGTCTCCTTTTTTATATCATGGATATTATTTCAATTTAATATTTCTGATTTTTGGGTTGATACTTATTTTTTATTTTTCAGATATATTAATAAAACTAAAAAAAGAAATTATTATTTTTTTTTTAGTTTTTACAGTTCTCCTAACTTTTATATCGGTGGCAAAAAATCATGATGATTTTCCTTATTATCATTTTCCTTATATAGTTTTTTTGACTGAATTTTCTCACCCAATCGGTTTTGGTCAGTTTAACAACGGTTTTAGAAGCCCTTCATCAATTTTCTTTTTAAGTTCGGTGTTTTATTTACCTGGGGTGAATATATATTTATTTCATATTGCAAGTGCAATTATACTTGGTTTTACAAATTTAGTTTTAATTAAAATTATTTTTAACAAGAGATTATTTAAAGAGAGTAAATACATTAATCTTTTAAGTTTAATGTCTTTTTCTTTTATAAATATTTTCTTTTATAGATTAGCTGAACATGGCACTGATAGATCTGGAATGATATTAATTATTATTTCAATAATCTTTTTTATTTATTTAATAAATAATAAAAAAATCTTTGAAAATGTAGATATAATGAAGTTCTTAATAATAACAGTTTGTTATGTTTCAACCATAAAACCATTTTATTTAGTTAATATTCCAATAATATTTTTATTTTTATTTTATTTGAACACTAGAAAAGATTTTATGAAATTATTCTTATCTAGAACATTTTTTTATTGTCTTTCTCTAGTTTTGTTAATTATATTTTACACTTTTATAAATTCAGGGTGCTTGGTTTATCCAGCTACATTTACGTGTTTTGATAGTTTATCATGGTCTTTTAGTAAAGAATATATAGATGATATTAATATTTGGTTTGAATTATGGTCAAAAGGAGGTGCGAACCCAAATTTTGTTACAAAGGATAAA
>CACGDW010000030.1 GCA_902571925.1 uncultured Pelagibacteraceae bacterium | reverse complement strand
ATATAAGTTTATCAAAGGTTTTGAGGGTGGAATTCTTGATTATTATTCAACAAAAAAAAATGGACAATCTATATCAACACTAAAAATATATGACTTTAAACTTAAAGAGTTACCAGTTTTAACAAAAGTATTATCTCTTGCATCATTGCAAGGAATTGCGGATTTGCTGACAGGTGAAGGGATAAGGTTTGATGAGTTTGAGATGAATTATCGAGATAAAGAGACCTTAATTACTATTGATGAAATTTATGCAATTGGTCCTGCTATTTCAGTTATGATAGAGGGTTATATTGAAAAGAAAAAACTTACTAGTTTGAGGGGTACTCTGGTTCCAGCTACTACACTTAACAAAGTTATTGGATCTATTCCTTTATTTGGTCAAATATTGGTCGGTTCTAAAGCAGGAGAGGGAGTTTTTGGAGTAAGTTTTAAGATTAAAGGATCACCAAACGATCTTGAAACTAGTGTAAATCCAATTAAGACTTTAACACCCAGGTTCATTACACGTACACTCGAAAAAATGAAAAAGGCTAATTAATTAATTTTATTATTACATGGTTTTTTTTTCCATGAGATAATTTAAATAAATTTTTATTTTCTTTAAAATTAGATATCAAAATAAGGTAATCATCGTTTTCAATCGGGAAGTCATCAATCTTTATTCCTTTATCTTTAATAGCTCTTCTAACTTCACTTTTTGATTTTAATAATTTAGCACGTGTAACTAAATCAAGAATACTTAAACCATCTTTGATTTCCTTTCTTTTTAATTTAATAACAGGTAGATCAGTTTGATTATTTATCTCTTTTTTTACGAAAACTGAAACAGTTGTTTCATACGCTTTTAAAGTTTCGTGATTTCCATGAAGCATTTCTGTTGCATGCTTTGCTAACAACATCTTTAAATCATTGATATTATCACCCTTAATTTTTTCAATCTCAGATAGCTTTAAATCAGTGAACATTTTTAAAAATTTAACCACATCTCTATCATCAGTATTTCTCCAAAATTGAAAATAATTAAAAGGCGATAAAAGTTTTTTATCTAACCAGATAGCACCTTTTTCAGTTTTACCCATTTTTGTGCCTGAAGCTAAAGTAATAAGTGGAGTAGTTAATCCGTAGACATGTTTGTTTGAATGTCTTTTAATAAGTTCTACCCCATTAATTATATTCCCCCATTGATCTGACCCTCCAATTTGCAACATGCAGTTTTTATTTTTATTAAGTTCTAAGAAATCATAAGCCTGGAGTATCATATAATTAAATTCCATATAACTTAATGACTGTTCTCTATCTAATCTTAATTTTACACTTTCAAAACTTAACATCTTATTTATTGTAAAATGTTTTCCAATTTCTCTTAAAAAATTGATATAATTTAATTTACCTAACCATTTGTAGTTGTTAACAAATATAGGTTTTAATTTTGGATTACTTGTTTTTAAAAATATCTTAAAGACTTTTTCAATATTTTTAATGTTATTTTCAATTTGTTTTGCAGTTAGAATTTTTCTTGTTTCTTCTTTTCCAGAGGGGTCTCCAATTCTAGTTGTACCTCCACCCAATAAAACTATAGGTCTATGACCATGTTTTTGAAGAAGTCTTAAACACATTATTTGAAGCAAACTACCAACATGCAAACTAGAGGCAGTACTATCAAACCCTATATATGCATTAATGCTTTTGTTACTTAATAAATCTGATAGATCATTTTCATTTGTACATTGATAGAAATATCCTCTATCTTTAAATTCTTTTAAAAATTTATTCATATGCTTGCAGATCCACAATATACAAATTTTATTAAAAAAATATATTAATGAAAAAAAAAGTATTCACATCTATAGGACTAATGTCAGGAACTTCGATGGATGGTGTCGATTTATCTCTTATAAAATCTGATGGATATAATGAATTTACTCCAATTTTAGACAAATATTTTGAGTTTGATAAAAATTTACAAAGAAAACTGATAGTTTGTAGGGATCAACTAAATACCACAAATGACTTAAAAAAGTATTCCAAGGAACTTCAAGCCTTAGAAAGAGAATTTACTCTATTTCATGCTAAAATTTTAAATGAAATATTGACCAATTCCAAACATAAGATTGATCTCGTAGGTTTTCATGGACAAACAGTATTACACAATTCTGAGAAAAAAATTTCAAGACAAATAGGTGATGGAAAGCTTCTATCACAACTAACTAAAAAAATTGTAATAAACGATTTCAGAACAAATGATCTAAAAAAAGATGGGCAAGGAGCTCCTTTGACACCTATATTTCATCAGTTAATCTCTTTTTTGATTTATAAAAAAAATAAAATTGAAAGTCCAATCAATATTATCAATATAGGTGGCATTTCTAATGTCACACAAGTATCTAAATTTGAAGATCTTAATTATTTAAATATAAAAGCTCTCGATATTGGTCCGGGAAATTGTCTTATAGATGAATGGATAAGAAAAAAGACCAATAAAAGTTTTGATGAAAATGGTGAAATAGCAAAATCAGGGAAAGTAAATGATCTCATCTTGAATCAAGCAATAGACAACTTTAGTATTACAAAATATGGAAAATCTTTAGATATAAAAGATTTCGATATATCATTTGTAAAAGGCTTATCTCTAGAAGATGGTTGTGCAACCTTAACAAAGTTTTCTGCTTATCTAATTGTTAAT
>CACGDW010000029.1 GCA_902571925.1 uncultured Pelagibacteraceae bacterium | reverse complement strand
ATTCCTCAACTTTCTTTTTATAAACCTCAGCTAAATTTTTTCCATAATCAGTATCAGAATAAGTAATTGCAACTTCCTTAATTTTTCTATCTTTAGTTATATCAGCTAATATTTCACCCCCTCTAGTATCAGAATGAGTTGTTCTAAAGAAAAATCCTTTATCATCCAAATTAGTTAATGTAGAGGATGTTGCTGCTGGTGATATGATTGTTATTTTATTAGGTATTGCAGAATTTATTAATATTGATTTAGTTATATTTGGACAAACTGCTCCTATTAAAGCAACGACACCTTGAATAATAACATCTTTAGCAGCAGTATTTGCTGCGTTAGCGTCTGTACAAGTTGAATCTACTCTTATAACTTTAATATTTTCACCACTTAATAATAATCCTGAGTCTGATGCCTCTTTGAAAGCAAGTTCAGCAGACTCAGCCATCGCAGGTGTAAGCTCCTCAATAGGACCAGTAAATCCTAAAATAATACCTACTTTTATCTCTGCAAAAACATTAGTTATAAAAATTGAAATAAATAATAATACTGAGGTAAGAATTCTGAACATCTTTTTTTGTTGTCTATAATTTATATTAATGAAATTAAATCTTATTTAAGAATATTTACAATAAGCAAATTAATCAATTTTGTGAAGCAATATTACAGAACTGATTACAATTATTCCTCCTAACAAAAATAAAAAAGAAGGCACCTCACCAAAAATTATAAAACTTAAAGAGATCCCAAAAATTGGGAAAAGGGAATAAAAAGGAAAAATTTTTCCAACTGTATAAAATTTGTAAAGATAAAACATTAAAAGATGAGCACACAAAGATACAATAATGGCTTGATAGAAAATTAAAATCCATGACTCTAGATTTATTAGTTTGATACTGTTAATCGTTTCTCCCTCTATTAGAGACGAAACGATTATTAAAATCACAAAACCAAATAAACCAGTGCTTACATTAATAATACTTGTATCAAGCTCTTTAAGTTGTCTTGAATAAACTTGGGCTAATCCAAAAAATAGCGCCATTAAACTTGCGTAAAATAAACCCAAGAAATTATCAGATAGCTTAGGATCAAAGAAAATTATCAAGATTCCAAAGAATGATGTGAAAATTAACAACCACTTATTTTTTGAAATATTCTCATTTAATAAAAAAGCGCTAGTTATAATGCCAAATGGAATAGCTAATTGAGAACCTAAGATTATAGGAGATATAATTGTAGAATGAAATAAAGAAAGATTCATAAAAACATAAACCATTACTCCCATTGAGACAGAGAAAACTAGAAGGGATTTAAAGTATTTTTTTTCTGGAATTCTAAATTTCCAAAACGGAATTAATAATATAAGAACAATCCCCATTCTTAATGATGCCATCAGAATAGGTGGAACAGTGTTATTAAGTGCTAATTTTGCAACTGGAAATGCACTTCCATGTGCAATCATTATAAAAAGTAAAATTAGTAAATGTTTGATAGGCAAATCATTAACCCATTGTAAAAGGATCAGACATTGGTTTATCAGAAGAGTTATACCAGGTAGTTTTAATTCTTGTATATTCTTTAATTGAGTCTATACCTGCTTCTTTTCCATAGCCACTGTCTTTAATTCCACCAAAAGGTGCCATTGGAGATATTAATCGATAAGTATTTATAAAGACTATTCCAGCTCTTATTGCTTTTGAAACTCTAAGACCTCTTGCAAAGTTAGATGTATAAACTCCAGATGATAAACCATATTTATTATCATTCATTTTTTTTATAACCTCTTCTTCTTTATCAAATTTCATAACTGATAATATTGGTCCAAACAATTCATTCTCTGCTACAGGCAGGTTGTGATTTTCGCATTCAATAATAGTTGCAGGAAAATAATAACCTTTATTAGAAACAGAGGATCTTTCACCACCACATCTAATTTTTCCACCCTGATCAGTGGTTGCTTTAATATTTTTTTCTATATTTTCTAATTGTTTAAAACTATTTAAAGGTCCCATCTGAGTATCTTCTTCCATAGGACCACCTAATTTTATTTTTTTTGCTTTAGTTATCAATTTGTCTAAAAATTCATCATAAATTTTAGATTGTATATATAACCTAGATCCAGCAATACAACTTTGTCCACTAGCACCAAATATTCCAGCAGTAATTCCATTTAAAGCATTTTCTTGGTCAGCATCATCAAATACTACGACAGGACTTTTACCACCAAGTTCTAAACTTACCTGTGATAAATTTTCAGCAGAATTTTTTACGATATGTTTCGCTGTTTCAGGGCCACCTGTAAATGCAATTCTTTCTACAAGATCATGTGTAGTAAGAGCCTTACCACATGGTTCACCTAATCCAGTAATTATATTTATTACTCCTTTAGGTATTCCAGTTTTTTCTATTAATTTTGCAAATTCTAAAAGTGTTACTGGTGCAAGTTCTGATGCTTTAATTACTACAGTATTACCCATAGCAAGTGCGGGAGCAAGCTTGACAGCAGTCAATAACATTTGAGAGTTCCAAGGAATAATTGCTGCTACAACGCCAATTGGTATTCTTGTTGTAGTAACTTGCATGTCAGGTTTATCAATTGGAACTACAGTCCCCTCAACTTTGTCAGCCAGTCCAGCAAAATAATCATAATATTCTGCAATATAATGAGCTTGGGTTTTTGTTTCTCTATAAATTTTTCCAGTATCTATAGTTTCTATTTTTCCTAGATGCTCTGCATTTTCTCTTAATTGATCTGCAATTAATCTTAAGTATTTTGCTCTATCTCTTGGATGAAGTATTGACCAATTATTTTCGAAAGCATTTTGCGCTGATTGAACAGCTTTATCTACATCTTTTTC
>CACGDW010000028.1 GCA_902571925.1 uncultured Pelagibacteraceae bacterium | reverse complement strand
AAAAGTAACATTGAAAATTCAGATTTAACAATTACTCTTATAAAAAATGATGATTGAAGTAGATAAAATTATAGACCCAATCCCAGCTTCTGATGGAGCTGGAGTAAAGTTAAAAAGAAGTATTGGTGTTGAGCCAAATTACTTTGATCCTTTTTTAATGTTAGATGAATTTGGTTCTGAAAATAGTGAAGACTATATTGCTGGCTTTCCTCCTCACCCACATAGAGGTATTGAAACTGTAACTTATATGCTTGCAGGTGATTTTGAACATAAAGATAGTACTGGTGGCGAAGGAAGAATGACTGCTGGAGATGTACAGTGGATGAAAACCGGTAGTGGAATAATTCACTCTGAAATGCCTGCGATGAAAGAAGGTAAGCTTCATGGATTTCAATTATGGATAAATATGCCTGCTAAATTAAAAATGAGTAAGCCAGAATACATTTATATTGATGCAGATAAAATGAGTGTTCACAAAGATGATGATAAACAGGTAAAAGTTATAGCTGGTAAATTTAAAAAAGCTGAAGGCCCTGTTAAGGAACATAATGTCGAACCTACTTATTTTGATGTTGAGTTAAAAAAAGAAAAAGAATTTAATTACAGCCTGCCCTCTACTCACAACATATTTATTTACTTAATAAACGGTGAAATAAAAGTTGGCGAAAAAAAACACGACAAAGTTAAAGACAGTACTTTAATTTTACTTTCAAAAGGTGAGACATTAAAAGTCACAGCACTTAAAAATTCAAAATTCTTACTTATTTCAGGAAAACCTATTAATGAAGAAATAGCTAGGGGTGGCCCATTTGTAATGAATACTAAAGCTGAAATCTTGCAAGCTGTTCAAGATTATCATAATGGTACTTTTGTAAAATAATGAAATCGATTAAGATAGAAAAGTTTGGTGGACCAGAAGTTCTTAAAATTCAAGATATAGAAATTAGTAAACCTGGACCCAAGGAAGTTTTAATTAAAAATCTATCTATAGGTTTAAATTTTATTGATATTTATCACAGAACGGGTCTTTACCCTATTCCACTTCCTAGTGGTATAGGTCTTGAATCTTGTGGGGTCATTGAAGAAATTGGTTCTGAGGTAAGTTTGTTCAAAATTGGCGATAGAGTTACTCATGCATCAATGCCAATTGGTGCTTATTCAGAAAAACAAATTATGCCAGAAGATAAACTAATTTTGGTTCCTGAGGGTATCTCAGACGAAATCGCATCATGTGTCACTCTTAAAGGAATTACTGCTGAATACTTATTGCACAGAGCTTATCCTTTAAAAAAAGGTGATAAAGTTTTATACCATGCTGCAGCTGGTGCACTAGGTCAAATTTTATGTCCATGGGCTAATGCTTTAGGTGCAGAAGTAATTGGAACAGTCGGGTCAGAAGCTAAAGAAGAAATTGCAAGAAAAAATGGTTGTCATCATGTAATCAATTATTCTGAAAAAGATTTTGTTGAAGAAGTAGAAAAAATTGTTGGAAAAAATGGTATTGATGTTGTTTATGATGGTGTGGGTACTAAAACTTTTAAAGGATCAATTGAGACATTAAAAATAAGAGGCATGATGGTAGCATTTGGGAATGCTTCTGGTTATGTCGATACTTTAGATATTAAAAAAGATATAAATGCCAAAGGTTTATTTTTTACACGTCCATCAATTGCCCATTACACAGTAAAAAGAGATGAACTTGTAGAGTCGGCAAAAAAAGTTTTTAATGCTATTTTAACAAAAAAATTTACAGTTGAAATTTCAAAAAAATATTCTCTTAAAGATGCTGCTCAAGCTCACAAAGATTTAGAAGCTAGATTGCTAACTGGCCCAGCGGTTATCATACCTTAATCTACCTTAACATCCATATCTGACATATGTAATCTTAAAGCGTTGGTAGAAATATGGATTTCCCGAATAAAAAAAAGTATTGAAATCATCATTGATAAACAACAAGATCCAAAAATCAGTCTTGCTATAAAAACTTCATTCAAATAGAGGCCTAATACTGTCAGCATATTAAATAAAAAACCAAATGCTCCAAATAATATAGACCATCTTAATAAAGTAATTCTCCCACTTAAATTAATAAACTGTTTTTTCCATTCAGGGGGAATATGTTTCTCATAAACATGTTCATCATGTAATTCTCTAATTAGAGCACTTAGAGAATGGAACCTGTTACTATAAACTGACATTATCAGTGGAATTGCAGGAAACATTAAAGCTGTGACAGTGTAATCTATATTCATACGAATCAGTTTGATTATCAATCTTGCCTTTGTTATTTACAAGTAAAATTTATGAACCAACTTAATCTTTTTTTAGAGCTTACGAGAATAAAAAAGCCTATTGGTTATATGTTGCTTTTTTGGCCGTGTTCATGGGGTCTGACTCTTGTTTATGATTTTTCAGAAAATTTAAATACTTATCTTTTTTATTTAATTCTCTTTTTTTTGGGATCTGTTTTAATGCGATCAGCTGGATGTATTGTAAATGATATACTGGACAAAAAATTTGATAGAAAAGTCGAAAGAACAAAAAATAGACCAATTGCATCAGGCAAAATATCTAATTTTAGAGGAATACTTTATGCGGCTATTCTTTGTTTTTTAGCTTTTCTCGTTCTAATTAATTTTAATGATTTTACTATCGTTTTAGCTTTAGCTTCAATGCCTTTGGCATTTACTTATCCATTAATGAAAAGGTTTACTTACTGGCCTCAACTTTTTTTAGGTATAACATTTAACTATGGTCTAATTCTGGGTTGGACATCAATTAACCCAGAAATAAATGCATTACCAATAATTTTTTTATCCTGAAGACCATCATCAATAATTGCTGACTCAAATTTCTTTTTTTCTGCATATGCTATAGATTTAATTCTAGAACTTAAGTTTATGATAGGACCAATTTTTGAAAGAAGTCGAATTTCGTCCTTGTGTTTGAAATAATTTTTCTTAACAAAAACAGATTTAACTTTAAATTTTTTAAGGATATTAAAAATTTCTATTGAGATCGGTGTTTTTCCAGTTCCACCGACATATATGTTTCCTACACATATGGTTTTAATCTTAAATTTTTTTTTATAATATAAAAAGTTGATCC
>CACGDW010000027.1 GCA_902571925.1 uncultured Pelagibacteraceae bacterium | reverse complement strand
ATACTAACTTTTTGCTTGATAACTCAGATTGTAACAGGTCTTACCCTTGCAATGCATTATATTGCTCATGCTGATATGGCATTTGAAAGTGTGGAACACATAATGAGAGATGTCAATTATGGTTGGTTAATAAGATACATTCATGCAAATGGTGCATCTATGTTTTTCTTAGCAGTATATATTCATATTTTTAGATCTTTATTTTATGGATCTTATAAATCACCAAGGGAAATTATATGGATACTAGGTATTATTATTTATTTATTGATGATGGCAGCAGCTTTTATGGGTTATGTTCTTCCTTGGGGACAAATGAGTTTTTGGGGGGCGACTGTTATTACGAATTTATTTAGTGCAATACCTTTAGTAGGTGAAGGAATTGTTACTTGGTTATGGGGTGGTTATTCAGTTGATAATCCAACGTTAACAAGATTTTTTACTCTTCATTATTTAATTCCTTTTTTGATTTTAGGATTAGTTGTTCTTCATATATGGGCACTTCACGTTCCAGGTAATAATAATCCAGTTGGTATTGATATTAAAAAACCTTCAAAAGATACAGTTCCATTTCATCCTTACATAGTTATTAAAGATGGCTTCGCTTTGCTAATGTTCATGATTGTTTTTGCTTTCTTTGTTTTTTACACACCAAATATTCTAGGACATGCAGATAACTATATTGAAGCTGATCCTTTGGTAACACCAGCGCACATTGTTCCTGAATGGTACCTTCTACCATTTTATGCAATATTAAGGTCTGTTCCTGATAAACTTTTAGGAGTGGTTGCAATGTTATCAGCAATTTTAATTTTAGCTGCTCTTCCTTGGCTTGATACATCTAAAATTAGATCAGCAGTGTTTAGACCATTATATAAACAATTTTATTGGATTTTAGTAGCTGACGTTTTAATTTTAGGTTACGTAGGAGCTATGCCAGCAGAGGGTTTATATTTGTTAGTAGCTAGAGTTGCTACAGCATACTATTTCTTGCATTTTTTAGTAATTCTTCCAGTCTTAGGATTTAAAGAAAAAACTCTTCCAGTGCCGTTGAGCATTACCGAACCAGTACTTGGAGGATCTCCAAATTTAGCTATGGTAAAAAATAAAGAAAGTTTAAAAGATAAGTGAGAAATTTTTTAAGAATATTATCTTTAATAATTTTATTTTTCGGGGCCACATATAATTCAAACGCTGCTGAAAAAATAGAATATTTAAAAACTGACTGGAGCTTTAAGGGTCTTTTTGGAAAATTTGATCGAGGAGCTTTGCAAAGAGGATACCAAGTTTATACCGAGGTATGTTCATCTTGCCACTCCATGAAATATTTAAGTTATAGGAACTTGGCAGAAAAGGGTGGACCTGAATTTACCGAAGCACAGGCAAAAGCAATTGCGGCATCTTTTGAGGTCGCAGATGGACCAAACCAAGATGGTGAAATGTTTACTCGTCCAGGTAAGTTATCTGATAAATTTGTAATGCCTTATGAAAATGTTAAAGCAGCACAAGCTGCAAATGGGGGTGCATATCCTCCAGACATGTCAGTTTTAGTTAAAGCAAGAGGTGGAGGTGTAGATTACATTTATTCTCTACTTCAAGGATATGAGGATCCGCCAATTGGAATGACACTTGATGAAGGTGTTCATTATAACAAATATATGTATGGAAACAAAATTAAGATGTCCAATCAACTTTCTGATGGACTAGTAGAATATTCTGATGGTACACAGTCAACCGTTGAACAAATGTCTAAGGACGTAACAACATTTTTAATGTGGGCAGCTGAACCCCATCTTGAAACAAGGCATCAAATGGGTTTTAAAGCAATTGTATATTTAATTATTCTTACTACCTTAGTTTATTTTAGTATGAAAAGGATTTGGTCACGTATTGAAACGGAAGTTTAGTACATCACCATCTCTAACAATATAATCTTTTCCTTCCAATCTCATTTTGCCATTAGTTTTTGAATTGATCCATCCATTATTTGCAATAAAGTCTTCATATGAGATTGTTTCTGCTCTGATAAATCCTTTTTCGAAATCAGTGTGAATCTCAGATGCTGCTTTTGGAGCAGCACAATTTTTTGGAATTGTCCATGCCCTAGTTTCCTCTGGACCAGAAGTAAAGAAAGTATCTAATTCTAGAATTTTGTAACCTCTTTGTATTAACTTATGAAGTCCAGTTTCTTTTAATCCAATCATTTCCATGTAATTCTTTTTTTCACTGATATCCAATTCATTAATTTGATTTTCTATATCTGCAGAGATTATTAGAGTATTATCACTTCCAAATTTACTTGAAAATGCTTTCGTATAGTTATTTCCACTTTGAACACTCTTTTCATCTACATTGCATACAAATATTTTAGGTTTTAAAGTTAATAGACCACTTTGATTAAGTTGTTTTTTTTTCAAATTGAGAGTTTAAAACTGAAATATCTTGATCTTTATTTATACAATCCAGAGCTGCCTCAAGAATTTTTAATTGCTCTTCTTCCACATTCTTTTTATTATTTTTTTCTAATCTTTTTTGAATGGACTCTAGATCAGCCAGCATCATTTCAGTCTCAATAATCTCCAGATCTCTAATAGGATCAACTGTTGGGTTTACATTTTGAATATCGTTTGAGTCAAAACATCTAATCATGTGTATAATTGCATCTACTTCTCTTATGTGAGCTAAAAATTTATTTCCCAATCCTTCACCTTTAGAAGCACCTTTGACTAAACCAGCAATATCAACAAATGAGATTGTAGTATTTATAATTTTTTTTGACTTAGAAATTTCAGATAAGTTATTTAGTCTCTTGTCAGGCACTGGAACTATGCCAATATTTGGATCAATTGTACAAAAAGGAAAATTTGCCGCTTGTGCTTTACTAGAGTTTGTTAATGCGTTAAATAAGGTTGATTTACCAACGTTTGGTAATCCAACTATTCCACATTTAAAACTCATTATTTATTATTTACGGTACTTGAAAATAAATCTAACTTTTTTTTAATAAGAAAAGAAATTGACTCCGTTATATCATTAGAAATTTTTTCAATACCCATTGACTCATCCTCATTAAAATTTTGTAAAACATAATCAGAAACTTCGACTTCACCCTCAGGTTTTCCTAT
>CACGDW010000026.1 GCA_902571925.1 uncultured Pelagibacteraceae bacterium | reverse complement strand
CACTTGCTTTTTTACCTATTTCATCAAGTGAGACTTCAGTCGTGTATTCTGTGAAAGGAAAAAAAAATATTAATCTAGGAGAGTTAATAAAGAAATATAACAAAAAATATAAAATTTTAAGTATAAATAACTTTTTTTGCTTTGAATTGAAATCTTCTAATCTTAGATCTTATTATTATCAAAATGTAATTGCTTTTGGAGACATGTTACATAGATTGCATCCACTAGCTGGCCAGGGTTTTAACATGACAATCAGAGATATAAAAGAGATCTATAAACTGATTAATTTTAAAAAAGAACATGGTTTAGATTTAGATGTATCTATTGCAAAAGATTTTGAAAGAAATACTAAAAATAAAAATTTCCTTTTTTCTAACGGGATTGATTTAATCTATGAATTTTTCAATTTTGAGAGTAAGTTTAAAAATGATAAACTTAGTAAATCAATTCAATTTTTAGGAAAAAATAAAACTATGAATAAATTTTTGAAAAGTTTTGCAGATAAGGGATTAAGTATTTAATATTATTGTACTGTTGTATTATTGTATTGATCAAACGAATAAGTTGTTAAGATTTCTGCTATTTTGGTCTTTCTTGAATTGAGATTTTTAGCTTCTAATAAGACCTGTTTTTCTTCAATGGTGAATGGAGACGCCATCGCAAGAGCATTAATAGTTTCATCTAAACTTTGTTTTTCGAGTGCTCCCCAATTTATAATAAAACCTCTTTTCTCAAAAAGAGATTTTAAGTCCTTAAAAATTAATTCTAAGTCAGAAAATTTAATTTCCTCTTTTTTATTCTCTAGATCTTCATAATAATTTTTAAAATCAACTTCACATTCTCTATATTTTTTATTTGATTTTATTTCATTTACAATTTTGAATCTGATTATACCTTTTAGTTCAATCATAAATCGAGAGTCATCTGTTTCTTTGAAACTTGTTATTTTTCCCATACAACCTATTTCATGAAGCTGAGGAGCATAATCATCTACAATCCCCTTTAAGTTTTTTGGTTGTATCATACCAACTAGTTTGTTTGATTTCATACTATCATTTATCATATCAACATACCGAGGCTCGAAAATATTTAAAGGAACAGATGTTTTTGGGAATATAATAAAATTACTTAGAGGAAAAACAGCTAACTTTTTTGGTAAATCATCTTTATTCATAATAATTAAAATATACTATAATTAATATTACTTGAATAAAAAAAAATCACTAACTATAATGTTTTCATGTGCGGGTATAGCTCAGTGGTAGAGCGTCTCGTTGCCAACGAGAAGGTCGAGGGTTCGACCCCCTTTGCCCGCTCCAAATTATGTCTGATTTATTAAGTAAAAAATGTGTTCCATGTGAAGGAGGAGCTGTTCCTTTAGATGTTTCTGAAATTCACAAATACCAAAAAAGTGTTGATGGTTGGAACATTCTTAAGAATAAAAAAAATATTTACTTTTTAGAAAAAAAATTTCTTTTCAAAAATTTTTTGGAAAGTCAAAATTTTGTTGTTAAAGTTGGAAAAATATCTGAAGAAGAAGGACATCATCCGGACATCTCATTTGGTTGGGGATACGCAAATATAAATATTACAACACATGCTATTGAGGGTTTATCTGAAAATGATTTTATTTTAGCAGCAAAGATTGATAAAAAAATTAGTGTCTAAAGTGTCTAGTTTTCGAGAAAACAAGGACTGTCTTAGTTGCATTAGCAAACTTAATAATTTCTTTGTCTCTAATAGATCCAGCTGGTTGAATAACAGCTGAAACACCTGATTGAACAAGTTTTTCAATCCCGTCCGTGAATGGAAAAAAGGCGTCTGATGCAGCAACAATTTCGTTTTTTGTTTTTATAAACTTGTTCATTTTATTTATTGCAATTTGACAACTATCGAGTCTACTTGGTTGTCCTGATCCGATACCAATAGTAGATTTATTATTTGCTAAGACTATAGCGTTTGATTTGACATAACGACAAATATTAAAAGCAAATATAAGATTATCAAATTGAACCTTACTTGGTTTTTTCTTTGAGACAACACGAAAATCTTTTTTAGAGAAAAATAAATTATCTTCGGATTGCACTATCAATGAATCATTAAAAGAATTAAATTTTAAAATCTCATTGAATGAAAATTTTGATGCATCAATTAGTCTTAAGTTTTTTTTAGATTTTAATATCTTTAGTGCATTTTTATCAAAACCTTGAGCCACAATTACCTCAAGAAAAATTTTATTTAATTCCATTGCTAATGATCTGGTAATTCTAAAATTACACGATACTATTCCTCCATAAGCACTAATTGGGTCACATGCTAAAGCTGATCTAAAACTTTCAAGATTATTCTTAAGTGCTGATACCCCACAAGGGTTTGCATGCTTTACAATTACAGTGCCAGTGTTTTTTGGAAGTGATTTAGAAATTGTTAGAGCAGAAAAAATGTCATTATAGTTGTTGTAACTAAGTGGCTTACCATGAATTTTATTAATATTTATATTCTCATTTTTTGAATATATAGCACTTTCTTGATGTGGATTTTCACCATATCTTAACTTCTCAATTAAATTTCCATGAGTAATAATTTTTTTTGGAAAACGATCACTATTAAATTTGTTAAAATAATTTGCTATAATTGAATCATAATAAGCTACTTCTGTAAAAGCCAATTGGGCCATTTTTTTTCTAAATTCTAAAGAGGTGGAACCTTTATTATTTTTTAATTCATTAATAAGTTCTGGATAATCTTTTGGAGATGTAATTACTGTTACATCTTTATAATTCTTAGCGGCAGCTCTAACCATGGTAGGTCCACCTATATCTATATTTTCAATAATTTTTTCATGGTTACTTGTTTGCTTTAAAGTTTGTTCAAATGGATAAAAATTAACAATTACTAAATCAATATTTTCAAAATTATTTATTTTTAAATCATTTTGATGAGATCTGTTGTTTCGTTTATTAAGTATACCTGCATGAATTTTAGGATGTAGAGTTTTTACTCTGCCGCCAAGGATTTCATTAGAACCAGTAAAATTTGAAACTTCTAAACATTTGAAATTAAGTTTTTTAATTACTTTAAAGGTGCCACCCGAGCTAATTAATTTGATCTTATTTTTTTTTAATATTAGAAGAAGTGGCTTTAAATTTTTTTTGTCTGATAATGATATTAAAGCTGATTTAATCTTTTTCATTAAATTTTTTTTATTTCCCATTTAATATCTTCAATGTGGTTATTTGAAATACCACTTATAAAAATATTTTGGTTTTCAGTATATGAATTTTTATTACCGAAATATAAACCATTATCAATATTTATATCATAATTATCACATGTAAATTTCCAACCTTCATCACTTAACTCAATTAATATTGTTTTTTTATCTTGTGTTTTCATAAGTTTTGCACTGGGTTCTATATGAAAACGGATATCAAATTTATAGTTACGATTTACTCTTTTTTTTATTATTTTATCTCTGCCAACAAACATCATTTTTTCAGGATAAAATTCAATTTTTCTTTCATGTACTGAATTATATTTTTTTAAATAACCATCATGTGAAGCAACAACTTTCCAATAATCTTTTTCAAAAACAAAATCTTTTTTTATTATTTTTAATCCTTTTTTAACAAACCAATTTTTATCAATTTTAGTGAATTTACATGAAGAGTTGTCATCTATAACTAGTGTACTTTGAGCAGCAGATGATTTAGATAATTTATTAAGCCTACTATTAATTTTTTTGTAATATCCACAATTA
>CACGDW010000025.1 GCA_902571925.1 uncultured Pelagibacteraceae bacterium | reverse complement strand
AAGGACTTGAAGAAATTTCTAATCTAATTGGTTCAGATGTAGTCTTAGGTCTTAACTCTACAAATTCAATTTTAAATTCTAAAAATCAGATAAAGCGTTTTAAAAATTATAAAAAATATTATGTATTACTTGTTAAACCTAATTTTGGCTGTTCTACCAAATACATTTATTCAAAGGTAAAAAAATTTAATAGAGCAAGACTTTTAAAACCTAATAAAAGTATGTTTAATCACAAATTTTTAAAAAAAATAGGTAATTCTTTAGAGCCTATAGCTTTTTCTAAGTACAATAAATTAAAAATAATTAAATCATTTTTAGAAAAATCAACTAAGCCAATTTTCGTTAGAATGTCTGGATCAGGATCAGTAATAGTCGCATATTTCAAAACAAAGGACAGATGTGAAAAAGCGAAAAAACAATTCAATAAAAAATATAAAAAATACTGGTGTATGTCATCAAAAACTATATAAATTTTATTTTTTTGTGTTATACGAATTTAATATTGGGGCGTAGCCAAGTGGTAAGGCACGGGTTTTTGGTACCTGCATCCTAGGTTCGAATCCTAGCGCCCCAGCCAATTATGAGAAACTTTTTAGATAAAATTTTTTTTAGGTCTAATAACCTAGATCATATTAGTCAAAAGATTAAAGATCTTACAATAAAAACACCTGCTCATAGAATTTTTGAGGCTATAAATGCTTATTCACCAGAAAGTGAAATTAGATATGTAGGAGGGTGCGTAAGAAAAATTATCAATAAAGAAAAAGTTGATGATATTGATTTGGCTACAAATATAGAACCAAAAAATATTTGTGACGCTTTATATAAAAACAATATAGATTTTTATGAAAGTGGAAAAGAACATGGCACAATTACTGCTATGATAGATGAATACAAATTTGAAATTACTACCCTAAGAGAGGATATTTTCACTGACGGTAGACATGCAAAAGTAAAATTTTCTAAAGATTGGAAAAAAGATGCTTCTAGAAGAGATCTTACGATAAATTCAATCTATTCAGATAAAGATGGAAATTTATTTGATCCATATGAAGGAAAAAAAGATTTAGAGAATGGTTTAGTCAATTTTATTGGAAACGCTGATATAAGAATAAAGGAGGATTACTTGAGAATACTAAGATACTTAAGATTCTTTCTCAATTATTCTAAGCAAGCGCATAATGCAGAAATTATTAGGGCATTAAAAATAAATATTGGGGGAATATCTAAACTATCTAAAGAAAGACTCATAGATGAATTACAAAAAATAATAAAACTACCCACGCTTGAAAAATTGTCAAAGGATAAAATGAGTTTAGAGTTATTTCTTATAATTTTTCCAGAATTAAAAAATGTAAAGATTTTTTCACAATTGAATTCGTATTATAAAGATTTGTTAAAAGAAAATGATTTTATTTTTTTGCTTTCCTTATTAGTCATTGATGACAATGATAATTTGGATTATTTTTTATACAAATTTAACATTTCTAAACAAAATCAAAAAAGAATGAAAATTATTGATAATTTTTATAAAGAAAAAATGACTGTAAATACATTCATTGAAAAAAATATGAATAAGGTTTTTTATTATCATGGAAAGCAAGCGGTTCTTGATATTTTGAATTTAAGGATCGTTAAATCAAAAAAAATAAATAAAACTCTGATAGAACTCAGCCAAACCTATAGAGGTAAAAAAATTCCTTCAATGCCAATTAGTGCTGATTTGTTAATGAAAAAATATAATATTTCAGAAGGCAAACAGTTGGGACAAAAACTTAAAACTATTGAGCAAATATGGGTTAAAAATGATTTTAAAATTTCTGATCAACAGGTTGATAACATAATTAATAATTAAATATATTTTACGTCTTTAATTTCAAAATTCTTGTTTCCAGCAGGAGTTTTAATTTCAACAAGATCATTTTTATTTTTTCCAATAAGGCCCTTACCAATTGGTGATTGAAAGAAGATTAATTTTTTTTTGAGATCTGCTTCATCTTTGCCAACAATTTTATAATCAATTTTTTCTCCATTATCTAAATTTTCTAAAAATACAGTCGAGCCAAAGATTACTTTGCCATCATTATCTAATTTTGTGACATCAATAACATTAGCTCTAGCAATGATATCATTTATTTCAGTTATACGACCTTCATTATGGGATTGTTCTTCTTTTGCAGCATGATATTCAGCGTTCTCTTTAAGATCACCGTGAGATCTTGCCTCTGCAATAGCAGCTACAATTTCAGGTCTTTTTTTTTCTTTTAAAAAAATCAACTCATCTTTTAGATTATTTAGTCCATTTAATGTTATAGGTTCTTTTTCCATTTTATTTCCATTTTGCTAATGGTGGCATTGACATCAGTATTCCCTCTACGTTTCCACCTGTTTGTAATCCAAATTTTGTTCCTCTGTCATATAATAAGTTAAATTCAGCGTATCTTCCTCTTTTAATATATTGCATTTCTTTATCTTTAGAGGTCCATTTCCTTTTTATTTTTTTTTTTATAATCTTATTAAAAATAAATTGAAATGTAACACCAACATCTCTCACAAACTTAAAATTTTTTTCAAAGTCATTTTTTTTATAATCAAAGAAAATACCCCCAATTCCTCTTGGCTCTTTTCTATGGGGTAAGTAAAAGTATTCATCACACCATTTTTTATATTTTTTATAATAATTTTTATTATGACGATTACACATATTTTTTAATATATTATGAAATTCTTTTTTTTCATTTATATCAATTTTGGATGGTGTCACATCCATACCTCCACCAAACCAATCTTGAGTAGTAACAATGTATCTCGTATTAAAATGCATTGCTGGGATTAAAGGATTCTTCATATGCATAACTACAGAAATCCCACATGCCCAAAATCTTGGATCTTTTTTTGCCCCTAATATGTTTTTTTGAAATTGTTTTGGAAATTTCCCATAAACTTTTGAAAAATTAACTCCAACTTTTTCAAAAATTTTACCATTTTTTAAAATTTTATATTCTCCACCTCCTTCGTCTTTAATAGAGTTTCTTTTCCAAGTTGTTGATTTGAACTTAGACTTATTTTTTTCAATTTTTGATATATCCTTACAAAACGCCTCCTGAAGAGTTTTAAACCAATTACTGGCTAAATCTTTTTTAATTTCTAAATTCATATTAAATTTATTTGTTTCAAACTCTCAGCTAAAATAATAGCAACTGAAGATGCGATATTAAGTGAGCGTTTGTCATTTTTCATAGGT
Organism: uncultured Pelagibacteraceae bacterium; assembly: GCA_902571925.1. GTDB lineage: Bacteria > Pseudomonadota > Alphaproteobacteria > Pelagibacterales > Pelagibacteraceae > Pelagibacter. The sequence goes on along the minus strand of CACGDW010000025.1, from coordinate 929 downwards.
ATTTTGAGTCGATATTGAATCAATTTATGAATTTTTTCAGGTACTCCAGCACTTTCTCTTCCAAATAAAATTGTGTCATTTTTATCAAACTTAAACCTTGTATAAGATATAGATGCTTTTGTAGTCATCAATATAATTCTTTGATTCTTTTTAGACTCAAAAAAATGCTCTGAACTTTGGTAAAATTTAATTTCTTTTTCATCCATATAGTCCATCACAACCCTTTTAAATCTCTTGTCACTTAATAAAAATCCACAGGGCTCAATTATCTCTAATTTAACACCTAGACATGCACAGGTCCTTATAATAGCAGCTGTATTTTGAGGAATATCTGGTTCAAATAAAGCAATTTTTGGGCCGTGATTAGTTAAATTCTGTGTCATTCTTTCAGTAGTAAAATTGATATTTTATATTATATGAGACCATATATTTAAGTAGAAAAAATCAATATTGAGTATATTAAATTATAGTAATTAATGTCGGAAAAAAAAAGTAATAGAAGAGATTTTTTGTTTACAGCAACATATGCTGTTGGAGCAGTGGGAGTGGGTGCCACTGTTTGGCCTATGATTGATCAAATGAATCCTGATGCTTCGGTTAAAGCTTTAGCGAGCACTGAAGTAGATGTTAGCTCAGTGACACCTGGAAAAACAATTACAGTTCTTTGGAGAGGCAAACCAGTTTTTATAAGAAGAAGGACTCAAGAGGAAATTCAAGATGCAAAATCAGTTAAAATGGAAGAACTTAAACACCCCGAAAAAGATGAGGATCGAGCAAAAAATCCAGAATGGTTAGTTATGCTTGGAGTTTGTACCCATTTAGGTTGCGTTCCTTTAAATGACAAAGGTGATTATAATGGTTGGTTCTGTCCATGTCATGGATCACACTATGATACTTCAGGTAGAATTAGAAAAGGTCCTGCACCAACT
>CACGDW010000024.1 GCA_902571925.1 uncultured Pelagibacteraceae bacterium | reverse complement strand
CAGCTGAAGTCTTAAACTCAAAAAAAATTACTATGGGACCTGTAACCAAAAAATTTGAAAAAGAATTTGCAAGATTTATTGGAACAAAATATGCTTTAATGGTTAACTCAGGATCATCGGCTAATCTTTTATCCACTTTTGCCCTGATAAATCCTCGAAAAAAAAATTTGTTAAAATATGGCGATGAGTGTTTAATTCCAGCTTTATGTTGGTCAACATCACTATGGCCTATAATACAAGCTGGATTAAAACCTAAATTTGTTGATGTAGACCCAAAAACACTCAATTTATCAATCCCTGACTTAAAAAGAAAAATTAATAAAAAAACAAAAGCTATAGTAAGTGTGCATGTTTTGGGTAATTCAACAAACTTGGATGAACTAAATTCAATTATAAAAAAAAATAAATTATATTTGATTGAGGACACATGTGAGTCTTTGGGTTCAAAGTTTAAAGATAAATATCTCGGTACTTTTGGTGATTTTGGTACTTTTTCATTTTATTACTCTCATCAAATTACAGCTGGGGAAGGTGGAATGATAGTGTGTAATAAAAAGGAAGACTATGAGATTATCCATTCATTAAGGTCACATGGTTGGGACAGAGGACTTAAAAATGATAAAAAAAATTTTAATTTTATAAATTCAGGATTTAATTTAAGACCTACAGATGTTAACGCAGCAATAGGATTAAATCAATTTAGAAGACTTAATAATTTTAAAAAAATTAGATCCGAAAATAGAAAAAAAATTATTAAAAGATTAAAAAATTCAAAAAATTGGAAAAACCAATTTTCATTTATCGAGCCAATTAAAAAACTTACTCCTAGTTGGTTTGGATTACCAATACTAATTAACAAAAGATATGTAGAAAAAAAAGATAAATTTTTAGGCTATCTTAATAGAAAAGGAATTGAAACTAGACCTATTATAAGTGGTAATTTTTTAAATCAGCCCTCAATAAAACTTTATAAACTAAATAATAAAAAAGAAATTTTTCGTGGAGCTCAAGAAATAGAAGATAGAGGTTTTTTTATAGGTATTCATATTAATAAAATTTCGAATAAACAATTAGAATTATTAGAAAAAAATTTACTAAAAATTAGTGGGATGTAAATCTTTAAAGTAATTTTTTTTTAATAAAATACAGCTTAAATATTCCAAACAATGAGGCTAACACTAATTTCAAATTAACAGAGCTTTCACCTCTTACTCTATTTACAAAAATTGTACTAATTTCACTTATTTTAAAATTATTATTGTTCAAGACTACTATTATTTCCGACAAAATAATAAACCCATCACCAATATTACCACAAGTATTTGTAACTTTTTCTGCAGCTCTTTTAGAATAAAATCTAAATCCATTAGTAAAATCTTTTAAGTTAATTCCCAACAATACTCTTGCCAAAAAATTTGAAAGTTTAGATAATACTTTTCTTTGTACACTCCAATTAATGATTTTACTATTCTTCAAATATCTACTCGCAATTAATAAATCAAGTTCAAGATTTTCGAAATTTTTTATATGACTATTTAATTCCTGAGGGTCATGAGAAAAATCAGCATCCATCTCAATGAAAATATCATATTTATCCTCCTCCAGAGCTTTTCTAAACCCATAGAGAACTGCAGAGCCTCTCCCTCTCTCATTTTTTCTGTGAAAATATTTTACTTTCAAATTTTTTGAATTTATCAGACTACCTATACTTTCATCTTTTGAGTCATCTACTAAAAAAATTGTAACATCTGAAGTATTTTTTAATATCGCTTTTATAAGACTTTCTATATTTTCTAGTTCATTATAAGTGGGAATTACAATAGCTATTTTTTTCACTTTGTTATACTTTAATTATATTTAATAAATTAATATTATAAATTTGAAATTATTAAAATTAAACAAGATAATTAAAAAAATATTTATTAATCATGGTTTGAGTAATAACCATGCTACCATTTCTTCTAATGCTATTATTAATGCTGAATTGGTTGGAGCTCATAGTCACGGACTATCACGATTAAAGATGTACTGTGAAAGAATAACTAAAAAAGTTATAAATCCAAAACCTAAAATTAAGATTAAAAAAATTTCTCAATCTATTTCTTTTATAGACGCAAATAACAGTATAGGTTTTGTTGCTGCAGATATAGCTATAAAAAAAGCAATTGAAAATTCAAAAAAAACTGGGATTGGAATGGTTGCAGTTAAAAATAGTGGTCACTACGGCCTTTCGGGATATTACGCTGAACAAGCAGTAAAAAAGAATCTGGTTACTATGATTTATACAAACGCACCTCCAGCAGTCGCACCACATGGAGCAATAAAAAGTTTGTTTGGAACAAATCCCATTTGTTTTGGGACCCCTACAGGCTCAAAAATTCCATTTATTTTAGATACCTCCATTTCAATGATTAATAGAGGTAAAATAAGATTAGCAGCAAGAAACAATAAAAAAATCCCAAAAGATGTTGCGTTAGATAAATTTGGAAAACCAACTGCTGATGCTAAAAAAGCTTTAAAAGGAGTTCAACTACCTATAGGAAGTTTTAGAGGTTCAGGTTTGGCATGGATGGTTGATATTTTAAGTGGGGTATTAACTGGAAGTAATCACGCTGGTAAAGTTAAAGATCCGTTTGATGATTTTTCAGGGCCACAGAATATTGGTCATTTATTTATCGCATTTAAAACAAATTTATTTGTGAATAATTATAACAGTCGAATTAAAAATAATATTAGAACAATTAAAAGATTACCTAAAGTTAAAGGTGTTAAAAATATAATGTATCCTGGTGAAAATAAATTTAAAAGGTTCAAAATGAATTCAAAAAAAGATATTAGAGTCTCAGAAATAATTAAAAAAGACTTAGAAATGCTTAAAAATTAAAATTAATAAGATTTTGATGGATGATCTTGTAAAATTATCAGAATAAATATTTTATGTAACTTTTTTATTCATTAACATTATTAATCTATTCTAAATATTTAATTGACTTTTTCCATACTTGATTAGCAAGATCGATATCGTAACTTTCTTTAGAACTTTTTTTTTGCTTGAGTTTATTAAAGTATTTTCCATTAACATCTTTTAATTCATTTGAAGTTGCTAAGTATAACGGAGACAATGCTGCTTTTTCATTACTTATTGCAAAAAGATTTTTTAATATTTCTATTATAAATCTATAGATTGATTTGTTATTTTTTCCAAAATTGGAATTTACAAAACCAGGATGTAAACAATTGCAATTAATTTTTGAATTTAATTCTTTTTTAAAAGAGTAAGTTGTCAAAACATTTAAAAGCTTTGATCTACAATAAGCTTTCCAACCATTATAATTTATTGAATTTTGTAAATCTTCGATATCAAGCTTGTATCTTCTATGAGCATTTGAAGAAACATTAATGATTCTACAAATATCGGATTTTTCTATTTTACTTCTCAAGCCTATTGATAATTGTAAATAGGATAAATGATTTAGTGCAAAAGTTTTTTCAATACCATGACTTGTAATTTCTCTTGTGTCAAAAACTGCTCCTGCGTTATTAACTAAAACATCAATTTTTTTTAGTTGGTTGAGTTTATCTATTAATTTATCAATTTCTAACTTTTCAGAGAGATCACATTGAAAAAATTTTAAATTTGAATTCGATAAATTTTTAAGAACTGCTTCCCCTTTATTATGATTCTTTCCAACTATTATGACAGAATTGTTTAAATCAAGTAATTTTTTTGCTAAGGCTAGTCCTATTCCATCAGTACCTCCTGTAACAATAATATTCATAATTATTAGATCCCTAGTCTTTTAGATTGAATTGAGTCAAAAAAAAATTTTTGAGTTTTTCTTAAAGCAGTAAAATCTTTTTTCATAAATTCATTATTAATTTCAATAAATCTTTTTTTTGAAATTCTTGAGTCTTTGCACAAATAAATTTTCCCCTTATTCTTTTTAACCAATTCATCTATATTATCTAGTACTTTGTAAACATTTGAATAAATCGGAAAGTCAAAAACTAAGGTATACCCTTTTTGACTAAATGAAATTTCTTTATCAGTTTTACTCATTGATTTTAGCACTGAAACAAAAGAATATATTTTTTCTTTTTTAATTTTCTGAAGTATTTCTTTAATCTTACTGTAAGAATTTTTTTTAGATATTGAGCATTGATAAGAAATAAAGCCTTTACTTCCATAAATTTTATTCCATTTTTTTATAGAGTCTAATGGATAAAAAAAAGTGTCTATATCTATAGTGTCAATATATGATTTGTGAAAATAAAAATATAATTCGTTTAATAACTTTATTAAATATCTATTCATAAACAAGCTAGGTATCATGTTTAATATAATTCCAAGATTTATTCTTTTTTTTTCATAAAACTCAGTTGTTTTTCCTTTTTTAATAAAATTTGCTCTTGTTATGATAGATCTACCAATCGAGTTTTCATGAGCTGAAGTGTCAATCCACGCAACATTATATTCCCATTTGTTACTTTTATTAATACAATCTAATGTTTGT
>CACGDW010000023.1 GCA_902571925.1 uncultured Pelagibacteraceae bacterium | reverse complement strand
CTTTGTAATTTTATTTATAGTGGCATGATTTCTGTGTGAGCAAGAAAAAGCATCATTAACAAATATATCAGCAAGCCCTGATAAATGTTTCGAAAAATTAGTATCATTTTTTTCTTCCTCTTCATAAAATCTAATATTTTCTAAAAAAACAATTTTTTTCTCACTATCGTTAAATAAATCATCCCTTTTTAATTCGTAAATGTTATCCTGTATCAAGTTTACTTTTTGATTTATTTTTTTTTCTAAGCTTTTACAAATTGGCTTAAGAGAAAGGTCTTTATTAATCTTTCCTTTAGGTCGACCAACATGAGAAATAACTAAAATCTTAGATCTTTTTTTAATCAAAAAATTAATTGTTGGTAATATCTTATCAATCCTAGTTTGATCGGTAATTACCCCGTTTTTTAGAGGAACATTTAAATCTAATCTTAATAAAACTCTTTTTTCATTTAAATTTTCTTGATCTTTTATGTATTTCATTAAGAAATTTTGTGAAGGTATTCCACTATATCGCACATTCTATTCGAAAAACCCCATTCATTATCATACCATGCAGAAATTTTACCCATATTTTTTCCTACAACACTTGTTAAACTTGCATCTACAATTGACGAGGCTGGATTGTGATTGAAGTCTATAGATACAAGTTTTTCTTGAGTGATCTTAAGAATTTTATTTTTTTTGCTAAAATTTATAAATACAGAATTAATTTTTTCTATACTTAAATCCTTTTTTGTACAAAAAACAAGTTCCATTAAAGAAACATTTGGGGTAGGTACTCTCATTGCTACACCTTCCAACTTTCCTTTAAGCGAAGGTATAATTTCTCCAATTGCTTTAGATGCACCGGTTGAAGTTGGCACAATAGATTGGCTTGCAGAACGGGCTCTTCTAGGATCTTTGTGAGAATTATCTAAAATTCTTTGATCACTTGTAAAAGAATGAATGGTTGTCATAAAACCTTTTTCGATTTCAAAATTTTTATTTAGAACGTATGCCACTGGTACAAGACAATTAGTTGTGCATGATGCAGCAGAAATAATTTTATCATCTTTTTTTAATTCTGATTCATTTACTCCAAATACGATAGTTTTATCTGCATTTTTACAAGGAGCTGAAACAATAACTTTTTTTGCCCCATTATTTAAATGAGGTTCTAATTTATCTTTAGAGTTAAATTTCCCAGTGCATTCAAAAACATAATCCACATCATATTTTTTCCAATTAATATTATTTAAATCTATTTCTTGACTAAATGTAATTTTATTTTTGTTGATGATTAAATGTTTGTCGTCAAAACCTATATCTGCATTAAATTTTCCGTGAATTGAGTCATATTTTAATAGAGTGGAACAAGCTTCAGAATTTGTTCTGTTATTTATATGCTTAATCTCAATATTTTTATTATCATTTTCTATAATAGAGCGAATAATCATTCTCCCAATTCTACCCATTCCATTTATTCCAATTTTTATTTTCATAATTTTTCTTTAATCTTTTTAATTATATTATCGGTATTCAATCCAAAATGATTATAGATCTCCTTATATGGCGCACTTTTTCCAAAATCATTAATCCCAAAACTTAATCCTTTTGTTCCTGTGTACTTTTTCCAATAATGCGTTTCGGAAGCCTCTATTGAAACAGTCAATTCAGTTTCAGTTAAAATTTTGTTTTTATAATCTTCACTTTGTTGATCAAATAATTCCTGACAAGGCATTGATACTACTTTTGAATAAATATTCTCTGTGGCTAATTTATGACAAATATCACTTGCTAAACTTGTTTCTGACCCAGATGCTATTATTGTTATTTTAATATCATTGCCAGATCTTAAAACTTCATATGCTCCAAATGATGACTTGTTTTCAGAAGAATCTTTAATTCTTATAGGGTCAATTGCTTGTCTAGTTAGAGCAATAACACTTGGAGAATTTTCACTTTCAAGAGCTTTCTGCCAACATTCAAATGTTTCAATAAAATCAGCTGGTCTAAAAACATTTAAATTTGGAATTGATCTTAAACTAGTTAATTGTTCAATTGGTTGATGAGTAGGACCATCTTCTCCTAAGCCAATTGAATCGTGAGTAAAAACGTAAATAACTTTTTGTTTCATCATGGCAGCTAATCTGATTGATGGTTTACAATAGTCACTAAAAATTAAAAAAGTTCCACCATATGGTATTAATCCACTATGAAGTGAAATACCATTCATGATTCCACACATCGCATGCTCTCGTACTCCATAATGAATATAATTTCCCGAAAAATCATTTGGTTTTATAATTTTATGATTTTTAGTTTTTGTATTATTTGAACCAGCTAAGTCTGCTGATCCACCAATTAAGCTTGGAAGTTTTGAAACAATTTCTAAAAATTTTTCAGAACATTTTCTTGTTGCCAGAGGCTCTAAAGTTTTTAAATAATTCACTTTTGCTTTTTCAATTGACCCAATTATTGCATCTCTTGAAAGATTATATCCTGGGGGAAAATCTTTTTTGAATTTATTAGATATAGACCGTCCTAGCCAACCTAATTTCTTGATTTTATTAATATAAATTTTTTCATGCTTCTCAGCTTTTTTTGAAGCTTTAGCACCAATTGATTTCCATTGTTCATTTAATTCTTTTGGAATTTCAAAAACACCGTAATTCCAATTTAGTTTTTTTCTAACTAACTTTATTTCCTCATCACCTAATGGACTTCCATGTGATGAAGCTTTACCACCTTTATTTGGCGATCCATAACCGATTGTTGTTTTACATGAAATCGCTATAGGTTTTTTTGATTTTTGTGCTTTTTTAAGAGCCTTTGATATTTCTTTAAAGTTATGACCGTTTATTTTTAGATAATCCCATCCATAGCTTTTGAATCTTTTTTCATGATCATCTGAAACTGCCAAATTAGTTGGACCATCAATTGAAATAGAATTATTGTCAAAAAGTAAAATAAGATTTTTTAGTTTTAAATGACCAGCTAAACTTAATGCCTCATGACTAATTCCTTCCATCAGGCAACCATCACCAGCAAGAACATAAGTCTTGTGATCAATTATTTTTTTTCCAACTTTTTTTTTTAAAATTTCTTCTGAAATTGCAAAACCAACTGCATTTGATATACCTTGTCCTAATGGTCCTGTAGTAGTCTCAATCCCGCTATTAGGATGATACTCTGGATGTCCCGCACAAATAGAGTCGAGCTGTCTAAATTTTTTTATGTCATTTAAGGAAAAACTTTTATAACCTGTGAGATATAAAAGGGAGTAAAGCAACATAGACCCGTGACCTGCTGAAAGTACAAATCTGTCTCTATTTATCCAATTAGGATTTTGTGGATTAAAATTTAAATAATCTTTAAAGAGAACCGTTACAACATCTGCCATACCCATAGGCATCCCTGGATGTCCTGAGTTAGCCGCTTGAACTGCATCAATTGATAAAAATCTAATACAATTAGCCAATTCTTTATATTGTTTACTCAAAAAATTATCCTGTCTAGACTAAGAAGATTCTATTTAATAATATAATAATATATATATGAATTCTGTGATCGAAAAAGAAAAAAAATTAAATTTAGCGTTAACAAAATTAAAAAATTTAAATCTAAAAAACCCAGATATAAAAAAAAACATCGAAAACTTAAGTGTTCAGAAAAATCAATTAGAAATTGAAAAACAAGAACTAGAGGAAAAATATAAAAGTTTACTAGATGATTATAACAATTTGAGTAAAAAGTTGAATGAATTTCAAGATCAAGAAAAAATCGAACAAAAAAAACAAATTGAGTTTTCTGAAAAAATAGATGAATTAAATCAGGAAACAGATACTTTATTAGGTGAAATAGATAAATGGCAAACGTAAGCATTAAATTTAATGGAAAAGAATTTTTGTTATCTTGTGAAGATGGACAAGAGGAACATTTAGAGGAGCTACTAATTCAGATTAACAAAAAATTTAATAATTTAAAAAATGATTTAGGAAATCTAGGAGAAAATAAACTTTTATTGATTACAGCAGTAAAAGTAATGGATGAATATTATGAAACAAAAAAGAAGGTAGAAAAAAAGAAAGACGAATTAAAAAATTTATCTAGTAAATTTAGAGAATTGAAATCTTTGATTTATCAATATAAAGATAAAAAGGAACAAGAAATTGATCAATTGAATAAAGATCACTTTAAACTTAAAGATGAAATTGATAAAAATCAAAAGAATTACGAAAAATTAATTGATGAGGCCACTGATGAAATATCAAGTTTTGTTGAAAAAGCAAACTTAGGAAATCCGTCATAATAAGCCACTGTGAATAAACCTCAAATTAGAAATAAGCTATTAAGATTAAGAAAAAAGAATAATTTTAAAAATCTAGAGATTGATTTTAAATGTATCTTACAAATATTAAAAAAAGAAAAAATTCTTGGTAAAATTATTGGTGGCTATTATCCCTTCAACTATGAGGTAAATGGAATACAAATTTTAAAAAAATTTGAAAAACTAAATTATCTTATTACCCTACCTAAGATAAAAAAAAACTTTCAAATGGACTTTTTTAATTGGACAACAAAAGATCCTCTTACAATAAATAGTTATGGAATTCCTGAGCCAACCTCAAAAAAAAT
>CACGDW010000022.1 GCA_902571925.1 uncultured Pelagibacteraceae bacterium | reverse complement strand
TTGAGGGATATAGAGCAAGATCAGCTTATAAATTAATTGAAATTGACGAAAAATTTAAAGTTTTTAAAGGTGGTATAAGTATATTAGATATTGGAGCTGCCCCTGGTAGCTGGTCTCAATATGCATCTAAAGTTGTTAAAAATGGAAAAATAATTTCTATTGATTTAAAAATAATGGATGAAATTGAAAATACAGTTCAAATAAAAGGAGATTTTATTGAAACTAATACCCAAGACAAAATTAAAAGTCATCTGAATAAGAAATTAGATGTTATTATGTCAGATATGGCTGTCAACACAACTGGTATTAAAAATATCGACTCAATTCAAACAGGTGAGTTATGCAAAGAGGCAATGATTTTTTCAAAAGACATGATCTCAAAAAAAGGATTTTTTATTTCAAAAATATTTATGGGAGGCTCATTTAATGAAATTGTCGCACTTGGAAAAAAAATTTTTAAAGAAGTTAAGGTTTTCAAACCAAAATCTAGTCGAAAAGACTCCAAAGAAAGTTTTATAATATGTAGAAATCTTAGATAGTCTCTTTAAATTTTAGAGGAATCATATATAAATCATTATGGTTCCTATAAAAGAAGCACTAACCTTTGACGATGTTACTTTAGTTCCTAAGTACTCAGAGATATTACCCTCTGAGGTTGATACCAGTATAATATTAACAAAATTTTTGAAACTTAAGATTCCATTAATTTCATCAGCAATGGATACCGTTACTGAAAGCAGAATGGCAATTGCAATAGCTAAATCTGGAGGACTAGGAATTATCCATAGAAATTTAGATATAAAAAAACAAGTTTTAGAAATAAAAAAAGTAAAAAAACAAAAATTATTAGTTGGCGCTGCTGTAGGAGCTGGAGTTAATGAATTAAAAAGAGCAGAAGCAATTTTAAAAGAAAATATAGATATGATCGTTGTAGATACTGCTCATGCTCATACTAAAAAAGTTTCAGAGATTATTAGATTTATTAAAAAGAAAAAAAGTAAAAAAACTTCTTTATGTGCAGGAAATATAGCTACAGCAGAAGCAGCTAAGTTTTTACTCAAATTAGGGGTTGATATAATTAAAGTTGGTATAGGTCCAGGTTCAATCTGTACAACTAGATTAGTAGCAGGTATTGGTGTACCCCAACTAAGTGCTATTTTGAATGTCAGGAATGGTATTAAAAATAAGAGTGTAAAAATTATTTCTGACGGCGGGATTAAATATTCTGGAGATTTAGCAAAAGCTTTTGCAGCAGGTGCTGATGCTGTAATGGTAGGTTCATTATTTGCGGGCACCGATGAAACACCAGGAAAATTAATCAAAAGAAAGGGGAAATTGTTTAAAAGTTTTAGAGGCATGGGCTCTGTCGGAGCAATGAATAAAGGTTCAGCTGATAGATATTTTCAATCTAAACACAAAGATAAATCAAAATATGTTCCAGAAGGTGTTGAGGGATATGCTAAATATAAAGGCAAAGTGGACAATATAGTTTACAAGTTAATTGGAGGTTTAAGATCATCCATGGGATATCTGGGTTCTAAACAAATAAAATATTTAAGAGATAAACCACAATTTGTTAAAATTACTAAAGCTGGTTTTTATGAGAGCATGGTTCATAACGTTGATATAATTAAAAGTGATAATAAATACTAATGCGTAAAAAATTCAAATATATATTTTTTTTTTATTTAATAATTAATATCTTTAGCATTTCTGCTGGTAGTGAAAATTTTTTCAAAAAAGGATTAAAACTTTATAAAGATAAAAAATATGAAGATGCACGTTTTATGTTCGAAAGAAGTATCGTATTTAATCCAAAAGACTCTAGCTCTTACTTATATTTAGCTAAAATTTACAACATAGAAGAAGATCAAACTAAAGAAGAAAAGAATCTAGAGTCAACATTATTAATTGAACCAGACAATGAAGAAGCAATATTAATGTCTATGAAGATAGCTTTAGAAAAATCAAATTATGAAAAAGTTAAAAAGTTATCAAAAACTTTTATCAAAGTTTGCAATGATTTATGTGAAGAAAATAAAAAGATTTTAGACTCTCTTACAAATATAGAACCAAAAAATGATTCTTAATCAAGAATTAAACAAAATCTTAATTGTAGACTTTGGTTCACAATTTACTCAATTGATTGCAAGAAGAATAAGAGAACTTGGTGTATTTTCAGAGATAGTCAGTCACAAAAAGATTAAAAGTAAAGACGTAAATAAATTTATCAAGGGTATAATTTTGTCTGGCGGACCTTTAAATGTTTATGAAATAAAGAAATATTCTTTTGATAAAAATATTATTTTAAAAGGATTGCCAGTCTTAGGAATATGCTTTGGACATCAAATTTTATCTAAATTAAATGGTGGAAGAGTAAAACAATCCAAACATAGAGAATTTGGTTTAGCAAATATTTATAAAAAGAGAAATAGTCTTTTGATCGAAAAAATCTTTAAAAAAAAAAAATCAATTAAAGTTTGGATGAGTCATGCAGATCAAGTTTCAAAATTACCTAAAAATTTTATTACAATTGCTTCAAGTTCTAATTCAAAATTTGCAATAGTTGAAAATAAAAAGAAAAATTTTTATGGTGTTCAATTTCACCCAGAAGTTACTCATACAGAATATGGTAAAAAACTATTAAGTAACTTTATTTTTTCTATTTGTAAAATTAAAAGAAACTGGTCTTCTAGGGATCAAAAAGTGAAATTAATTAAAGATGTTAAAGGTCAGGTGGGTACAAATAAAGTTATTTGTGCTCTTTCCGGTGGTGTTGATAGCAGTGTTGTTGCTCAATTACTAAATAAAGCAATTGGAAAAAGATTATATTGTATCTTTGTTAATACTGGAATGCTCAGAAAAAATGAGGAACAACAGGTAATAGAGACGTTTAAGAAGAGATTAAAAATAAATTTGATATATGTAAATGCAGAAAAAGAGTTTATTAAGTCTTTAACTAATATTTCAGACCCAGAAAAAAAAAGGAAGATTATAGGAAATTTATTTATAAAGATTTTTGAGCGTTATGCCAAAAAAATTAAGAATGTAAAATTTTTAGCACAGGGAACCCTTTATCCTGATCTAATAGAAAGTAAGTCTGTAACAGGAAGTCAAACTTCAAAAATTAAATCCCACCATAATGTAGGTGGGCTCCCTAAAAAAATGAAACTAAAATTGGTTGAACCTCTTAAGTTTTTATTTAAAGATGAGGTAAGAAAATTAGGTTTAGAGCTTAAATTAAGTAGAGAAATTATTTCGAGACATCCATTTCCAGGCCCAGGTCTTGCTATTCGTATGCCAGGAATTATCACTAAAGAAAAAATTAATATACTTAAAGAGGCAGATTATTATTTTATTCAAGCTTTAAAAGACCATGGGCTTTATCATAAAATTTGGCAGGCTTATGCTGCTCTTCTTCCTGTAAAAACAGTTGGAGTTATGGGAGACAATAGAACATATGAATATTTATGTCTGCTTAGAGCAATAACTTCTCAAGATGGCATGACAGCAGACTTTTATGAATTTAAGAAATCATTTATTCAAACAATTTCTAATAAAATTGTAAATAGTATTAGAGGTATAAATAGAGTAGTTTATGACGTAACTTCAAAACCACCAAGTACTATTGAGTTAGAGTAACTTATAAAGATGAACACTAAGATAAATAAAATTCTCAAAAAAAAAAATAAATCTAAAATCTTGTGTCTCACTGCTTACTCAAAAAATTTTGCTGAAGAAATTGATAAATATGTTGATATCACTTTAGTAGGGGACTCTCTGGGGTCAGTTTTGTATAATTATAAAAGTACAAAAAAAGTGACTTTAACAAATATTATTGATCACTCAAAAAGTGTCAGGCTTGGAGTAAAGAAAAGTTTAATGGTGGTAGATATGCCTTACAATACATACAATTCAAATAAAACAGCTTTAAAAAATGCAAAGAAAATTATTAAAGAAACAAAATGTGATGCAGTAAAATTAGAGGGTGGAAAAAAAATTATTAGTCAAATTAGATATTTAATTAAAAATAAAATTCTTGTGATGGGTCATTTAGGCCTTCTTCCACAAACAGCTAAAGGAAAATTCAAGTCTAAAGGGAGATCAGATAAAGAAAAAAAGCAACTGATAAGTGACGCTTTACTTCTTCAAAACAATGGAGTATTTGCAATTGTTATAGAGTGTGTAAGAACATCAACTGCAAAAGAAATTACTCATTCATTAAAGATTCCTACTATTGGTATAGGCTCCTCAGTATTTTGTGATGGTCAGGTTTTGGTTACAGATGATTTATTGGGACTTAACAATTCAAATATAAGATTTGTTAAAAGATTTATTAATATCAAAAAATATATTAAATTAGGATTAAGAAAATTTATGTCTGAAGTTAAATTAAAGAAATATCCATCTAAGAAATATTCTTATTAAAAGTATTTCTTGAACTCCTTGTTAATAGATAAAATTTCTAAATCTACCAAACCTCCTATTATAAGCTGTATAGCTATAAGAAGAATAAATACGAATCCAACATATGCTATCCACAAATGTTTTTGGATATAGTTTGCCAAATAAGTAGCCAATGCACCCGTAAGAACAACTGAGAGAATTAAACCAAACATCATAAAACCAAAATTTCCTTTTGCTGCCCCCACAACTCCGATCACGTTATCAAAACTAATCATAATATCTGCAAATAAAACCTTATATATACTTTGAATATAAGAAGGTTCTTTAGATTTTTTTGAGGGTGATTTAATTTTTTTTACCTCAAAGAGGTCTTTTCTTAAATCGTTCACTATCCAAATTAATAGTAACCCCCCTAAAATTTTGACAAAATAAAATTTAAATAAGTGAGTTGCAAATAAAGCAAAAATTATTTTAAATATAAAAGCTCCAGAAACACCCCACAAAATTATTTGTTTTTTATTTTTTGGAATAAAATTAGCTGAAATAACACCAATAATTATCGCGTTATCTGCTGTTAAGATAATAGTGATA
>CACGDW010000021.1 GCA_902571925.1 uncultured Pelagibacteraceae bacterium | reverse complement strand
ATTGGGATTAAGAAATACTTAATCATTCTTTCCTTATTTTTAAATTTATCTACTTTTGTTTCTTGAGATTTAATAAATTTTAAACAATCTTTTTTTACTCTCTCAAAACATAAACTTAATTTTTGCATGAAAATTATTTTTTATCTAAAGGATGATTTTGACCATCATTTACAGGAACTTCTTTAATATCGAAAGTATTTATTTCATCAATGCATCCAACATTAAATCCTGTCATCGCTGGATTTATCCTTGGATTATGGTGAGTGTAAATTCCACAATCTGAACAGAAGTAATGTTTGGCTACTTTCGAATGAAATTGATAAAGTTTTAATTTATCTTCACCTTTTATAATTTTAAAATCTTCATTTTTAACCATAGACATAATTGCTCCTCTTCTTTTACAAATAGAGCAATTACATTTTATTACTTTAGCTAAATCTCCGTCTAAATTAATTTCTGCTTCTACAGCCCCACAATGACATACAAGTTTTTTCATTTTATAAATTTATCCTATACATTACTTCATTTCTTTTTAACATTGGTAAGGTAAATGGTGAATTATAAGATGCTCTCACTGGAGGACTTAAAATTTTAATATTGTCCTTTTTAAGCTGTTTTTCTAGTATGTCTTTATTTTTTAAAAAGTTTTTATCTGAAGATCTGCCTGAATATTTTATTACAGCATAATATCCACCCTCTATTGTTAATATTTTTATATCTGAATTAGAAGGTTTTGGGGCATTATCTTTATTAAATTTCAAAGGTAAATAAAATTGCATTGTCATATTTCCATTTTTAATCTCTTGAGTAACAGGGACTGTCATTTTAATTTCTTGATTTTCCTCATTGTTTCCTGAAATATAATTAAATAATTTTCTAAAACCATTACCCTCTATAGAATTTGTTTCAATAACTAACCGATCAGAATATTTTCTGATTTCATATTCATTATTTTCTTTTATTACCTCGTAATTTGCTTCTTCGTATGCCATGGCTTGAGAACTTAAAGTTAATATTGAAATTAAAATTACTAAAATTCTTTTCATTTGGTATTTAATTAAACTATCTCTGGTTGAAGTTATCCACAAGCATACAAAATATAGTTTTGATGTTCACGTTTTGATTCACTTTTGATTCAATTACGGACTCAAAATACAACCTCTTGCGTGTACTTTATAAATGCGCTATAAATTGGAACAAAACAAGAACATGAAACTAACTATTCCCTATTATTTACATAAAGCTGGCGCTGGTTTTCCATCTCCTGCTACTGATTATATCGAAGAAGATATTGATCTGAACATGCATTTAATAAAAAACGTTCCAGCCACTTTTATTATCAGAGTTCAAGGTAAATCCATGGTGAATGTTGGGATTAATGATGGAGATCTATTAGTTGTTGATAAAAGTTTAAAACCAAAAAATTTTTCAACAGTTATTGCAAACGTTCATGATGAGCTTGTGGTTAAAACTTTGGTTCAAGAAAGAGATAAAAAATTTCTAACATCAGGTTCTAAAGATTTTTCTGAAAGAATTTTAATTAATGAAGAACAAGACATCTTTATTTGGGGGGTTGTAACTTATGTCATCCATTCAACGTACTAAAAAATTAGCTTTAATTGACTGTAATTCTTTCTATGTTTCATGTGAAAGATTATTTAATCCTAGAATAAGAAAAAAACCTGTAGTTGTTTTATCTAATAATGATGGTTGTATTATATCAAGATCAAACGAAGCAAAAGCTTTGGGAATTAAGATGGGAGAGCCTTATTTCAAAGCTAAAGATACTATTGTTAAAAATAAAGTTGAGGTTTTTTCGTCAAACTATTCTTTATATGGAGATTTATCTAGAAGAGTAATGAGAACTCTTAAAAGATTTAATGAAGAGATAGAAGTATATTCAATCGATGAAGCATTTTTAGATTTGTCAAATTTCCCTGATAGTGAAGTAGAAAAAGTTGGAAAAGAGATTAGAGAAACTGTTTTACAATGGACTGGTATTCCAACTAGTATTGGCATTGCCAAAACAAAAACATTAAGCAAAATTGCAAATCATATTGCAAAGAAAAAACAGTCAGGCGTTACTAGTTTAATTGGTATAGAAAATTTAGATCCTATTTTAGAAAAAATTGAAATTAATGATGTATGGGGTGTTGGTAGACAGCTTACAAAATTTTACCAAAAAAATGGAATTTATAATGCCAAACAACTTAAAAACAAATCTAATACTTGGATCAAAAAAACTTCTAATGTTTTAAGTTCAAGAACTGCAATGGAATTAAGGGGTATTCCATGTATCAGTTTGGAAACAACACAAACAAAAAGGAAAAGTTGTGTTGTTTCAAGATCTTTTGGGAAAAGAATTGAAAAGTTTCAAGAATTAAAAGAAGCTGTTGCAAATTATTGCTTAAATGCATCTGAGAAAATTAGATCAGAGTCTTTAGTTGCAAAAGCAATTACAGTATTTGTTAGGACTAGTCCTTTTCAAAGAAACTTTGGTTATTATTCAAATGCAAAGACAATTGATTTTCCAATTGCAACAAATAATAGCATTGAAACTGTTAAAACTTCAGTTTCTATTTTAGAAAAAATTTTTAAAAACGGATATCAATATCAAAAAGCAGGGGTCATGCTTACAGGATTATGTAATGATGATGGTAGAAAAAATTTATTTTCGTCTGAAAAAGACGAAAAGATAAATAGTTTAATGAAATCTATTGATAATACCAATTATAGATATGGTAGATCAACATTAAGTCTTGCAAGTGCTGGTGTTCAAAAAAAATGGAATATGAGAAGACAATACTCCTCTAAAATAGATACTGCTGACTTTTATTGTTTACCTAAAATAAAAGCTATTTAATATTTTCAACATTCTGAATATTTTTAAGCGAATTTTTGAATTCATCCATATTCTCTCTTAATGCCAAGCTAGAAATTGAATAAATCATAACTAACAACAATACTAGTGGAATTGCAGTTATTACAGAAGCATTGCTTTTAATCATTAAAATATAAACAATTATAAATAATGCAGAACGAATTAAAACTGCTTTTCTAAAGACACTAACAATAGAAAGAGAATGTTTTAATAAATTGAAAAAACTCATCTTTGATGGGCCATAATATCTGCTGCCTCTAATGGAGGGAATTGCGATCAAATTATTATCAACTTTTTTTAAAGATCCAGAAAAACTATTCCACGTAGCTTTTTCGTTGATCATTTTTTCAACAGTAACCTTTGATAGACAAGTAAAATTTCCATATTTAATAGACTTACCCGTAAAAGTGAGTGTAATTAACTTGTGTATTTGATAACAAATTTTAAATATTAAATTTTCTGATCTTTTTACTCTTTCCCCAATAATAGATAGATCATTTGAGTCTTTAACTTGATTTATAAAGTCAGAAATTTCCTCAGGCCTATCTTCTCCATCACCATCCATAGGGATTATATAATCAAAATCCTCTTTTTCGTAAATATATTTTAGTCCTGTAGCAATACATCTTGTATGACCTTGATTTATTTTCATATTTAAAACCTTTATAGAATGGATGTTTTCTAAATTTTTTTCCTCCTCCGGACGATCATGATTTGAGGCATCATTAATAATGATAACAGATATCTCATGAACTGAGTCTTTTATACTTAAATTAATATTTTCCAAAAGTTTAAAAACTGATTGCCAGTCATTATAAATTGGAATTAAAACTTTAAATTTCATAAATCATTTTTACAGAAATTAATATCTTCCCAAGCATACATCGTCCACACAAATAAATTGAGATGAATTATTTAATATTTCATTATTATTAAATCCTTCCCATTTTGGTCTCGATTTAAGATGGTAAGATAAATTTCCAGCTTTCCATTCATCTCCAGTTACAAATTGAATTTCTTTATCGAAATCTTGATCCCAAACTAACTGAATTTTTTTAGCTATTTCTTTCCCAGGATAATCTGTACGTTTTTCTGATTGAGAAATTGATACATAAGAATAAATTATAGGTGAAAGAAAAAAGAGAAATAAAAAGCCAGTCATGAATGAATTAATTTTTTTTAAATCTATTTGAGATTTAAATAGATAAATTATAAAGATACCAAAAAATAAATAAAAAGGTGTCATCCACATTGTTCTTATTTTTGATCCAGTAATAACTGAAGTAATAAGCATTAATATTAAAGGTGCCAAATTTATAAAAAATAAGAAGATTAATTTTTTATCTTTGAAATTTATTTTAAATTTAAATCTTAATCTTTTAATCAAGAGAAAAACCAAAAAGAAAAATGGAATTAATATTCCAATTTGTTTTAGTAAAAAAATTAATGGATATCTCAAATGATCTAAGAACACAGCCTCATCTAAACCTGTTCTTTTTAAACCATAAAAAATAGTTACAAAATCATTATTAACAAGCCAAATAAGATGGGGTACTAATAAAACTAAGAAGACCTCTAGGATAATTAAATATTTAAAATCCATCTTTTTAATCTTCTTAAAAAAGATTAAATAAATAAACAAGAGATCAATAGATATTAAAAGGTAAACAAATAAATATTTAGATAGAAATCCAACTGCAGCAAATAAACCTACCAAAAAACAATCTAAAAGTTTTATATTCTTTGATTGAAAAATTCGCCAAGAATAATAAACAACTAAAGCCCAGAAAGGTAATTGGCAAACATTCACATTAAATTCTGGAGTAGTAAAATTATAAAAATAAATTGACTCTAGTAATAAAACTGAAATTAAACTTAATTTAGGGTTACCTAAAAATTCATAAGAAAATTTAAATACATAATAAAAAGCAATTAAAACGAAAATTTGGCTTAAAAGATAATAAGCCCAATCTTGAGATCCAAAAATTTGAAAAAAAAATTCAGGAAAAAAAGCACTCATAGGAGGATGTTTGTTAAAACCCCAGTCTAAATTACTCCCCCAAGCAAGAGCCTCAATGGTATCAAGCGGTAAATTGTTATTTGTTAATGATGGAACAAGCGTCCAAATTACTAAATGAGCTAAAGAAAAAATAAAAAATAAAGTATTAATATTTCTATAAACATTCATTAACAAATATTTACAATAATTAAGGTTGCTTGACACCCATATTTTGCTGAATATACTCCCTCGAATTCAAATTGAAAAAAATGCCTAA
>CACGDW010000020.1 GCA_902571925.1 uncultured Pelagibacteraceae bacterium | reverse complement strand
ATATATTTAAGCACCATTGATTAATAATCACAATTTCTTAATGGTTCAAACTGGGTCTTATTTTAATTGACATATGTCCATTTTGGGTTTCAAATCTTAATTATAAAAATTATGGCTATTCAACAAATAGATTTTTCAAAAGTTCTAAACGACGAACAGGTCTATGATCATATGATGGCTAACTATGATCAATTAGGAAAAGATTGGATCAATCACCAATGGAGATGGATGAATGCCGTTTATCAAGCTTTCAAGGATCATTATAAATATATGATTATCATTTCACTTGTTGAAAAAACTTTACAATTTTATGATCAAATGAATATTAAGTTAACTTATGAGCAATATTATTCAAAAAATTTTCTCCAAATAGATAAATTCAGTATCACAGAGTTATGTGAAAAACTTCAATTACCCAAAGAGACTGTTAGAAGAAAAGTTTTAGAACTTGAAAAATTGGGAGTTCTAAAAAGAACAAAAAAACAAATTATAATTGATCGAAGATCCTTTAGTTTTATTAAACCTGAAAATCAAATGAAATATACAGCTAGTTATATTGTGAAAATTTCAGAAATACTTAGCAAGGAAAAACTTTATTTTAAAAAACTTGATGCAAAAATTATTGAAAATGTGTTAAAGAAAAATTTCTCTATTTGTTGGAGATGGTTTTATAGGATGCAAATTCCAATGGTTATTGGATACCATGAAATGTTTGAGGACTTAACAACATTTCATGTTTGGGGTACAGTTTGTATGAACCAAGCTTTTAATTATAGTAAAACTTTTGATAAAAAGAATGGTTCCAATCAAGTACATGAGTATATGGATTATCAAAGAGAACTATTTACAGGAGATTATAATCAATTTAATGAAGAGTTGGTGAGAGGTGATAAAGCTAGAAGTAACGGTGTAAGTGCAATGTCTGTTTCTGACATGACTGGAATACCTCGAGCAACAGTAATTAGAAAATGTAAGTTCTTGATAAAAAATGAGTATTTAAAATTAAATGAAAAAAAACAATATATTTTAACAGGCTTCAATGTTCAAAGAGTTCTTCCATATCAAAAATTAATTTTTAGAAATAAAGCAAAATTTATTAGAAAAGTTCTTAATCTTTTGACTATCTCATAAAAAACTTTTGTTTTAACCCAATCCATGTATAAATCCTTTAATTATTAATTTCATTTTGAGGGAAGATGGGGATAGTAACAACAATAGCTCCAATAGGATTAGCATTAATAATGCTGGGATTAGGTGCGTCTTTAACAGTTCAAGATTTTACTAGAGTGGTTCAAAATCCTAAAGAATTTTTTATTGGATTAATTTGTCAGTTGGTATTGCTTCCTATTATTGCATATTTTTTAATAATTATTTTAAAAACTCCAATTGAGTTAGCGTTAGGTGTAATGTTAATAGCTGCAGCACCTGGTGGTGTAACCTCAAATGTACTTACAAAATTTGCAAATGGAGATGTTGCACTTTCCATATCTTTAACAGCAATTACTAGTTTGATTAGTATAGTTTCTGTTCCTTATGTAGTTTTTTTATCAATAGAATTATTTGACATTACATACGTCAAAAAAGAGGTATCTATGCTCGGTATATCTTTAAAAATGTTTTTGGTTGTAACTGTTCCAGTATTAATTGGAATGATTATTAGAAAACTTGCAGATAATTTTATTGTAAATAATATGAAAATTATCAATAAAATATCCATTGGTTTATTCAGCATTGTTTTTATTGCTATCTATATCGAAGAATGGGATAGCATAGTTATGTTTTTAGAAAAAGCTGGAATGATTGCTTTTACTTTAAATGTTACAATGATGATTGTAGCTTTTTATATTGCTAAATTTTTTGCAACTGGGGTTGCTCAAAGAAGATGCATATCTTTAGAGGCTGGTCTCCAAAATGGAACTTTGGCAGTTTTTGTGGGAATACAATTATTTGGTAATGATATGATATATATGGTTCCAACTGCAGCTTATGCATTAATCATGATGGTAACTTCAGTAATTTTTGTTTTTATTTTAAGAAGACAAACTTGATTAAAGATTTTTAAAATCTGTTCGTTTTAGCGGCTCAGATTGAATAGAGATAGGATATTTTTGTTTTTCTACTTCAATAAATAAATTTTTAGATTGTAGTTCTTCATTAGAAAAATCATTATTGATATATCCAAATACTAAATTCTTTTTGAAATTAAATGAATAGTTTCCAGATGTTGATCTACCTATGATTTTTTCACCATCATAAATTGGTTCATCATGAAGTAATAATGGTTTTCCGGGTTCACTTTCTTTTAAAGTAAACATTGAGAATCTAGTTTTTACTTTATCTTGTTTAATTTTTTCAAGAGCTTGTTTACCTATAAAATCTACATCTTTTTTATTGCTAATAGTAAAAGCTAAACCTGCTTGATACTGGTTTTCTTCAGGGGAAATATCATGTCCCCAATGTAAAAATCCACTTTCCATTCGCATAATATCCATTGCATGCATTCCACAATTAGAAAGATTAAAATCTTTACCTTTATCTATAAGTAATTCGTATATTTTTTTTGCATCTTTTAGATCTACATATAGCTCGTAGCCTAATTCACCTACATAAGATAATCTTTGTGTCCAGATTTTAACCCCATCAATTGTAATAAACTTTGCAAATCCAAATCTAAATTGATCATTTTCAAAGTTATCTTCGCTTAATGTTTCTAGTAAATCTCTACTTTTTGGACCAAATAATCCAAATACACATAGATCATCTGTGATATCTTTTAATTCAACATTTTTTGAGAGATGTTTTTTAATATGAAATTTATCTCTCTCTCTTGTTGCTGCAGAACTTATTATTCTAAAATGATTTTTATCAATACATACGACTGTTAAATCAGTCTCTATTCCACCATCAGGGTTTAACATATGAGTATAAACACATTTACCAGGTTCATTTTTAATATTTGCTGTACAAATTTTCTGTAACTCTTGATGAGCTTTATCTGATTTTACTTCAAACTTAGAAAAAGGAGTTAAGTCAAATAAACCAACATTTTTGATAGTATTATTTGTTTCATATTCTGCTGATGGATACCAGCTCTGGTAATTATAACTATATTCATATTCAGCTTTTTCTCCATCCAAAGCAAACCACATCGGTCTTTCATAACCAGCTGAAACACCAAAACATGCTCCAAAACTTTTTAAATTGTCGTGATGAGGTAAAGTTTTAATATTTCTAGAGGTTTTATGTTGCTTGAATGGCCAATGCATTCCATACAAATCCCCTAGGGTCTCTGTAATCCTTTTTTTAATAAAACCCAACTCTGAATGAAATTTTTGAAATCTTTTTATATCGTAGCTAAAAATATCTTCATTAATGTGGCCAGTCATTAACCATTCTGCAGTAACTTTACCAACGCCTCCTCCACTCCCTATACCAATACTATTTAACCCGCAGCATACAAAAAAGTTTTTCACTTCTGGTACTTCTCCTAATAATGTATTTGTATCCGGTGTAAAAGACTCTGGTCCTGAGAAAAATTTTCTTATACCTGCAGTTTCTAAAATAGGAAATCTTTTAATAGCAGAGGCTAAATAAGGTTCAAAATGTTCAAAATTTTCTTGAAACTCACCAAAAGAAAAATCTTCTGGTACTTTGTTTGTCTTATCCCAAGCGGGAATAGAATTTCCCTCAAAAATACCAACTAATATTTTACCTGCATCTTCTTTAATATAAGTTCGATTATCAAAGTCTCTAATTACAGGTAATGTTTTAGATAAATTTTCTATTGGTTCAGTAATAATATAAAAGTGTTCAGCAGGATAAAGTGGGATACTTACTCCAGCTTTTTCTCCAATTTGTCTTGACCACATTCCAGATGCTAAAACAATATATTCACAATCAATTTTTTGACCATTTACTTTAACTCCTGAGATTTTTCCATTCTTAGTTAAAATTTCATCTACTGGAGATTTTTCAAAAATTTGTGCTCCCTCTTTTCTTGCAGCTTTAGCTAACATGTGAGTAACACCTGATGGATCAGCAGCACCATCTCCAGGCATTAAAATTCCACCAATAACTTCATTGGTATTAATAATTGGATAATCTTTTTTAATTTGATTTTTATCTAAAATTCTTACATCAACATCATAAAGTTGTGCCGTAGTTGCTTGTCTTTGAAGTTCTTGCCATCTTCCTTTGTTTTGAGCAATAGAGAGTGCTCCATTTAATCTTAAGCCTGCAGAATGATCAACTTCCTTTTCAAGTTTTTTATATAAATCTAGTGTATATTTTCTTATCTTAGTTATTGCAGCTGTTGGACCTAATTGACTAACCAATCCTGCTGCATGCCATGTTGTGCCTGATGTTAACTGATCTCTTTCTAAAAGAATTGTATCTTTCCAACCAAATTTAGCTAAATGATAAGCAACAGAGCATCCTACCACCCCGCCACCAATTACAACAACTTTTGTACTTTTTGGAATTTCTTTATTCACAATGATGTTATATTAAATAAGAATATAAAATGAAATCTAAAATATATATTACTGGTGCTGCTGGATTTATTGGATTTCACGCTGCAAAAAAGTTTTTAAATAAGGGAATTAAGGTTCATGGATTAGACTCTATGAATAATTTTTATGATCCTCGCTTAAAAAGAAATAGGCTAAATATTCTAAAAAAATATAAGAATTTTTCTTTTACAAAAGGTTTGCTCGAAAACCAAAAATTACTCAATAGGTCAGTATTAAAATTCAAACCTACGATTATTATTCATTTGGCTGCACAAGCTGGGGTTAGATATAGTATAGTTAATCCAGATGTTTATTTGAATTCAAACATATTTGGAACTTTCAATTTAATAAAAATTGCTAATAAAGTAAAAGTTAAACATTTAATAATTGGATCAAGTTCATCAGTTTATGGTGCTAACAAGAAAATTCCGTTTCAAGAAATAGACAAGACAGATCACCAAATTAGTTTTTACGCTGCAACAAAAAAATCTACTGAAAGTTTAGCTCACTCGTACTCAAGTTTATGGAAACTTCCTATTACAATGCTCAGATTTTTTACAGTTTATGGTCCTTATGGGAGGCCTGATATGGCTTACTTTAAATTTACAAAAAATATTTTAAAAGGTAAAAAAATTGATATCTACAATAGAGGTAAGATGTATAGAGATTATACTTATATAGATGATGTTGTAGACGGAATTTATAAATTATTAAACAAAGCTCCTTCTCTAAATCCAAAAAAAAAATTTAAAAATGATAGTTTGTCGTCAGTTGCGCCTTTTAGAATTTTAAACATTGGAAACACAAAAAAAATATATT
>CACGDW010000019.1 GCA_902571925.1 uncultured Pelagibacteraceae bacterium | reverse complement strand
ATTTAAAATAGATTTATACTCTATCATTTTTAATAGTTTTTGTGCAAATGACTCGTCCTTAAGCTCAATTTTCCATTTAACAGAGCTTTCTCTAAGTCTTTGTCTAGACATCTCTAAAAGACCAAAATTACTTATTCTACCTATTTGAATTCTTGCTCTATCTGATCTACATTTTTCTTTAAGTTTCCTTTCAACTTGTCTCCTATTTCCATAATTTAGCATGTCAATGAAATCAATTATTATTAATCCCGACAAGTCTCTGATTTTTATTTGTCTGGCTATTTCATCTACAGCTTCAAGATTTGTATCAAGCGCAGTACTTTCAACATTTTTCTGCTTAATTGAACTGCCAGAATTTATATCAATAGAAACTAGAGCCTCAGTTGGATTTATTACCAAATATCCTCCTGAATTTAATTTAATTTCAGACTCAAATATTTGATTTAGTTTTTCCTCGATTCCCTCTTGAACAAATAATGGTATTTTGCCTCTGAATTTTTTAATTTTTTTAACTTGAGAGGGCATCATCATTTTCATAAAATTTTGAGCTTTTTTGTAACCTTCATTACCCTCGATAACGATATTTTTTGTGCTTTCATCATACATGTCTCTTAAAGTTCTTTTTATAATTTCACTTTCTTGATGTATTAATGATGGAGCTATAGAATTAATTGCATTTTCTTTGATTTGATTCCATGTATTTAAAAGTGTATCTAGGTCATGATTAATTTCATTTTTAGTCTTATTGCTTCCAGCAGTTCTTACAATTAATCCCATCTCTTTTGGTATTTCAATTTCATTTAAAATTGATCTTATTTTTTTTCTATCTGCTGGGTTAAAAATTTTTCTTGAAATACCTCCTCCTTTTGGGGTATTTGGCATAAGAACTATATATTTACCAGCGATAGATATAAAAGTGCTAAGTGCTGCACCTTTTTGACCTCGTTCATCTTTTATCACTTGAACAAGAATAACTTGATTAGGTTTTATAACCTCCTGTATTTTATACTTTTTAAATTTAAACTTATTTAGATTTTTTTTTTCTTTTTCTTCAATAAAATTATCTTTATTCTCTGTATCTTTTTTTTCAATAGGATCATCAATTTCTAAATTTCCTTCGGCAAGATTTTCATCCTCTTTTGCCTCTTTTTCTTTTGATAATTCTTCCCTGACCTTTTCTTCCTCTTCTTTTATTACTTTTAAGTCACTCTTAGGAATTTGATAATAGTCAGACTGAATGTCATTAAATGATAAAAAACCATGCCTTTCTTTTCCAAAGTCAATAAATGCTGCCTGAAGAGAAGGTTCAATCCTACTTACTTTTCCAAGATAAATATTATTTTTATTTAAATTAGTTTTTAAGCTCTCGTATTCGTAATCTTCAATATTACTGTCAGATTTAAGTACGACTCTAGTTTCACTCGGATGAGAGGCATCAATATATAAATTTTTTTCCATAATATGTATGTTGATTGTTTCATTTCAATATTCAATTTTTTTAATTTTGTATAAATCTTGTGCCTTAACTTTAACAAATTCCTATATATAATTAAATCAAAATGAACAGATTTATCAAAAAAACTCTTATAATCTTAGCCTGCTTTTCGCTATTAATTTTTATTACAATATTTGCTATTTTGTGGACTTTCTCTAACAATATTCCAGATTATAAATTTTTGAAGAATTATAAACCACCAGTTTCAAGCAAAGTCTACTCTGGAAAAGGTGATTTAGTGGCTGATTTTTCTAAAGAAAAAAGAATATTTGTTCCTTACGACTCAATTCCAAAAAATGTAATTTACTCATTTTTATCTGCAGAAGATAAAAACTTTTTCTCTCACCCAGGAGTTGATGCAAAAGGAGTTCTGAGAGCAGTTATAAACAATATTAAAAATATTTTGTCCTCAAAACGATTGGAGGGAGCTTCAACTATAACACAACAAGTAGCAAAAAATTTTTTATTATCTAATGAAGTTAGCATCAGTAGAAAAGTAAAGGAAGCAATTTTAGCGTTTAGAATTGAGAGAGCTTTAACTAAAGAAAGAATAATAGAACTTTATTTAAATCAAATTTATCTTGGTAGTGGAGCATACGGCGTAGCAGCAGCTAGTTTAGAATATTTTGATAAATCAATCAAAGAGCTTAATTACGGTGAGGCAGCATTATTAGCTGCTTTACCCAAAGCCCCGAGCAGATACAATCCATATAGAGATGAAAAACTTGCTGAATTTAGAAGGAACTTAGTTTTAAAAAATTTACTTGAAAATGATTTTATTAATCTCAAAGATTACAAAATTCATATAAATCAAAGAATAAAACTTAAAAAGAAAAAAAGAATTTTTTTAGAAGACTCTCAATTTTATATTGAAGATGTGAGAAAAACCGTTATTGAAAAATTATCTTATGAAAAAGTTTATAAACAGGGATTTAATATTAATACCCCAATAAATCTAGAACTCCAAAAAATTGCAACAGACTCATTAAGAAAAGGTTTAATATCCTATGACAAAAGAAAAGGTTGGCGTGGACCAATTGAGTCTAAAATTGTTAAAAAAAATTGGTATAATAACTTAGAGAAATATGAGTTGGAAAAATCTATTGGGTGGGAAATTGCAATTGTAAAAAAAGTTGATCAATTTCTGGCTTTAATAGAAACTAAAAATAATATTAAAGGATTTATAAATTACGATAGTATTAGTTGGACAAAAAAAGAATTTAATGAACTAATTCATCCAGGTGATGTTGTTTATGTACAAAAGATAAAAAATAACAATTATAATTTAAAACAAATTCCTAAAATAAACGGTGGTATAGTTATAATGGATCCTTATACAGGGAGAGTTTTAGCTTTAAGTGGCGGTTTTAGTTTCAGACATAGCGAATTTAATCGAGCATCTCAAGCACTTAGACAACCTGGTTCAGCTTTTAAACCATTTGTATATGCTTTAGCACTAGAAAATAATTACACGCCATCTTCATTAGTTCTTGATGCACCCTTAGTATTAGATCAAGGTTCAGACTTAAAAAGTTGGAAACCAGAAAATTATGGTAAAAAATTTTATGGACCTTCAACATTTAGAACTGGTCTTGAGAAATCAAGAAATTTAATGACAGTAAGAATAGCTCAAAATTTAGGAATAGATAAAATAATAAATTTTTCAAAAGATTTAGGAATTTATGATAATCCAAATGAATTATTATCGATATCACTTGGGTCTACGGAAACAACATTACTTAAATTAACCTCAGCATATTCAGCTTTTGTAAACGGAGGTAAAGTGGTTGAACCAATCTTAATTGATAGGGTTCAAGATAGTGAAGGTAACACAATTCTTAATAATGAAAAAAGAAGATGTATAAACTGTGATCAGATCTCTTTTTTGAGTGAACAATATCCAAAGATAAAGGACAATTATAAACAAGTTTTTTCAGCTCAAACTGCGTATCAAATTACTTCTTTGTTAGAAGGTGTAGTAAAAAGAGGAACTGGAAAAAAATTAAATAAGTTAAAACTTAATTTAGCAGGCAAAACAGGAACTACAAATGAAAATACTGATGCTTGGTTTGTTGGTTTTACATCTAATTTAGTTATTGGAGTATACGTAGGCATGGATAGCCCTTCACCACTTGGAAAATATGAAACAGGTTCAAAAACTGCGCTACCTATTTTTGAAGAGTTTGTAAAAAAAGCAGTAAAAAAGTCTGATGCAAGACCATTCAAAGTTTCAGAGGGAATCATAATGATGGTAATTGATCCAGTTACAGGTAAAAAAGCAGAATTTTCTTCGAAAAATACGATAGTTGAAGTTTATAAAGATAAAAATATTCTCGATGGTAAAGTTATTAATTTGAATAATAATAATAGAATAGACTCGAATAATATATTAAAATTCTACTAATGGATGACAAATATTTAAATTTAAAAAAAGAGATTGAAAAAATCAATTTGAGAATTAAGGAGTATCTTTGATAAAAATAATGTTGAATCTAAGCTAGAAAATTACAATCAAAAAATGCTTGATGCTAATTTTTGGCAAGATAGAGCAAATTCACAAAAAATTATAAAAGAAAAAAAACTAATTGAGGAATTAATAAAATCCTATCGACATTCGAATAAAAAATTTGAAGATATTAATGATTTATACAAATTAGCAATAGAGGAAAATAATCAGGATATTCAAATTGAAATATTAAAGAATATTAAAGAATTAAAAGAAATCGTTAAAAAAAATGAAATTAGATGTTTTTTATCTAATGAAACAGACTCTCTTGATTGCTATATCGAAATTCATGCTGGTGCGGGAGGTACTGAAAGTCAAGATTGGGCAAATATGTTGAGAAGAATGTATTTGAGATGGTCTGATAATAAAAAATTTCAATCTCAATTGATAAGTGAGCATAAAGGGGAAGAGGTTGGTATCAAATCTTCTACTATTAAGTTAGAGGGTGATTACGTTTATGGTTGGTTAAAAAAAGAATCGGGAATTCACCGTTTAGTTAGAATTTCTCCATTTGATTCGGGATCTAGAAGACATACTAGTTTTGCTAGCGTTTGGATTTATCCTGTTGTTGATGAAAATATAAAAGTAGATGTTGAGGATAAAGATTTAAGAATTGACACATATAGATCGAGTGGTGCTGGTGGACAGCATGTAAATACTACTGATAGCGCTGTAAGAATTACTCATTTACCAACCAAAATAGTTGTCCAATGTCAAAATGAAAGATCCCAACATAAGAATAAAGAAACTTGTATGAACATGCTCAAAGCAAGACTTTATGATTATGAGATTAAAAAAAAAGAGAAAGAAAACCATAGTGCAGAAACATTAAAATCAGATATAGGATGGGGCCACCAAATTAGATCTTATGTTTTGCAACCATACAGGTTGGTTAAAGATAATAGGACTAATTTTGAAAATACGAATCCAGAAAAAGTTTTAGATGGGGAAATAGACGACTTTTTAGAAAAATCCTTACACCAGATAAATTAGATGAAAAAAATAATTTATAATTTCTTATTATCTACAATTTTAATATTTTTTTTATTTGTTGGTTATTTTAGTTTTTTTGGAATAGAAACTGATAAGTTTAACCAGCAGATTACAAACAAGGTTAAAAGCATTAATAACGATATTCAATTTGAATTAAAAAAAGTAAAATTAATTTTAGAGCCCTTAAAAATTAGGATCAAAGTAAAAACTTTAGGCCCTAAGATTAAATCAAATAATGAAACACTCAATATTGAGTCTATTGAAACTCACATTTCATTAAAATCATTAATAAATGGTAAATTTGCATTAAATAGCTTAGATATTTCAACTAATTCATTAAAAATAAAAAAATTAATATCATTTATAAGAGGAGTAGAAAAGGATACCAGATTTTTAATCCTAGAAAACTTTATAAAAGAAGGGTTTCTTATAGCCGATATAAAAATAAACTTTGATGATAACGGAAATATAAAAAAT
>CACGDW010000018.1 GCA_902571925.1 uncultured Pelagibacteraceae bacterium | reverse complement strand
GTAGCTTTATCATTCAAGCAATCTTAGGTTTCTTGGCTGCAGGATTAGCCACAGCCACTGTGATGTGGAGCAAATTTAAAATATTTTTATCAAAAATTTTCAACAAAAAAGATAAAAAAGATGATGTTAAAAAAGAGAGTGATATTGAT
Source organism: uncultured Pelagibacteraceae bacterium (assembly GCA_902571925.1). Classification (GTDB taxonomy): domain Bacteria; phylum Pseudomonadota; class Alphaproteobacteria; order Pelagibacterales; family Pelagibacteraceae; genus Pelagibacter. The sequence continues at coordinate 5,481 of CACGDW010000018.1, read as the reverse complement.
AATCAATAAATCATTTTATATGGAGGCAACGCCCGGAATCGAACCGGGATACAAGGATTTGCAATCCTCTGCGTAACCATTCCGCCACGTTGCCGTGAGTTTAATAGTTAATCACAAAGAGTTTTATATAAAATATTAATGATTAGTCTATTAAATAACGATCTATTTTCATTATTGTTAATTTAAATTATTAAATTATAAACATCTTGTACCCATGAATACTGATAAATATACACATTCTGAAGTAGAAGATAATATTTATTCATATTGGGAAAAAAATGATTTATTTAAACCAAAAAAGAACTTAAAAAAATTTTCAATAGTTATTCCTCCACCAAATGTAACAGGAAGCCTCCATATGGGACATGCTTTAAACAATTCAATTCAAGATCTCTTAGTTCGTTATTACAGAATGAATAATTATGAAACTTTATGGCAACCAGGAACTGATCATGCTGGTATAGCTACTCAAGCTCTTGTTGAAAAAAAATTAGAAAAAGAAAATTTGAATAAAAATGATCTAGGTAGAGAAAAATTCATTGAGAAAGTATGGGAATGGAAAAACCAGTATGGGGATATCATTATAAATCAACTTAAAAAACTTGGCTGCTCATGTGATTGGTCTAGGAATGCTTTCACAATGGATAAAAATTTATCAAAATCAGTGATTAAAGTTTTTGTTGAACTACATAAAAAAAAGTTAATTTATAAAGCTGAAAAGTTAGTAAACTGGGATACTGTTCTTAAAACAGCTATATCCGACTTAGAGGTGGATCAAAGAGAAATGAATTCTAAAATTTATTATATTAAATACCCAATAGAAAAATCAGGTGAATTTATTACTATAGCAACAACAAGACCAGAAACTATGTTGGGAGATACTGCTATTGCTGTAAATCCTAAGGATAAAAGATTTAAAAAATATGTTGGAAAAACTGTTACTATTCCAGTAGTTGGAAGAAAGATTAAGATTATTCAAGATAATTATGCTGATCCAGAGCAGGGTACAGGAGCTTTAAAAATCACCCCGGCACATGATTTTAATGATTATGATGTAGGTCAAAGAAACAAACTTGAAATAATAAATATTTTTACCCGGGATGGTAAAATTAATAAAAATGCGCCTGATAATTATATTGGCTTAGACAGATTCGAAGCTCGAAAAAAAATATTAGTAGAGTTAAAAGAAAAAAATTTCTTTGTTAAGGAAGAAAATATCAAAAATAAAGTACCTTATGGTGATAGATCAAATTCAATTATAGAGCCTTTTCTAACTGAACAATGGTTTGTGAATGCTAAGAAACTATCAGTTAAAGCTAAACAAATAGTTAAGTCAAAAAAAACAAATTTTTTTCCTTCTAATTGGTCTAAAACTTATTTTCAGTGGATGAACAATATAGAGCCATGGTGTATTTCAAGACAACTTTGGTGGGGTCATCAAATACCAGCTTGGTATGGACCTGACAAAAAGATTTTTGTTGCAATAAATGAAACGGATGCAAAAAAACAAGCTAAAAAATTTTATAAAAAAGATACTAAACTTATTAGAGATCCAGATGTTTTAGATACTTGGTTTTCATCTGGTTTGTGGCCTTTTGCAACTCTTGGTTGGCCAGATAAAAAAGATTTCGTTAAAAAATTTTATCCTACAACAGTTTTAGTTACTGGTTTTGATATTATTTTTTTCTGGGTTGCTAGAATGATGATGTTTGGAATGGAATTTTTGAAAAAGGAACCATTTAAAGATATTTATGTGCATGCTTTAGTTAAGGATGAAAAAGGACAAAAGATGTCTAAATCAAAAGGAAATGTAATTGATCCATTAAATTTGATTGAAAAATACAGTGCTGATGCTTTAAGATTTACACTACTTTCAATGGCATCACCAGGAACTGACGTAAAGCTCTCAGAAGATAGAGTAAAAGGATATAGAAACTTTTTAAACAAGTTATGGAATGCTAATAATTTTTTAATTACTAATGAGTGTGACTTTAGTAAAATTGATAAGATACCTAAAATTACATTAAACATTAATAAATGGATTTATTCAGAACTAATTAAAACAAAAGGCACAATAGAGAAAAATCTTAAAGATTATCGATTTGATGAATCCGCTAAAAATGCCTATCAGTTCGCCTGGCATTCGTATTGTGATTGGTATATCGAACTTTCTAAAACTATTTTGTTTTCCAAGGATGAAAAAGCCAAAAAAGAAATAAAAGAAGTATCTGCTTATATATTTAAACAAATACTGATTATACTTCATCCGTTTATTCCTTTTGTAACAGAGAAGATTTGGTTAAAAAATAAATTTGATAAATCAAATAAAAATTTTTTAATGTATACAAATTGGCCGTCAGGAAAACCCAAAAAAGATCAATCTATGAAAGATGTAGAAAAAATTATAAATGTTATTTCACAATTAAGATCTTTTAAAAATGAGCTAAATGTTAGTCCAGGATCATTTATTGATATTTCTATTAATAAAATTGCAAAAAAAAATAAAATATTAATGATTAATAATGAGATAATTCTTAAAAAACTTGGTCGTATAAATAATTTTTTTGACAAAGACCAACAAAAACCATCTGCTACACTGATTGTATCTGGTGATATTTTTAAGATATATTTTGATGAAAATGTTGATTTAAATTTGATAAAAGAAAATTTAGTTAAAAGACAGAACAAATATCAAGAAGAAATGGACAAGATATCTCAGCGATTATCTAATAAGGGATTTACAAATAGAGCACCAAAAAATATTGTTGAACAGGAAAAAACTAACTATAGTAATTTAAAAAATGATATCAAAAAAATATTATTAACTATTGAAAGCTTATAATGCGGAAGTTTAATAAGAAAAAATTGCCGAGCAGACATACATCTTTAGGCGCTGATAGAGCTCCACATAGATCTTTCTATTATGCTATGGGAGAAACTGAAAAGGATGTTTCAAAACCATTCGTAGGAGTTGTCTCTACTTGGAATGAAGCTGCACCTTGTAACATTGCCCTAATGAGACAGGCTCAGTCTGTCAAAAAAGGTGTTAGAGCTTCCGGTGGTACACCTAGAGAATTTTGTACAATTACTGTTACTGATGGTATTGCAATGGGTCATGAGGGAATGAAATCCTCACTGATTTCTAGAGAAGTAATTGCAGATTCTGCAGAGCTTACTGTTAGAGGTCATTGTTATGATGCATTAGTAGGTATTGCTGGATGTGATAAATCTTTACCAGGCCTAATGATGTCCATGGTTCGATTAAATGTCCCAAGCGTTTTTATTTATGGAGGATCAATACTACCAGGAAAATATAAGGGTAAGGATGTTACTGTAGTTGATGTTTTCGAAGCTGTTGGAAAACATTCTTCAGGACAAATGTCAGCAAAAGAGTTAAGAAAACTTGAATTAGTTGCTTGTCCAAGTGCAGGAGCTTGTGGCGGTCAGTTTACTGCTAATACTATGGCATGTGTTTCAGAAGCAATTGGTTTGGCTTTACCTTATTCAGCAGGAACACCAGCTCCATATGAAGAAAGAGATAAATATGCAAAAGCTAGCGGAATAATGGTGATGGAATTATTAGCTAAAAAAATTAAGCCTAGGGATATTGTAACTAGAAAAGCTTTGGAAAATGCTGCAACAATTGTTGCTGCGACTGGTGGATCAACAAATGCTGCTTTACATTTACCAGCAATAGCAAATGAGGTAGGAATCAAATTTGATTTAATGGATGTTGCAAAAATATTTAAAAAAACTCCTTATCTTGCTGATTTAAAACCTGGAGGAAAATATGTTGCAAAAGACATGTGGTTAGCTGGGGGAGTGCCAATGTTATTAAAAACTCTTTATGATGGTGGATACATTCATGGTGATTGTATGACAGTTACTGGTAAAACAATGAAAGAAAATTTAAAGGGAATTAAATTTAATCCAAAACAAAAAGTTTTAAGAGCTTATAATAAACCATTATCACCAGACGGTGGTGTTGTTGGTCTTAAAGGAAATTTAGCTCCTGATGGTGGAATTGTTAAAATTGCAGGACTTAAAAAATTACAATTTACTGGAAGGGCAAGATGTTTTGACAATGAAGAAAGTGCAATGAAAGCTGTTCAAAATAAGAAATATAAAGACGGTGATGTAATTATTATTAGATATGAGGGACCAGTGGGTGGACCTGGTATGAGAGAGATGCTTTCAACAACAGGAGCTATCTATGGACAAGGTAAAGGAGAGAAAGTTGCCTTGATAACAGATGGAAGGTTTTCAGGTGCTACAAGAGGCTTTTGTGTTGGTCACGTAGGCCCAGAAGCAGCTTTAGGTGGTCCAATTGCTCTTTTACGTAATGGAGATATGATTGATATTGATGCTAAGAAAGGAACTATAAATGTTCGATTAACAAGAGCTCAATTAGCTTCAAGAAGAAGAAAATGGAGGGCTAGAAAATCTGATTTTGGCTCTGGTACACTTTGGAAGTACGCTCAAACAGTTGGACCCGCTTATTTAGGTGCACCAACTCATCCAGGTAAGAAAAAAGAAGTTAAGGATTACTCGAAAATTTAATGAAAATTCGCCCAGTTATTTTATGTGGTGGAGCAGGAGCAAGACTTTGGCCAAAGGCAAAAAAACATCAAGCTAAGCAGTTTATAGATTTTGGTAATTGGACCTTGCTAGGTAAAACCTTAGAAAGAGTAAAATCATCTATCTTTGATGATCCAGTTATAAGTACAAATTCAAAGTACCTTAAACAAGTTAAACAACATCTAAAGAAATATAAAATTAAAAAATTTAAAATTATTCTTGAACCTGCTAAAAGAAATACTGCACCAGCTATATTAAGCACAGCATTAATAAAAGATATTCCAAATAAACAACCGCTTATATTTTTAGCAGCTGATCAATTAATTGAGAAGGTTGGTTTATTTAATAAAGCTATTAAGAAGAATCAAAATAAATTGACCGAAAATAATATTTTTATTTTTGGGATTAAACCTACAATGCCATCTAGTGAATTTGGTTATTTTTTGACAAAAAATATTAAAGGTAACAATAGAGTATCAAGATTTTTAGAAAAACCTAAAGAAGCCAAAGCAAAACAAATAATTAGTCAAAAAGGTTACTGGAATTCTGGTATGTTTTATTTGAGAAAAGATTCAATAATTAATAACTTTAAGAAATATCAACCAAACATTTACCGAAACTGTATTAATGCTATGGGAAGAGCAAAATATAAAAAAAATGTTTATTATTTAAATAAACAAGCTTTCTCTAAGGCAACAGCCAAGTCGTTCGATTATGCCATACTAGAAAAAACAAAAGAAATAAATGCCATCAAATTAGATATTCCTTGGTCTGATCTAGGTTCTTGGAAGGAAATTTGTAAAATGTATGGTCGTAATAAGCGCAAATACTTTAATAAAAAAAATATTTTTTATAGACCTTGGGGAAATTATATAAACCTATTTAATGGAAAAGAGTTTTTAA
>CACGDW010000017.1 GCA_902571925.1 uncultured Pelagibacteraceae bacterium | reverse complement strand
TTTCTCAATAATTGTATGTAGTCTTCTAGCACCAATATTTTCTACTGTAGAATTTACTTCCGAAGCAATATTAGCAATCGTATCAATCCCGTCATCAGTAAACTCAAGATCCACATTTTCAGTTTTTAATAAAGCCACGTATTGTTTGATCAAACTAAAATCTGGTTCTCTTAATATTCTTTTAAAGTCATCACTGGTTAAAGCTTCTAATTCTACTCTTATTGGCAATCTTCCTTGTAATTCAGGAAGTAAATCTGAAGGTTTGGCGAGCTGGAAAGCCCCAGATGCAATAAATAGAATATGATCAGTCTTTATTGGTCCATATTTTGTATTTACTGTAGTTCCTTCTATTAATGGTAATAAATCTCTTTGAACTCCTTCTCTAGATACATCGCCACCTACACGATCAGTTCTTGCTGAAATTTTGTCTATTTCATCTAAAAAAACTATTCCATTATTTTCAGTTGAGATTTTTGCAGCTTTTATAATCTTATCTTGCTCGATTAGTTTATCTGACTCGTCGTTAATAAGAATTTCATGGGACTCTTTAACTGACATTTTTTTCTTTTTTTCTTTTGTGCCCATCGATTTACCAAGCATTTCTCCAATGTTTATCATCCCAACATTAGCTCCAGGCATACCAGGAATCTCAAATGATGTATTATTACCACCTGTATCGCTCACAGCTATTTCAATTTCATTGTCATCTAAATCTCCACTTCTTAATCTTTTTCTAAAACTCTCTCTAGTTGCAAGACTTGCTTTTTTTCCAACTAATGCATCTAGCACTTTTTCTTCAGCTAACTTTTGCGCTTTTGCAAAAACTTCTTTTCTTTTTTTTACTTTTTCCATTGAAATCGCAATTTCAACTAAATCTCTCACGATTTGTTCAACATCTCTACCTACGTAGCCTACTTCTGTAAATCTTGTTGCTTCAACTTTAACAAATGGTGCTTCAGCAAGTTTTGAGAGTCTTCTTGAAATTTCTGTTTTTCCAACACCCGTAGGTCCAATCATTAGAATGTTTTTTGGTAAAACTTCATTTCTCATTTCACCTTTCAAAGCTTGTCTTCTCCATCTATTTCTTAATGCAACTGCAACAGCTTTTTTCGCTTTATTTTGACCAACCACGAATCTATCTAATTCCGAAACTATTTCTCTTGGTGATAGAGAGCTTACCAAAGATTCTGTATCATCAGATTTTTTATCTTTAGGAACTAGTGGAGTGACGTTAGAGTTTTCCATTATATTTTTTCAATTTTAATGTTATTATTTGTAAACACACAAATTTCGGAAGCAACTTCTATTGCCCTTTTTGCAACTTGTTCTGCATTCATGTCTGTTCCCATCAAGACTTTTCCTGCAGCTAAAGCGTAATTACCACCCGAACCTATTCCTATCACATCTCCTTCTGGCTCTAGAACGTCACCAGTACCTGAAATAATATAGCTGTTTTCTTTATCTCCTATAGCCATTAGTGCCTCAAGTCTTCTTAAATATTTATCTGTACGCCAGTCCTTAGCTAATTCAACAGCAGCCCTTGATAAGTTTCCAGCATGTTTTTCTATTTTTGCCTCTAATCTCTCAAATAAAGTTAAAGCGTCAGCAGTTGATCCCGCAAAACCAGCAACAACATCTCTTTTTTCAATTTTCCTTACCTTTGATGCTGTACTTTTGACAACTGTATTCCCCATACTCACTTGGCCATCACCCGCAACCACTACCTCTTTATTTTTTCTCACTAATACAATCGTTGTCATTGCTTATAAATGGATATTATTTTTAATAGTTCAAGCCCAGGTTTAGTATTATTGCCATAATTGAATAATATATGTATACCTATTTTTAATTATGAAGCGTAAAGGCAAAATTAGTAGAAAAACAAAAGAAACTAGCATTAGTGTTGATTTGAATATTGATGGTAAAGGAAAATATCAAATTGATACCGGGATAGGTTTTTTAAATCATATGCTAGAACAACTATCTAAACATTCCTCTATTGATATGAATATTAGAGCTAAGGGTGATACTCATATAGATCTTCATCACACAACAGAAGATACGGGTATAGCAATTGGTGAGGCATTGAAAAAAGCTCTAAAAAAATCTGTTGGTATAAGAAGATATGCCCATGCAATGATACCTATGGATGAAACATTATCGCGTGTTGCTATAGATATTTCTAATAGACCATATTTAATTTGGAAAGTTAATCTTAAAGTGGAAAAACTTGGTGAAATGGATACGGAATTATTTAAAGAGTGGTTTCAAGCTTTTGCACAAGCAGCAGGAATTACTTTACACGTTGAAAATATTTATGGTGATAACAGTCACCACATTATTGAATCTTGTTTTAAAGGATTAGCAAGATCATTAAGAACCGCGTTAGAAATGGACCCTAGGAATAGAAAAACAATTCCATCGACCAAAGGTTCTCTTTAAGTTTAATGAACGTCACCATTGTCGACTATAATTCGGGCAATATAAGCTCAGTGATAAACTCTTTTAAGGAGGTTGCTAAAAATAAAGTAAATATCGAAGTTACCTCAGATTTAAATAAGATCAAATCAAGTGATAAAGTAGTTTTACCGGGTCAGGGTTCATTTAAGAGCTGTGTGGATGCTTTAAACAAAATTAACGGTCTTACAGACAGTTTAAACGAATTTGCAATAAATAATAAAAAACCACTTCTTGGAATTTGTGTTGGACTACAAATGTTTGCTGATATTGGTTATGAAGAAACAGAAACTAAAGGCCTTGGTTGGATTTCGGGTAAAGTTTCAAAAATAGATAATCAAGGTGGAAAATTTAAACTTCCTCATATCGGTTGGAATCAAATTAATATTATTAAAAATAGTAAAATTTTTCAAAATATAGAAAATAATTCTCATATGTATTTCGTACATAGTTATGAATTTGTGCCCAATGAAAAAGATGTAATTTCATCTACAACAGATTATTCATCAAGTATTGTTTGTTCAGTTGAAAAAGAAAACATCTTTGGAACCCAATTTCATCCTGAAAAAAGTGATAAGACAGGACTTAAGATAATTAATAATTTTATAAGTTTATAAATGAAGATATTTCCAGCAATAGATATTAAAGATAAAAAGTGTGTAAGATTAGTCAAAGGAGATTTTGATAATAAAACTGAGTATGAAATTTCACCAGTTGAACAAGCTGGAATATATAAAGATCATGGTTTTAAAAATTTACACATTGTTGATCTAGATGGGGCATTAATTGGTGAAACAGTAAATCTAGATATTATTCAAGATATAGTACGTAAATTAGATCTAAAGGTTGAGATAGGTGGAGGTATTAGAAATTTAGAAAGTATCCAGAAATATACTGATGCTGGTGCTGAGAAAGTTATTTTAGGAAGTGCTGCGATCAATGATCAAAATTTTTTAAAAGAAGCATGCAAAAAATTCCCAAATAAAATTGCTTTAGGTTTAGATGCTAAAGATGGGTTATTGTCAGTATCTGGATGGAAAGAAAATACTAATCAATTAACTCTAGATTACTTAAAAGAAGTAAATGATTATGGCGTAAGTAGATTGATTTTCACGGATATCAATCGAGATGGAATGAAACAAAGCCCAAACTTCGAGGAAACTTCAAAAGTTGCCGAGATATCAAATTGCCCTGTAATTATATCAGGTGGTGTTTCATCAATAGACGATGTTAAAAAAGCAAGGAATTTAAAAAATGTTGAAGGTATAATAGTCGGTAAAGCTATTTATGATGGCGATGTTAATTTAATAGAACTAGTGAAAGAAGATGCTTAAAAATAGAATAATACCATGTTTAGATGTTAAAAATGGCCGTGTCGTTAAAGGAATAAACTTTGTAGGCCTTAAGGATGCAGGAGACCCTGTAGAGCAAGCAAAAATTTATAGTGATGGTGGTGCAGATGAAATTTGTTTTTTAGACATTACTGCCTCCAATGAAAATAGGGATACAATTTACGATGTAGTTGAACAAACCTCAAAGAAATGCTTTGTTCCTTTGACTGTCGGAGGTGGAGTGAGAAGTGTTGAAGATATTTCAAAGTTACTTAATTGTGGTGCAGATAAAGTTTCAATAAATACAGCTGCAGTCGAAAATTCAAAAGTTGTTATCGATAGTTCAAAAAAGTTTGGATCTCAATGCATTGTAGTTGCAATAGATGCAAAAAAAAATGGAGATAAATGGGAAGTATTTACACATGGAGGAAGAAACAACAGTGGTATTGATGCTTTAGAGTATGCAAAACAAATGGAAGAGAATGGTTCAGGAGAATTACTAGTAACTTCAATGGATAGAGATGGTACACAAGTTGGTTACGATATTGATCTAATGTTTAAAATTTCATCTAAAGTAAATATCCCTGTAATTGCATCTGGTGGTGTTGGTAATTTAGATCATTTAGTCGACGGAATTAAATTGGGAAAAGCTAGCGCAGTCCTAGCAGCTTCAATATTTCATTATGGAAAATATTCAGTAAAAGAAGCGAAGGAATATTTGGACTCAAAAGGAATACCTGTTAGAATTTAGTATGCTTAATACTTTAGAAAATTTGTTCAGTCTCGCTAGAGATAGAAAAAAATCACCGAAAGAAGGCTCATATACCAACAAATTACTTAGTGATAAATCACTAAGTAAAGCAAAAGTTTTAGAGGAGATCAACGAACTGATAGAGGCTGTAGAGAAGGATACTAACAAAATTCATGAGGCAGCAGATGTTTTTTATCATTTGATAATGTATCTTGAGGCAAATGATATAAAGATTGAGGATGTAATGGGTGAACTTGATAAAAGAAAAAAATGAGTTACGACAATAATAATATTTTTGCAAAAATCTTAAGAGGAGAGATACCTTGTAAAAAAATTTATGAGGATGATTTTGTATTATCTTTTCACGACATCAACCCGCAAAGAAAAGTTCATGCATTAGTCATACCGAAAGGTCAGTATATTAATCTTGATGACTTTAGTTTAAATGCATCTTCAGAGGAAATGGTGGGTTTGTTGAAAGGAATTAATATAGTTGCAAAAAAACTAAATATTTCAGTAGATACAGGAAAAGGATATAGAGCATTAGCTAATATAAGCGAGCATGGGGGCCAGGAAGTACCTCATTTACATTTTCATTTATTTGGAGGTGAAAGAGTTGGCAAGATGGTAGAATGAAGAAAAAAGTTGAAAGAAATTATCTAGAAATTAACTCCTTAAAAGAGTTAAATTATTCAGATATTAATCCAGAGAATTTTCATATAGAGCTTGTTGAGCCGGTAAATTTCCAACTAAATAAATTTTTTTATAAAAGTATTGGTAAGAAACATAATTGGGTTGATCGTTTAACTTGGTCCGAAAATCAGTGGATTAAATACACATCAGATACAAAAGTTAAAACTTATATTTTAAAAAATAAGGATGATCTAGCTGGTTACTTTGAACTTATAATTCATACAGACAAAGGTGAAGTTGAGATAGCCTATCTTGGTTTATTAGAGGAATTTCATAATAAAAAACTAGGCTCATATCTTTTGACTTTAGCAATAAAAAATTCTTTTTTAGAAGAGCCAAAAAGAGTATGGGTGCACACTTGTTCTTTGGATCATAAAAATGCGTTAAATAATTATTTATCTAGGGGCATGAAGATCTTTAAAAAAGAAACGTTAACTATTTAAACTAATTTTGCATTGGTAATTTGAATAAATCTTTTTTTATTTTTTGATTTTTTATAACAGAATATAGGTAAGTAATATTCTGATTTTGAAAAATATCTAACATTTGCCAACCAATTAAATTGTGGTTTTTTGTATCAAAGAAAATATTTATCTCATTTTCATTTTCAATAAAACTATAATTTATATATTTATTATCTACAACTCTTTCATTTAAATGATTAATTTTTTTTAATAAAAAATCTTTATTCAAAATGAAATTTAATGGAGTCTTATTGAGAGGGTAGAGATAATAACTTTTTGAAGTCTTAATTACCAATGATCTACCATTTGAAACTAAAATTTTTTTATTGTCAGAATTATATTTACAATAAATCTTTTTTGGATATTGAATTGTACATTTTCCATTTTCGATTTCTCCATTAATATTTTGTTCAAAATTAAAAGATAAATTATTTGTATTTTTTAAATTGTTAATTATCTCTTTTTTATTTGAAGCTAGAGCTTCAGATGTAATAAATATTAAAATTAAAATGAGGCTATATTTTTTCATTACAGAACATCGCGTTTACCAACATGGTTAGCTTTACTTACAATACCCTCTGCCTCCATCATATCAATTATCCTAGCAGCCCTGTTATATCCAATTTGGAGTTTTCTTTGCAAAAATGAAGTAGATGCTTTACCCTCAGATTTTATTATTTCTACAGCAGATTGATATAACTCATCTTTATCACCTTGATTTTTTGAATCTTCACCCATTTCTTTTTCGTCTGCAAAACTTAAAATTTCATCTATGTAATCAGGTTCTGCTTGATTTCTTAAAAAATTATTTATTTTTTCTATTTCATTATCAGAGACAAATGGAGCGTGAATTCTTACCACCTTATTTGCTGAGGACATGTATAACATATCGCCTTTCCCTAAAAGTTGTTCTGCACCTTGTTCTCCTAAGATTGTTCTGCTGTCTATTTTAGATGTAACTTGGAAAGAGATACGTGTTGGAAAATTCGCTTTAATGGTACCAGTAATAACATCTACACTTGGTCTTTGGGTTGCCATTATTATATGAATTCCTGCAGCCCTCGCCATTTGAGATAATTTTTGGATATAATTTTCAATTTCTTTGCCTGCTACTAGCATTAAATCTGACATTTCATCAACTACAACAACTATATAAGGCATTGGAAGTTTATGTTTTTCGTTGTATCCGTCAATATTTCTCACTCCTTCTTTGGTCATTAGTCTGTATCTGCTCTCCATTTCTTTAACCACCCAACCTAAAACAGAGGCAGACTTTTTTGCTTCTGTTATCACAGGACATAAGAGATGAGGGATGCCCTCGTAAGTAGATAATTCTAACATTTTTGGATCAATTAAAATGAATTTACATTTATCTGGTGTATGTCTGTACAGAAGGGAAAGAATGATTGTATTTATACATACAGATTTTCCAGATCCAGTTGTACCTGCAATTAATAGATGAGGCATTGAAGCGAGGTCACCAATAATTGGTGTGCCTGAAATATTCTTACCCAATGCAATCGGTAATTTTATTTCTTTATTTTTAAATTCTGAATTTTGAATTATTTCACCTAAGTATACATTTTCTCTTGATAAATTAGGTAATTCAATACCAATCGTATTTCTTCCTGGGATAGTAGCAATTCGCGCAGATTCTGAACTTGTATTTCGAGCAATATCGTCTGAAAGATTTATTATTTTAGAAACTTTTATTCCCGCAGCTGGCTCAAACTCATTCAAAGTTACGACAGGACCATGACTTACTTTTTTGATATTACCACTTACTCCAAAATCTAAAAGAATTTTTTCTAAAAATTTAGGATCATTATTCTCATTTTTATGATTATTTTTTATTTCTTTTTTATTTAAAATTTTTAAAAGATCAGTTGAGGGAAGATTAAAT
>CACGDW010000016.1 GCA_902571925.1 uncultured Pelagibacteraceae bacterium | reverse complement strand
TTTTCACTCGACATAAAAAGACTAGAGGAAAAATTAAAAATAAGCCGTGATAAAATTTATGAAAAATTTTTTAATAAGGAATTTTTTTGTTACATGACTGGTTTCATTGCAGGGATGCCTTTTTTAGGTGATCTAGAAACTGAATTGCGAGCAAAACGTTTAGAGACACCAAGGGTAAAAGTGCCAAAAGGTTCAGTTGGACTTACAGAACAATTCGCAAATGTTTATACTTTTGAAAGTCCAGGTGGATGGAATATTATTGGGAATACACCAAGTATTATTTTTGATAGCTCTAAGGAGAATAATCCAAATTTAATTAACCCAGGTGATGCAGTCACTTTTGAGCAAATTACAAAAGATCAATACAACAATTATAATGAATAAAAATTATTTTGAGATTAAAAGAGCTGGAATAAACACAACATTTCAAGATCAAGGTAGAAGTAATCTTTATCATATTGGCATTCCATTTAGTGGGGCAATGGATAATAGAAATTTTCAAATTTCTAATAAACTTGTTGGGAATAAAACAAATTCTCCAGTAATTGAATTTGCTTATCAAGGTCCATTGTTGAAGTATTTTGGTGACGATATTAAATGCGCAATTGCAGGAGATGTAAAATTTATAATTAGAAAAAATGATAATGATATTGAGGGTAACTGTTATCAATCTTTCACATTAGAAAATGGTGATGAAATAGATATTATTACAACTAATAAATCTGTTTATGGATATTTAGCTGTTAGTGGTGAATTTAATTTAGAATATCAATGGTCTAGCTGCTCTATTAATACAAAAGCAAATATAGGTTCGAATAATGGAAAAAGAATAGAACATACACAAAAAATATATATTTCTAAAATTAATAAAGACTTAAATGATAAAAAGCTAAATTACATAAATACAAAAATAGAAAAAATTAGAGTTATTAAAGGAACAAATTTTAATTATTTTTCTGAGGAGGGAAAAAATATTTTTTTTGATAAGGAATTTGTTGTATCAAAATTATCAGACCGTATGGGAATGAGATTAGATGGACCAAAAATTGAAAATATTTTTGATACCAACATAAAATCTGAAGGTTTAATAAAAGGAGTAATCCAGGTACCTGCAGATGGAAATCCAATTATTATGCTTTCTGATCATGGGACTATTGGAGGTTATCCTAAAATAGGAGTTGTTATCAGTGCTGATTATGACAAATTGGTGCAACTTACACCTGGTTCAAAAATTAAATTCCAAGAAGTCGAATTATCTAGCGCAGAAACTTTATTTAAACTATATGACTTAGAGACTCAAAACTTAATTTCACAAATATAATGACTTTCATAAGAAACTTACCTGGCCCATTATTAATCTTTTTAGGAGCATTAAGTTTAAGTTTTGGTGGATTACTTGTTAAATCATTTGAGGGAGCAACTTTATGGCAAATTTTATTTTGGAGATCTTTATTTTTTTCACTTACTGTTTTAGCTTTCTTAATCATTAGCTATAAAGGAAAAACTTTTAAATCATTCTACGTTTCAGGTTTACCAGGATTTTTTGGTGGAATAATATTATCTATTGGTTTCTGTGGTTATGTATTTGCAATGTATAATACAACAGTTGCAAATACTAATTTTATAATTTCACTTCAAATACTATTTCTGTCAATATTTGGGTATTTTTTTTTAAAAGAAAAAATAAGCACTACAACTTTAATTTCAATTATTTTAGCAATGACAGGTGTTGTATTGATGGTTGGAAATTCACTCACGCCAGGTGAGTTATCTGGAAACCTAGCAGCATTTTCAATGCCAATAGTTTTTGCAATTTTAATTATAATAATAAGAAAATATCCGACTGTAGACATGGTACCAGCTCAATTTGTAGCTGGAGTATGTTCATGTTTAGTTGGGTTTTTGCTCTCAACTAAAATAATGATATCCTCTCATGATATTTTTTTAGGTTTTCTAGCTGGTTTTTTTCAAGTTGGTTTTGGTTTTATATTTATTACAATTGGAGCAAGAACAACTCCTTCTGCTACTGTTGGAATAATTATGCTCTCCGAATCTGTACTTGGTCCGATATGGGCATTTCTTTTTGTAAGTGAAAGACCTTCAATGTTTGGATTAATAGGAGGTGCAATTATACTTTTTGCTGTATTACTTCAGTTTTATTCACTTCTATATAAGCGAAAAAAAATTGTTTCTGATTGACTTTTTCGCATACTTGTAAGATTATTCAGTTACGGGAGAGACTACAGAATATCGTAGCGCCGAAGGAGCAACCACCCAGGAATCTCTCAGGTAAAAAGGACCGTAACATATTAACTCTGGAAAGAGATTTAATTCTCGCCGAAGGAGTAAAACTCTCAGGCAAATATACAGATGGGTACAAAGAGTTAATATGAATACAAAAAAAACATCGCTGTACCAATTACATCAAGAAAGCAATGCAAAATTTGTTGAATTTGCAGGTTATCAGATGCCAATTCAATATTCAGAAGGTATAGTAGAGGAACATAAATTCACACGAAATCATTCTGGTATTTTTGATGTTTCTCATATGGGTCAATTATTTATTTATGGTGGTGAAAACTTAATTAACGATTTAGAAAAAATCTTTCCTTTAGATTTGAAAAATTTAAAATTAAATCATTCTAAATATAGCTTTTTGATGGATAAAGATGCTGGGATACACGATGATTTAATTATAACAAAAACAAATGAAGGTTTTTTAATAATTCTTAATGCAGCATGCAAAGATAATGACTTTAAAATTTTAAAGGAATTACTAGAAGAAAAGTACAAAATGGTTTTAGATGAAAACAGATCTTTAATTGCAATTCAGGGACCTAAATCATCTCAAATCCTAAACGATGTTGTTGCTGGAGTAAAAGATCTAAATTTTATGTCAGGAAACTGGTTTTCATTCCAAGATCAGAAAGTTTATATTACTCGATCTGGGTATACAGGGGAAGATGGTTTTGAGATATCGATCCCAAATGATTTTGTAGATAAATTAACCAGAGAATTGATCAACAAAGGATCCAAATTAATAGGTTTAGGAGCAAGGGACACCTTGAGATTGGAAGCTGGTTTATGTTTATATGGCCATGATCTTGATAAAGACAAAACTCCAGTGGAAGCAAATTTAAAATGGGCAATTTCAAAAGAAAGAATATCCAAGGGAGATTTTATTGGCTCTGATATAATCATTAAACAATTAAATAATGGTGTTAGTAAAATTAGAGTTGGAATTAAACCTGAGGGAAGAATAATTGCTAGAGAAAAAACAAAAATATTTAATCAATCAGATGTTCATATTGGAGAAATTACAAGTGGTACGTTTGGACCAAGTGTAAATGGACCTGTAGCAATGGGCTATATAGAAAATGAATTTTCAAAAAAAGATACAAAAGTTTTCTTAGAAGTAAGAGGAAAAAAACATCCAGCAAATATTTGTGGATTACCGTTTTATAAAAAAAGTTACGTGAAAGGGGCAATAAAATGAGTGAAGTAAAATATTCTAAAGAACATGAGTGGATTAAATTAGAGGGAGATGTAGCAACAATTGGAATTACAAAACATGCAACAGAGATGTTAGGTGATATAGTTTTTGCAGAACTTCCGGAAAAAGGTTCTAACGTAGAAAAAGATGGAACTGCTGGTGTTGTTGAATCAACGAAAGCTGCCAGTGATGTATACACTCCTGTGAGTGGTGAAGTAGTTGATACAAACCAAGCCATAGTAGATGATCCATCAAAGATTAATCAGGATCCAGAGGACTCAGCATGGTTTTTTAAACTTAAAATAAAAGATCAATCAGAAATGGATACTTTAATGAATAAAGACGATTACGATAAATTTGCAAAGGAGACTTCAGCATAATGTTACCAAATTCAGAAAAAGATTTTTTAAAAAGACACATTGGACCTTCTAAAGAAGACCAATTTAAAATGTTAAAAGAATTAAATTATAAATCATTAGATGACTTAATTGACAGTACTGTTCCAGAAAAAATAAAATTTAAAGGCGAACTTAATATTGGTGAGTCAAATTCAGAGTACGAGGCTTTAAGAAAATTAAGAGTAATGTCTAAAAAAAATCAAGTTTACTCAAATTTTATTGGTATGGGTTATTATGGAACATACACACCCTATGTAATCTTAAGAAATATATTAGAAAATCCTGGTTGGTATACTTCATATACACCTTATCAGCCTGAGGTAGCTCAAGGAAGACTTGAAATGTTATTGAACTTTCAACAAATGATCGTTGACTTCACAGGAATGGATATTGCAAATGCCTCTTTATTAGATGAAGGTACAGCAGCAGCAGAGGCTATGGGTCTTAGTCATAGATTAAATAAAAAAGATAGTAATTTAGTTTTTGTTTCTGAGGATTGTCATCCTCAAACAATTAATGTAATTCAAACAAGAGCTGAACCGATGGGATTAAAAGTTTTAGTTGGTAAAGAAGATGAAGTTTTAGACCAGTTAAAGGAGGATTTAGTTTGTGGTATTTTACAATATCCTGGAACTTTGGGAGATATTAAGGACCCAAGTGAAGCAATCAGTAAAATTCATAAAAAGAATGGGAAGGCAATATTAGCTTGTGATCTGTTGGTGGTGATGGAAAAACTAAAACTAAATCAAATTATGAAAAAGCTGTAACTCATATAGAAGCAGCAAAAAAACATGAAAAAAAAGGTAAATTAGAAAAAGCGAATAAAAAATATGCAAAAGCACAGGGGTTATTAATAAAATCAAACAATAAAAAACCTAACGATGCAGATACCTTAAATTATTTGGGTTTTACTACTAGAAAACTAGGTGATTTTGAAAATGGAGAAAAATATTATCTTCAAGGTTTAGCTATTGATCCAAATCATAAAGGTATTAATGAATATCTTGGTGAATTATATGTAGCAACAAAAAGGCATAACCTTGCCGTTGAAAGATTAGAAGTTTTAAAAGGTTGTAATTGTGATGAGTATGAACAATTAAAAGCAGTAATTGCTGGGCAACCTTCTAAGTATTAATTTAAATTTTTTACCATTTGTTCTGGCATCCACAAAGCGATTTCAGGAAATATAACTACAATTATTACTGCTAAAACCATTAATAAAAATAGTGGAAAAGCACTTCTAGCAATATAGCCCATATCTTTATTTGCCATTCCTTGAAGTACAAATAAATTAAATCCAACAGGAGGGGTAATTTGTGCCATTTCAACAACAATAACTAAAAAAATACCAAACCAAATCATATCAAAACCGGCTTGTCTTATCATTGGCTCTATTATTGCCATTGTTAGTACGACGGCAGATATACCATCAAGAAACATTCCTAAAATAATATAAAAAATCATTAAAACCAAAATTAAAACATAAGGAGAAAGCTCCATGCCCTGTATCCATATTGCTAAATTTCTTGGTAATCCTGTAAAACCCATTGCTAAAGATAAAAAAGTAGAACCAGCTAAAATAAAAGCAATCATGCATGAAGTTTTAGTTGCACCTAATAAAGAAGATTTAAATGTTTCTAAAGTTAAGCTTTTTTGGAAGTAAGATAGAATTAAAGCACCAACAACACCTAATGAAGCAGCTTCAGTTGCGGTTGCTACTCCAGTATATATAGAACCTATAACCGCAGAGATAAGTAATATTACTGGTAAAAGTTGTTTTGATCTCTTGATTTTTTCTAAAAAAGAATATTCCTCAAGAATTTTTGGCATTTCTTTCTTATTAATTAAAGACCATATAATAACATATGACATAAATATTAGTGCAATCATTATCCCTGGAATAATTCCTGCTATAAATAATTTTGCTATGGACTCTTGAACAGCTACACCATAAATAATTAGAATAATTGATGGAGGTATTAGTAATCCCAAAGTACCTGAGCCAGCTAAACTACCTAATAAGATTTTTTCTGGATAATTTCTTTTTCTTAACTCAGGGATAGACATTTTTCCAACTGTAGCTACAGTTGCTGCTGATGATCCTGATATTGCAGCAAATAGAGCACATCCAACAACATTTACATGAATTAAGCCTCCAGGGAGCTTTTGCATCCAAGGAGATAACCCTTTAAATAAATTTTCTGAGAGCTTGGTTCTAAAAAGAATTTCACCCATCCAAACAAATAAGGGCAATGCAGTCAAAGTCCATGACGATGCAGTTCCCCATATTGTAGTAGCCATTGCATCACCTACTGGTCTTGAAGTAAACAGCATCATACCAATTGCTGATACCCCTATCATACTCAATGCAACCCAGATACCAGAGCCTAAAAAAAACAATAAAACACTAATAAAAAAAATTGTTAAAAATATCTCAGCCATTTATCTTTTTTTTATATTTAGGATAAATTGATGAAAAACACATATAAAGAATATTGTTGAACCTATTGCTACACTTGTTTGAGGTATCCATATTAATATTTCATCAGCACCCTCACTTCTTTCCTGAAATTTGTAAGATATAATTAACATTTTAATAAAATAGAATGCTAAAAATCCTGAAAAAAAACTGGCCAAACTCAAACACCAAATTTCAATCAACCATCTTTTGCTACCCGAAAGTTTTTCTAAAAAAAGAGTAATTCGTATATGTCCACCCTCTATAAAAGTATAAGCTAGTGCAAAGAAAGATGCTGAAGCCATACAATATCCAGAGTATTCAGCTAATCCTCTAATATAAAAACCAAATATTCTTGAGGAGATGCCAATAAGAATAAATACAGCTACTAAAATTAAAAAAGTTGCAGCTATATAACCTGAGAATTTATAAATTTTATTTAAAGTATTATCTAAGGACTTCAGCATAATTATTTAAGGCCACTTAAAATTTTAAGCGGCCTTAATGTAGATTAGATTAAATTATTTGTAAGCTGATAGTACTGCGGCTCCTCTTGATCCAGCTTTTTTAGACCATTCTTGAGCCATAGTTGCTCCAACTTTTTCAAAATGAGATTGTAAAGATGCGTTTACTTTACCAACTACCATACCTGCATCGGCTAAAGCTTTCTTATCTCCAACATTCCCTTGTTTTGACAATTGCCATCCTTTTCTTTCAGCTAATGCTGCTTGTTTCATTACTAAATCTTTAGTGGCTTTATCAAGTTTATTCCAAGATTCTTTATTTACAATCACCATATTTTTTGGAAACCATGCTGCAATATCATAAAAATATTTCACACCATTTTCCCAAATTTTGGAATTTTTTCCTGTAGTAGGAGATGTAATCATACTTTCCACTGCACCGGTTGAAAAGGCTTGACTTATTTCTGCGGCTTCGATTTTTGTAGGAGCCATTCCTGTTAACTCAGCTATTCTTATTGTTGCTGAATTATATGCTCTAAACTTTAAACCTTTCAGATCATTTACAGAATTAATTTCTTTTTTACTATACAAGCCTTGAGCTGGCCATGGAACAGCATACAAAAAAACAAGTCCTTTAGCATCTAAACCTTTTATAATTTCAGCTTTTGACGCTTTATATAATTTCATAGCATCTGAATACGACGAGGCTAAGAATGGTTGAGAATCTATTTCAAGTAATGGATCCTCCTTTCCCAAAGCTGACATAAACCTTTCTCCAATTTGAGCTTGACCAGTTCTGACTGCTCTAAAAATTTCACCCCCTTTAAATAGTGAACCACCTGGGTGAGTAACGATAGTTAACTTTCCACCACTTTTTTTTGTAACATTATTTGCAAATTCGGTTGCATTTGCAGAATGAAAATTACCAGCCCCATATGCTAGGGCCATGTCCCATTTCTCTGCTATTGCAAGATTAATC
>CACGDW010000015.1 GCA_902571925.1 uncultured Pelagibacteraceae bacterium | reverse complement strand
AGTAGATCATATTTACCAAGATCCGTTTGAAATCAAAAGAAATTTTTTTTTACATTATGGTGACGTTACTGATGCTATCTCAGTTTCCTCATTAATAAAAAATATAAAGCCCAATGAAATATATAATCTTGCCGCTCAATCCCATGTTGCCGTCTCCTTTGAGGTTCCAGAATATACTGCCAATGCTGATGCGTTGGGAGCTATAAGAATTTTAGAGGCAATAAAATTTCATAATTTTGAAAAAAAAACTAAATTTTATCAAGCAGGGACTTCCGAGATGTATGGAAAAGTTTTAGAAACTCCTCAAAATGAAAATACTCCTTTTTATCCAAGAAGTCCTTATGGGGTAGCCAAAGTTTATGCGCATTGGATAACTGTAAACTATAGAGAAGCATATAATATTTTTGCTTGCAATGGCATTTTATTTAATCATGAAAGTCCAAGAAGAGGTGAAACTTTTGTTACAAAAAAAATTGTTTCTGCTTTAACAAAAATAAAACTTGGAAAACAAAAAAGATTATATCTTGGAAATGTAAATGCTAGACGTGACTGGGGTCATGCTAAAGATTATGTTGAAGCAATGTGGAAAATGCTTCAAAGAAAAAAACCATCTGATTATGTGATTGCAACTGGAAAACAATATTCAGTTAAAGAATTTGTAAATTTAGTTCTTAATGAGCTCAAAATTAAATTTAAATGGAAAGGAAAAGATTTTAATACTAAATGTTATGACAAAAAAGGAAACTGTATCGTTGCATGTAGCAAAGAGTACTTTAGACCATTAGAAGTTGATACTTTATTGGGGGACGCAAGAAAAGCAAAAAAAGAGCTAAAGTGGACTCCAAAAATAAAGATCAAATCTCTCGTAAAAGATATGGTAAGTGTTGAACTATCAAAATTCAATAATGATTAATAAAAAATCTAAAATTTATGTTGCAGGACATAAAGGATTAGTTGGAAGTGCTATTTTAAGAAAATTAAAACACAAAGGTTATAAAAAAATCTTCACGATTGATAGAAAAAAACTTGATCTTACTAATCAATCTAAAGTTTTATCTTTTATCAAAAAAAAAAAACCAGATTTTATTTTTCTTGCAGCTGCAAAAGTTGGTGGCATTTTTTCTAATCAAAAATACAAAGCTGAATTTATTTACAGTAACCTGGCTATACAATTAAATGTCATTAATGCGGCATACTTATGTGGAATAAAAAACCTAATTTTCTTAGGCTCTAGCTGTGTCTACCCAAGAAATTGTAAACAACCTATTAAGGAGTCTTATCTTCTAAATGGAAAGTTAGAAAAAACAAATGATGCTTACGCGATAGCAAAGATAGCAGGTATTAAAATGTGTGAAAGTTATAATGAGCAATATAAAACAAATTATAAATGTTTAATGCCAACAAATACTTTCGGACCAAATGATAATTATGATGATTTGAATTCACATTTTTTTCCTGCACTTATAAAAAAAATTCATACTCTTAAAGATACTAAAAATACAAAATTAAAATTATGGGGAGATGGTTCCGCTAAAAGAGAAGTTATATTCGTTGATGATATAGCCGATGCTTGTTTATATTTTATGAATAAAAAAACAAAGGAAAATTTGATAAATATTGGCACTGGTAAAGATTTTTCAATTAAAGATTATGCTCATTTTATTTTAAAAATAATTATACCTAATAAAAAAATTAAAATTATTTTTGATAAATCGAAACCAAATGGAACCCCAAGAAAAGTTATGGATATTAAATTAGCAAAAAAATATGGCTGGAAACCAGCTGGAATATTAAATGATTCTATTTTAGAGACTTACAAGAGTTTTTTAAAAGAAAATAATGATACAAAAAAATATAAAAGAAAATAAATTTGAATATTTAATATTAATTTTTGCAATTTTATTGAGCGTTATTTGGGGTACATTTAACCTAAATAAATTCGACAAAGTTAAAAAAAATTTTGATCAAAGATACTACAATCAGCTTTTATATGCTGATTTAAATGGAGTTTGGAATACTGCAGATAAATTCAGAAAAAATTTAAAAGAGGGAAATGGTTATTTAGAGTCTATACCGAAATATGACAGATTTTTATTACCTTCAATAATAGTTGGATCATATTACTTTCTAATAAACGAGGAGATTTACGAAAAAAAGGAAAATAATCAAAGAGTCATTAAAGAAAAAAATTTTAAATTTGGATTATTAATTCTTCAAATTTTTCTTTATTTCTCTTCTTTATTTTTTTTTTCAAAAGAAATTAAAAAAATAGTAAATATAAATATTTATAAATATACAATTATATTTTTAGCACTTGAACCAAGTATATTACAATGGCATTCGTCACTTTGGACTGAAAGTATTTTTTTATCTTTTATGTTAATACTATTTACTTTGATACTTAAAAGATCTGAAAATGTACTAATAAATTTGTTTGCTGGAATCATTTTAGGGTTAATGTTTATGCAAAGGGCAGTTAGTTTTTTATATTTTTTACCAGTACTATTATATTTGGTATCAATTCATAAGAGTAAAGTTAAAGTTTATTTTTTATTTATCATAGGATATTTAATTATAACTTTATTTATTGGATTTAATAATTATAAAAAAACTAATCATTTTTTTTTTCTCGCTCAATCCCATCAGTACAATTCATATTATCATTATTTTGCTGCAAACATTCTCGCCGATAGACAAAATATATCGTCTAAAGCTGCTCAAAATATTTTAGATAATGAAGAAAAAGACTGGCGTAAAAAAAATAATATTGAAATTAAAGATGAGTATGCCCTTGATCATCTATCAGCAAAAGAGCTTTCAAAAAATATAGGTTATCGAAATAAGATTTTTTTTAGAGAGGTAAAAAAAAACAAAACATATGTAATAAAAAAAATAATTACAAAAACTATCACAATGTGTATTATCCATCCTTTTTGGGTTCATCAACATTTTTACTTTGATAAAACAGATCCAGAAAGAAATAAAGACCCAAAAAAATATTATAATAAAAATTTATTAAAGAATGTTCCGTATTCAATATTAATATATGTTTTTGTAGCGTTTGGATTTTTTAAACAAATTAGAAAAATTTCTATAAAAAAAAAATTTGATGATTTTGATAAGTTCTTACTTTTTAATCTAATCTCAATTATTTATTTCATATCAATTTCTTGTTTATGGGGAAATCCTAAATATTTTGCTCCATGCATGATAAGTCTTAGTTTCTTTTTTTCGGTAGGATTAATTGAATTAAAAAAGAAAATATTTAGATAAAACAATCTTTGTATTTTAATTATATAGTACGTATAACCTAGTCATTTTGTGCTTCTTAAAGGTTTACATTAATTTTTTTTTATGTATAAAACTCATGCCGGTGATTATTGCGAGAGTGTTATACCCGATCCCATTCCGAACTCGGAAGTCAAGCCTTTCTGCGCCGATGGTACTTTGTCTTAAGGCATGGAAGAGTAGGACATTGCCGGCATAAATTACAAAATTATGAAAATAAAAAGTTCCTTAAAATCTATTAAAAAAAGAGACTTAAACTCTAAAATGGTAAGAAGAAGAGGAAGAGTTTATATAATAAACAAAACAAATCCTAAATTTAAAGCTAGACAGAAATAATTTTTATGGATCATGAAAACCATAAAAATACTTGGAATAAATTCACAAAATTTGTATTGTGGGGAACAGTCGCAGTAATAGCAGTTTTGATACTAATGGCAATATTCTTATTATAAATTAAAGTATGAAAATTGTCTCTATTTTAGAAAATCAAAAAATTGAAAAAAGGATAGCAATTACTCCTGAGATTGCGAAAAAATATATATCTATTGGTTTTGAAGTTTCTTTATCTAAAAATTATGGAAGTCATATTGGAATTAAAGATGATGAGTACAAAGAATTAGGAGTATCAGTTTTGAATGATGAAAAAGAGATCATAGTTAATGCAGATATTATTGTTCAATTAGGTTTATTGACTGATGATAAAAATTTCTTATTAAAAGAAAACCAAACATTTATTGGGGTTTTAAATCCATATGATAATAAAGACAAAATAGATAACTTAATTAAAAAAAAAATTAACACCTTTTCACTTGAATTACTTCCAAGAATAACAAGAGCTCAATCTATGGATATATTATCTTCTCAAGCAAACCTTGCTGGTTATAAAGCAGTAATAGAGTCATTTGCTAATTTTGAAAAAGCAATTCCAATGATGATGACAGCGGCAGGAACTATTCCTGCAGCAAAAGTGTTAGTCGTTGGAGCTGGAGTCGCGGGATTACAAGCTATTGCAACTGCAAAACGAATGGGAGCAATAGTTTTTGCAACAGATGTAAGAATGGCCTCAAAAGAACAAGTAGAAAGTTTAGGAGGAAAATTTTTAACAGTTGAAGGTGCAGAAAATCTTGAGACTGAAGGAGGTTATGCAAAAGAAACATCAGATGATTTTAAAAAAAAACAAGAAGAATTGTTGTCTGAAACATTGAAAAAAATTGATATTGTAGTTTGCACTGCATTGATACCTGGAAAAAAAGCACCAGTGATTATAAAAGAAGATATGATTAATAATATGAAAGCTGGTTCAATAATTTATGATCTAGCTGCTATACAAGGTGGGAATACTGCAAACACTAAAGTTGATGAGGTTATAGAAAAAAATGGTGTAAAAATAATGGGGGAAAGTAATATTCTTAACAAACTCCCAACCTCTGCATCTAATTTATACGCAAAAAATGTATTTAATTTTGTTTCAAATTTATATGATAAAGAGAATAAAAAAATAAATATAAATTTAGAAGATGAAATAATTGAGAAAACTTTAATAAAATGAAATTATGGAGATAGATCCTTTTATATTTAGATTAAGTATTTTTATCCTTTCAATTTTTATAGGATACTATGTGGTTTGGAGTGTAACTCCATCACTGCATACTCCTTTAATGTCTGTTACTAATGCAATTTCATCAGTAATAATTGTTGGGGCAATTATTGCAGGCTTAGCTGGAAATTCTGATATTATATTTAATACTTCAAGTATCTTTGGGTTTCTAGCAATATCATTAGCAGCTGTAAATATTTTTGGTGGCTTTCTTGTAACACAAAGAATGCTTGCGATGTATAAAAAAAAGAAAAAGGATAAATAATGTTGTCAGCAAATTTATCAGCTATGTTTTACCTAATTTCAGGAGTATTATTTATTTTAGCTTTAAGAGGACTTTCTTCACCAGAAACATCAAGACAAGGAAATTTCTTTGGAATTTTAGGAATGGCTATTGCAGTAACAGTTACATTTTTATCTATTGGTAATTTTTCAACAGGATTTGTAATCGTTTTAATTTTTCTTTTAATAGGAGGATTAATTGGTGCTTTTATTGCTTATAAGATTCCAATGACAGCGATGCCAGAATTAGTCGCAGGTTTCCACAGTTTAGTTGGTCTTGCAGCTGTATTTGTTGCAATAGCTGCTTTTTTAAATCCTGAAGCTTTTAATTTAGGATCACCCGGTAACATTAAACTTGGTAGTTTAATTGAAATGTCAATTGGTGCAGCAGTTGGTGCAATAACTTTTTCAGGATCAATTATTGCTTTTTTAAAACTTCAAGGAATAATGTCTGGCTCCCCTATAACGTTTAAAGGTCAGCATCCATTAAATGCTTTAATTTTGATTTCAATAATTGTTATCACTTATTTATTGTGTTCAACTCAGTCTTCAAATTTATTTTGGATATTACTTATCATATCATTTTTAATTGGATTTTTATTAATAATTCCAATTGGTGGAGCAGACATGCCGGTGGTGATTTCAATGTTAAATTCATATTCAGGTTGGGCTGCAGCTGGAATTGGATTTACTTTAGAGAATACTGCATTAATAATTACTGGTGCATTAGTAGGATCTTCTGGAGCAATTTTATCTTATATAATGTGCAAAGGAATGAATAGATCATTTTTTAATGTGATTTTAGGAGGATTTGGTGCAACTGAGCAATCAAACTCAGCGGAGAACAAAGAACAAAGACCAGTTAAAAGTGGAAACGCAGATGATGCTGCCTTTTTAATGAAAAATGCTTCGTCAGTCATCATTGTTCCAGGTTATGGAATGGCTGTTGCACAAGCACAACATGCTTTAAGAGAGATGGTTGACACTTTAAAAAAAAATGACATAAAAGTTTCTTATGCAATTCACCCTGTAGCGGGACGAATGCCAGGACATATGAATGTATTGTTAGCTGAAGCAAATGTTCCATATGATGAGGTATTTGAATTAGAAGAAATTAATAATGATTTTGCGAATGCAGATGTAGCGTTTGTAATTGGCGCTAATGATGTAACAAATCCAGTTGCAAAAACTGATCCCCAAAGCCCAATTTATGGTATGCCAGTTTTAGACGTAGAAAAATGTAAATCAGTTTTATTTGTAAAAAGGAGTTTATCCCCTGGTTATGCTGGAATCGATAACGATCTATTTTATCAAGAAAATACTTTAATGTTGTTTGCAGATGCTAAAAAAATGACAGAGGATATTACTAAAAATCTATAGGTATAAATTTTGAATATAAAAATATTTTGTGACATTGCAGAACTAGACCAAATTATAAAATTTAACAAAAGAAACGGTAAAAGCCTTTTTGGTTGATAGTAAAAAAATCTAATTTAAGAGTTTAGTCTCAAATTGGTTGCGGGGGACGGATTTGAACCGCCGACCTTCAGGTTATGAGCCTGACGAGCTACCAGACTGCTCCACCCCGCGATATACTTAAATTCTATTTTTAAGCTTGTTCAGTTTTTTAACTCTTTTTATATTTTCTTGAAGAATTCTTTTTTTCTTTTCAGATGGTTTTTCATAAGTATTTTTCAGTTTAATTACCTTGAAAAAACCATCTCTTTGAAGTTTTCTTTTTAAAACTCTTAGAGCTTGTTCAACATTGTTATCTTTGACTTCTATTTTAATAAGTACCTCCAAAAAGGGTTTTAGTTATCACTTTTATAATTTTATGTCTATAAATTTCATACATATCGTCTTTATAATTGTGTTTGTTTAAGTTTTTCTTTTAGCTTTTTTTCTCTTTTAATCCTTCTTTCAGCTTTTTCTAAAGCTTCAATTAAATCTTTTTGACTAAACAAATTTAAAGCCACAGGGTCTTTAGGGCTTAAATTATTAAAATTCCAATAACTTTTGTTTCTAATTGAAGTTACAGAATTTTTAGTTATACCAACCAATCTTGCTATTTGAGAGTCTTTCAAAATATTATGATGTTTTAATAACCACAGTGCTGAGTCGGGTTTATCCTGTCTTTTTGATAGAGGTACGTATTTTTTTATCTTTGTTTCAGAATTTGAAATTTCGATATCTGCACTTTTAATTTGAAGAGGTCTATCTTCATTTTTAGATGATAACTCAATTTCATCTCTTGATAATTGCCCAGAAATGATTGGATTATAACCTTTTATACCTTTTGCAACTTCACCATCCGCAATACCCTGAATTTCTACTTCGTGTAATTTACAAAAATTTGCAATTTGTTTAAACGTAAGTGTTGTATTTTCAACTAGCCATACAGCTGTAGCCATCGGCATTAAAGGAGCATTAGACATTTAACTTTTTTTTTCTGATTTAAAATTTTGAAATTTTTTATTAAACTTACTTATTCTTCCTTTATCCATTAATTTTTGTTTACCGCCTGTCCAAGCTGAATGAGATATAGGATCTATTTCTAACTTCAATACTTCTCCCTCTTTACCCCAAGTTGACTTTGTTTCAAATTGTGTACCATCAGTCATCTCTACTTTAATTTTATGATAGTTTGGATGAATATTTTTTTTCATGACGAGACTTATAACAAAAGAATTTCTTAAAACAATTAAAAGTTAGTAAGCTTTTCAAGTAATTTTGCATTAATATCAGGGCTTGAAGCAATAATCTTAATATTTTCGTTAATTGAAAGATCTATATTATTAAGTATTCCTCCAGCTTCTTTGACTAAGATTATCCCTGCTGCGATATCCCAAAGTTTTAAATTTTTTTGAAAATAACCATCGTACCTTCCTGAAGCTACATAAGCCATGTCAAGTGCAGCACAACCAGATTTCCTAAATGGTAGATCTGGTTCTTTTTCAATTTTACCACCAGTGACAAACAAACAATTATAAATTTCATTTTTTTTCGAAACTCTAATTCTTTGATTATTAAAATAGGCACCATTATTTTTTTCAGCATAAAACATTTCATTTTTTATCGGATCAAATATTAGTCCTGAAATTATTTCATTATTAGATTTAAGACCAATAGATATTGCAAAATGTGGAACTCCGTGAAGAAAATTTACAGTTCCATCAATCGGATCAATTATCCATGTATTATTTTTGTCTTTATTATTCTCAATACCATTTTCCTCACTAATTATTGAATAATGAGGTTTGGCTTTTTTTAATTCTTCAATAATAATTTTCTCAGTCTTTAAGTCAGAATTTGTTACAAAGTCAGCTGGACCTTTTTTTGAAACTTGTAATTTTTCTATTTCACCAAAATCTCGAATTAATATTTTCGATGCTTTTTCACCGGCTTTGATCATGATATTTAAGTTTGCAGAAATTGAATTCATAGAATTAAATTTTTTTTACATACTCAAGATTTCGAGTATCAACTACTATTTCATCTTCAGCCTCAATAAAAGGAGGCACCTGGATATTAAAACCATTATTTAAAACTGCTGGCTTATACGAGGATGAAATTGTTTGTCCTTTCAATGCAGCATCCGTTGTTTCAACTTTACATGTAACTTGATTAGGTAAATCAACTAAGATAGGCAACTCGTTGTAAAAGCTAATTGATACCCCTAAATTTTCAGTAAGCAACTTTCCTTTTTCACCAATAATATTTTTTTTTATCTCTACTTGTTCAAAAGATTTAGGGTCCATAAAAAAGTAATTATTCTCATCTTCATATAAAAAATTGTATTTCATTTCTTCTAAAGATGCTTTTTCTACTGTCTCACTTGATCTAAATCTTTCATTTAATTTAGTATTTTTGTTTACATTTTTCATCTCAACCTGTGCAAACGCACCACCTTTGCCAGGTTTAACATGTTGTGTCTTGAGCACTTGCCATAAATCATTTTTATGTTCTAACAACATACCCACTCTAATTTCTCCAGCATTAATTTTCATTTTAATTTTTTAATTGCTTCTGTTGGTTTAAATTTTTTATTATTCCAAATATAGCCTGAAATAGCTAAAAAGTTGGCTTTATTCAATAAAAGATTTTTGTAATTATTTTTATTTACACCTCCTATAGCAACTATAGAAATTTTTGTTATCTTTTTTATCGTTTTTAATAAACTTAAATTTGCTTTGAATTTAGTTTTTTTAGTTTTTGAAGGGTAGAATGCACCTAAGGCCAAATAGTCAGCTTTATTTTTAATTGCTTGTTTCGCAAGTTTAATTGAATTATGGCACGTAATACCAATTATTTTTTTCGATAAAATTTTTCTAGCTTCCAGTATTTTCATATCTTTTTGACCTAAGTGACATCCATCAGCATCTAATTTTTGAGCTAGCAACACATCATCATTTACTAAAAATTTAGTTTGATATTTTTTACATATATCTTTGATTTTTTTTCCAATAATTAGTTTCTTTTTAAAAGTTGTATTTTTAAGCCTAAGTTGAAAAAAACTTACTTTTTTTAATTTTAAAATTTCTATTAAATCATGATAAAAAGATTCTCTAATTTTATTTGGGGAAATTAGGTAAATAAATTTTTTTTTATTAATTCTCAATCTCTTTTGACCATTTTCCTTGAGCAGCCAGTGTATTCATTTTTGCCCTATGATTAAATACTTTTTGAGTACCTTCCAGATCTTTTATGTTTTTTGACCAAAATTTAAGTGCGCTTTGTTGTAAAGCCCTTCCATAAGAATAGCTCATAATAAAATTTGTATTATTGTGCTTATTAATCAAATTTAGATTTTCAGTTGCCTCTATTTCTGATTGTCCGCCAGATAAAAAGGCGATTCCTGGAACTTCTGATGGCACTGAATTTTTTAGGCATTCCAAAGTTAATTTTGCAACCTCCTCATTAGAAATTTTATCCTTGGATTTATTTCCAGCCAATATCATATTTGGCTTCAATATAATTCCATTTAAATCAACTTTATGTAAAATAAGTTCATCAAAACATTTTTTGATAACTTCAGATGTTTTATTATAACAGTCTTTTGCTGAATGGTCTCCATCCATTAATACTTCAGGCTCAACTATTGGGACCATACCACATTCCTGAACTAATATAGAATATCGAGCTAAAGCATGAGCATTTGATTGTATAGATAGTTTGCTGGGATAATCTTTTGAAATATTATACACACCTCTCCATTTAGTAAATCTTGCACCAAAACTATAATATTCTTTTAACCTTTCTCTTAACCCGTCAAGACCTTCGGTAATTTTTTCATTTGGTGATCCTGCTAAAACTTTCGCTCCAGTATCAACTTTTATACCAGGGTAAGAACCCATAGATGAAATTAAGTCTGGTATCTTATTTTTTTTAGAAGATGTTTGTTTGATAGTTTCATCATATAAAATTACACCACCTATACATTCTTTCATACTTGAAGAACTAAAAAGAGTCTCCCTAAACAACAACCTATTTTCTGAAGTTGATGGGACATTGACGCTTTCTAATCTTTTAGTCATTGTTCCAGTGCTTTCATCAGCTGCTAGAATTCCTTTTCCATTATTAATTATTTCTAATGCTATTTTATTTAGTTCAGACATATTAATTTAAAGCTTTTATACCAGGAAGTTCTTTACCTTCAAGATATTCTAAGAATGCTCCACCAGCAGTTGAAACAAAATTAAAATTACCAACTGCATTGATTTGATTTAAAACTGCAATTGTATCTCCACCCCCTGCTACAGAATAAATTGAATTATTTTTGTTTTTTTCAACAATTTTTTTTGCAATCTCGTAACTACCTGAGGCAAAATTTGGATTTTCAAAATAACCTGCAGGACCATTCCACAATACAGTTTTACTTTTTTCAATTATGTCTCTAATTTTGTTTATAGTTTTCGGACCAATGTCTAAAATAAAATCATCATTTTTTACACAATTTAATTCTTTGATTTCAGCTTTATCTTGCATATTTTTTCCTACGACAACATCTTCAGGATAGATAATCTTACACGAGTAATTTTTTGCAGTTTTAAAAATATCATCAATAATTGTTTCACATTTATCCTCTAGGATTGACTTTCCTATGGGATTTCCAAAA
>CACGDW010000014.1 GCA_902571925.1 uncultured Pelagibacteraceae bacterium | reverse complement strand
AAAAAATTTAAATTATTCAAATCCTAAATTAAAATTTATTAATTTAGACATAGAAAAAAAAACAATGTCTGGAAAATTTGACTTCATTTATTCAAGATTTTTTTTACATGCAATTAATGAAAAAACTGAAGACAGGCTGTTAAAATGGATCAATAAAATAAAAAAAAAGAATGCTCTTTTATTTTTAGAATATCGAAATCATAAAGATTTAATTTTTAGGAAGATTAAAAACAAAAAACATAATCAACTAATAGAATTTGAAAAAGGTCATTTCAGAAGAATTATCTATACCGAAAAATTTGTTAAAAAAGTTTCGAAATTCTTCAAAGGAAAAATAATTTATAAAAAATCAGCAAAAAATTTGTCTATCGTAAAAGGAGATAATCCGAATTTAAGTAGAATAATCTATAAATTTTAAAATGGAAAAAAAAAATATAGAAAAAATAAATCTAGAAAATTTGATTTTGGTATCCAAAATTCTAAAAGATTTCGAATGTTTTGTTTTTTATGGAACACTACTAGGTTTAACAAGGAATAATGCAATTATTAAAAATGACGATGATATAGATTTCTTAATTAATATTAAATTAAAAGATATTGTCTTAAATAAAATTCTTTCTTTAACTACTTTCGAGATCAATAAGGATACCAAAAATGAATACTTTACTCAATTCGTCAACTTTAAGGATAATGTAAAAACTTTTATAGATTTTTATTTTTATATTGATGAAGATAAAGATTATATTATTGAAAAACATAATTGGTTATCATTCGTCAAAAGTGATAAACATTCTTTACATATTCCTAAGAAGTTTATTTTCCCGCTTAAAAAAAGTATAGAGTTTGATTTTGTAAAGTTACCAAATAAGCAAAATGAATTATGTGAGTTTCTTTATGGAAGTTCTTGGATCAAACCTCTTGAAAAAAATTCAGAGTATAGAATTGAAATAGTTAATAATAAACCTAAGTTAATTAAAAGAAGTTTTATTGGAGGTTTAAACAGAAAAATAAAAAAATTATTTTTTAAATAATAAGAAAATATAGATTATTTTTTAAGTTTAAATGCATATATAATATCGCCGAACTCAGTTTGATCAGGAAATTGGGCTTTTATAGTTGAACTACCAGTGGACACTATCAATAAATATTGATCATTATTATATTCAAAAATTGTTGGCGGACTAGAACCAAGATATTCCATTTTATAATTCCACAATTCTTCTCCATCAGTTGCACGATAAGCCCTTACTTTATTATCAACTGTACCGGTAGCAAAAACAAGGTTTCCAGCTGTAGCCGCAACCCCTCCAAAATTAACTGTTCCGGTTGTCGGAATATTTTTTTTAGTAAGTTCTTCATATTCTCCAAATGGAACGGTCCAATTTATTTTACCATTCGTTAAATTAATTGATGTAAGGTTTCCCCAAGGAGGCTTAGAGCCAGGATATCCATATTGGTCTTTTATTATTTCAAAATTCGAACTGTATCTATAATAAGAATTTTTTTTGTTTACCTTTTCTAACCACAAAAAAGTTGGCATGTCACTTGAATTTACATACATGGTGCTTGTCGCATTATCTATACTGGCACCCATCCATTGTGCACCACCTTTAAAAACAATATTTTTTTTGTCAACAGAGTTGGGTGTGAAGAAACCATAAGAAGCATCTTTAATTTTTTCTTTAACATATTTTGTGCTTTCTGGACTCAAATCTGTAATATCTTCTTTTTCGAAGTATTGTTTGGAAAATGCCTCGGGTAGAAGAAATTTTTTTTGATAGAAAGCGGTCTTTTCGCCTGGTACATCAGATAATGGTACTTTAATCTTTTTATAATCAAATAAGCTTTTTCCAGTTAATCTATCTAAAACTAAAGTATTTCCAAATTTAGTTGGTGCTACTACGACATCAATTTCTTTTCCATTTCTTACAATTGACGTCAAAATAGGGGGTGAAGCAATATCGTAATTCCAAATATCATGCTCAACTTCCTGGAATTCCCACAATACTTTTCTTGATGAAATATCTAGTGCTATAACCGAATTAGAATATTTATTTTTGCCTGGTCTACTCGTTCCTTCGTAAAACCTTCCAGCATTACCCGTAGAAATGTACACAATTTTTCTATCTACGTCTGCCGATATTCCTCCCCAAGGGTTTCCACCAGAATAATCAAATCGTTTTCCTCCGTATCGGAAAAAATCCTTTGTAATTTTTTTAAGGTAAAATTTCCATTTTATTTTTCCTGAGGATAGGTCGTATACTTCAATACCGGGTTCAAAAGTTGCTATTATTATATCCTTATCAATTATTACTGGGGTAGTTTGACATTTATGCTTTAACTTAATTTTACCTTTTTTGCCAAAATTTAAATTAAACTCTCCGTTTACAGAATTGATTGAATTCAAGTTTTTTTGATCACAAAAATATATATTTTTATTTTCATGTATCATAAGACCCCTAACTGCTGCTTTTCCCTCAGTAGGACGTTCCCAGATCTTTTCACCCTTTTCAGCACTTAATGCTATCAAGGATTTCCCAGGTGTAGAAACATAAATTTTATCTTCAAAAAAAATTGCATTTCCAGGCACTACGCCTTTTTTAGAAAATTTGTAAGTCCAAGCAACATCCAACAAATCAACATTTTCTGAATTGATTTGTTTAAGTGACGAAAATTTATTCGAAGATTGATTGCCATGACTTCTTTGCCAATTTTTTGAATTTTCTTTGTTTTTTTTATTAGATATAGTTAAGTTTTTATCTTTGGCTTTAATAAGAATTTCTTCTGGTAAATTGTTGTATTTATTTTTATCAATTTGAAAAAATTCTTTTTTCTTTTTTTCACTTAAACTAAAATATGTATTACCACTAAGATTATCAATTGTTCTAACAAGCTTTTTAATTTGGGGATTTCTAACATTATCAACGTCAAATGTTATTGATTTCTTATTTATATATTTATTATCAAAGGAAATTAACTCAAATAATGTAGACACGAAAATCAGAAATATTAGATAAATAGGTATTTTATAAATTAATTTTTTATTAAATTTTGGCATTGTATAAAAAGTTAATAAGTTGGTATAATTTATAAACCATGGTTATAGTTATTTTTTTTCATACTTTTTTTGTATAAAGACCTTTTAGTTAACAAAAATAAACATGTTAATAAGTTATTATCTAATATAATAAAGCTTTAAGTATTTGTTTAAAAGTGTTGATTTTGAAGCATTTAATGATCAAATAAAATGAATAACTTGTTAAACAAATATGTATAACTTTTAATTACCATTATTCACAGGTTATACTAATAAATAAACAATTAAATATTATGAATATATTAAACGAAGTTTTACAGAATAATAAAACCTCTCTTAACCCTATTTGGATTATGAGACAAGCTGGTAGATATCTTCCAGAATTCAGAGAAATTAGAAAAAAAAATCAAAATTTCATAAAACTATGTTTAAATAATGAGCTTTCTTCTGAGATCACATTACAACCAATAAAAAGATTTGATTTAGATGCAGCAATTATATTTTCAGACATTTTAATGCTTCCTTATGGGTTAAATCAAGGTGTAGAGTTCAAAAAAAATTTTGGCCCAATTTTAGGTGATCTTAAATTAAATGAAACATTAAAGATTACAGATAAAGAATTTACTAAAAAAATTTACCCAGTTTACAAAGCTATAAATTTTGTAAGTGAAAACGATCTAATTAAAAATAAAAAAAGCACCATCGGATTTGTTGGGGCTCCTTGGACTTTAATGGTTTACATGATCAACAAGCAATCACCTAAATTAAGTTTAAAAAGAGATTTTTTTTCTGATAAAGATACGATTGATAAATTATTTCTTTTGTTAGATAAATTTTTAAAAGTTCACATTAAAAACCAAATAGAAAGTGGAGCTCAAGTTATTCAAATCTTCGATAGCTGGGCAGGTCTTCTAAATGAAAAGGATTTACCAAAATTTATATATAATCCAACCTTTAGTTTAGTTGAATATGTTAAAACTTTAAATATCCCAGTGATATGTTTTCCGCGTGGTATTAAAAATTATAAAGCTTATTGTGAAATCGTTAAACCCGATGCAATTTGTATAGATTATGAAGTTGATCCAATTAAAATTGAAAAAGAAATTAAGATACCCGTGCAAGGAGGCATGGATCCCAAAGTTTTGTTAACTGATAAAGATAATCTTAAAAAAGAAGCTCTAAAATATTTGGATATTTTTAAAGATCATCCATATATATTTAATCTGGGTCACGGAGTGTTGCCAGACACAAACCCAGACATGATGGATTATCTCGTTAAAACTGTAAAAGATTATTAATGAAAAAACAATTAGAGCACCCACCTATAAATTTTGGTAAAACAGGAGTTTTGTTAATAAATCTAGGAACACCAGATTCGACAAGCTGGTTTGATATCAGAAAATATTTAAAGGAATTCTTATCTGACAAACGAGTTATAGAGGTTAACCCTTTAATTTGGCAGTTCGTATTAAATGTGTTTATATTAAATCTAAGACCCTCTAAAACAGCCAAAGCCTATAAAGAAATTTGGATGAAAGAAGAAAATATTTCACCCTTACTTTATTATACACGCCAACAGGCTAAAAAATTGTCAAATTTGATATTGGATAAAAATATTATTATCGATTTTGCTATGAGGTATGGAAACCCAAGTATAAAAAGCAAAATTAAACTTTTACATGAAAAGGGTTGTGAAAATTTAATTATATTACCTTTGTATCCGCAATATGCTGCAGCGACAACAGCTACAGTGTGTGATGAAGTATATAGGACTCTTATGAAAATGAGATGGCAACCATCAATTAAAATAATCCCACATTATGAATCAGATCCGTTGTACATAGATGCTTTGGTGAACTCACTAAATAAAAAGATCAAAGAAATAAATTGGAAGCCAGATTTGATATTGGCATCCTATCATGGCATACCCCAAAAATATTTTGACAAAGGAGATCCATATCATTGTTACTGCCAAAAAACTACAAGGTTAATTTCAGAAAAATTTAATTCGATAGAACTCAAGACGACATTTCAATCAAGATTTGGTCCTCAAAAATGGCTTGAGCCTTACACAGATAAAACTCTAGAACAATTACCAAAAGAAGGTAAAAAAAATGTGCTTGCGATATGTCCTGGTTTTTCCTCAGATTGTGTAGAGACTCTAGAGGAAATACTTATTCAAGGCAAAGAGAGCTTTATCGAGTCTGGTGGTGAAAATTTTGATATGGTACCATGTTTAAATGATAGCGATGATCATATAACGTTATTAAAATCATTAATTCAAAAAAGTATATAATTGATGAACTCTTACTTAATCTTTAAATCCCTTCATTTGATTGCAGTAATTTCTTGGATGGCAGGTCTTTTGTATCTTCCAAGAATTTTTGTTTATCATTCACAATATAATAACAAACCATTGGTGTCCGAAGTGTTTAAGGTAATGGAAAAAAAACTTTTTCTTTACATAATGACTCCCGCAATGACTCTTTCTTGGATATTTGGATTAATATTAATACATGAAATAGGTTTTGATCAGTTAGGAGAAAAGTGGATGATCTTAAAATTAGTTTTTGTAGTAATTTTAACTTTGTATCATTTTTATCTTGGAAGAATTTTAGGACAGTTCAAATTGGATATGAATAAGCATACCCACAAATACTATCGGTACATCAATGAAATACCTACATTATTGCTCATTTTGATCATTTTTGTTGTTGTTTTTAAGCCCATCTAGGGTTGAATAATTTTAATTAGGATATATATTATTCCTATTATTAAGTCCTTAATAATTTTTAAATCATGAACATTCAAGAACTAAAACTAAAATCATCAGAACAACTTATTACCCAAGCAGAAGAACTTGGTATTGAAAATGCTAGCACGTTGAGAAAACAAGAAATTCTTTTTGCAATTTTAAAAAAGGTTGCCGAAAAAGAAGAAATAACTGGTGCTGGTGTTTTACAATTATTACAAGATGGATTTGGTTTTTTAAGAGCAATGGAGTCTAATTATTTGCCAGGACCTGATGATATTTATGTCAGTCCAAGTCAAATAAGAAAATTTGGTCTCAGAACAGGAGACACAGTTGAAGGACCTGTAAGAGCTCCTAAAGATGGTGAAAGATATTTTGCTTTACTTCAGGTAAGTAAAATTAACTTTGAAGAACCAGAAAAATCACGTCATAAAATAGCATTTGATAATTTAACCCCTCTTTATCCAGATAAGCAGTTAGTTATGGAGGTTGAAATGTCAAAACCTGATAAAAAACAAGATTTGACTCCGAGATTAATTGACCTTGTAAGCCCTATAGGAAAAGGACAAAGATCCATTATTATTTCACCTCCTAAAGCAGGTAAAACTATGATCTTGCAAAGTATTGCAAACTCAATAGCTAAAAACTACCCAGAATGTTATTTAATAGTTTTGTTAATTGATGAAAGACCTGAAGAAGTAACAGATATGCAAAGAACTGTTAAAGGAGAGGTTATTAGCTCTACTTTCGATGAACCAGCTCAACGACATGTCGCTGTTGCAGAAATGGTAATTGAAAAAGCTAAAAGACTCACTGAACATAAAAAAGATGTTGTTATACTTTTAGACTCAATTACTAGACTAGGAAGAGCCTATAACGCAGTAATACCAAGTTCAGGAAAAGTTCTAACTGGTGGTGTTGATGCTAATGCACTACAGAGACCAAAAAGATTTTTTGGAGCCGCTAGAAACATTGAAGAGGGCGGATCCTTAACAATAATTTCCACTGCGCTTATTGATACAGGTAGCCGGATGGATGAAGTTATTTTTGAGGAATTTAAAGGTACTGGAAATAGCGAAACAGTCCTAGATAGAAAAATTGCTGATAAAAGAATCTATCCTGCAATTGATATTACAAAATCTGGCACTAGAAGAGAGGAATTAATATTTGATAAAAATGATCTTCAAAAAATGAATGTGCTAAGAAGAATTATAGCGCCAATGGGAACAATGGATGCTATAGAATTTATTAGTTCAAAATTAAAAGACACAAAGAATAATGCTGAGTTTTTTAATTCTATGAACAAACCTTCATAATCAATTTATAAGAATTTTTAGTTTCTTTAGTTCGTCACTGTAATTTTCCCATTTTTTAACTGATGATTTGTAAACTGGTGATCTTACTTGGGCCAAGCTTGCTGTGGATACAATTTTTTCATTCTTATGTGGGCTTAAACAATTTTCATCCCATTCAAGATCACAAAATTTTATCAATTTTTTTGTAGTTTTTTCCTGA
The DNA here is from genome assembly GCA_902571925.1 of uncultured Pelagibacteraceae bacterium. Lineage (GTDB taxonomy): Bacteria > Pseudomonadota > Alphaproteobacteria > Pelagibacterales > Pelagibacteraceae > Pelagibacter. The sequence continues at coordinate 7,728 of CACGDW010000014.1, read as the reverse complement.
TCTTTGATTAATTCTTCATAGGAAAGCTCAAATATATTGTCTTTTAATCTTTCTTTCCAGAACAACATTAGGTCTTTATATAAATTATAATAAATTCCTATTTTTTTAAGGTTATAACTAAAACCGACAGTCTTAGATGAAAAGTTGTTCTTAAAGTTAGAAAAACAAATATCCATCGGATCTCTTGTACAATGGATGATTTTTGAGTTAGGAAAAATCATTTTAATAAATCCTATCCATCTAAAATTTAATGGAGCCTTATCAATTATTATTTTTTCATTATGATTAAAAGATTTTATTCCTTTAATATACTCACTTTGAATAGAAGATAATTTTTCAATATCGACTTCATTGATAGTGTCATTTATAAATTTGTTACTTTCTAGTAAATTATCTTTAATTGCAAATTCTAAAAATGAAAGTTCACCAGCCCCATAGATTTTTTTGTGTGATGACAATATCTGTTCTGCTAAAGTTGTCCCTGAACGAGGCATTCCTAAAATAAATATTATTTTTTGCTCGTTATCAATTTTTTTTGAGATATCAAAATCCTTAAATAAACTTTTAATATTCGCAAATAATATGCCTTGTTCATCCATATTGTAATTAAATTTTTTATCCGCTATTCGATTACCACGTTCTAAAAATTCAAAAGACTTCTTGTATTCTTTTAAATCTTCGTAAGCTTTTCCTAGCGCAAAATATAGGTGCTGCAATATCTCATCATCTTGAATTGTATTAAGTTTTTGCTCCATTACTTTTAAATGAGGATCATCTATGCTTTTGTATTTGTGAATTAAACTAATTCCTTTATCAGCAATCACGTTGTTAGGGCTTAATTTATTAACCGTATTAAAACAATCTATTGCTTCATTAAAATTTCCTAAATGTTGATGATATTGTCCTAAAGCAGAGTAAATTATGATATCAGATTGAGGATTATTACTTGCTTTTGCAGCCTTATCCAAACATTCTTTTGTTTCTCCAATTTTATTTTCTTTTAAGTTAAGATTTGCTAAATTTACGAGAGCATCTATAAAATTCTCTTTAACAGACAAAGCTTTATCATAATACTCTCTTGCTAATGTATTTTTATTTAAGTTACCATTTATCAATCCCAAGTTATTTAATACATGAATGTTATTATTTTGTTGGCTTAAAGCTTTAGATAAAATTTTTAAAGCTTCCTCATCTTTACCTGTAGCAGAAAGAGATAAAGAAGTAGCATTATAAAATAATAATTGGTGAGGAAATTTTTTGATCAATATTTTACCTTTTAAAATGACCTCTTCATAACGTTTAGTATTATAAAGATTGATCAAAATTTGGGTTTGTTTCTTAAGATATTCTAAATTATCCATATTTCTCTTTTTTAATCTAAAGATTAAATTATAATATAGATATATTTATACTATATTAACTTTGAATGACTATTTTTGCTTTATCATCAGGCCCTGGGATATCAGGAGTGGCAATTATAAGAATTTCAGGTAATCAGACCTCACTTGTTATAAAATCCCTTACTGGAAGAGAATTACCACATCCTAGAATGGCAACCCTTAGAAAAATAAACAATATCAACACTTCTGACTTGATTGATGAAGGAATTATATTATGGTTTCCAGGGCCTCAGAGCTACACAGGAGAAGATATGGCTGAAATTCATGTACATGGAGGAAAAGCTGTAGTTTTGTCAGTTCAAAACCAGATTTCAAAGGTGGAAAATTGTAGATTGGCTGAGCCAGGAGAATTTACAAGGCTTGCCTTTCAAAATGGTAAAATAAATTTATTAAAAGCTGAAAGTATAGCTGATTTAATCTCTGCAGAAACTGAAATACAAAGATTACAGGCTATCAAAATAATGAAAGGAAAATCTTCTGAGAAATTCAATGAGTTGAGAGAAAAATTACTGAAAGTTTTGTCATTTGTTGAAGCCAAAATAGATTTTCCAGATGAAGATTTGCCTGAAGAAAATTTAAATAAGATAAAAAAAGACTCATTAGATGTCATAAGTGAAATTAATAAAATTTTAAATGATCAAAAAGTTGGTGAAATAATTCGGGAAGGATTTAAAATTGCAATCGTTGGACCAACTAACGCTGGCAAATCAAGTCTGATAAATAACTTATCAAATAGAGAAGTTGCTATAGTATCTGAGATAGCCGGGACAACAAGAGACGTAGTTGAAACACATTTAAATATTGAGGGTTTCCCAGTTATTATTTCGGATACAGCAGGTATAAGAGATTCAAAAGATGATATTGAAAAAAAAGGGATTAAGTTGTCGCTCAAAAAAGCCGAAAATGCAGATTTAAAACTAGTGGTCGTTGATGCTAAAAACATTGATTTAAGCGGTTTTTTGAATGATTTGTTAAAAAATAATGCAATATTAGTAGTCAATAAATCAGATCTTTTAAAAGAGAAATTAGATCCAGAAATTTCTAAACTAAACCACGTCCAGATTTCATTAAAAAATAATTTAAATATAGATAAGTTAATTACAAAAATTAAAGATAATCTTAAAAATAAATTTATATCTGAAGAAGATATTCTAATTACTAGAGAGAGGCACAGACAACATTTAGTACAGTGTGCAAATTATTTAAGAAACTCTTTAGAAAAAAATGACAAAAAGGATTTTGATAAAGCAGCCGAAGATTTGAGACTGGCAACTAGACATTTGAGTATGATTGTTGGAAAAGTTGATGTAGAGGAGATATTAGGCAGTATTTTCAACGATTTTTGTATTGGAAAATAATAACCATTTTGCTGTATTTTTAGGCCTTTTTTTAATAATTTCGTTGATAATAAAAGCTTATTTAAGGAACAAAACTCAAATCTTGTAAAAATCGTAATCGAATATAAATTTACATCATGAAAAAAGATTTATCTTTTGATGTGGTAGTAATTGGTGGAGGTCATGCAGGCTGCGAAGCAGCAGCAGCATCCGCTCGACTTGGAGTTACCACTGCCCTGTTCACTCATAATAAAAATACCATAGGAGAAATGTCATGTAATCCTGCCATTGGTGGTTTAGGAAAGGGTCATTTGGTGAGAGAAATTGATGCTTTAGATGGGGTCATGGGTGAGGTTGCTGATAAGTCTGGAATACAATTCAGACTGTTAAACAGAAGTAGAGGTCCAGCTGTAAGAGGACCAAGAACTCAATCCGACAGATCATTATATCGTAAATTTATGCAAGAAAAACTTGTAAACTATTGTAATTTAAGCATTTTTTCTGATCCTGTAATTAAGTTTATTTTTAATAATAATGAAATAAGTGGATTTTTAACATTAAAAGGTAATAAAGTAAGTTGTAACAAGTTAATTCTTACAACCGGCACATTTTTAAATGGTTTGATACATATTGGTGATGAAAGAACTCCGGCTGGTCGGTTTAATGAAAAGCCAAGTACTGGTTTAAGTGAACAGTTAGAGAAATATAATTTTAAAATAGGTAGACTAAAAACTGGGACACCACCAAGGTTAGATTCTAGAACTATTAATTTTGAAAAATTGGAAAAACAATTTGCAGATGATGATCCTTATTTTTTTTCTTTCTTAACAAAAAAAAATCTAAACAAACAAGTATCGTGCTCTATGACCTATACAAATAAAAAGGTTCATAAAATTATAGAAAAGAATTTATCTAAAAGTGCAATGTACTCTGGTAGCATACAAGGTGTTGGCCCAAGATATTGTCCTTCAATAGAAGATAAGATAGTAAAATTTGCCGATAAGACCAGACATCAGATATTTTTAGAACCAGAGGGACTTAATGATCATACAATTTATCCAAATGGTATATCAACATCTCTACCTGAGGTTGTTCAATACGAAATACTCAATAATATCAATGGTTTAGAAAATGTCAAAATTTTACGCCCTGGATATGCTATAGAATACGACTATATTGATCCTAGAGAACTTTTTTTAACATTGGAGACAAAGAAAATAAAAAATCTTTACCTTGCAGGTCAAATAAATGGAACTACAGGATACGAAGAGGCTGCAGCTCAAGGTCTTATAGCCGGTATTAATGCAGCCCTGTCACTTAGAAAAATGGAGCCTTTTATCTTGGACCGATCAGATGCATATATTGGAGTAATGATTGACGACCTAGTTACAAAAGGTGTCGCTGAGCCATATAGAATGTTTACATCTAGAGCTGAATATAGATTAAGTCTCAGATCAGATAATGCTGACTTAAGACTTACCCACAAAGGTATTAACATTGGTCTAATTTCGAATAATAGAAAAGACATATTTGAGGATAAATTTGCAAAATTGAGCAAAATATCATTGCAGATGTCTAGTTTGAATATTTCTCCCTCTAAAGCTGAGAAATTTGGAATTAAAATAGCCAAAGATGGTGTATTTCGATCAGCTGATGAAATTTTAACTCAAAAACCAGTTAATATGAGAAAAATTAGAGAAATATGGCCTGAAATTTTAGATCATGGTACTGATATTGATGAGCAAATTGAAATTAACTCACATTACAGAGGTTATTTGAAAAAGCAAAAGGCAGATATCTTAGCTTTTAAAAGGGATGAGAATTTAATAATACCTGATAATATTGATTATGATCAATTCTCAGGCCTTTCTAATGAAGTGAAGGCTAAATTTAAGCAAATAAGGCCTAAAACCATGGGGCAAGCACTTAGGATAGATGGAATTACTCCTGCAGCTGTATATATTTTGTTGTCACACGTCAAAAGAAAGTCTATTAAGCATATAGCTTAATGGATAATGTAATTTTAAATTCTTACTCTAAAATTTCCAATTTAAATGTTTCACGTGAAACTTGTAATGAGCTTGAAAGCTTAATTTCTATGATTCAAAAGAAAAATAGGGAAATAAACATAATAAGTAAAAAAATGGACCAAAAAGATGCCATAAGGGAGCGACATATAATTGATTCAGCTCAAATAATTGATTTTGTTGATTTAAATTGCAATACAACCTCTGATTTAGGAACAGGCGGAGGAATGCCAGGGTTAATTGTGGCCATAGTCATGAAAAAGTTAAAAAACCAGATGAAAATAAATCTATACGAAAAAAGCTATCATAAATGTATTTTTTTAAAAGAAGTTTCAAAAAAATTAAATTTGAACACAGAAGTAATTCAAAAGGATATTTTTACAGTTAAAAATATTGAGACAGGAACAATAATGTCTAGAGCTTTTAAACCTATGCCAGTTATTCTTAATTTAATAAATGAAAATTTTAATAGATTTAAAAATATAATATTTTTCATGGGCAACACTGGAAGAAAAATTTTAAATGAAACTCTTAAAGTATGGGAGATGGAGTATGAAGAAAAAAAAAGTTTAACAAACGACAACTCATTTATATTGAATATTAAAAAAATTAAAAAAATTTCATGAAAATAATATCAATAATCAATCAGAAGGGTGGCGTTGGTAAAACAACGACTGTAATTAACTTAGCTTCAGCTTTATCACAGCAAGGCAAAAAGATTTTGGTTATAGATCTTGATCCTCAAGGTAATGCTACGACGGGATTAGGACTATCTAATACAGAGAAATCAGATAAAACTATTTATGGAATTCTAAATGGCACCACCTCTATTTCTGATGTAGTTAAGAAGACAAAGTTTGAAAATTTAGACATAATTACTTCAAATGTAGATTTATCTGGTTTAGAGGTAGAAACAGCTGGCGATAGTAATAGAGCGTTTATTTTGAAGTCAAAATTAGCCACGTATTTGAATGATTCTAGAGCATTTTACGATTATATATTGATAGATTGCCCCCCTTCTTTAAGTTTATTGACTGTAATGGCCTTGGTGTCATCTAATTCACTTTTGGTGCCATTACAGACAGAATTTTTTGCGCTAGAGGGATTAACTCAACTTATGAAGACTATTGAAAGAATAAAAGTTAATTTAAACCCTGATTTGGAAATACAAGGTATCCTTCTAACGATGTATGATAGAAGAAATAAATTATCTTCTCAAGTAGAACAAGAAGCAAGAGATTATTTTAAAGATAAAGTTTATCAAACTGTTATACCAAGAAACGTCAGGTTATCAGAAGCACCATCACATGGTGTGCCAGTTTTAATTTATGATAAAAGTTGTCCAGGAAGCAAATCTTATTATAATTTTACTGATGAATTCATGAATCAAGAAAATTCAATAGGGAGTGCAGCATAATGAATTCAAAAATAAAAAAAGGTCTAGGACGTGGTTTATCTTCATTGATAGGTGAAACTAAAGTAGAAAAAAAAACAAGTAAACTATCTTTAAGTGAAATTATACCAAATAAATTTCAACCAAGAAAAAATTTTGATGAAGAAAATTTAAAAGATTTGTCAAACTCAATTAAAGAGCGGGGAATAATTCAACCAATTATAGTAAGAGAGTCGAATTCTGATAGTTCTAAATATGAAATAATTGCTGGCGAAAGAAGGTGGTTAGCCGCTAGAAAAGCTGGTTTGCATGAGATTCCAGTTGTTGTTACTGAGGCAGATGATTTAAAATCTTTGGAATTTGCTATTGTTGAAAATGTTCAACGGCATGATTTGAACCCACTAGAAGAGGCACAAGGTTACAAAAGATTAATTGATGAATTTTCATACGATCAAGAAAAAGTTTCAAAGTTTATTGGCAAAAGCAGAAGTTATATTACCAATTCATTAAGGCTATTAAATTTACCTTTTGAAGTTTTAAAATTTGTTGAAGAAAAAAAATTGACTTCTGGACATGCTAAAATTCTTGTTGGTTTAGACAATGCATTGTTTGTTGCAGAAAAAATAATTGAGAAAAATATGTCTGTTAGACAAGCAGAGAATTTTGTAAAAATATTTAGAGGAAACAAAAAATCAAAAAATGTTAAGGATGCAAATATTATTTCTTTAGAACAATCTATGATAGATAAAATTGGTTTGAATGTTTCTATAAGAAATAAAAAAAGCAACAAAGGAACCCTGGCTATAGATTATAGTGATCTAAATCAGTTAAATAAAATAATTGAAATAATAAAAACTAATTATTAATTGTATTTGTTTGCGTAAAAATAAAATCTAAAAGTATCTTAAGCGATAAAGCAAAGTTTTTTTTTATTAAAACCTCAGTTTTGTGTATTTCAATTAACAAGAATCTAATTTTTTTAAGTGTCCAGCTGTTTAACTGTTGTTTGATTATTTCTTTATCCTTCCAAAATATAGGAGGTTTAAAACCCGAAATTACACTTTCAATATTTTTATCATCACATTGTTTTTTGAGGGCATAAAGTCTTTTCGATTTATATAAAAATATTCTTAAAATTGAAACAACCTCTTCATTTGAAAAATTATTCTCATTGATAATTTTCATTAGTTTGCCTCTATTTTTTGCCAAGCAATTGTCTACTAACTCTGACATATGATAATTATCACTTAAATTTGTAAGTTTATGTATGTCTTCATAAGTAATTTTATTTTTATTAAATGCAAAACTCTCAATTTTTATAAGCTCATTTTTTAAATGAAGACGACTTCCATTGCATCGTTCTATTAATAAATTTGTGATTTCTCTTGAAAGCAGTATTTTTTTATCTTTTAAAAAATCATTTACTATAAAACTTAAAGATTGGTAATTATCACTATAAAATGCTGAGCAAATTAAAGAATTTTCTTTTTCAAATAAACTTCTAAGTTTTGATTTTTTTGTTAATTCTCCGGCTAATATTATTATACTAATATCTTCTAGTTTTTTTTTAA
>CACGDW010000013.1 GCA_902571925.1 uncultured Pelagibacteraceae bacterium | reverse complement strand
TTACTTATTTTAACATTTTTGAACCAAGATTTTGGATATTCTTTAATATTCAATCCAAAATATGCACCTCCAAAAACACCCAACTCTAACATTTTTTTTGGTGTCAATTCTGGTTTAAAAATTTCATAAAAATCAAAATTATCAATTTTTTTTTTTAAAATTTTTTTCATTTAAATTTTTAAAGATTTATAAGTTTTTGATACATTTCTTTATCTGTATCACCTTCACAACCAATTAGTAAAATATTTGAATTTTTATCTAATTTAATTTTTTCTTTTACTTTTTCATCTTCACAGCTTGCAATTAAACTGATTACTCCTGGTACTGCATTTTCCCCAGCAACAATCTTATCATTACTAAAATTTGCATTTCCTAAAAGTTTCATAGTTTTTGCAATATCATCATCAGGTAGACTTATACAGTATTTAATTGAACTTTTTAAAATTTCCCATGGGACTAAAGATACTTCTCCACAAGACATTCCTCCCATTAGACTTTCACTTTTTATATCTATCTTTTCTATTTTACCTGATTTTATACTTTCCATAACACATGCAGCACTCATAGGTTCAACTATTATACTTATAGGGATATTTTTTAAATATCTTGCAACACCAGCTATCATTGCTGCAGCCATTCCACCAACTCCTGCTTGTAATATAATATGGGAAATTTTTTCTTTACCGATCTGATCAACTATTTCTTTCATCATAACCGTATATCCAGCCATAGTATATTTTGGAATTTTTATATAATCTTTCCACGCCACATCTTGAACTATTTGCCAATTATTTTTGTTGATTGCTTAATACACTCCATTAGGGAATTCTCATAATTACCTTTAACTTTAATTACTTCTGCTCCAAGATCAGACATAGCTCTCCCCCTCGCTTCAGTAACATTTTCGCTTATAAAGATTTTACATTCTAAACCTAGTCTTTTTGCACCCCAGGCAACCGATCTACCGTGATTACCTGCAGTCGCAGTTGCAACTACAATCTCATTATTTCCACTGCTAATTCTTTCTACAGCATAAGCTCCACCTAAAGCTTTGAATGATTTAAGATTGAATCTTTTACTTTCATCTTTATAAAAAATTTTATTTAAATTTAATTCCTCTGATAGTTTATTTAGCTCTACCAAAGGTGTTGGAATATAATTTTCCCATTTAGAAATATTAAGATACGCTTCATCAATATCATCTTTTGTTAAACAATTTAAAATTTTGTCCTTGTTAAAAGAATAATTTTTATTTTCTATAAATTTTGAATATTTCCATAGATGTCTATTTGAAAGAATTGTCATATTTTAAAAATATAATGTATTATCTTTTTTTAATTTTTAATAGATTTTATACTGCAAAACTGTTAGCAATTAATAGTTTGATTAAACTAAAATAGATCAAATTATGAAATTTAAAAACTTAACTTAATTTTTATGAAAAATATCTTAATTATTGGTGGTGGAGCAATGGGTTCAGCTTTTACCATTCCTTGCTTAGAAAATAATAATAAAGTCACTATTACAGAACCCTATAACAAATCTTTTATAAAAAATCTGTCATCAAAAAAAAAATATCATTCAAGTTTAAAACTTCAACTTCCAAGAAAATTAAAATTTAAAAATTTTTCTAAAAATATATTAAATGAAAAATTTGATTTAATTGTAATAGCTTTAAGTCTTCCAGGTATAGATTTTATTGGTAGAGAACTTAAAGATCTACGAATAAAAACACCCATCCTAATTTTAACTAAAGGATTAAAATATGATAAAAAAAATAATAAAATCGTTACAATTCCAGAATTGTTGAACAAAAAATATAACGTTATAAATGTTTCAACCTTAAAAGGCCCTTGTCTAGCCAAAGAGTTAGCAAATAAAAAACAGACGAATGTTGTTATAGCAAACAAAAAAATTAAAATTGCAAAGTGGATTGGAAAACAAATTTCTACAAAATACTATTTAACAGAATTTTCAAAAGATATTATTGGAATTGAAATATGTTCAGCAATTAAGAACATATATTCAATGATTATTGGAGCGGGTCAAAGTTTGAATACATCATCTGGTTTATTTCAAAAATCTGTGGTTGAAATGAAATATTTAATTAAATATTTCAAAGGTGACGAGAAAACCATTTACGGACTTGCTGGTACGGGAGATTTATATGTCAGTGCTGCAGGGGGAAGAAATAGTAAAATGGGAAGTTATTTAGGTAAAGGGTATACGTTTAAAACTGCAAAAAAAAAGTTTATGTACAGAGATACGGTAGAAGGTGAGCAACTCGCTAAAGAAATTGCACCTTTTATCTTTAAAAAGATAAACAAGAAAAGAATTCCGTTAATGCTTAATCTGTTAAGAGCAATAATAAAAAATAAAAGATTAAAACTGACTTGATAGACCAAATTTAATTTTAAATTCCAAATGAAAAAAATATTAATAGTAGAAGGAAATCTTAAAGATGAAAATTTGAATTTTTCACGAGCTGGAATCCAAACTCATACTGAAAGCTTAATTGAAAGTCTTAATTACTTTAATAAAAAATTAGAATTAGACATTATAAACCCATCATCTGATGAAAACATAGATATTATTAAAGATAAATTAATTATGTATGATGGATTGATATGGGGAGGTAGTAGTTTAAATATATATAACAATACTATTGAAATAAAGAAACAGATTGACTTTATGAAAGAATGTCAAAAAAAGGTTAAAAATATTTTAGCAATCTGTTGGGGTATGCAAGTAGCTGTTACTGCCGCTGGAGGAGAAGTTAAAAAATCAGATAAGCCTCATATTGGAATAGCTAATGAAATTTCTATAAATAAGACTGGTTTAATGCATCAGATTTATAAAGGAAAAGATAAAAAGTTTAATTCTCCAGCTTTTAATTTTGATGAAGTCGTCACGTTACCAGATAATGCTATCTGTCTAGCTTCTAATAAGATAAATAAAATTCAAAGTTTATTTTTTGAAGTAAATAAAACGAAAGTTTTAGGTCTTCAATATCATCCAGAGATAAAATATGAAAAAATGATACGATTAATAGAATTTAGAAAAAAAAAATTAATAGAGGTTAGAAAAGTATTTAAAGATGAGATGGAGATAGAAAAACATATCTCAATCATTAAAAATGAAATTTTGTTAAGCAAAAAAGAAACAAGAATGATTGAGTTAAAAAATTGGCTTAATCAACTAAATTAAAATAACCCCTCGACCTCTCCTTTTTTATTTAACATAATTGAATTTGCTGCTGGTTTTTTAGGTAAACCTGGCATAGTCATTATTGATCCACAAACAACTACCACAAACTCTGCACCTGAAGATAATCTCACTTCTCTAATTGGTATTTCATGATTTGATGGTGCACCTTTTAATTTTGGATTTGTAGAAAAACTATATTGTGTTTTAGCTATACATACTGGTAAATGGCCGTAACCATTATCCTCAAAAAATTTAATTTTTTTTTCAACTTCATCATTTAAAGTGATTTTGTCAGCGTTATAGATTTGTTTTGCAATTAAATTGATTTTTTCCAATAATCCAAGATTATTCTCATATAAATATTTAAATTTTCTCTCTTTTTTATTTTTACAAACCTCAACAACCTTTTTAGCTAGATCTATTGCGCCTTTTCCACCTTTAGCCCAATGTTTACACTCGCTTACTTCTACTTTCATATTTTCACAAAAATTTAAAACAGCATTAATCTCTTTAGTTGTATCTAAGATAAAGTGATTTATTGCAATAATGGGTTTAAGACCAAACTTTTTAATATTTAAAATATGCCTCTCTAAATTTGATAAACCTTTTTTTAAAGCATCAATGTTCTCTTTTTTTAAATTTTCTTTTTCAACACCTCCATGCATTTTTAAAGCTCTAACTGTTGCTACAATCACAACACAACTAGGAATAAGGTCTGCTTTTCTGCATTTAATATTAAAAAATTTTTCGGCCCCTAGATCTGCACCAAAACCAGCTTCAGTAACAACATAATCACTTAACTTCAGAGCCGTTTTAGTGGCTATTACAGAATTACATCCATGGGCAATATTTGCAAAAGGACCTCCATGAATAATTGCAGGATTATTTTCTAAACTTTGTGTCACATTCGGTCTTATTGCTTCTTTAAGTAAAACTGTCATTGGACCATGAGCATTAATATTCTTTGCATAAATCGGCTTTCCATTTTTGTTATATGCAATAGTTATATTTCCAATTTTTTTTTCTAAATCATTTAAATCATTTGCTAAACAAAATATTGCCATTACCTCAGATGCTACAGTTATATCAAAACCATCTTGTCTCTTAAAATTTTTTGCGACTCCTCTAGTGTTGATATCAATAAAGCGTAGCGATCGATCATTCATATCCATTACACGTTTCCAAACAATTTTACTTTCATCAATTTCAAGTTTATTTCCCCAATAGATATGGTTATCAATCATTGCAGATAGTAGATTGTGAGCAGAGGTAATCGCATGAAAGTCACCAGTAAAATGAAGATTAATTTGTTCCATTGGTACCACTTGAGCGTATCCACCCCCTGCAGCTCCACCCTTCATACCAAATGATGGACCAAGACTTGGCTCCCTTAAACACACAATTGATTTTTTTCCTATTAAATTTAAACCATCATTTAAACCTACTGAGGTTGTGGTTTTGCCCTCACCTGCTGGAGTAGGGGTAATAGCAGTTACTAGAATTAAGTTTCCATTCTTTTTTTTTTTAATTTTGTTTAGAAATTCAAAGTTTATTTTAGCTATATGTCTTCCCATTGGACTAAAAGCAGTATCATTATCAGGTACATTTATTTTTGCTAAAATTTTTTTTATAGGTTTCATTTTAGCTTTTCTTGCTATTTCAATATCCGATTTTAATTTAGTCATTTAAAGCTTATTAATTTTTTAATTGATCGATTAGTATATCTTTTTAGACCCTTTGGAAATGGAAATTATTCTCTAGTAGCCAAATAAACTCCAATAGTTGCTATGAGAAAGCCGATTAGATCTGTACTAGTTAGTGTTTCATTTAAAAATAACCAAGCCATAAAAGCAGATGTAGGAGGTATTAAGAAAAAAATTGAAACTGTTCTACTAGCTGAGTTTTTTTTTATTAAAAACATTAGTATTGTAAAAGCACCGAAAGAAACTAAAAAAATTTGATGACCCATAGCAATTAAAAATGTTTGAGTAAAATCAATATAAGGTGTTGAAAAGATAGATATTACCAGTAAATGAAATAAAAATCCCCCAATAGCTTGATAAAAATTACTTACAGATAAAGGTAAATTATTACTTAATTTTTTTTGCCATATGGTTGAGGTTGTTATTGCTATTAAAGCAATTATCGTTGCAATTAAACCTAATGAAGGAATGTTTGATCCAATATCTAAACCTAAAACTGTTACTGCGCCAGTGAAACCGAGAAGAACTCCAATCCATTGTTTGATTGTTACTTTTTCGCCAAGTATTGGACCGCTTAATGCATTAGTTAATATTGGTTGAAGAGTAACTATTAAAGCAGCTATACCAGTAGGCATCCCAATTGATATAGAATAAAAAACCCCACCAAGATAGAAACCATGAAAAAGTACGCCACTAAAGATTGACTCTACAAGGTATTTTCTCTCAATAATTATAGATTTTTTTGAGTAAATAGAAAAAAAGTAAAAACCAACTGCAACAAAAAAAAATCTAAACGCAAGAGCAGAAAAGGGATCACTATTATCTATAATTGGTTTTGTAGTAATAAATGCTGAAGACCAAAGTAGTATAAATATGTAAGGAAAAATTCTGGTCATTTTAGGTTTTGTTTACTGTTTATCCTTACATTAAATTTCATAATTTGTTTGAATTTAATAATAATAAAAGGGTTTATAATTCAATCTTGAGTTGTACGTTAAAATACTTAAGATTCTTATTAACAATGATTTGTAAAAAAAAAATATTTGTTTTAACAATTTTGTGTTTTCTAAACGCATGCACATCTCCAACAGCCATGTTGGGGCCAGTCTATACTTTCAGTTCAACAGGAAGTATATACCAGTCTGGTCTATCTTATGGCTCCAATGAATTGTTAGAAAAAGTCACAGGGAAAACTACGATTGAAAATTTGAAAGATTTAAAATTAGAGAAAAAAAAAGAGAATATTCAAAAAAAAACTTTAGAAAGTGAAGACTTCTATTTTCTTGTAAAAAAGAAATTTGAAAATACTCATATCAAAATAAAAAAAATTAATTAGTTATATTCAATGATATTAATTTTATTTGTTTAGACTCTTTACACCATAATTCATAACTTTCACACATTCTCCACAAATGATCAAAAGCTCTTTGAGAAATTTTAAGTTGGGTAAAACTTTGAGCATCATATAAATCAGGAAATTTTATAAGATTTTTTATAATAAAATTTTTTTGAATTTTTAGTAACTCAATTGTTTCCTCAGAAATTTTTTTATTATTAGTCTTGTCCATAAAATTATTTTTTTTAAGCTCTTTGAACCAATCATTATGAAATTTTCCACTACTTATTTCATTATAGGTTTTTGTTCCTATGAAATTATTAATAGCTTCTGCATTAGATAAATTTTGATTTTTTTTTTTTATTTCTGAAATCTCAGAATAGATTACTTCAGCAACATATAAAACATATGGCTTTTCTTTAGACTTCATCTTTATCTATCATATTTTTTCATCGCAGAATTTGCTAAAATCAAATTCGGATCTAAAAATATCTTAGATGTTTTTATCTTTTTAAATGATTTGAAAGCAAATATTGCTATAGGAAGCTCTGTACATCCAAGAATTATTTTTTTACATCGTTTTTTGATTAAATAATTAATTGCTGGTTTGATAATCTTACTTGCTTCTTTAACTTTACCCATTTTGACAAGTTTAATAGCTTTATTAACATAGTTTTTTTGAATTACTAAATTTGGAGAAATCAGATTATATTTTTTATCAAAAAAATTATTATAAATCCCTGTTTTGATAGTTCCTTCAGTCGCAAGCAATCCGATAGAACAGCCACGTTTACATTTTTTTTGTGTATGTATAAAAACTTCTTTTGGCATATTGATTATTGGCAAACTTATTTTCTTATTAAGATCTTCGTACCAGTAATGTGCTGTATTACATGGAATCACAACAAATTTGCATCCACTTTTTTTTAAAACCTGGCAACCTTTTAATAAACTTTTTAAAACAAGAAAATATTTTTTTTTATTTTTTTTTAAATTAATGTTTGCTATATTTTTAGTTTGAACCCCTATTGACTCGGGTCTTCCAGGAATATTTGATTTGTTGTAAAGAACAAATAAAGGATATTCTTGGTCAATTTTACCTCTATAAAGTATCGCAAGTTTATTACAAAAATCTAATCCTGCTTGGGTACCCATACCTCCAAGAATTCCAATCATAATTTTAATTCTTATAAAAAAATTTTATTGGCTATAAAGATATACCAATTTCTACATTGAGAAACTAAATTAAGTTATAGCCAATAAATGATATTGTGAAAATTAAGCAGTTTTTAAGTTAACTGCTGAAGGACCTTTTGGACCATCTTCAACATCGAAAGTCAAAGCTTGACCCTCATCTAAACCGTTCATACCTGCATCTCTTACTGCTGAGACATGTACAAACACATCTTTTTCTTTATCTTCTCTTTCAATAAAACCAAAACCTTTGGTTGGATTGAACCACTTTACTTTTCCTTGTAGACTCATATTTTTCTTCTTACTTTTTGTTTTATTAATTTATTACTTATAATTAAGTAATTTTAGCTTTCTTTATAATTTCTAGGGTTTTGTCAACAAAATAGATGTTTTTAGTGGTTTTTTTATATTAATTGTTGTTTATCAGCTTAGTAAAATAGATTGAATTCAGATCTTCCTTATAGTGAGCAAAGGGCTTACAGGGCTCAAAATTACATTTTTTAAATAACTTTCTTGCAGGCTCAAAAAAACTTCCTGCTCCTGTTTCTATGCTTAATCTTTTTATGTCTAATTTTTTTGCTTCATTTATTAAATGATTTACAATTTTAACACCATTTCCTTTATTTCTAAAATAATTGTGTATTCTAATAGATTTAAATTCACCATGATCTTTACTTAAGAACTTTAAAGCACCACAACCAAATAATTTCTCATTTTCCCAAAGACTCCAAAATCTAATAGAAGAGACTTTTAAGCCTGGTATATCTAAAACATGAGCACTGCCCTCTGGAGAAGCTGCTCTTAACTCAACAAAATGATCTGTAAGAAGTTTATTCACTTCAGAATTATCAAAATTACCAACGATAGATTTTAGCATTTATAATAAAGTTGTTATATGACCCATTTTTCTTTTTTCTTTTATTTCTTTTTTAAGATAATCAAAGAAAAATTCTTTATCATTTAAAGCTAAGTTTTTTCTATATGGTTCAATTTGATCCCCTATTAAATTTACCATTTTAGCATTATATAATTTTTTTAATGGGATTTTTTCCATTGAACACACTGCTCTTATATGATTTTCAAATTGACTAACATTGTATGCATTTATAGTCAGATGACCAGAATTATGAACTCTAGGAGCAATTTCATTCACATATAAATTTTCATTTCTGTCTATAAAAAACTCTACACACAAAGTACCAACATACTTAAGTTCTTCAGCAATTTGAGTGGCCCAATCTTTTGATTGATACAATATTTTTTCACTTATCTCTGCAGGTATTACAGAGTATTTTAGTATTTGGTCTTGATGAGTGTTCTCTATAGGATCATAGACTTCATAATTATTATTACCAAATCTAGTTATAATAACTGAAATTTCTTTTTTTAGTTTTACTAATTTTTCAAGAACATAGCCTTTAGAAAAATCAATATTAAGAGAATTTATATCTTCGATTTTTTTTAAAGGGTATTGACCCTTGCCATCATAACCCATAGTCGTAGTTTTTAAAATTCCTGGAAGAAAATCTCCTAAAGTTTCTATATCAGATGGTTTTTCAATAGAAACATACCTTGTAGTTCTTATATTTAGTTTATTTATAAAATCTTTTTCTGCTATTCTATGCTGAATAAGTCTATTAACAGAAGGTTTTGGTAAAACTGGCTTTAATTTATTCATCTCATTTAGTGTTTCATAAGGTATATTCTCAAATTCAAAAGTAATCACATCAACCTTATTAGCAAAGTTTAAGATTTTCGTTTTATCATTATATTCACCAAAATCGAATTCATCACAAAAATTTTGAGCTGGAGCATTAATGTCATCAGAATAAATAGTTGTTTTTATATTTAATTTTTTTGCAGCCTCAGATAGCATACTACCTAATTGTCCACCACCTATTATTCCCAGATTTTTTTGAGACATCTTTTTTTATTTAGGTTTTTTTTTTACTGATTGAGTTTGTAATAATCTCCAATTATTTAATCTTTTTTTTACAGATGGATTAGTATTAGAGATAATAGAAGCAGCAAGTAAAGCAGCGTTAATTGCTCCATCTTCACCTATTGCTAGAGTTCCCACAGGAATTCCTTTTGGCATTTGAGCAATAGATAAAAGACTATCTAACCCTTTAAGCTTTTTACTTTCAATAGGAACTCCCAAAACAGGAATTGATGTTAGCGCAGAAATCATACCTGGTAAATGAGCAGAACCACCTGCACCAGCTATTATTACTCCAATATTATTTTTCGTTGCTAAAGTTGCAAACTCATACATTCTATTAGGTGTTCGATGAGCAGATATGATTTTAGTCTCAAATGCAACACCTAGACTTTTTAAGATTTTCGCTGTTAATTTCATAGTTTTATAGTCAGATTGACTACCCATAACTATTGAAACTTTAAGGTTTTTATTCTTTTTCATGATTTTGATCGCACAATCTTTATTTCAAAATTAAATAAAAATTTCAATAAAATAAATAGTATTTGAAAAAACATATTGATATGGTTTGTGATTATTTACCAATATGAAATTTAAAATAGACAATCTTCAATACTGTAATTGGTCAAGAAAAATTTTTGAAATAAATAGAGAAGCGGGACTTGATGCTGTTCATGCCACAATAGTATATCATGAAGATTTTGATGAACATTTAAATGAAATTAAAAGATGGGAAAAAATGTTTAAAGATAATTCAGATTTGATTTTTTTAGGTAAAAGTTTCAAAGACATTGAAAAAGCAAATAAAGAAAATAAAACAGCAATTTTCTTTGGATTTCAAAATTGTTCTCCAATTGAGGATAACATAGGTTTAGTAGAAAAAGTTCATGAACTCGGATGCAGATTTATGCAACTCACTTACAATAACCAGTCGCTTTTGGCTACTGGTTGTTATGAAAAAGTTGATAGCGGAGTTACTAATTTTGGTCGTGAGGTAATAAAAGAAATGAATAGAATTGGTATAGTTATTGATATGTCACATTCAGCTGAAAAAAGTACTCTTGATGCTATAGAAATAAGTGAAAAACCAATTGCTATAACCCATGCAAACCCTTCCTTTTGGCATGCAGCAAAAAGAAATAAATCTTCAGAATTATTAAAAACTTTAAATGCTAATGGAGGTATCTTAGGATTATCACTTTATCCCCATCATCTTAAAAATAATACTGATTGTACTCTAGAAAGTTTTTGTGAAATGGTTGCTAAAACTGCAGAAATAATGGATATCAAAAATATTGGCATTGGTTCTGATTTGTGCTTGAACCAACCAGATAAAGTAGTTGAATGGATGAGAAATGGCACTTGGACTAAAAATAAAAATTTTGGAGAAGGTTCGAAGAATAATTCTGGTTTTCCAAGACAACCAAAATGGTTTGAAGATGCTAGGGGTTTTAAAAACTTAGAAGAGGGTTTAAAAAAAATAGGATTTTCAAACATCGAAATTGAAGGAATACTCGGTAATAATTGGTATAACTTTTATAAGACTATTTAATATGAATATAGATTTGAGAAACCCTAACATTATAATGAAACTGTCGAGATTGGGGTCATTTCATCAATCAAGATTATCCTTTCTAAGAAGTTTTTTGAGTGAGTTTAAAGATTGGAAATTTAAAAGGGATCTATTTGATTTGGATAAGAAAGGATTTGGAACCGCAGTCTACTCATTAAAAAAAAAAGATAGAATTTATTCCCTAATTTGTTTTGCTAATAAGATTAATGACCAAGAAAGATCAGATAGAGTAATAGCTACAAAATGGGATGCAGCTTTTACATTACATGATGGATTACCCTCAAAACAAGATATTAAAAGACTGAAAAAGGAAGTTCCAAGACAAGAGATTGGTAGACTGTCATATAAAGAACTGACATTATCAAGAGCAAATAAGTCGATACGAATATTTAAGCATGTAGTTGAAAATTTAAGTAATGGAACTCAACCTAATTTAGATTTATTAAAGAAAGTTGGCTATCTGTATAGAACAACAGCAGTTTATGGTTCAGGTAAATTTGGATTAGCCGATCGTTTTAGAATTAAAAACAGGGAAGAAATAAATGGACCGTTTAGACTAGAAATGATGTTAGTCTATTTAGTAAGGCAGTTTACTTTTGATCAAGTAAATCACGTAGCAAAAAACAAAAATCCAAAAAAAGCAGTAAAATTAGATCCTCAAATTTGTAAAAATCTTGGTATAGGTAATTCAACTGGTTTAGGAATGGCACCTTTTATAGTTAATCATCCAACTTTACTTAATAATTGGATTTTATGTAGAGAAAAAGCCTTAAAAAAAATTAGAGAAATTAAAAAAATTGAAACTAAAGATAGTGATCTATTCTTAAATTGTGTCAAAGACTCAATTAAAAATATTACAACTTGGAATACAGAAAGCGACTATCAACTAAACAAAATTAAACTTTTGTTAAAAGATGTAAAAAAATTTTTAAATTTTATTAAAACTGAATTTAGTTTCAAAGAGGATTATGCATTTAATAGAATATACTTTTGGTTGGAAAAAGAGACATGTGCTGAATGTATAGAGTATATAGTGTCAATTATGATGGAACCTTATAGTGAAATAATAAATCCTCTTATAAAAGAAATGAGTTCAGATGAGGATAGATATTTTAATATTCCAGCAGATCGAACAGTAAAAGAACTGATAGCTATTTTAGAAAATAAATATTCTAGTATTTTAAGCATTAATTTTAAAAAGAGGGAAAATTATAAAAAATTTTGGTTTATCTCAAAAAATAAAGAGGAGCCTAGACTTGCAAACCGTTTTGAAGAATATGGCTCTGAGTTGGAACAGCCACTTGCAATAGCCAGGGATATTAAAAGACTCTATGAAAAATTATTACTTTATGAAAAAAGTTTAACCTTAGATCAATTTTTAATTGATAATTCAAATCTAAGACATGTAGTTAGAAGAGCTTTTATTATTGAAAAATTTCCATATTCTGAAATTCAAGATAATACAATTGGTGAAAATACTATTCCCATAGACATGTTGAGATTAAAATTATCTTTCTTTGGGGCTTTAAAATTTGATCCCAGATCTGATAAGTGGCTTAGGATTTGTATGTTTCAAGGCGCACCTCTTCCAAATGATTTAAAAAATTACGATGAACAATGGGTTTACAAGTCTCATCACTAAATAATGAAATCTTTAAGTGAAATAGAAACAACTTCTAAAAGAGCAAGTCGTGCTGCCGGATTTTCATGGGGTATGGCCGAAGAGGTTGGAAAGTCTGTTAGGTTGTTAGAGCTGTTTGGATTTCCAGGAATTAAAAACTTGAATCAATATTATAAAAAGAAAGATAAAAATAATTTTGAAACTATCAAATTTATTAAAAAAAAAAACGTATCAACTAAATTTTCTTTTTGCCCGATAAATTTAGGAGTAAATTTCCTTGATCAAATAAGAATAATTGAAAAATATAAAAAATGTTCATTTAAAGGAACAGCATATCCATTATTGTTATTACCATTTTTATGTAGAGCTTCAGAGATAATTGGAAAAAAATTGTTAGTTAAAGTTGATGGAAATAAGTTATTACTTAATTTTAATTTAAATATTTTTTCTAATTTCTTTGAAAAAAAATTTCCATTAAAAGCAAAACATATAGAGGTAATATTTTTAGATAATAAAGATAATTTTAATGATTTGGATTGGAAAAATCTTTATAATCTTTCGGAAGATACTTTTGTAGAGGAAAGAGATAGTTTAAAACAAGGTGCGGCTGGGGCTGGATTGACAGATAATGACTGAGGATAAATTTATTGATTTAAAAAATTTAAATGAATTAGATAATATTTGTGAGGAATGTAATCAAGAAGATGAGAGTGTATCTCAGAACTTAATACTTACTGGTTTTAAAATATGTAAATCTTGTAGAGTTTCAAAAACTATTTTTCCTATTTAACTCACAATTCCATTATTTATTTTCATAGCTTGACTAAGAAAGTAGATTAATAATAAAGTTTGTGGAGCTAAAGATATAATAGAAGGTTTAAAATAATTCTCATAATTTAAAGTATATTTTAAACCAATAATTAGTGTTACACAGTACCAAATATACGGAATGAAAGTTAAATAGATTAATTTGAAATCAATTATAAAAATGTAAAAAATAAATGGAGAATTTGCATAAGCAACTGTAACTAAAAGTTTTCTAAATGTACACTTAGTTGATTTACTTGGAAAAAGGACAACACCAACAAAGTATAAATATCCTGATTTAATGACCCAAATTAAAAAAGAGGTTATTAATATTGATCTAAAAGATGGACCTTTGGCACCTTTAATCCCCAAAATATCAGTCATGTGCTGAGTAAAAACTGACCCAGGAATTATACTGATAATAGAGGTCAACAAAATTATTACAATTCCGAAGTAAATTGATGCTTCACCAAAATTTTTGTTATCGCTGTAAAGTCCTTTATCTAATTTAATAGATTTTAAAACTATATTAAAAAATTCAGCAAACATTTATTTTTTTTTATTTTTTTGTTCTTTAAAAGAAACTATTAGCGGTATTATTATTAAAGCAATAGCTATAATAACGCAAATCACAATTAAAAAACCCTTAGTCATTTAAAAATTAAGTAGGAAAATAAATCTCCCACTTAATAATATTATTAACCTTTTACTACTTCTCTAGTATTGGCATTAAAAGATTCTTTAAATGGAATATCTACCACAACAGCATCTACCGGCACGCCTGGTTTATCAGAGTATTTTTCTGGTAAATGAACTTTATATTTACTTCCAACCTTACCTTTAGGAAATCCGTTAGCATTTAGTGTTCCATCAAAAGGAATATAACCCATTGCAATATTGGTTTTCTTTTCAGGGTGATACCAAGGAGAGGTAATAAAACCAATTGGATCTTTACCATCAACATTTGATATTAACCAAAAATCTGGAGCATAATCTTCAATTGGTTTCCCTCCAAATTCAAGACCAACTAATTGTAGTTTATATGGTTTCTTACCTGATTTAATTTCTTCTTTCATTTTTTCTAGGGCAGCTTTACCAACATAATCAGCTTTTTTATTCCATTCTCCTTTACCAGAAAGAGAGACTTGATAACCCAAGTTACATTGAAAAGGATTATGTTGTTGGTCCATATCTTGTCCCCATGAAAGAATTCCTGCTTGAATTCTTCTATGGTGAGCAGGAGCGATAACCATCAAATTATGTTTTTTTCCTGATTCTAACACAGCATTCCACATATCTTCAGCGTACATAGTTGCGTTTCTTAAATATATTTCGTATCCAGCCTCTCCTGAAAAACCAGATTGAGAGATTACACAACTTCGCCCGCCAACCTTTACCTCAGCTAAACCATAAAATGGCATATTGTCAAAATCTACTTGATCTCCACAAAGATCTTTCATTAAAGCTTTTGATTTAGGCCCTTGAATTTGAACTGGACATGCATCTATCTCCTCAACAGTACAATTGAATCTTTGATCAGCATTTACTCCTTGAAGATACATACCAATATCAGAATCAGATAGTGAGAACCAAAATTCATCCTTAGAAATTCTTAACAGTATCGGATCATTTAAAACTCCTCCGTAAGAATTACATAAAATTACATATCGCGCTCTCATTGGTGAAATTTTAGTTGCATCCCTAGTAATAACATAATCAGTAAATTTTTCTGCATCAGGGCCTTTAACTCTTATTTGTCTTTCTACAGCAACATTCCACATTGTAACATGATTAACTATTGCATCATACTCAACCATTGCGCCACCATCTTCAGGTTTTACATACCCTCTTGGGTGATAAATACGATTATAAACAGTTGCTCTCCAACAACCCGCTTGCATTGATAAATGCCAGTATGGTGATTTCCTTACCCTTGTTGAAATAAGCATTTCAACTTTTGTTGGTCCACTTTGTCTTAAATTATATGGCACTTCTCTATCTGACTGATCAACAGAAGTAACATGTTTTAATTTAGTGTAATCAAATTCCTTAGACATAACTATTCTCCTTCAACCACTTGTTAGTTTCCTTCAAGCCGCCGAATGTATAAATGTGGAAGAAATCAGTATGTGATTTAACTTTCCCAATTAAATCATTAGGGTCTTTAGGTTTTAATAAATCTAACGCCTTAGTAAAATTAGATTTAAGAAAATTTAAGGAATTTTTTGCTCCAACAATATTAGCAAATTTAATAAGGCTAGATATCTTTAGAGGCCCAGTAATTCCAACATGAACTGGTACGCTTTGTTTAGATATAAAATCTATAATAGGCTGAGGATCGAGTAACCATTGGGTTACAATATAATCAGCATAAGGCTTTTTATCTATCATAGCTTTTTCTAAATCTGAATCGGATATATCAGGACTCCCCTCTGGGTGTCCAGCGATTCCTATCTTCATTTTTTCAAAATAACCTGTCTCTAAAAGTTGAAAAGAACTATCAAATTTACCTGAAGGTTCTCTACCGCCACCTATTATTAAAGCTTGTTTTACTCCTCCATCCTTACATCTAGAAACATAATCCTTTAGTTCTTTTTCATTATTTATAGATCTCGCAGGAAAATGAGGAACTGGATTGAACCCTTTTTTTACAAG
>CACGDW010000012.1 GCA_902571925.1 uncultured Pelagibacteraceae bacterium | reverse complement strand
AGTTCATTTTCTAACTGGTACAGATGAGCATGGATTAAAAATTCAAAGAGCAGCTGAGGCTAAAGGAGTAGATACATTAGAATTTTGTAATGAAATTAGTAAAACATTCAGAGATTTATCAAAAACTCTAAATTTGACAAATACCGATTTTATTAGAACCACTGAAGAGCGTCATAAAAAATCAGTTCAACACTTATGGAACGAACTAAAAAAAAATGACGATATTTACTTATCTAAATACTCTGGATGGTACTCTGTTTCTGATGAGGCTTTTTATAATGATGATGAGATTGAAGAAGTTGATAGCAAAAAGATAGCAATCTTATCTGGCTCATCTGTGGAATGGGTTGATGAGGAGTCTTATTTTTTTCGATTATCCAAGTGGGAAAAACCTTTATTAGATTTTTATAAAAGTAATCCAGATTTTATATCACCATTAACCAGAAAAAATGAGGTTATAAGTTTTGTTGAAAGCGGTTTAAAAGATTTATCTGTGAGTAGAAAAAGTTTTTCATGGGGAATTAAAGTTCCAAACGACAATAATCATGTTATTTATGTTTGGCTAGATGCATTAACAAATTACTTAAGCTCTTTAAATTATCCTAATGATAGCAGTGATTTATTTAAAAAATTTTGGCCAGCCTCTATTCACTTAATAGGAAAAGATATCTTACGTTTTCATGCTGTCTATTGGCCAGCTTTTTTACTTGCAGCAAAGATCCAACCTCCAAAAAAAATTTATGGTCATGGTTGGATACTTTCAAATGAGGAAAAAATGTCTAAGTCTAAAGGAAACATATTAGATCCAATTGAAATAATAAATAAATATGGTCTTGATCCACTAAGATACTACTTAATTAAAGAGGTATCTTTTGGAAGTGATGGAAATATTTCACAAGACAGATTAGAAAATTGCATAAATAGTGATTTAGCAAATAATTTTGGTAATTTATGTCAAAGAGTTACAGCATTTGCTGCTAAAAACTGTGGAGGCAAAATACCTGAAAATATTGAATTTACAAAAGATGATTTATTAATATTAGATAGATATAAGAATAATTTAAATAAGATAAGATCAGAAATAGATAATCAAAATATAAATTATTATATAGATTATATAATCAACTCTTTGTTTGAAGCCAACAAGTATTTTAATGATCAAGAACCCTGGAAAATGAAGAATGATCCAGTAAGATTAGATACTATTGTTTATACAACACTTGAAATTGTAAGAAAAGTAAGTTTTTTGTTATTTCCAATTATACCAGAATCTTCTCTTAAAGCTTTAAAGATTTTTAGTCTTGAGGAAAAAGACATTAAACTTTCTTCTATTGAAGAAAATGATTATTTGATAAAAGGAAAGAAAATTAATAAAATAAATATTCTTTTTAATAAAATAGAGAAAAATGATTGATTCACATTGTCACTTAGATCATGAGCCATTATTATCAGACTTAGATAATGTTATTAAAAGATCAAAAGATATAGGAATTAAAAAGATTTTAACTATATCTACTTCAATCGAAAGTTTTTCTAGAGTAAAAGAAATTGTTCACAAAGATGAAATGATCTTCGGTACTATAGGTATACACCCTCATGAAGCTAATAATAATGAAATCAACTCTGAATTTATTATCAATAATTTAAACGAAAATAAAAAGATTATAGGTATTGGTGAAACAGGACTTGATTTTTTTTATGATAATACAGATAGAAAAAAACAAATTAAAAGCTTCAAAATACACATTGCGGCAGCATTAGAGTCAAATATCCCTTTGATAATCCATTCAAGAAATGCTGAAGAAAAGACATTTGAAATTTTAAATGAATATAAAGATGAGAAACTTAAAATATTGATGCATTGTTTCACTGGGTCAAAAAAATTTGCTGAAAAACTTTTAAACTTTAATACTTATTTTTCTGCAAGTGGCATAATAACTTTTAAAAATTCTGTTGATTTACAAAATACATTTAATTCTTTACCTTTAAATAGAATATTGATTGAAACAGATAGTCCTTTTTTGGCACCTGTCCCTAATAGAGGAAAAAAAAATGAACCCTCATTTATTGATTTTACGGCTGCAAAACTAGCAGAAATTAAGAATATGGAAAAATCTGAAATTATTAAGATAACTACAAATAATTTTAATAATTTATTTTTTAAATAATTTCTTATGAAGTTCATTATATTAGGTTGTGGAAGTTCAATGGGTGTGCCGAGAGCAGATGGTTTTTTTGGAAAATGTGATTTTAAAAATCCTAAAAATTATAGATCTAGATCTTCAGCTTTGATCAAAAGTAAAAATATAAATGTGTTAATAGATACATCTCCTGATTTAAGATATCAGCTTATAAAAAATAATATCAAAAATATACATAATGTACTTTATACACATAACCATGCCGATCAAACTCACGGTATCAATGATCTAAGGGTTTTTTGTTTAAAAAACAAAAAAAAAGTTCCTATTTATGTTGATCAGATAACCAAAAAGTATTTATCTAATTCATTTTCTTATTGTTTCAAAAAATATAAAGATTATCCAATTTATGAGTATGAAAAAAAAAATTAATTTTGGAAAATTTATTAAGATAGAGTCTATTAAAGTTAAACATGGTTCTATTCAAAGTTTATCATTTATAATAAATAGAAAATTAGCATATTTACCTGATGCAAATGAAATTTATAAGAAAGATTATCAAAAGTTTACAAAATTAGATTATTTAATAATTGATTGCTTGAGATATAAAAAACATCCTTCTCACTTTAATCTTGAAGATGTATTAAGATTAAATATTCTTTTAAAACCAAAAAAGATGATATTAACAAATTTACATTCGGATCTTGACTATGTTAAATTACTAAATATTTTGCCTAAAAATATAAAACCAGCTTATGATGGGTTATCTTTAAATTTCTAATATGGAAAAAAAAATTTTAATAGTAAACGCTAATTATTATAAAGCTATATCATCAGGATTATTAGAAAATGCAAAAAAAGTTTTATCAAAAAAAAGTAATATAAAAATTATAAATGTGCCAGGGGTTTTCGAAATACCAGTTACAATTTCAAAATATTTAAAAAAATTTGATGCTTTTATCGCACTTGGTTGTGTTATTAAAGGACAGACGCCGCACTTTGAATTTATTTCTAGCGCCTCTATTAATGCAATAATGAAACTATCAATGGTTTCAAAGAAACCAATTGGAAATGGAATTATTACTTGCATGAACATGTCTCAAGCTAAAGCTAGAAAAGTAAAAGGTAGTGAAGCTGCAAAAGCTGTAATGTCAGTTTTGTCACAAAAATGAGTATATCCTTTAGTCCTAAAAATAATCCAAGAGTAATAATTATTCAAAAGTTATATGGCAAATATTTTAATGATGATCAGCAACTTACCTTTCCAAAGCATAGATTTAAAAAATTTATCAAAGATACTGTTTTAGGAACTATTGAACGAAATGATCTTATTTTAGACGAATTAAATAAGAATTTAGGTGATGAATTTAATCTCAATAAATTAGATAAATTATTCCAAGTTATTTTAAAATCCGCAACTTTCGAATTTTTGTATAAACCAAATTTATCCATAAGTATAATAATAAAAGAATATTTAAACGCATCAAATTTTTTTTTAGATGACTCTCAAACAAAATATTTAAATGCTTTACTGGATGTTATTGCAAAAAAATTAAGATCTTAAATGAACGAATTTCAATTGATAAGGAAATATTTTTCTAATTTATCTAAAAGTAACAAAGCTTCACTAAATCTAAATGATGATGTTTTCTTTGACAAATCAAAAAGGTTAGTCATTTCAGTTGATACTTACGTAGAAGGAACTCATTTTTTAAATTTTAGGAAACCAGAACTAGTTATCAAAAAAATAATTAGATCATCAATTTCTGATATAATTTGCAAAGGAGTTAAACCTAAATTTTATTTTATTTCTGGATCTGGCAATAAAAAATCTTTTTCATACTCCAATCTAAGCAAAATTACTAAATCACTAAAACAGGAACAAAAAAAATATAATATATCTTTATGTGGAGGTGACACAGTTTTTTCTAATAAGTTGAGTTTTACGATAACAACACTTGGTTTTTCTAATAAAATAATATTAAGAAATAATACTAAATTAAATGATGATATTTATGTTACAGGTAATTTAGGAGATAGTTTTGCTGGACTAAATATCTTAAAAAAAAAATTTAATGTTAACAAAAACTTAAAAAAATATTTTGTATCTAAATATTATATGCCAAACCTTTATTTAAAATTAACGGATGATTTATTATCTTTTGCTAATTCATCTATTGACATTTCTGATGGTCTTATCTCTGACCTAGAAAAATTGATTAATAAACAAAAATTTTCTTATAAATTAGAATTAGGAAGCATACCGATATCTAAAAATTTAAAAAAAATGATTTCTTTAAAGAGATTAAACAAAAAAAATTTTGTTTCACAAGGGGATGATTATCAAATTTTATTTACAGCTAATTCATCAAAATCTAGAATCATCAAAAAGACATCAAATTTTTTAGGTATTAAAATTTCTAAAATAGGAAAAATTTGTTCTCATTTACTTGATAATGAAATTATTGATCAAAAAGGAAAGAAAATTAGCCTAAAAAATAAAGGTTATAGTCACAAATTTTAAAGTTAGTTATTGCCTTTTTTAGCCTTTTTTGTATTGTCCGCATTTTAATAATTATCAACCAACAATTTAATTAGGTTTTATATGAATACATCTGTCGAAACTATACTTTTATACACTATTGCGGCTGGACTTTTATCAATTGTCTATGGATATTTTACAGGAAAAAATATTTTAAATTCTAGTGCAGGAAATTCAAAAATGCAGGAAATTGCTTCTGCTATTCAGATTGGTGCTAAAGCTTATTTAGCAAGACAGTACAAAACAATAGGAATTGTTGGTGTTGTTGTTTTAGTTATTGTTAGTATTGCTTTTAATGCTCTTGTTGGTTTGGGATATTTAATTGGAGCAACTTTATCAGGTATAGCAGGTTATGTTGGAATGTTAGTATCAGTAGAGGCAAATGTAAGAACGGCTGAAGCATCAAGAAAGGGATTGGCTAATGGTCTTTCAGTTGCTTTTAAATCAGGTGCTGTAACAGGTATGTTGGTAGCAGGTTTGGCTTTGCTAGCTATAGCAGTCTATTATTATTTATTATTAAAATTTAATGTAGATGAAAGAGAAATTGTAAATGCTTTAGTGGCATTAGGATTTGGTGCATCTCTAATATCAATTTTTGCAAGATTAGGTGGTGGTATTTTTACAAAAGGTGCAGATGTAGGGGCTGACCTAGTTGGTAAAGTTGAAGCTGGAATTCCAGAAGACGATCCAAGAAATCCTGCTGTCATTGCTGATAATGTAGGTGATAATGTAGGAGATTGTGCTGGTATGGCTGCAGATTTATTTGAAACCTATGCAGTTACGATTGTGGCTACTATGGTTTTATCTTCCATATTTTTTAGTGGTGACTTAAACATGATGATCTATCCTTTAACAATTGGAGGTTCATGTATTGTTACATCTATTTTAGGTACATATTTTGTTAGACTCGGAAAAAGCAAAAATGTTATGAATGCATTATACAAAGGTTTTGTAGTTACTGCACTATCTTCACTTGTAATCTTATATCCTGTAACAAATTATGTTCTTGGATTTACGACTGAATATTCAGTTAATGGAAAATCTTTTAATGGTATGAGTTTATACTATTGTGGAATAATTGGATTAGTTATTACGGGTTTACTAATTTGGGTTACCGAATATTACACAGGAACTAATTATAGACCAGTAAAAAGTGTTGCAGCTTCTTCTACAACTGGTCATGGCACTAATGTAATCCAGGGTCTTGCTGTATCGATGGAAGCGACAGCTATTCCTGCTTTGATAATTGTATGTGGAATATTATTTACAAATCATATTGCAGGTCTTTATGGGATTGCTATTTCTGTAACGACTATGTTAGCTTTAGCAGGTATGGTTGTGGCGCTAGATGCCTATGGACCGGTTACTGATAATGCTGGAGGTATAGCTGAAATGTCAAAACTTCCAAATAATGTTAGAAAAACAACAGATGCCTTAGATGCTGTAGGTAATACTACTAAAGCTGTAACTAAAGGTTATGCAATAGGATCGGCCGGATTAGGTGCCTTAGTTTTATTTGCTGCATACGTTGAAGATATTAAATATTTTTCTTCAGTCGCAGGATCAAAATTAGAGGGAATTGTTGTTACGTTTGACTTATCAAATCCGTACGTAGTAGTTGGTTTATTGATTGGAGGAATGCTTCCTTATCTTTTTGGTTCGATGGGCATGCAAGCAGTAGGAAGAGCTGGTGGAGCAGTAGTTATTGAAGTAAGAAGACAATTTAAAAGATTTCCTGGAATAATGAAAAGAAAACAAAAACCGGATTATGCAAAACTAGTAGATCTTTTAACTGTTGCAGCAATCAAAGAAATGATAATTCCTTCACTTTTACCAGTTTTATCACCAATAGTTTTATATTTTGTTATTTTTGCTATAGGAGGTCAAGTTGCAGCTTTAGCTTCAGTTGGTGCAATGTTGTTAGGTGTTATAATAACTGGATTATTTGTTGCAGTATCAATGACTGCAGGCGGTGGTGCTTGGGATAATGCTAAAAAATATATAGAAGACGGAAATCATGGTGGAAAAGGTTCTGAAGCACACAAAGCAGCCGTAACTGGTGATACCGTTGGTGATCCGTATAAAGATACAGCAGGTCCTGCCGTTAATCCAATGATTAAGATTACAAATATAGTTGCATTACTTTTATTAGCAGTAATTGCTGGTGGACATTAAAAGATAAATCAAAATTCAGTTATTTTGCTTTTCTTTGACCTAACGGATCATTAATCTTGTGACGTAAACTTGTAAGCACACTTTCAATAAAGGATGCTTTTTTATTTAAAACTTTTGTTTCATCTTGAGCTATCTTAATATTATTCATGTTTTCTTTATCGTAAAATTTTTTTTGAACTAATAAGCCTCTATTATCAAACTCTAAAACCAATGCGTTATTAACTAATATCTTTTTTCTACCTAGGGATTTTAACTCACTAACAGTAGTTTTTCTCTCAATATAGATCCACACTTCTTTGTCAAAAGAGCTGGAGGTAGAAGGGGGGCCCAATATCGTTTTTACGTCATTTTTATTATTTATAAAGACTTTTAAATCTTCTTGTTTTTTTTCTAAATAATGTATGCCATGATGTTTTACAACTTTATCAAAAGAACAACTTGTGTTTAGAATAATTATAATTATAAAATAAAATATCTTTTTCATGAAGAATAAATACATATATCTTTATAATAAATTAATTGAATTAGCTAGAGATAAAAATCTTTATAAAGATTTTAAAAAACAAGATGAGTTTTCTGATAGATTAATTTTTTTTTTAATATATTTTGCATTGTTTTTTAAAGCCTTTAAAAATGAAGATAATAAAGAAATTTTGCAAAATATTTATGATTTCATATTTAGACAGCTTGAATTAAGTATCAGAGAAATAGGATATGGTGATCAATCAATTAATAAGAAGATGAAAGATTATTTAAATTTGTTTCATGATATGATTGATAAATTTCATTTTTGGGAAGATTTAAGTAAAGATAAAAAAGAAAAAATTTTGCAAAGCTATATTTCTAATTCTGAAAATGCTGGAATTTTACTGGATTATTTTGAAAATTATCTTGTTTACCTTAAAAAAAACACTTTAAATTCATATATAAAAAGTGTATCTAGAACGTAATTATGGCAGTTCCAAAGCGAAAACAAACTCCCTCTAGAACAGGTATGAGACGTTCTCAGAATATGAAATTTTCAGCTAAAAATGTAGTTGAAGATAAAAAGTCTGGTGAATATAGATTATCTCACCATCTAGATTTAAAAACTGGCATGTATAAAGGTAGACAAGTTTTAGACCCAAAAGAATAAATAATTTTTTAACTACAATTAA
This sequence comes from uncultured Pelagibacteraceae bacterium, assembly GCA_902571925.1. Taxonomy (GTDB): domain Bacteria; phylum Pseudomonadota; class Alphaproteobacteria; order Pelagibacterales; family Pelagibacteraceae; genus Pelagibacter. The sequence continues at coordinate 13,019 of CACGDW010000012.1, read as the reverse complement.
TGAGTGATTTAATAAATATTGCCGTTGATGCAATGGGTGGTGATGGTTCACCAAAAAAAATTATTGACGGTATTATTCATAATCATAAACAAAAAAAAGATAATTTTTATAAAATTTTTGGAGACCAAAATCAGATTGAAATGTGTTTAGATAATAAAATTGACAAAAAATTTTGTGAAATCATCCACACTACAAATTTAGTTAAAAGTACGGATAGTCCTCTTGAGGGTGCGAAGAGGGGTAAAGATACAAGTATGTGGCTTGCTATAGAAAGTGTAAAAAAAAAAGAGTCCCATATAGTTATCTCAGCGGGCAACACAGGGGCACTATTGGTCATATCTAAGCTTAATCTAAAGATGATTCAAAATATTGACAAACCAGCTCTTTCTGCGCTTTGGCCAAATAAAAAAGGTATGAGTGTTGTGTTAGACCTAGGGGCAAATATAGAATGTAGTTCTAAAAATTTAGTTGATTTTTCTATTATGGGTGCTTCTCTTTATAAATCATTATACCCAAAAGAGAACCCAAATATTGCGTTATTAAACATAGGATCTGAAGAATTAAAAGGCAATGAAATTATAAAAGAAACATTTAAAATATTAAATGAAAAAAAAAGTAATAACTTTAACTTTTCAGGATATATTGAAGGAGATAAACTCATGAATGGAAATGTTAATGTTATAGTTGCTGATGGATTTACTGGCAATGTGGCTTTAAAAACCGCAGAAGGAACAGCAAATTTTATCACAGATGAACTTAAAAGTGCCTTAGGTGGCTCAATTTTAGGAAAAATTTCCTCTTTACTAAATATTTCAAATCTTAAAAAATTTAAAAAAAGATTAGATCCAAGATTATATAATGGCGCTATATTTATAGGATTAGATGCACCGGTTGTTAAAAGTCACGGAGGTACAGATTTTTTTGGCTTTTCAAACTCTTTAGATGTTTGTAATAGAATTGTTAAGGGTGATTTAATAAATAAAATTAAAGAAAATATCTAATCGATGAGAGTTAATTTAACTAAAAAAGATTTAGTTAATCGTATTTACATGCAAATTGGATTTTCTAAGGAAATAACCGAAAATCTAGTTGATGAATTTTTTTCTCTTATTGTTTTGAATTTAAAAAAAGAAAAACAATTAAAAATTTCAAATTTTGGCACCTTTTCAATCAGGTTCAAAAAGTCAAGAATAGGCAGAAATCCAAAAACTAAAGAAGCAAAAACTATTTCTGAAAGAAAAGTGGTTTTATTTAAACCGTCTAAAGATTTTAAAAAATTAGTAAATGCTCCATATGATGAATCAATCTGATAAAATATATAGAACCATTGGCGAAGTCGTTAAATTATTAGGTTTAAAATCAAAAAAAGGAAGATCTTTACCCACTCATACAATTCGTTTTTGGGAAAAGGAATTTAAACAAATCAAACCTAAAATTCTCGATGGTAATAGACGATATTATGATCAGAAAAACATTCTATTATTAAAAAAAATACATTTTCTTCTAAAAGAACAGGGAATGACAATAGATGGTGTTAAAAAAATTTTGAAAAATAATGAAACTTTAAACCTTGACGTAATTAAAAATGATTCTATAAGAGTTATGAAATTTAAAAACAAGATAGTTAAGATTTCTAATTTAATTAAAAGTTTAAAAAAATAAGTTTTATATGGCCAAGAAAACACATGTTAAAGTTAGGATGGTACCAGAAAGTAAACCTGATAGTCCTTTCTTCTATTATCTTAAAAAACCAGCTGGTGGTGAAAAAGCTAAAATAAAATTAAAAGCTAAAAAATATAATCCTGCAACCCGTAAACATGAATTTTTTGTAGAAAAAAAACTTCCACCACATAGTAAATAACTATTTCTTTTTAAAATTTCTTCTTTCGTAATCAATATAAGACCAGATCATATTCTTCCAAATTCTGTTAGTTATTTTTGGATCAATTTTATTTTGTATAGATTTTTTTTTAATATTTTTAAGAATTAGATTAATTCTTTTTTGATCTACTATTTGATTTTTTTTATCTTTAAGTGCTAATACTTTATTAACAAGGATTGTTCTTTTTTTAATAACTTTAATTAGAGTATTATCTAATTTATCTAGTTCTGATCTAATTTTACTTAGTTTTTTTCTTTTATGTGGCGACATTTATATATTTGGATTATTAAAAAATTATTATATTTATGGCTTCATGTATACAGTTAATCCAAAAATAAATAATCAACTATCTCTTTGGCTGATAACCATGTTTTGGATTATAGCAATCATGATTGTTGTTGGAGGTCTTACAAGGTTAACTGACTCGGGACTTTCCATAACTGAATGGCAGTTGTTTTCTGGTATCTTACCTCCTTTAAATAATAAAGATTGGATCATGTATTTTAACCTCTACAAAAAAATTCCTGAGTATGAACTACAAAATTACAACATGACTTTACAGGAATTTAAAATAATTTTTTGGTGGGAGTGGGGTCATAGATTTTTAGGAAGAGTAATTGGAATAAGTTTTTTAATTCCTTTAGTTTATTTTTCCTTTAAAATTGAATTTTATAAATTGTTAAATTTATATTTGATTTTTTTTCTCATATGTTTGCAGGGTTTTGTAGGTTGGTACATGGTTAGCAGTGGTTTAGTTGATAGAGTTGATGTGAGTCATTTTAGACTATCAATTCACTTATTTATAGCATTTCTGATTTTATCATTAATTTTTTGGAATTATTTAAAAACAAAAGTTATCAATAATAACACAAGAAGATTAAGTGTATTTTTACCATTAATATTTTTGATACTTATATTTCTACAAATAGTAGTGGGTGCTTTCGTTTCTGGTATGGATGCTGGTAAAATCTATAATTCTTGGCCTCTCATGGGCAATACATATTTCCCAAATGATAATAATTTTAAAGATTTGTTAAAATTATCTGCTTTTAGTGATCCTTCTTTAGTCCAATTTATGCATAGAAATTTGGCATATTTAATCATGTTTTTTTATTTATTTATTTTTTATAAAATATATAAAAACAAAATTTATGATTTATATAAATCTATAATCATATTAGGTATTTTTATTATCCTGCAAATTGTTTTAGGTATTTATACAGTGATATATGGTGCACAACTTTATATTGCAGCTATGCACCAATTAAGTTCAATTTTTTTAGTAAGTTCATGTATTTATTTTTTTTATATAAATACAAGATTTAACTAACAGCCTTCAAAGTTCCTTTAGACGATTTATTTAATGCTTGATCTAGATCTTCTATAATATCATCAATATGTTCTAAACCGATACATAATCTAACATAGCTTTGGGTCACACCAGATGCCGCAAGTTCTTTGTCACTTAACTGACTATGGGTTGTGCTAGCAGGATGAATTGCTAAACTTCTAGCATCCCCAATATTTGCAACATGATAAAACATTTTTAGAGATTCTATAAATCTTTTGCCAGCTTCAAAACCACCTTTTAATTCAATACCTACCATAGGCCCATTTCCACCTTTAAGATATTTTTTAGCTCTATCAGCAATAAGTTTATCGTGTTCAGTAGAAAATATTACTTTAGTTACTTCTTTATGTTTTTTTAAATAATCAACAACTTTTTGTGCATTTTCACAATGCTGTTTCATTCTTAAAGCTACAGTTTCAAGTCCTTGAATTATAGAAAATGCATTATCTGGTGAACAAGCTGACCCTAAGTCTCTTAATAAACAAACTCTAGCTCTTACTGCAAAAGGTATGTTTGCTCCGGTAAGTTCTGGTACAACCTTACCCCAAATAGCCCCACTATAACTGGCATCTGGTTCGTTAAATAATGGTTGTCTTTTTGGATCTGCAGTCCAGTCAAAATTTCCACTGTCAACAATACTCCCTGCTATAGCAGTACCGTGTCCACCAATATATTTTGTTAGAGAATGAATTACGACAGCTGCACCATGTTCGATGGGTTTACATAGTATAGGAGCTGCTGTGTTATCCATTATTAAGGGGATGTTATATTTTATTCCTATATCAGACACTTCTTTAATTGGAAATACTCTTAAATATGGGTTTGGTAGAGTTTCTCCGTAAAAAGCTCTAGTTTTATCATCAATAAATTTCTCAAAATTTTTAGGGTCTTTAGGGTCTGCATATCTAATTTCAATACCAAGCTTACTTAAAGTGTGCGTAAATAAAGAGACAGTACCACCATAAAGATCGGTTGAACTAACTATATTGTCTCCAGCTTGAGCAACATTCAATACTGAAAATAGTGAAGCAGTTTGTCCAGATGCTACCGTCAAACAAGCTAAACCTCCTTCAAGAGCTGCAATTCTTTTCTCTAATACATCGTTAGTGGGGTTCATTATCCTTGTGTAAATATTGCCAAATTCTTTTAAAGCAAAGAGATTTGCGGCATGATCCACACTTTTAAATTGATATGATGTAGTTCTATAGATTGGAACAGCTACTGCATTTGTTGTTGGATCACTTCTATAGTCACCTCCATGAATGGCTATAGTTTCTGGGTTATTTCTTTTTTTTGTCATTTTACTCCTTTTTTAGTGCTTTAACTTAATGTAAGGCGCACAATATAGTTCAAATGCCTACCGATTTTATAATGAAAAATTCCATTTTAGCAGTTTTACGCCCGCAATAGGATCAAATCGGCAATTAAGTTTTAACATATATGAACAAATATTCAAGGTAAATATCAAATTGACTTTAAAGTTAATAATAGTATTAATCCTGACACAATGACTAAATTCGTTAAAAAAGACCAGCTTTCCTCATCGTGGTATGAAATTGATGCTAAAAATGCAGTTGTTGGTAGATTAGCAACTGTAATTTCTAAAATTATTAGAGGAAAAAACAAAAGTACTTATACACCCCATATGGACGATGGTGATTTTGTTGTTGTAAAAAATATTGAACAAATAAAATTTACAGGTAAAAAATTTCAAGAGAAAAAATATTTTAAACACACAGGTTATCCAGGTGGGATTAAAGAAACTACTCCCGAAAAACTTGCTGAAAAAAAACCAGGAGAAGTTTTAAAGATGGCAGTAAAGAGAATGTTACCTGGTGGAGTTTTAGGAAGAAAACAACTTACCAAGTTAAAAATTTATGTTGGCGAGTCCCATCCTCATGGTGCTCAAAATTTAAAAAGTCTTGAACTAAGTAAAATGAATAACAAAAATATTTTAAGAAAATAAAATGGAAAATACTCAGCAAAATTCAAAAATATCTAAAGTTAAATTAGATTTCAAAGATAGTAAATATGCAACTGGTAGAAGAAAAACTTCTATAGCTAAGGTTTGGTTAAAAAAAGGTTCAGGAAAAATATATGTTAATGGTAAATTATTTAGTGAATATTTCTCTAGTGAGAACCACAAGATGCAAGTAACTAGACCTTTTGAAATAATTGATCAACCAACCGACTATGACGTAAGATGTAGTGTTAAAGGGGGAGGTCCAACTGGCCAAGCTGGAGCCATGGTTCATGGTATTTCAAAAGCTTTAGTAATGATAGATGAAAATTTTAAATCGAAGCTAAAAACCGAAAAACTTACTACTAGAGACTCTAGAGCTGTTGAAAGAAAAAAACCTGGAAGAAAAAAGGCTAGAAGAAGCTTCCAATTCTCTAAAAGATAATTTTTTTTTAATTATTAACTGATATAATATAAAATGCACAAGCTTAATGCTTTAATTGCTGGATCAACTGGCTACATTGGTGTTCAATTAATTAAATTGTTAGTTAAACACAAAAATGTAGAAATAAGATATTTATGCGGAAATACATCTGTTGGTAAAAATATCTTATTCTACGATAAGTCTTTAGGATCAAGAAAATTACCAAAAATAACTAAATTTGATAAAAAATACTTAAAAGATGTTGATATTATTTTTACAGCTTTACCAAATGGCGAGGCTCAAAAAATTTCTAAATATCTATTGGATAAAAACACTTTAATTGATTTAGCAGCAGATTTTAGACTTAATAAAAGTAGTGAATATCAAAAATGGTACAAGTTAAAACATAAAGCAACTAATAATATTAAAAAAAGTATTTATGCTTTACCTGAATTCACAAAAGAAAAAGTAAAAAAGTTTAAGATAATCAGTTGTCCTGGCTGTTATCCAACATCTATCTTATTGCCTTTAATACCTTTAGTTAGAAATAAAGCAATTAATACTAAAAATATAATTATTGACTCAAAGTCTGGTTATTCAGGTGCAGGCAGAGGAGTACATAAAAAATATAAAAATCAAAATCTTTATGAATCGTTGAGCACCTATGGTATTAGTTTTCATAGACATAATTCAGAAATTTTTCAAGAGCTTAAAAAAAATACTAATTCAAAGATTAATTTTACATTTACTCCTCATTTAACCCCAATGTTTAGAGGAATATTAAGTACTATTTACCTAGATTTAAAACCAAATTTTAATATAAGAAAAATATCTAATATTTTGAAAAAATATCACAAAAAAAATCATTTTATCAAAATTTTAGACGATAATACTATGATAAGTACAAACAAAGTAATTAATACCAACAACTGTTTTATCTCAATTTGTAAAACAAATAATAAAAAAAAGATTATCGTTTTATCTTCAATTGATAACTTAATAAAGGGTGGGGCTGGCCAAGCAGTACAAAATATGAATATTAAATTTGGTTTTAATAAATTTGAAGGTCTAAGATGAAAAATTTATTATTTTTGAGCTTATTTTTATTTTTTGGTTGTTCAAATCAACTTGAGACAAATCTAAACATTTCAAATAATATGTCTTTCGACGAGTTTGAAAAAAAAGTTATCGATTATGCTCAAAATAATCCTTATCCAAATATAGATGATTAATATGAGTCAAAATGTTAATATTGCTATAGTTGGCTTGGGACAAATTGGGATTTATCTTTATAATGAATTAAGAGTAAAAAAAGGAGAAATTGAAAAAAAAAGTGGCAAAAATATTAATATTGTTGCTATTTCAGCTAAGAACAAAAATAAAAAAAGAAAATTTAAGATAGATAAAAAAATTTTTTATTCTGACCCCCTAAATATATTTAAAAAAAAAAAGATAGATATAGTATTTGAATGTGTTGGCTTATCCGATGGTATATCAAAAAAAATAGTTGAAACTGCGCTTAAAAATAAGATTAATGTAATTACACCTAATAAGGCGCTTATAGCTAAACATGGCAACTATTTATCAGCTTTAGCAGAAAAAAATAATATTAATTTAGAATTTGAAGCCTCCGTTGCTGGTGGGATACCTGTGATAAGGGCAATTAAAGATGGATTATCAACAAATGTAATAAAAAAAGTTTATGGGATTTTGAACGGAACAACGAATTATATTCTATCAGAAATGGAAAAAACAAACGAAACTTTTGAAAAAGTTTTAAAAAAAGCTCAACAATTAGGATATGCTGAACCTGGTAATCCTAAATTAGATCTCAATGGTTTTGATGCATTTGCAAAAGTAAGAATTTTGTCAGCTTTGGCGTTTAAGAACCATATTTCAAAAAGTAAATGTCTAATGGAAGGTATTGAAAATATTGATCTAAAAGATATCAAAATAGCCAGTCAATTAAATTTAAGAATTAAACTTCTAGGTGTAACAGAAATTCATAAAAATCGTCTTTTTGAAACTGTTCATCCTTGTTTGGTAAGCAAGAACTCTTATATTGGAAATGTTAAAGGCGTAATGAATGCTGTTATAATTGAGGGTAAACCAATAGGTGAGAGTATTTTACAAGGGGAAGGGGCTGGGCCTGGGCCAACATCCTCATCTTTATTGTCAGATTTACATTATATATTGAAGGGTAATATTAATAATCCTTTTGGTATTCCTTCAAAAAAAAGGAAAAATTTAAAATCTTTTAACAGTAACAATTACACAAATTCATTATATTTAAGATTTGAAGTTAAAGATAAATCTGGGGTTTTATCTACTATAACCAATAGATTAGCGAAGTATAAAATTTCAGTTAAAAGGATTATCCAAACACCAGATAAGATAGGTGGCAAGGCCACAATTGTTATTATCACGCATAAAACAACTGAAATTAATGCTAAAAACTGTCTAGCGATTTTTAAAAAAAATAAATATATACTTAAATTTCCAACATTAATTAGATTGTATAATTAATGGAAATTTACATAAAAATTTTTGAAGTTATATTTCCTGTTTTTTTTGTTATAGGAGTTGGTTACTATTTAGGTAAAAAAAATCCAAAATTTGATACTAATTTTATTACAAATTTTGCAGGTAATATTGGTACACCAGCAATGATTTTTTATACTGTAACAACTACAGGAATAACTCTAAGTGTTTTTGTTCATTACTTTGTCTATGCATTAATTATGATAGGTGGTTTTGCTATCATTGGGTTGTTATTGCTTTTTTTTCTCAAAAAGGATTTAAGTATGGAACTTCCTCCGTTAATCCTTCCTAATACTGGAAACATGGGCGTTCCTATATGTCTATTTGCATATGGTACAGCAGGTTTGGGTGTTGCGTCAGCTATTGCCTCAGTAATAATCTTATTTCATTTCACTTTAGGTGTTTTTCTTGCCCAAAAAAAATTTTCTCTTGAAATTTTAATTAAAAGTCCACCAGTTTATGCAATTATTATATCAGTCTTTTTTTTATATTTTGAAATTGAAACCCCATTGTTTCTTGAAAATACAACTTTTTTATTAACTTATGCTACTATTTTTTTAGTTTTAATGTCTTTGGGAATAGCTTTAACAAGATTTAAGTTTTCAATGAAAGACTCAATAATGCTCTCTCTTTGTAGAGTGATCTTGGGTCCCTTAATAGCATTTACTTTAATATATAATTTTAATTTATCTGGGTTTGCTGCTGGTGTGTTATTAATCCAAAGTGCCATGCCTAGTGCTATATTAAATTATCTTGTTGGATCAATGTACTCCCCGAAAAAAGTCGTTGATAGTATTGCTAGCACTATAGTTGTATCAACCTTAATGTCATTTGTAACTATACCAGTAGTAGTATTCTTTGCTTTAAAGTACTTTAATTAACATATATCTTTTTTAAATGAAGGCTATTACTTTAAATTTATTAGCTTGGGTTATGCTTCCAATAATGGATGGATTTGCTAAATATCTTAGTGCAGATCTTCCCGTATTACAGATAACATGGGCGAGATATTTTTTTACTGTTGCTTTTACTTTACCAATAATGTTTTTATTTTTTAGACAAAAATTAGTATGGACTGATAAACCTAAGCTTCAATTAATTAGAGGTTTAATATTATTATGTGCAAATATTAGTTTTTTTTATTCTATTTCAGTTATCTCTTTAGCAAAGGCACTCACATTAGCATTTATTGCTCCATTAATTGTTACAGCTTTTTCACCAATATTCTTAGGTGAGAGAGTAGGATTTAGAAGATGGTCCGCAGTAATTATAGGTTTTATAGGTTCTTTAGTGGTTATAAGACCTGGTTTTGTTGAAATTAATTTAGCAAGTATAGCTGCACTTGGAACAGGTATCATGTATGGATTTTATTTAATCATAACAAGGAAATTAAGTACTTCAGATAATCCTTTATTAACTTTATTATTAACTGGTGTAGTAGGGGCTATAATTGCTTCTACTGTTGTGCCATTCGTATGGGTTAAACCTACGTTAAATCAATGGTCAATGATGGCTGCCATAGGTATATTTGCTTGTATAGGTCATCTTTTTATAATTTTGTCGCTTAAATATGCTGATGCTTCTAAACTAGCTCCATTTTGCTATTTTGAGATCATTACAAACATCATTATAGGTTATTATTTCTTTAGTGATTTCCCTGATAATTGGACTTTCTTAGGTTTATTTATTATTGTATTGAGTGGTATCTACATCTCAAGAAGAGAGAACTTAGTCAAAAAAATTAAATAATAGGGATTATTTATTTACTAATATATAAAGTATTACATTAAGTATAGTCTTTAAGTTGTTGTATTTATTGTATTTTATTTATTATATAGATAATTTAAATATTAAAATTTTTTGAATTTTTTAATATTAAATTACCTTAATATTCTGTGAAAGATTTTAGATTTTTTGTAAATTATAAAAAACATCAAATAATGCTTAAAAATAGGGGTTTTTTTTCGATTGTGGTAATGAAGATTCCCTAAAAATAGGGCAGTCTAAAAGCATTGATATAATTGAAAAGTAGAGCGATGCATTAATTGAATATACCCTTTAAACGCCCGTAGAGGGGTCTATTTTAGGTATAGGCTCATATATGGCACAACTGAAGGGCGAATTATATTATTTAGGGAGAAATCACATAAAAAGGTTAAAAAAACTTGATTTTATTTACTTTTTTAACTTAAAAAAGCCTCAAAATAGGTCTAAATCGCTACCTTTTCAAACCTAAGTAATTTGAGCTTTTGCCTAATTCCACCTCTACCAGAATAGCCTCCAAGAGCTCCATCAGATCTAATCACTCTATGACAAGGTATTTTTGGGGCATATGGGTTTTTAGCACAAGCATTAGCTACAGCACGAGCCGATTTAGGGCTTTTTATGCCAATAGCTACCTGCTTATAGGTTTTTACCTTACCTTTTGGTATTGTCTTAAGGTATTTCCAGACTTTTAATTGAAATTTTGTTCCCTGCACTGATTTTTAACGTGGAATTAATAAAATTATGTAACTTACAAAGAAAATAATAGCCATTACGAACAGAAATATTGTATTAAAGCTCTTACCAGTGTTTCGATATTGGATAAAAGTTAAAATAACAAAACCAATCGAACTAATTAAAAACCATACTGCAGGAATTTCTCCATCAATCGAACCCATAATTTTTATAATTTAAACTATTGACATTAAAAATCACTTGATATATTACTAACGATAATTAATTGTTATCAATAGTAATTATATGAATGAACTGACAACAGACCTAAAATCGCTCCATGAGGCAACTTTAAATAACCTCAAAAGCTCTAAAGCAAATAATACATTAAGAGCTTATAAATCTGACTTTAAAGATTTTGGAGCTTTTTGTGCTAAGCATGGCTTAAAGTCTTTACCATCAGAGCCAAAAATAGTTTCTTTATACCTTACTCATCTTTCTAAAAATTCAAAAATAAGCACTTTAAGAAGAAGGTTAGTGTCAATTAGCATGGTTCATAAACTAAAAGGGCATTATCTCGATACAAAACATCCAATCATTGTTGAAAACTTAATGGGAATAAGAAGAGTTAAAGGAAGCATTCAAAAAGGTAAAAAACCTATATTAATCAATCATTTAAAATTAATAATTAATGCAATAGATCAACAAAAAACTGAAGATATTAAGAAGTTAAGAGACAAGTCAATAATCTTAGTTGGATTTGGAGGTGGTTTTAGAAGAACTGAGCTAATTTCAATTGACCATGAAGACTTAGAATTTGTACCTGAAGGGCTCAAAATTACTATTAAAAGATCAAAAACCGATCAATTCGGTGAAGGTATGATTAAAGGACTACCCTACTTCAATAATGAAACTTATTGCCCAATTGCCAATCTTAAAAAATGGTTAGAAATTTCTAAAATTAAATCTGGACCAATTTTTAGAAGATTTTCTAAAGGTTCATCATTAACTGACAAAAGACTAACCGACCAATCAGTAGTTTTATTAATGAAAGAATATTTGAATTTAGCAGGTATAGAAAATAAAAATTTTGCTGGTCATAGTTTGAGATCAGGTTTTGCAACTGTTGCTGCGGAGTCTGGAGCTGATGAACGTAGCATTATGGCAATGACAGGTCACAAAACAACACAGATGGTTAGAAGATACATAAGAGAGGCGAATCTATTTAAAAATAATGCTCTCAATAAGATAAAGATATGAAAAGAAAATTAGAACACAAGAAAATTGAAGTAAATTGTATTACTGGAATTACTATTTCAAATACTTAGAAATTATTTCTGCAGCCCATTCATTTCCTTTAGGTGTCCAATGACCATCACATTTTAAATAAAGATCATCTAAATTCGATATTGGATATTTTATTAAATCAATAAAAGTAAAATTTTTGTTATTTTTACTGATATTATTTAAAGATTTTATCCAATAGACATCATCTAAATTCTCGCCTTGATTAAATGCATCAAAATCTTGTGGTCTTGGAATACTAACTAAATATGTATCGATATTGGCCTCTTTTATTATCTTTTTAATAAAATAAATTGCAGCTTTTTGTTGATCTAATTTTGAATCAAAATAACCTGAAAATGTATCTTTACCGTACTTTTTTTTAGATCTATAAATTTTATAGTTGTAATTTAGATTAATAAATAAACCAGAGGTCCAAAAATAATCTTTAAAAAATTTTTTAATTTTTTTTGTTTTTGATTTATGATTTTTAACAGCATTTTTAGGTATAAAGGTTTCATAATTATTATTTTCTGTTACCTTATAATATGGACGATATCTTTTTGATCCACGCCAATTATTATAATCATTTTCTCCAAAGTCATTACTTGGTAAAAAAAAGATTATGAGCTTGTTATGTTTATAATTTTTGGCAAAATTTTTGTAAATTTCATAATACTGAACAATGCCTGTATTGTTAGAAACTCCAAAATTAAGAACATTTAAGCCTGTTAATTTTTCAATATATTTTTGGGATGTATGAATTAAATTAACACCATAACCTTCTGCAAATGAATCTCCTATTAAAATTACATCATTTGATGAATTTGTCGAAAAAGATCCGTCTCTAGCCCCTATTTCGTTAGAGATATATGTAGCATCATAGCAACTTCTTATTTGTCTGGTTTTACTATTATCAATATGCCATGCTCCCCATAAATTTTCTTCAATCCACCACTCATCGTTAGAAATTTCATCATTATTAAGATAAATTTTTGGTTTGTGCGATATTTCGAGAATTTTAATTTTATAAATAAAATAAGTAATTAATTCAAAAGAAATTAACAAAACAAAAGATAAGATAAAATAGTTTCTAAATTTAGTCATTTAAATCTTATATCAATTTTTAATTGAAATA
>CACGDW010000011.1 GCA_902571925.1 uncultured Pelagibacteraceae bacterium | reverse complement strand
AAAATTACCTACTTTATGATGATTTTTACCATGCACATCTGAAGCTATCATACCCCCAATTGAAATATCCTTGGAACCAGGCGTAACTGGTAAAAACCAACCTGCTTTCACTATTTGTTTTAATAAATATCTTATAGAAATTCCTGACTCAACTTCAATAATTCCATTTTGTTTATCAAACGAAATTACTTTATTCATTTGCAATGTTGATATTGTACAATTAGGTTGTATCGCACTATCACCATAAGATCTCCCCATACCTCTCGCTATACAGGTAGCTTGCATCATTTTTTTTATTTCACAAATATTTTTTGGATAAAAAATATTTGAATAAAACTTTATATTATTTCCCCAGCCTGAAATTTTTTTAAACATACTTAGATCTTAAAAAATATCTTAAAACCTGAAAAATTTTTTTAAAGTTAAGGTAAAATTTTATATAGGCAGATGATTTCAATTTTTCAATTTTCTCGGCTGATAAATTTTTATGCTTAAAAACTAAATTATATTGATTAAATTTTTCAAGTTCTTTAACATTAATTAATTCTTTAAAATCTCCATAAACTGGTGTGCCAGGATATGGAGTAAAGACACTAAATTGAGCATATAAACTTGGTAAATACTTTGAGTACTGAATAGAAGCATTAATAGTTTCTTCTGTATCTTCTGGATTGCCAATTATGAACATCGTTTTAACTATTATTCCTGCATCTTCACATTTTTTAATAATTTCATATTGTTTATCATGTTCAATTGTGAATCTTTTCATATCCTCAAGTACGACATGGTTAGATGATTCTACTCCAACGTAAATAAGTTCTAAACCAGCATTTTTTAGTAATTTTATCATTTCATCATCCATATTATTTAAATGAGTCTCAACCATAAATTTAATGTTTAATTTTTGATTAATAATTTCATTACAAAGATTAATTGTATGTTTTCTATTTATAGAAAAAACTGGATCTCTAAAAACAAACTTGTTACATCCAATTTTATTTTGCCAATACTTAATTTCTTCAACTATGTTTTGCACCGATCTAGCTCTTACTTTACGACCTTGCTGTAGTGGATATGTGCAATAATTAAAACAAGAGTAGGGACATCCTCTAGTTGCCAAAATTGGAATCGCAATTTTTTCTTTTAGGCCAAAAAAATCATTTCTCAATGGATAATTTTTAGAATAATTTTTCCAATCAGGAAAAGGGAAATCATCTAAATTTACTGGAGAATAAAATTGATTAATCAACTTAGGGTCATCAAAAATACTTAATAAAAATTCAGTATTCAACTTCCCCGATTTTTGTAAATTATAAAAAAAAGTGTCAGACTCATTTTTAATAACTACAGTATTTTTTTTTTCATATTTATCTTTTAATATATTTGAAAAAATTCCTGTAACAAAAATTCTTTTATCTTTTAATTTTTCTAAAGTATTTATTTCAGTTTCATGAGCTATTATAGATGAAGGTAATATAATAAAGTCAGCATCTATAATTTCAGGATCATCAAATTTCCTTGAATAATGTACTTTGTGATCTTTTTTTAAAATTGAACTAATGTACATAATCTCCATTGCTGGCATTCCAATTTTATTATCAACATAAACATTAAGTAATTTTGAAAACAAATTTTTTCCAAAATTATTACCTGTACCGTACCCACCTGCAGTATCTTTGATTAATCTATGATTTTCCTGTGGATAGACGTCTAGAATAACAAATTTCATATAAAATTTTTATCAAGCTAAATTTAAATAAGTACCCTTATTTTAATTAAAAAAATTGAAAAACCAACTGGTATTACGAAAAAATGATAGTTTTAACTAAAAATCGACTATAAACATTAAGAAAATTATTTATAAATAAAATTTATGATCTCTAATAAAGAAATAGTTTGTCCAAATAATTTACTAAACCTTGCTATTAAAAATAAAGGAACAAAAGCTGCAATAGTTAATGCTGGTAAGCCATTGCCAATGTTATCGGTTCAAGATGCGGTTAATGAAGATTTAATTGAGCCAATTTTTATTGGAGATGAAAAAGCAATATTAAAGTGTGCTGTAGATTTAAAATGGGATATATCTCAATATGAAATTATTCATGAACCTGTTGAAAATGATACTGCAAAGATAGCAGCAAAACTTGCAAGCGAAAAAAAGATAAGAATAATTGTTAAAGGACATATTCATACCGACGTATTAATGAAAGAAATTTTAAAAAGAGAATATAATTTATTAGGTAAAACAAGATTGAGTCATATTTGGCACATGACTTTAGATAAAGAGGATAAACCGCTTATTATTACCGATGGAGCACTAAATGTATTGCCTAATGTTAAAACCAAAATGCATATTTTAAAAAATGTAATTAATTTTTCTAATCGCATAGGTATTAAAAGACCTAAAATTTCATTATTATCTGCTACTGAAGAAGTTCTGGACAGTGTTCCAAGTTCTAAAGATGCTGAAGAGCTTACAAAATTAGCTCAAAAGGAAAATTTAAATGCTGATATTTTTGGTCCTCTAGCATTTGATAACAGTGTTTCAAAAAAATCTGCAGTAATTAAAGGAATAAAAAATGATGTTGCTGGTAATGCTGATATTTTATTAGTACCTGGTATTGAAACTGGCAATGCATTAGTTAAAATGTTGATCTATTTTTGTGGAGCCTGCGCGGCCGGGGTAGTTGTTGGAGGAAATGTTCCAATAGTAATTACCAGTCGTTCTGATGAAGCTAAGGCAAGACTTGCTTCAATAGCCGCTGCAGTTGTAGCTTTAGATTAAATGAGATGTTTAAAAATTTATTATTAATTTTTTTTTTATTTCTTACAATTATTTTTTCAGCATTTATATGGGGGAAATTAGATCTACCATTCAATAATGAAGATCAAATTATAGGTTTTTATTCAGTTAAAAATGTAAGTCATTTAAATGATATCTTGGGTTATGTTCTTTTTATTACAATACCCACTATTTTTTTTATAATATGGCTTTATTTTGTAGAAAAAAAAAAAATTAATTTTTTTCTTGAAAACATTAGATTTAAGAATGATGAGACTCACTTAATTAAAATTGAAAATATATTTCTTTTTTTAATCATTGGTTCTTTGTTTTTTGAGTTTTTGTCAGTAGATTTTCCTGATCATAAATTAGATTATTTTCACGAAGGCCAAAGATTGAGTGCAGCCTATAATAATAAAATTAATAATGATCTTTGGTCGGGCTCATATATAACTGTTGGTTTATTTTTTGAAATATTTGGGCCAAAATTAATTTGGAAAATTTTTGACTATGAAAGTATTGGGTTACTAAGATTTTTAGATTTTTTTCTCGTGTTTTTAACAAAAGTATGTTTGATAGTAGTATCGTATCAAATAGCTAAGCACTCTAATTTACGATATTTCACTAAAAATTTATTTTTTTTTATATTATGCATTTTTTCTACTGAACTAATTAATTATTCTCAATCAAGAAATTTAATAGAATACAGAGATTTACCAATACTTTTAACCTTAATTTTCTTTTTTTGTTTAATTAATAAATGGAATAAAAATAACATTTATTTGATCTTAATAGGAACATTATGCTCATTTTCTTACTTATGGAGTGTTGACAGAGCTTTAGTTCAGAATTTTTTATCATTATTCATAATTATATATTTACTTATAAATATTAAATTTAAAGAAAGTACGATTATACTTTTATCATTTTGTTTTTCTTTTATGTTCATATTTTTAGTATTAGGTGATGAATTTGGTTTTTTTATTAGTAATACAATTTCAACTTTTAAAGAAGTAACACTTTTAAATGGGATTATTCATCCTATACCATTTGGAGGTGGTTCTTTTAAGTTAGATTTCCTTAATATAGACACAACACAGCTAAATAATACTAGAACAACCAAAACAATAATTGCAATATTATTTTCAATAATTTTATCAATTAATGTTTTATTATTTTCAAATAAGATAAATTATAATTCCAAAATTTTTTTATTAACAATAAGTATAGTTTCTTTTTTAAGTTATATTTACGCACTTGGTAGAACAGATTATAGTCATATAAAACAAGTCTTTGGTTATCCATTATTTTTTTATATAATACTTGTTTTTCATTTAATCATTAATCAATTTAAGATTGACCAATTCAAATATTTTAATTCAATTTATACTTGGCAAAAGTATTCAATTTTCCTTTTAATCATAATTTTTTTTACATTAAATATAAATTTTTCTAATTTGTATTCATTTAAAAAAAGATTTAATGACTATGTGGCCCTTAATGATGAGAGTTTTGTTGATGATATTGATAAAGAATTTATAGATTTTTCTATTAAAAAATTAAGTTCTGAAACATGTGTATCTCTTTTTTCCAACGATGTTGCATTACTTTATTTGATAAAAAAACCAAGCTGTACAAAATATTACTATACTTACACTATCGGATCTTTATCAAACCAAAAAAAAATGATTAATGAATTAACTAAAACAAATTATATTTTAGTGGGAGGAAAAATTGATAAGTCAATTGAACTTCACAAATGGTCTATAACACTTAATCAAAAATATCCCCTAATTACCGAATATCTAAGTAAAAATTTTCAATTATATAAAACTATTGGAAATAGAAAAATCTTGGCAAGAACTAATTAAAATGATCTTGATTAAAAAGATCATTTGTATATTTAAAATTAATCCTTAATATTGATCAAATAAATAAATGACTATAAAATACTTAAAAAAATCTCCCAAAACATCTTCTACAGATGATACTAAAACTACAGATATAGTTAAAAATTTATTAAAAGAAATTGAAAATTCTAAAGAAGAAGCGTGTATAAATTTAACTAAAAAATTTGATAAATATGATGGTGAAATTATTGTTTCTAAAGAAAGAATTGAAAATATTAAAAAAGAGTTAGACCAAAAAACCAAGGATGACATCCAATTTTCTCATGAGCGAGTAAGAAAATTTGCTGAAGCACAATTAAAAAATTATGGTCAAGATTTTGAGGTAGAACTTTCTCCTGGATTATATGCAGGTCAAAAATTAGTGCCTATAAATACTGCTGGATGTTATATTCCTGGAGGACGTTATGCACATATAGCTTCTGCTGTTATGAGTGTAACAACGGCTAAAGTCGCAGGTGTAAAAAATATAATTGCTTGTAGTCCTCCTAAAGAATCTGTAGGCGCCCACCCTGCTATTGTTTATACAGCTAATTTGTGTGGAGCCGATGTAATATTAAACTTAGGTGGAGTGCCTGGTATTGCTGCAATGACTAATGGATTATTTAAAAATCCTCCAGCTGATATATTGGTTGGTCCTGGAAACCAATTTGTTGCTGAAGCAAAAAGAATTTTATTTGGAAAAGTTGGAATTGACTTATTTGCAGGTCCAACAGAAATTGCTGTTATCGCCGATGATCAAGCTGATGCTGAAATGGTAGCAGTAGATTTAGTAGGTCAAGCTGAACACGGATATAATTCTCCCGCATGGTTATACACAACCAGTAAAAGACTTGCTGATGAGGTGTTAAGAAGAGTTCCTGAATTAATTGCTGAATTACCAGAAATTCCAAGAACTAGTGCTGAAGCAGCATGGAGAGATTATGGTGAAGTTATTTTATGCGATACTGATGAAGAAATGGCAACTGTAAGTGATGAATATGCACCTGAGCATTTAGAGGTTCAAACCCAAAATCTTGAATGGTTTCATAAAAGGTTAAAAAACTATGGTTCACTATTTATCGGTGAAGAAACAACTGTTGCTTATGGTGATAAATGTTCTGGTACAAATCATATTTTGCCTACCAAAGGTGCTGGTCGTTATACCGGAGGGTTGTTTGTAGGTAAATTTATTAAAACTTTAAGTTTTCAAAGAATGACTAAAGAGTCTACTAAGTCTGTCGGATCAGCTTGTGCGAGAATTTCAAGATACGAAGGTATGGAAGCTCATGCGAGAACGGGTGATGCTAGACTAAGAAAATACGGTTTCTCCAATTAATTCTCTGGAATAAAAATTAAACATAATCCGTTGTTACAGAATCTTTTTCCAGTAGCACTTGGACCATCTAAAAAAACGTGACCATGATGAGCGCCACAATTTGCACAATGATACTCAACTCTCTTCATTCCAAAAGAATAATCTATTTTTGTTTTAAATGCTCCTGGTAACGCCTCTGAAAATGATGGCCATCCAGTCCCACTATCAAATTTTGAATTTGATGCAAATAGTTTAGCCTCACAATTTGCACAATGATAAAAACCTCTTCTATTTTCTTTAAGTAACTTACTTGTAAAAGCTCTTTCTGTACCTTCATTAAACATTATTTTTTTTTGATCTTCTGAAAGATTTGGATTGATAATCTTTTTTGTTGCTGAATATAGAAGTTTATATGGCAAAGAAAGATATATTAAAAATGATGATCCTAAGAATTTTAAAAAATCTCTTCTTATAGTCATGTAAAATTTTTTAATTAATTTAAGATTTTTTCTTTATTTTCTTTTTTTACTGGATCTTCTTTAGTAAAAATTTTTTTGGCATTTCTTAAATTTATAAGATCAGCAAATTGGTGATTTACATCTCTATGGCCAGCCTCATCATCTCTTATAACTTTAACAACATCCTTTAAAGTTGAATGTAGTGGAAGGTTCCAATAATTAATTGCAATTTCAGGTGCTGGTTGATCAGGAATAGTTCCAGCCTCAAGCTCATTTAAATATTCAGTATAACTTACTACAGCTTCTTCTTCAAAATACCCTACAATTCGATGAGCTGTTCTTTGGGAAACTAAATAAATAATTGCATAAGTTATTATAAAAATAAATTGAGCAATCATTATTATAAATCTTTCTACTGCTGTTGGTTTGGCAATATGAACAAAAGTCATTAAATGCATTCTCTCATTTTCAGCTTCATCTAAAAGCGTTTTAATCCAACCTTTGTCATCCTCAATTTTTCTTAGAGATTTTAAATGTAATAACATGCCAGCTACCATTCCAGGAACAGCAGCAACAGTTTCTAAAACCACTGCCCTATGACCATATCTTTTTTTGAAAAAAGTGTCTGCTAACAATCGTAAAAACTTTGTAAATGATAAAGCTACTTTATCACTAAAATTTTTTGGTTTAAAATGTTTGTCTAGATCACTCATACAATTAAAATAATAAGTATTTCACATTTTAACATGCGCTATAATTGTTAGTTAAAAGTATTACTAACCCTAGAAAATAAGCTAAACAGCGTTAGCTGTAAGAGTCTTAATTTCTAGAATATTTTCATTAGGGTCTTTTACAAAAAAAGTTTCTTGCTCATACTTTGTCCCCTTAAATCTTAAATAAGGCTCATCGTAGTATTTAGCACCTTTCTCCTTAAGTCTATTCTTAAGAGTGTCAAAATCTTTTCTTGATAAATGTACTCCAAAATGTGGCACTGATACGTTGCCCATATCAACATCATGTCTCTCGCTATCAAGTTTATGATCACTTGCATGTAAAGTTAATTCGTTTCCCCAAAAATCAACATCAGCCCATTCTTGAGCAGAATTATCAAGTCTACATCCTAACGTTTCACTATAAAATTTTTTTGCAGCTTCTAGGTCACCACATGGGATTGCTAGATGAAAACAATTTGTATTTTTGTACATAATTTCTCCTTTAAATGGTAAAAAATATAACTATATATAAAATAACTCTTTTTATCAAGCTGACAAGTATTTATGAATGACTTTTTACAATCAATAATAGACAGAGATCCTGCGGCAAAATCTAAAGTAAGTTTAATTTTAACTTATCCTGGAATCAAAGCTATTTTTTTTCACAAAATTGCAAATTTTTTTGCAATAGCAAAATTTGACTTAATTGCAAGAATCATATCTCAACTTTCAAGATTCTTAACAGGGATTGAAATACATCCAAAAGCAAAAATAGGAAAAAATTTATTTATTGATCATGGTTTAGGGGTGGTTAT
Source organism: uncultured Pelagibacteraceae bacterium (assembly GCA_902571925.1). Lineage (GTDB taxonomy): Bacteria > Pseudomonadota > Alphaproteobacteria > Pelagibacterales > Pelagibacteraceae > Pelagibacter. The sequence continues at coordinate 17,113 of CACGDW010000011.1, read as the reverse complement.
AGGTGAGACATCTGAAATTGGAAATAATGTAACTATCTATCAAAATGTAACCTTAGGAGGAGTAGCTCCAAGTATAAATTCTAATGATCAGCGTAACACTAAAAGACATCCAACTTTAGAAGATAATGTGGTAGTTGGGTCTGGTGCTCAAATTTTAGGGCCAATAACAATTGGAAAAAATTCTTTAATTGGTGCAAATGCAGTAGTTACTAAAAATGTACCTGATAAATCAATAATGGTAGGAATTCCAGCTACAAGAGTTGGAGATGCAACAAAAGGATTTCAACCTTATGCTGTTACTGACAAAGATAAAGATAAATGAAACAAATAAAAAATAATTTTATTGAGTCGATTGGTAACACGCCATTAATAAAATTAAAAAAAGCATCAGAAATTACAGGATGTAATATTTATGGTAAAGCAGAGTACCTTAATCCAGGTGGATCAGTAAAAGATAGAGCCGCACTTGCTCTAATTAAAGATGCACAAGAAAAAAGATTAATTTCAGAGGGTGGAATTGTTGTAGAAGGAACTGCAGGCAACACTGGTATTGGTCTATGTTTATTAGGAAATTCCTTAGGTTATAAAACAATAATTGTAATGAACGACAATCAAACTCAAGAAAAAAAAGATACTTTAAAAAATATTGGTGCAGATCTAAGACTAGTTCCCCCAAAACCTTATAAAGATGATGGAAACTATGTTAAAGTTGCAAGTCGTCTTGCAGAAGAATTAAAAAATACGAATAACAATGGTGTAGTCTGGGCAAATCAATTTGATAATATTGCAAATGCAAAAGGTCATTATGAAACAACAGGTCCTGAAATTTGGGATCAAACTGATGGAAAAGTTGATGCATTTATATGTGCATCTGGAACTGGAGGAACTATTGGCGGTGTAAGTAAATTTTTAAAAGAAAAGAATGAAAATATAAAAATTTATTTATCTGATCCGACAGGATCTGCACTTTATAATCATATTTTAAATGGTGAATTAAAAGCTGAAGGTGGGTCAATTACTGAAGGAATTGGTTCAAGTAGAATAACAAAAAATTTTGCAGAAGCAAAAATTGATGGTGCTTACTCAATAAGTGACGAAGAATCTTTGCCTGTTCTTTATGATTTAATTCAAAATGAAGGATTAAGTTTAGGAACAAGTTGTGGTGTAAATATTGCAGGTGCAATAAGACTGGGGAAAGAAATTGGTCCAGGAAAGACAATTATAACAATTCTTTGTGACAGATCAGATAAATACAACTCAAAGATGTTTAATAAGTCTTTTTTAAAGGAAAAAAACTTACCTGTTCCAAGTTGGTTATAATATCGCATACCAGCATTGTATTAAAAAGTTTACATTTTTTAAATATTATCAATTAACATCGAGGAATTATGAATAGGTATATAATAGTAATTTTATCTTTTTTTATATTCACATCTGCTCAAGCAGGTATGAGTAAAAGTGACAAATCAAAAGCCTTAGACTGTGTAGGAATTTATATGGCAAACTACTTTCTTCCATCAGGTGAAAAATTTGAATATGGTATGAAAGAAAAATCTATTTCGACGGTAAAAGTTTTAAAAACATATGCTCTTGAGATAGGAATACCTGAAAAAGATTGGGATGAGGCAGTTAACAAGGCAGTTGATAAACATTATGGTTCAAAATTTGACAAAGCTAAAACAGAAAAATGTCATTCTTTTGTAGAAGCTTTAGTTCCTAATGGAGCTGAAAGAGTTAAAAAAGTAGTACAAACTTTATATTAAGCTAGGAGAAAAAATGAAAAACTATATGGTAACTCACACTTTCAAATCAAAAGAAATGAAAGATAAATTTGGTGAAACAGTTGCTTCAATGAAAATGGAAGATATCGTAAAATCAATGACAAGTGACAAAGCGGCATGTCAAATGACTTGGAACACTCCAGGAGATACGATGGAAATGTTTTGTTGGTGGAAAGCAAATAGTGAGGCCGATATCAATAATCAATTAGGTCAAATGAATGACTTTTTTGAGCCTCATAAGTTTACTGAGTGCACTGATCAAATTATGGATTATAACGCGTAATTAAAATGATAGAAAAATTTAATAATATATTTTACTTAATAATTTATTTAGTCCATTTTTTAGGTGTTGGTGTCTATGCCTTTCAGACTATTTTTAGCACTAAAAACTTTATGGAAAGGTTTGGTATAGATCCTAGTGGAGCAATAATGATTAGAATGGCAGGGGCATTTATGCTAGCTGTTTTTTTAATGTCTATTTATGTTGGACTTGTAAGACCTGATGGTCTTGAAAATACTTGGGGTTTTCTAAATTTAGTTTTTATAAATAATTTATGTATATTTTTGTGTAATTTTTATTCAATTAAAATTGATAAAACTGGTGTGAATGAAAAAACTTCTAACGAAGGAATTGTTGCACCGCTAATTTTTACGATCATGAGTGCCATTCTATGTTATGGCTTAGCTGACAAAATTTATACTTAATGTCAGGCTTTGCTATATTCAATATAGAAATAAAAAAACCTGAAGAATATAAAGAGTACGTTGAGCAAGTTAAACCAATAGCTGAAAAATTTGGTGGAGAATATATTGTAAGAGGTGGTGAAACTACGATCGTTGAGGGTAATTGGACTTATCCTAGAACAGTTGTAATAAAATTTCCTAGTTACGAAAAGGCTTTAGAGTGGTACAATTCTGAAGAATATCAACCAGTAAAACAAATTCGTTTAGACAATGCAGTTGCTAATGGAATAATTATAAAAGGAGCATAGTTGTCAATAATAGTAAAAATATCAAAATAAATTAAAAAAAAGTGTTTCCAAAAAAATATTCAAACTTTTTATTTATATTAGTTATGGGCTTTAGTATGAGTTTGATAATGACTCTTATCATTACTTATATAAACACTGGTATGGATAGCGAATATGTAAATAGGTTCTTAAAAGCATGGGTGGTTGGTCTCCCAATTGCAATAGCTGCAGCTTTTATAGTTGGTCCAGCAGCAAAAAAGTTTGTAGATAAAATTACCAAATAATTATAACTTTACCTATGAGTCTCTTTTCAGGATACATTTTTTTATTTATAGGAATTGTGGCAGGTGTGAGTGCTAACAGTTTTGCAAAGATATCTGAAGGTTTCAGCACGCTTTATCCTTCTCTTGCTTGTATTTTTTTTATGTTCATTTGTTTGTTTTCTCTTTCAAAAGCAATGACTGTAATTCCAGTTGGTTTTACTTATGCTACTTACGGAGGTTTAACAATTACTGCTATAGCGATATTTGGTGTTTTGAAATATAATCAAATACCAAACATTTATGGAATAATTGGAATAACTTTAATTATTATTGGTGTAATTCTTTTAAATACTCTTGGAAAAACTACTTAGAGACTGGTTTTAAAATTTTAACAAATCTATTAAGAATAGATCTATTGGTAGTTACTAAAATATTACCAGCTTTAACGGCACTCTCATTGTTCCAATTTGAAACTATACCTCCCGCAGCTTCTATAATCGGAATTAAAGGATGAATATCCCATATCTTATTTCCACATTGAATTACTACGTCAACCTTACCTTCAGCGAGGTGGGCATAACTAAGAGCATCAACACAAGGAAATTGCATCAGTTTCAAAATCTTTGGAATTTTTTTTTGCTGATTTAAAGAAATACCACCATGAAATGCTGCAGCGACTTTGATATTTGAAAATGAAACTTTTTTGTTAACTTTAATTTTTTTTCTTTTTTTTCCTTTAACAATAAAGGCTAATTTATTTGAGGTATTTAAGTAATATTTCTTTAATACAGGAAAATTAGCAAGACCTACGACAGGATAATCTTTGTAATTCAGAGAAATCAAATTACTCCAAGTAGGGTTACCTATAACAAAAGACCTTGTTCCATCGATTGGGTCAATTATCCAAGTGAAATCACTATCAGTTTTTTTTTGACCAAATTCTTCTCCCCTAACCTGATGATTCGGAAATTTCTTTAATATCTCCTTTCTAATGAATTTTTCAAAAGCCTTGTCAGCAGTTGTAACTGGGTCATAACCTCTTCCTCTTTTCTTATTTGAAACCCTAAAGGGTTTATTTAATTTTGAATAATAAAATCTCGTAAGTTTTATTGCTAAATTATTTAAAAATTTAGAATAAATTTTATATTCTGAGGATTTTAACGTAGGCACAAAAGACTAATACTATTTTATTACTATTGATTAAAGCTTAATTTTAAATAATCATCTTATAATTGAATGAAAATTGAATTAAATAATAATAAAGTCTATTTAGATAATGATGGCGTGAAAAAAGAGATTCACCCTTTTTGGCTTAGAGAAAGAGTAAATGGAGATAAATTTGTTGATATCAAAACCAAACAAAGACTGTTTGATCCAACTCAAATTCAAGAAGACATAAAGATTAATAATATAAATTTATCTAACAATTTTCTTGAAGTGACCTTTGACGATGGAGCATCTACAAAACTATCTATACAAGAGCTTATTAAAGAATTTTCTAACAATGATTTGATAAAATTAATCAAAAAAGTTGAATGGGATTCCTCTTTAGATGATTTAAATATTTTTGAGTTTAAAGAAAATTTGTTTGAAAAAGAGGAAATGTATAACGCTTTAGTAAGTTTTTATAAATATGGGTTTGTTATCTTTAAGAATGTACCTACTAAAGATAATTTTTTAATAAATTTTGCTAATTCAATTGGAAGTGTAAGAAGAACAAACTTTGGAGAATTTTTTAATGTGAGATCAAAACCTAACCCAAATGATTTAGCTTATACATCATTACCTCTAGCTCCACATACTGATAATCCATATCGTAATCCAGTGCCATGTATTCAAATATTACATTGTATTGAAAATAATGTTCAAGGAGGTTTGTCAACTTTAGTTGATGGTTTTACCGTAACTGAAAAACTTAAAAAAGATTTTCCAAAATATTATAAAATTTTAAGTGAAGTTAAAGTAAGATTTCAATTTGTAGATCAAAGTGTTATTTTGGAGGACTGGGCTGAAATGATAAGAGTAGATGAAAATGGAAAATTTAAGCAGGTAAGATTTAGTCCACGATTAGATTTTGTTCCTTTATTAGACCTTGATAGATTAGAACTTTATTACAATGCAAGAAAAAAAATATCAGATCTTTACAATTCAGATAAATATAAAATTCAATTCAAACTCTCTCCTGGTGATTTATTAATGATGGATAATTATAGATTGTTACATGGAAGAACTGCTTATAATACAAATGAAGGTGATCGATTTTTACAGGGATGCTATATAGATTATGATAGCACTGATGGAAAATTAAAACATTTAAAACGAAAACTTAATCTTTAATCAATATTTTTGATTTGTTCCTCGGCATCTCTAATTGATTTTTCATAATCTAATGCCATTTGATCAGCACAAATGATATCAATTTTTTTAATTCCAAAGAATTCTAAAATAAATTTTAACCATGGTGTTAAGAAGTCTTCTTTGCTATTTAATTTTGTCCCCCCAGATGTAATCACTAAATAAGCTCTTTTATTTTTGAGCAACCCTTCTCTTCTTCCATCTGGCTTGAACTTAAAAGTTTCTCCAACTCTTGCAGCAAGATCTGACCATGCTTTTAGAGTGGCGGGAGGACCATAATTGTAAATTGGAGCAGATATGATTATTACATCACTTTCTTTAAGTTCCTTAACAAGTTTATCAGAGAGTTCGAACATTTTTTTATGGTGTTCTGTTTGATCTTTTTTATCAATTTTCATCCCTGACTCTGTTAATCCAGACACAAAAACCATCTCATCATCTAAGTCTCTATAAATAATTTCATCATTAGGTTTTTTTATTTTGGCTAATAGTTTTTTTGCTAATGCTCTAGATGAAGAGCCTTCTTTTCTAGCACTCGAATCTATCTGATATATCTTCATAATAATTTATCCAAAGTTTTGTAAGAAAGGGAAAATATTTAATAAATAATATCCCAAAGCTTGTAATTGATTAGTTAATATCAAAATTCCTGTAATTAAAAGTATAATTCCACCGATTTTAGAGACTAAACCAATGTTCTTTTTAAAATTTTTAGAAAAAATTAAGAATTTTTGAATTAAATATCCAGAGAATATAAATGGCAGAGCCAAACCCAAAGAATAAAAAAATAAAAGTAATATACCTTTATTAATACTCTCTTCAGTTGCTGCAAGAACTAAGATAGATCCTAAAATAGGACCTATGCAAGGCGTCCAACCAAAAGCAAAAGCCATTCCAATTAGTATTGGGCTAAAAAAATTTGTATTTGAATTAGTTTGGAATCTTTTCTCATAATTTAGAAATTTTAAATTTAATATTCCAATTATGTGAAGTGAAAGAATGATAATTATAAGTCCAGCAGCTACTCTAAGTTCATATGAATTTTGAAGTAATACTTGACCTAGAAAAGTTGAGGCTGCACCAAAAACTATAAAAACAATCGAAAACCCAACAGTAAATAAAATTATAGGAATTAAATTAACATTTTTCTTTTCAATTAATTCGTTCATTGAATTACCTGAGATATAAGAAATATAGCCTGGTATTAAAGGTAGTACGCAAGGAGATAAAAAACTTATTAGACCAGCTCCGAATGCTACAAATAATTCTATCATTATATTTCTTTGATCACTCTTAGTTTTTGTTCACCTAAGTTATCTACTTTTAAAATCATTTCATCACCATTTTTAAGATATTCGGGTGGGTTCATTCCCATCCCTACTCCTGCAGGAGTTCCTGTAGTAATTATATCTCCAGGCATCAATGTAATAAACTGACTAATGTGAGAAATTAAGAAGTTAAAATCAAATATCATTAAACTTGTATTTCCCGTTTGTCTTCTTTTACCGTTTAAATCTAAATGTAAATTCAAATCAAATGGATTCTTAATTTCGTCCTTTGTAACCAAATAAGGCCCTAGGGGTCCAAAAGTGTCTCCAGACTTTCCTTTGACCCACTGACCACCTCTCTTTTTCTGCCATTCTCTTTCACTGATATCGTTACAAATACAATAGCCAAAAATAAAATTTTGTGCCTCCTCTTCTTTAACATATTTAGCTTTTCGACCTATAATAATTGCTATTTCCACCTCATGATCTAATGAATTAGAAAACTTAGGGATGATAACCTTGTCATTAGGTCCAATCAAACAATGTGAAGATTTATTAAATACTATTGGTTCTTTTGGTGCGTCTGAATTTGTTTCCTCAGCATGGGCCTTATAATTCAAACCTATGGCAAGAAAATTTGCTGGTTTCGATACGCATGCTCCAATTCTTTGATTTTTATCTAATTGAGGTAAAGATTTTAAATCTGCTTTTTTTATTTTTTCGAATATCTCAAAATTTAAATTTTCTGGACTCAAATCTTTAATTATCCCTGATAAATCTCTTATTTTATTTTCATCATCAAGGACAGCAGGAATCTCTTTGCCAAACTCACCAACTCTCAATAATTTCATTCAATTAACCTTTAATGCCTAGGTGAGTATACTTAACATTTAAATAATCTTTGATAGCTCCTGATCCACCTTCCCTACCGTAGCCACTTTGCTTGATACCACCAAAGGGAGCTTCTGCTATTGCAATAAAACCAGTGTTAACTCCAACAGTTCCTGTTTCTAGCTGTTCTGATGCAAGATGAGCTTTTTCCATTGAATTGGTACAAACATAGCTACATAATCCAAGTTCATGATCATTAGCTCTTTCAATAACCTCATCAAATGATTTAAAAGACAACATAGGGACCAAAGGTCCAAATGGCTCCTCTTTCATTATAGTATAATTATCTTTTACATCATCAAATATAGTTGGTTCATAAAAAAATCCTTTATTAAAACCAGCAGGTCTTTTTCCACCTAATAAAACTTTAGCACCCTCCTGTTTTGTTTTTTCCACAAGTGTCTCAACCTCGTTTAATCTTTTCTGAGTGGTAAGAGGACCTAATTGTGTATCTGGATCCATCCCATTTCCGATTTTCAATTTTTTCGTTTTTTCTACAAATAAATTAACAAATTCATCCTTCTTTTTTTCATGAATATAAAATCTGTTAGGAGATATACATACTTGGCCATTATTTCTAAATTTTGCAGCAATTGCCATATCTGCAGCTTTTTTAATATCTGCATCATCAAAAACAATAAAAGGTGAGTGACCGCTTAGTTCCATTGTTACTCTTTGAACTTTATCAGCAGCTTGTTTTAAAATTAATTTTCCTACTCTTGAAGATCCTGTTATTGAAATCTTTTTTACAATATCAGATGCTATTAATTGTTGAGCAATACTAGGGGGATCTCCTGATAAAAGGTTCACTACTCCAGGAGGAACTCCACACTCATTGCAAATATCAACCATTTCCATGACTACACCTGGAGTGATTACATCTGGTTTTATTATAACGGAACATCCAGCTGCTAAAGCCGTTGAAATTTTTCGTGCTGACAAAACTGCTGGAAAATTCCATGGAGATAACGCAGCAACTACTCCTACTGGTTGGTAATAAACGTGAACTCTAGTGTCTTCAAATCTACTTTCTACAGTTTGACCATAAATCCTTTTTGTTTCCTCAGCATTCCATTCAAAAATATCTGCAGCTCCATTAACTTCACCTTTAGCTTCAGCAAAAGGTTTTCCAACTTCTAGTGTCATCCATTTAGCCAGTACATCCTGTTTCGCTCTCATTTTATCTGCGATACGTCTGATGATATAAGATCTTTGCCATGGAGCAGTTTTTTTCCAAACCTCTAGTCCTTTCTCAGCTGACTTAAGTGCTTTATCAACATCTTGTGGCGTAGCTTTAGAAGCATTTCCTATAACTTCTTCTGTAGCTGGATTAATAACCTCGTAAGTTCCCTTATCAGATGATTGTTGCCACTTACCATCAATGAATTGACCAAATTTTTCGTACATATTTTAATCTAACATTACTACAGGTTGTGTCTACTATGTAATTTTTACACATTACTAAAACTTGCTACAATGATATTTTAAAAAAAAAAAAGGAGTAGATTATGAAAGCATATATAATGGGAAACTATACAGAAAAAGCTTTTCAGGGATTTTTAAAAGATCCTAAAACTGACAGAAAAGCAGTTGTAGAGAAACTTACAAAAGCTATGGGTGGAACCATGCATAGTATGGATATTGTCAGAGGCTCTTATGATTTTGTAGTTGTGAATGAACTTACTAGTTTTGAAGATTTCGCAGCTGTCAAGCTTGTAGTAGAGGCATCAGGAGCAGTAAAAAATCTTACATTATTAGAAGCCATAGATTTTAACAAAGCTACGGTCAAAGCAAGTGAAGTAGCAGCTGCTTCTTATAAAGCACCAGGTCAATAAATAGATAATAACTTCCAGTTTTTGCTCTGGAAGTTATTAAAATAATTCTTAAGATATATTATTTAGCGAAATGTCTATTTTATTAAGTTCTCAAAAAATCATTCAGGAGTGGATAGATTATAATAATCATATGAATGTTTCTTATTATTTACTGATATTTGATAAATATGGTGCAGATGTTCTAAATGATAATTTTAAAATGGGAGAACATTCTGCGAAAACAACTGGTAAAAGTACGATGATTGTTGAAACTAACATTACTTACAATCAAGAACTAAAGCTAGATGATGAAGTTGATGTAAACCTATTATATTTCGATCATGATAAAAAACGCCTTCAATATAAAATGGAGATCGTACACAAAAAAGAAAAGTATTTAGCATCAACGATTGAGGTTCTTGCTCTTTATGTAGACTTGAATACTAGAAAAGTATCTGAATTTGAGGATGAAAAAGTTGAAATCATGGATCATTTTATTGAAAAAAATAAATCTCAATTCAATCGTGAGAACTTAAAATTTTCGTCTAAATTAAAGAAATAAATTTAATTTAAAGTCGGGTTATCTGGAATACAAATTTCTGATCTTGTTAAAAACCTTTTTCCAGTCCCGTTATCAAGTGAAAACATGCCACCCATTCCATCAACACAGTCAATTATAAGATCTGTGTTTTTCCAGGCATCGTGTTGTGTCTCACTGATATAAAATGGAATTCCACCAATTTTTCCAATCATAACATCATCTTGTCCAACTTGATATTCTTTCACTGGATAACACATTGGAGCACTTCCATCACAACAACCTCCAGATTGATGAAATAATAATTCTTTTCCGTGATTTTTTTTTAGTTCTTCGATTAACTTTAAAGCGGATGGAGTTGCGGTTACTTTCATATTTATATGGCCCGTAATTTTATTACGGGCCATTATAATATATTTTTTAAAAGAAGCCTAATTTTTTCTCACTGTAAGACACGTGTAAATTTTTCACCTGTCTGTAATGGTTAAGCATCATTTTGTGAGTTTCTCTTCCAATACCAGATTGTTTATATCCACCGAATGCTGCATGAGCTGGATATGCATGGTAACAATTTGTCCAAACTCTACCTGCTTCAATAGCTCTACCCATTCTGTATGCGATATTTCCATTTCTAGTCCAAACTCCTGCACCTAAACCATAAAGAGTGTCATTAGCAATTTTTACTGCGTCAGCCTCATCTTTAAAAGTAGTTACAGATACTACTGGTCCAAAAATTTCTTCTTGGAAGATACGCATTGAATTATCACCTTCAAAAATAGTTGGTTCAATAAAGTTTCCTTTTTCTAAACCACTATTTACTTTAGCAACATTTCCACCACATAGAACTTTGGCACCTTCTTTCTTACCTAAATCTAAGTAAGATTTAATTTTTTCCATTTGTTCTACTGATGCTTGAGCACCAATCATAGTTTCCATTTGAAGGGGGTTACCTTGTTTAACAGCTTTTGTTCTAGCAACAGCTTTCTCCATAAATTTTTTATAGATTGACTCTTGAACTAGTACTCTGCTTGGACAAGTACAAACCTCTCCTTGGTTAAGCGTAAACATGGCAAAACCTTCCATACACTTATCAAAGAAGTCATCATCTTTATCCATAACATCTTCAAAGAAAATATTTGGAGATTTTCCTCCAAGTTCTAAAGTAATTGGAATTAAGTTTTGAGATGCGTATTGCATAATCAAACGACCTGTTGTTGTTTCACCAGTAAAAGCAATCTTTCTGATTCTTTTTGATGAAGCTAAAGGTTTTCCTGCCTCTAAACCAAATCCACTTACAACGTTAACAACTCCTGCAGGTAATAAATCACCAATCAGTTCCATTAATAACATAATAGAAGCTGGAGTTTGTTCAGCTGGTTTTAGAACCACACAGTTTCCTGCTGCCAATGCTGGAGCAAGTTTCCATGTTGCCATAAGAAGTGGAAAGTTCCATGGTATAATTTGACCAACTACACCTAGTGGTTCAGGTATGTGATAAGAATATTCATTATTACTTATCTCAGCAACAGAACCTTCTTCAGCTCTAATTACTCCTGCAAAATATCTCCAGTGATCTACTACTAAAGGTAAATCTGCAGCCATACATTCTCTAATTGGTTTTCCATTATCTAAACATTCAGCAGTAGCTAATTTTTCTAGATTTTTTTCAATCACATCAGCTATCTTGATTAAGATGTTTGATCTCTCTGTTATTGATGTTTTTCCCCAAGTTGGAAAAGCTGCATGTGCAGCATCTAAAGCTGCTTCAACATCTTTTGCATCTGATCTAGCTACACTACAAATAACTTCATTGTTAATTGGTGTAGTATTATCAAAATATTTTCCAGACTTTGGCTCAACAAATTTCCCATTTATATAGTTTCCATACTTTGCTTTGTAAGGAAAAGGGACTTTTAAGTGAGACGTATCCAATAATGGAGACGAGGCACTTTTCATTGTTTCTGTACTCATTTTAGTCTTTCCTCTTTTGTTAGTTTTTATTAGCTTATTATTTTTTCTAGATTTTTTAGAACGTTTTTTAGTCACAGACTTTTTTGTCACTATTTTTTTCTTCGTTCTTATTTTTTTTCTAGATGATTTAACCAATCTTATTTTCTTTTTATTGGTCTTTGATTTTGCTATTTTTTTTCTCTTAATAGCCATTAGTAATTTAACTAGTAATTTTAATCAGTGTCTATTCTAAAAATTTAAATTTTCTACCCAAGATTGTACAAACACTATATCTTGTGCTGCTTTAAAGAATGATTAATATTCTTTTTTGTTGTCTGCTTTTTTTACAAAATAAATACCAACTAAAACTGCAATTAAAGAAATTAATACTTTCGTGGTAATTAATTCTTTCAAAAATATATAGCTTAAAATAGTACCAAAAATAGGAATTAAATAAGAGACTTGAGATTGAAAAATTAATCCGTTTGTTACCAAGATTCTGAATCTAAGTAACCAAGCTAAACCAGTTGAAACAAGTCCTAAATAAATCACAGAAATAATTGAGTCAATTCTTGGTGCCACTTTCCAAGGTTGTTCCATTAATATTACAAGTGGAATCAGAATTATTGTTGCCCAGATTAATATTGAGCCTGTTACATTTTCATTTCTTTTCTTGCTGATTTTTAAAGTTAAAACACCTCCAATGACGTAACAAGTTGAACCTAAAAGAATTAATAAAGCTGATGTAAAATTATTTTTATCAATTAACAGATTGTCTGAAAATAAATAAAGAATTCCAGAAAATCCAATTAAAATTCCAAAAGTTTTTACAAAATTAAACTTTTCATTTTTAGTATAAAAATGACCTAATACCGTAGAGCTTAGAGGGGTAGTAGACATTAAAATCGCTGCTAAATTACTCTGTACTGATTTTATTCCATAAGCGATAAGAAAAAATGGAGCTACTAAATTTATAAACCCTATTAGTGCAAACCAATGCCAGTCTTTTGAAAATGCCTCTATTTTAATATCTTTATAATAACAAAGTAACAAAACAGGAATTGCTCCAAAAAAAACTCTCAAAAAAGCAATTGTTACTGGACCAAAAGAATAAGTTGCAATTTTAATATTAAAAAAAGCAGAAGCCCAAATTAATGCCAGTAAAACTAATAATATATAATCTAATAATTTTGGTTGTCTCATTCAGTTATTTCTTTAACTAAACCTTTTGTTATTTTTTGCAAATTGGTAAAATCTATTTTAAACACGCAATTTGGGTGACCTGCTGCTGCATACAAATTTTCAAACCTCTCTAAGGAATTATCAATTATTATTGGTATTTTATTAAGATGGCCTATAGGTGATACCCCCCCAATTGTAAAACCAGTTATTTTTTTTACTTCATCAGCTGAAGCCATTGAAGCATCTTTAATAATTAGATTTTTTTTAATCTTATTTAATGAGGCTCGTTTATCACCAGAAACTAAAAATAGAGTAAATGAATTATCTGTTTTAAAAAGTAAGCTTTTTACAATTGCCCCTACTTCGCAACCTAAAGATGATGCTGCCTCTAAAGCAGTTCTTGCTGAATTATCTAATATAATCACACTTAGCTTTTGATCAAACTCCTTTAATAATTCTTCTACTCTTTTAACTGCTTCTTTATCTAATAAAATCATTTTTCAACTTTAAGTTGATAGTTATTTTTAATATTTAATTATACAATTATGTAAAAAACGCATAGGTGTTATTTAGTAAAAGAGCATTCTTTATCAATCTTTATTTGATACCACAAGTGCCAGTATTACAGAGGAGATATAATGAGCGATGTTTTAAAAATTATTAAAGAAAAAGATATTGAGTATGTAGACGTTAGGTTCACAGACCCCAGAGGTAAACTTCAACATGTCACCATGGATGCCAAAATGGTAGACGAAGAAATGTTGAATGAAGGAATATTTTTTGATGGTTCTTCTATAGCAGGTTGGAAAGCTATTAATGAGTCCGACATGATACTTAAGCCTGACACTAGCAGAGCTATTGTAGACCCTTTTACATCTCATAATACATTAAATCTTTTTTGTGATATTCTTGATGCTATAAAAAAAGATCCTTACGAGAGAGATCCTAGGGGTACTGCTAAAAAAGCAGAGGCGTATCTTAAAAGTTCTGGGATTGGAGATAAAGCATTTTTTGGACCAGAAGCTGAATTTTTTGTATTTGATGACGTAAGATTTAAAAATGACATGAATGAAACAGGATTTAAAATTGATAGTAAAGAGGGTCCTTATAACTCTGGAAGAGAATACGAAAATGGAAACATGGGTCATAGACCAGGTATTAAAGGTGGTTACTTTCCAGTCCCACCAGTTGATAGTGAACAAGATATGAGAAGTGAATATTTAAAAGCTATGAAAGATATGGGTATTAAAGTTGAAAAACATCACCATGAAGTTGCTCCAAGTCAACACGAGCTTGGAATGTATTTTGGTACACTTGTAGATCAAGCAGATAATTTGCAGCTATACAAATATGCAGTTCATATGGTTTCTCATTCGTTTGGTAAAACTGCAACATTTATGCCAAAACCTGTAAAAGGAGATAACGGTTCAGGTATGCACGTTCACCAATCAATTTGGAAAGGTGATACTGCACTATTTTCTGGAGATAAATATGCTGGATTATCTGACACTGCCTTACATTATATAGGTGGAATTTTAAAACATGCCAAAGCTATTAACGCATTTTCAAATGCTACAACAAATAGTTACAAAAGACTAATTCCAGGATTTGAAGCACCTGTTTTGTTAGCCTACTCAGCGAGAAATAGATCAGCTTCTTGTAGAATTCCTATTACTTTAAGTAAAAAAGCTGCGAGATGTGAAATTAGATTTGGAGATGCCGCTGGTAACCCATACTTAACATTCGCGGCTATGTTGATGGCTGGATTAGATGGAATAAAAAATAAAATTGATCCCGGCAAGTCCTTTGACAAAGATCTTTATGCTTTGTCGGAAGATGAGGTAAAAAAAATTCCTACAGTGTGTGGATCTTTAAGAGAAGCGATGGAAAGTTTAGATAAAGATAGAGATTTTTTAAAACAAGGTAATGTATTTACTGATGATCAGATAGATGCATATATTGCATTAAAATTTGAAGAGATACATAATTTTGAGCACACTCCTCACCCGATTGAGTTCGAGATGTATTACAGTTGTTAAATATTTTATTGTCTAGTTTTAGCAATTTTATTTTTGCCAGAACCTTCTTTAACAATGTAATTTTGTGTTCCGTTTGCTCCAGTATCTACTGACTTAATAAGAGATCTTAAGAAGCTTTTTCTTTTCTCTTTTCTGTCCTCACTGTTAAGCAAATTTCTAAATTCAAAAACGTTCATAGATATAAGATATATTATCTATGCATTTTTTGCAACTCTGATATGTTCAAAATGGGACTATACTTTAAATGACTCTCCACAACCACATCTTTCAGTTTCATTTGGATTGTTGAAGACAAAAGTTGAGGAAAAATCCTCCTTTTTGTAATCCATTTCAGTACCTAAAAGATACATAACTGCTGCAGAATCAATAAAAACTTTCACTCCCTTATCCTCTATAACCTCATCATTTGGATTAACTTCTTTTGAATATTCCATAACATATGACATCCCAGCACAACCTCCTGATTTAACTGAAACTCTTACACCTACTGCATTTTTTTCAGCACTGGACATTATTTCTTTTATTCTCAAAGCAGCTTTGTCACTTAATTTGATTATAGAATTCATTAGAGATTTAACTCCAATTTAGCAGCGTCAGACATCATATCTTTTGTCCAAGGTGGATCCCAAACTAGCTCTAGATCAACCTCTTCTATCTCATCCACTTGCATAGCTCCTTCTTTTACTTCTTTGGGTAAACTTTCAGCAACAGGACAATTTGGTGTAGTTAGTGTCATCTTAATTTTAGCTTTTTTTTCGTTTACTTGAACATCGTAAATTAAACCAAGGTCATAAATATTTATTGGTAATTCAGGATCATAAATTTTTCTTATTTCATCAATTATCTTATCTTTTATTTCCATAAATTATCAATCTTCTGTACTAATCTCTTTTCCTTCATTTTCCATTGCCGAAACTAATGTATGCCATGATAATGTAGCACATTTAACTCTCATTGGATATTGTTTAACCCCTGACAAGCACATTAATTTGGTTTTTTCGTCGTCTTTTAATATATTTGATTTAAGATCTGGGTTTTCCTTTATCATACCTAAAAAATCTTCTATGATTTCTTTAGCTTCGTTATCACTTTTGCCTTTTATCAAATCAGTCATAATTGATGCTGAGGCCATTGAAATAGCACAACCACTACCTTCAAACGAGATGTCTTCCACTTTTCTTTGATTATTTAATTTTAAATAAACATGCACATTATCTCCACATAAAGGATTATTTCCTTTAGCATCTTTATTAAAATTGTCTGTCTTACCTAAATTTCTGGGATTTTTGCCATGTTCTAATATAATCTCTTGATATAATTCTTTTAAGTTCATTTTAAATCAAAAATCTTTTTACATTTATTAATTGACTCATTCAATTGGTCAAAATCCTCTTTTGTATTGTATACTCCTACAGAGGCTCTAGCACTTGCAGGTATTTCAAGTTTGTCATGGAGTATCTGGCAACAATGATGACCGGCTCTAATTGCTACACCATCTTCATCTAAGATTGTAGCAATATCATGTGGATGTACACCTTCAATTGTAAATGATATAACTCCACCTTTATTTTTTGGATTCCCAATTAGTTTTACAGAATTATTTTTTCTTAAAACTTCTTGACCATATTCAATTAATTCTTTTTCATGTTTAACAATATTTTCAATACCAATGTTCTCAAGAAATTTAATAGATTGATCAAAAGCTATTACCTGTGCAGTAGCCATTGTTCCAGCCTCATATTTATTTGGTAAATCTCCATAAGTTATTCTATCTTTCTTTACTTCTTTAATCATTCCACCTCCGCCTTGATATGGTGGTAATTCTTCAAGCCATTTTTTTTTACCATATAAAATTCCTAAACCTGTTGGTCCGTACATCTTGTGACATGAGATAGCATAAAAATCACAATCAAGATCTTGTACATCTATTTTTAGATGAGGAGCACTTTGACATCCATCAACTACAACTATAATTCCTTTAGAGTGAGCAAGTTCGGTTATTTCTTTAATTGGTAGTATTGCTCCAGGAATTTCTAATGGGTATTGAAAAGCTAAAAATAT
>CACGDW010000010.1 GCA_902571925.1 uncultured Pelagibacteraceae bacterium | reverse complement strand
AAATGATCAAGCAAATGCTTCTAAATACAAAGCTAATTTAAAGAAAGCACATAAAGATTTAGATAAAATAACTAAAAAAGTAAAATCTGAATTGAACAAAGATTTTAAATCAATTGTTTTCCATGATGCATATCAATATTTTGAAAAGAGATTTGATGTAAATGTATTAGGTGCCTTCACTGTGAATACAGATGTAATGCCAGGAGCAGAACAATTAGCAGAAATTAGAGAAATAATTGAACATGATAAAGTAAGTTGTGTGTTTTCTGAACCACAATTTAATCCTGATATAATCAATGCAGTTGCAAAAGATATGAATATAAGCACGGGTGTTTTAGATCCATTGGGAGCTACTCTTGACCCAGGCAAAGATTTATATTTTGATTTAATCGGCAACATGTCAAAATCTTTCAAAGGCTGTTAATTTAAAATTGATCTTTGATCATAAATAATATCTAATAAAGGGATGAGCACAGTATCCCTTTCATTAGACGAAATTTTTGATTTAGCTAAAAAGACATTATTAGCCAATGGCTGTGATGATGAAACAGCATCTATATTATCAGATTTAATTAGAAATGCTGAACGTGATGGTTCTTTATCTCATGGTTTATTTAGATTACCAGCTTATGTAAGTGGTTTAAAAAGCGGAAAAATTAATGGTAAAGGAAAACCAGAAGTAAAAAAGATTTCACCATCAGTAATTAAAGTTAAAGGTAATAATTGCTTAGCTCCAGTTGTTCTAAGCAAAGGTCTACCTGAATTAACAAAAGCTGCAAAAGAAAATGGTGTGGCAGTTCTTGCAATCAATAATTCTCATCATATGGCAGCGATGTGGCCTGAAACAGAAAAATTAGCAGAAGAGGGTTTAGTTGCTTTTGCTTGCACATCTTATAAACCCGCTGTAGCTCCTGCAGGAGCAATCAAACCATTATTTGGAACAAACCCAATCTCATTTGCCTGGCCACGACCAGGAAAAACTCCAGTTGTTTATGATATGGCAACTGCATCAATGGCAATGGGTGAAGTCCAAGTTGCTAAAAGGGAAGGGCACAAAGTACCTCTTGGAACAGGATTAAATAAAGAAGGTAAAGAAACTACAGACCCAGCTGCCATAGCTGATGGTGGTGTGTTGTTACCTTTTGGTGGTTATAAAGGTTCAGCAATTGCTATGATGGTTGAATTAATGGCTGGCGCATTAGTTGGTGATAATTTTAGTTTTGAGACAGCCGCTAAAGATAATAATGACGGTGGACCACCAAGCGGAGGAGAATTTATTCTAGCTATTTCACCAGATAAAACTGCAGGAACTAATTGGCAAAAACATGCAGATGAGTTTTTTGATAAGATGAAATCAATGGGTGAGGTAAGATTACCTGGTGAAAGACGACATAAAAATAGACTTGATAAAGGCCCTCGAAATATTAATGAAGAATTGGTTAATAAAATAAAATCTTTAAGCTAATTTAATTTTTAAAGGTGTGTAGTCTGATTATTTTTCTCACTTTTGGATCTTTATTGATATTTGTATTTCTATTCATTATTATAAAATCTACTTATGCAAAGATATTCAATATTTAGTTTAATAAAAAACGCATTTTCTAAACATGAAAAATGGGACTTAGCTTGGAAAGACCCATCTCCTAAAAAAGAATATGATGTAGTTATAATTGGAGGAGGTGGTCATGGACTGGCAACAGCATATTATTTGGCTAAAGAACACAATATCACAAACATTGCAATTATTGAAAAAGGATGGATCGGTGGAGGTAATATTGGAAGAAATACAACAATCATTAGGTCAAATTTTATGTACGATGATAACGCAAGATTTAATGAGTTTGGAATGAATTTGTGGAGAAACATGAGTCAGGAGTTAAATTTTAATGTCATGTTTTCTCCAAGAGGAATAATTAACTTAGCTCACTCAGATGCTCAAATGAATGCTTACGCTCGTAGAGGTAATTCAATGAGATTAAATGGAATAGATGCAGCTTTATTAAACAGAGAAGAAGTCAAAAAAATTATTCCAATGGCAGATTTTTCAGAGGATGTTAGATATCCAATTTTTGGCGGTTTAGCTCAACCAAGTGCAGGTACAGCTAGACATGATGCGGTTGCATGGGGCTATGCACGTCAGGCTGACTCAATGGGTGTAGATATAATTCAAAATTGTGAGGTAACTGGGTTTGACATTTCAGGTGGAAAGATTCAAGGAGTGAGAACCTCCAGAGGAGATATTAAAACTAAAAAAATTGGTCTTTGTGTTGCTGGAAGTACAAATATTTTAGCAGAAAAATTGAATATGACATTGCCAATAGAAACTCATCTTTTACAAGCTTGTGTCTCAGAACCTGTTAAGCCTGTTTTAGATGGAGTTGTCACATTTGGTGCCGGACATTTTTATATTAGTCAATCAGACAAAGGTGAGATGGTAATGGGAGGAGACTTGGATGGTTATAATAGTTATGCACAAAAAGGAAATTTACCAACTATCCAACATGTATTAACTGGTGGTATTGCTCTGTTTCCTTTTTTAAGTAGACTAAAGATGCTTAGAACCTGGGGAGGTATAATGGATATGTCAATGGATGGATCTCCTATAATTGATAAAACTCACATTGATGGGCTGTATTTAAACTGTGGTTGGTGCTACGGAGGTTTTAAATCTGTGCCATCTTCAGGTTGGACTTTTGCTCATACAATTGCTCAAGATAGAGTTCATGAATTAAATGAGGGTTTTAGTTTAAATAGATTCTCAAAAGGATACTTGTTAGACGAAAAAGGTCTAGGAACAAAAACTTGGATTTCATAAATGCTTTATATTAAATGTCCATTCTGTGGATATAGATCACAAAAAGAATTTGCTTATGGCGGAGATGGAACAGTAAAAAGACCAGAGTTGAATCAAAATATATCTGACGAAAAATGGAATGAATTTCTTTATTTAAGAAAAAGTCCTAGAGGAAAGCACATAGAGTTATGGCATCATGTGGCTGGTTGCAGACAATGGTTTAAGGTTCAAAGAAATACTGTTACACACGAAATTTTTCAAACTACAAAAATGAATGAAGAGATAAAATGAGTCAATCACATCGTATTAGTAATGAGGGTTTATTAAACAGAAATAAAGAAATATCTTTTAAGTTTAATGGTAAAAAATATACTGGATATGAAGGTGACACATTAGCCTCTGCTTTGCTTGCAAATGGTGTTCATTTAGTTAGTAGAAGTTTTAAATATCATAGACCGAGAGGTTTTTTTGGTGCTGGGGTTGATGAGCCTAACGCAAAATTACAAATTCTATTAAATGGCCATTCTGAACCTAATGTAAATGCAACAGAATTTGAATTAGTTGAGGGTATTGAGGCCACAAGCCAGAATTGTTGGCCGTCTGTAAATTTTGATGTTGGAGCTATAAACAACTTTTTAAATAAATTTTTTCCAGCTGGTTTTTATTACAAAACTTTTATGTGGCCAAAAAGTTTTTGGTACAAAATCTATGAGCCCTTTATAAGAAAAACAGCAGGTTTTGGTGTTGCTTCAATAGAGAAAGACAGAGAAAGATATGAACACAAATATGAATATTGTGATTTATTAGTTGCTGGATCTGGACCTGCTGGTTTATCTAGCGCATATGCAGCAGCAAAAAATGGTGCAAAAGTTATTCTTGCAGAAGATAAACCAAGATTTGGTGGCTCGCTATTAACAGATGAGGTAACCATAGATAATTTATCAGGTAAAGCTTGGACAGATAAAATCATCACTGAATTAAAAGAAATGCCAAATGTTATAGTTAAAAATAGATCACAGGTATTTGGTTATTATGATCATAACATGACAGTCATGTTTGAGAGAACTGGTGATCATATAAAAGATAAACCTAAATATACTCCAAGACAGAGATTGTGGTATATTAGAGCTAAAGAAGTATTGTTATCTACAGGTTCAATAGAAAGACCAATAATTTTTGGAAACAATGATACACCTGGAATACTATTGTCTGCTGCTGCTAAAGAATATATCAAAGTTTATGGAGTATTAGTCGGTAAAAAGCCTTTAATATTTACAAATAACGATAGTGCATATGAAACAGCTTTAGAATTTAAGAAACAAGGAATAGATCCAATAATTTTAGATACTAGAGAAGAACATTCATCTGAACTAATAGACTCTGTTAAAAATCAAAATATAAAAATAAGATTTTCTTATGCTATAATCGCAGCGAATGGGTATAAGAAAGTTCAATCAGCACTAATTGGAAAATTAAATAAAGATAAAACAAAATTTGAAAATTCTGAAACCATTCAATGTGATTGTATATGTGTCTCTGGTTTTTGGACACCAATGGTTCATTTAGCATCACAGTCTGGTAATAAACTTAAGTTTGATGATCAAATAGATGCCTTTGTTCCTTATAAATCTAAACAGAATGAGACTTCTGTTGGAGCTTCTCAAGGAACTTTTACATTAAAGGATACTTTAGATGATGGGTTTAAAACAGGATTTGATCTTTCTAAAAAAATTACAAATAATAACAATTCAACTTCACCACCAAATGTTAATGAAATTAAAAAGAATCCTCATGATAAATTTTGGTGTTCACCTTTACCAAAAGATAAAAATTTTAAACGTTTTGTAGATTTTCAAAATGATGTAGCCGTATCAGATATTGAAATTGCTTTACGTGAGGGTTACAGATCAATAGAACATGTTAAAAGATATACAACATTAGGTATGGCAACTGACCAAGGTCGTACCAGTAACCTCAATGGACTTCAATTAGTTGCAAATGTTGAAAAAAAAATTGTCCCTCAAGTTGGTCATACAACTTTCAGACCACCATTTACGCCAATTACAATAGGTACAATTGTTGGAAGAGAAGTTAATATGGAATACATGCCAACAAGAAAAACCCCAATGCATTCATGGCATAAAAAAAATAATGCTGTTTTTGTTGATGCTGGGGCTTGGAAAAGACCAAGATATTATAAACAAGGAAATGAAAATTTGTTTGAAGCATCAAAAAGAGAAGCCAAAAATGTTAGAGAGCATGTCGGCATTTGTGATGTAACGTCCCTTGGAAAAATTGATATTAAAGGACCAGACGTAGCAGAGTTTTTAAATAGAGTTTATACAAATTCATGGTCAAAACTTCCTATTGGTAAAGCTAAGTACGGAGTAATGCTAAGAGAAGATGGAATAGTAATGGATGATGGGACAACTACTAGAATTTCAGAAAATCATTATCATATGACTACTACAACAGCACAAGCAGCAAATGTCTTGTCTCATCTTGAATATTATCTTCAAGTTGTTTGGCCAGAACTAAAAGTTAATGTTTTATCAACAACAGAGCAGTGGGCAGGAGCAGCACTTGCTGGCCCAAAGTCTAGAGATGTATTAGCAAAATTATTTCCTGATTTAGATGTTAGTAATGAAGCTCTTCCCTTCATGGGTTACACTGAAGGAAATCTATTTGGAGTAAAAGCTAGAATATTTAGAATTTCATTTTCTGGTGAATTGGCTTATGAAATAAATGTCGAGTCAGACTATGGTCTTTTCATGTGGAAAAAAATGATAGAGATTGGAAAGGAATTTAATATTAATCCTTATGGAACCGAGGCATTATCAACTTTAAGAATTGAAATGGGCCATGTCGCTGGTCCTGAATTAGATGGAAGAACTATTCCTTATGACGTTTCTTTAGAAGGTTTAGTGTCTAAGAAAAAAGATTTTATTGGTAAAAGATCTTTACAAAAAGAGGCATTTAATAATTCTGATAGACAAAAAATTGTTGGTTTAGTCCCTGTAGATAGAAAAACCAACATTCCAGAAGGATCTCATCTAGTCCTAGATAAAAATGCTAAATTACCAAATCCAAAACTAGGGCATGTATCTTCATCCTGCTGGAGTTTTGAAAATAATAATCCATTCTCTTTAGCAATAGTTAAAAATGGAAAAAATATGATTGGAAAAAAATTATTTGCTGTATCACCTTTAAGAGACTCCGCCATAGAAGTAGAGGTAATATCATCTCATTATGTTGATCACGAAGGAAAGAGAGTGAGATCATGAAAAATATTTCACCATTAAATTTTGTTCATAAAGTTGGAAAATTTGGTGACTATAATAAAAAAAGTGAAAATAACTTATTAAAAATTTCAGAGGTAAATGGATTGTTGATACATCAAATCACACAATATAAAAATTCTAATATTGATATATCAATAATCAAATTGGATGGTTTAAACTTTCCATCACCTTTAAAATCAACTTCAAACTCAAATACAAGAATATTATGGCTTGGTCCTAATAATTGGCTAGTCTTTTCATCCGTTCTAAATTTAATTAAAAAAGAAAAAAATAAGTTTAACGAGACAAATTTTGCAATTACTGATATTTCACATTCTAGAACAATAATTGAATTAGAGGGAAGTTTAGTTAATGAAGTTCTTAAAAAAGGATGTCCATTAGATATTAATTCTCTAAAAGATGGTGATTGTGCAAGTTCGATTTACAATGAAATAAATATTACAATTGATTTCATTTCAGATAACCCTAACAAAGTAAGAATATCAGGTCTAAGAAGTTATGGTGAATCTTTACATTATTCTATAACAGATGCTTGTTTAGAATTTGGATATGAGGCTATCTAAATTATTTTATTGATGAACTAGTGAATAAAATAGAGCCTTTAAACTAAAGTTATTTCAATTGGAGTATGGTCTGATGGTTTTTCTCGACCCCTAGGATCCTTGTTAATATTTATTTCTTTAATTTGATCAATTAAAGAATTAGAAACTAAAAAGTGATCTATTCTCATTCCATTATTTTTTTGCCAAGCGCCTCTCATATAATCCCAGAATGTATAGCCTTCTTTAGTTTCATTAAAATGTCGATAAACATCACTAAATCCTAAATTCAACATCTCTCTAAATTTTTTTCTTATCTCAAGCCTATATAAAGCGTCATCCTCAAAACTCTTAACATTATAAACATCTTCAGCTGCTGGTATTACATTAAAATCACCTGCTAAAATAATATTAGAATTTTTCTTAGATAAAGTTTTTAATTGCTTAATCAATTGATCCATCCAATTTTTTTTATAATCATACTTTTCAGTATCAACTGGATTTCCATTTGGGGTATAGATATTTATTAATTGAACAAATTTTTTCTTATATTCAATATCAGCTGAAATTATTCTAGATTGTTTTAATTTATCTTTAATCAAGTCAGTTCTGACATTTTTCAGTTTTTTTTTTGAAATAATGGCTACCCCATTGTAACTTTTTTGTCCAAATACATAGCTTTCATAATTCATTGAAGAAAAATCGTCATATGGAAAATTTACATCCTCTGTCTTAATTTCCTGCATCATTAAAACGTCAGGTTTATATTTTAATAAATAACTTTTGATATTTTCAATACGTGCACGTACGGAATTTACATTCCAAGATGAAATAAGCATTAAAGAGAAAAAGAAACACCACAACCACAAGACGATTTGGTTTGTGGGTTAGTTATCTTGAATTGTTCACCAATTAGTTCTGACACATAGTCAATTTCTGATCCTTTAAGAAGATCTGCAGATGTTTTATCAATTAAAATATTATTAAAATTTAAATCATCCTCAGCTTTTGTTTGGTCAAAAGTAAACTCGTATTGAAAACCAGAGCAACCACCACCCTTGATGGCGATTCTAAAAAAAGACCCCTTATCTTTTTTTGATAACAGAGTATTGATCTGTTTTAGCGCTTTATCAGTAAATTTAATTTCTTTTATCATTATTGATCACTGTTATTACTAATATAATACTTAATATTTTATTTTAAAGCATGAAAAAATACTCAAAGATTGGTTTATTTAAAAGTAAGGGGAGAATTTACAAAGAATCTTTATCAAAATATAGATCTCCTTTTCAAAGGGATAGGGATCGTATTATTCACAGTGCTTCTTTCAGAAGATTAAAACATAAAACCCAAGTATTTGTTAATACCGAAGGTGATCATTATCGAACTCGATTAACTCATTCAATGGAAGTCTCACAAATAGCAAGATCTATTGCTAGGTATTTAAATCTTAATGAAGATTTAGCTGAAAGTTTAAGTCTGGCACATGATTTGGGTCATACTCCATTTGGACATGCAGGTGAAGATTCTTTGAATGAGTGTATGGCAAATTATGGTGGATTCGATCATAATTTACAAACCTTAAGAATTATTATGTTTTTAGAAAATAAATATTTAAAATTTACTGGTTTGAACCTTTCAATAGAAACATTAGAAGGATTATTAAAACATAACGGGCCAGTGGATGATTTAGATTTAGTTGATAATTTGATAGATATTAGAAAATTTAAAAATATGATTAATTTTAATACATTTCCGTTTATAGAGGCACAAATCTCTGCAATATCTGATGATATAGCTTACAACAATCATGATATTCAAGACGGAATAAATGCAAATTTATTTAAATTAGAAGAGTTAGTTGAAATAAGTTTTTTCAAGGACATTTACAAAAAGTACAGGAATAAGATTAATAAACAAAATTATAAAATAGCTACATATCAAATCATAAGAGACTCAATTGATTTAATGATTAAAGATTTAATTAATAATACAAAAAAAAATCTAATCTCAAATAACATTAAAACGTTGAAAGATATCAACAAAACAAGTTCCTTAATGGTTGACTTTTCAGATAAGATAAAAAATTCTGAAAATGAAATAAGGTATTTTCTAAAATTAAAAATGTATAATAATAAAGATGTATTAGCAAAAAATAATGAGGGTAAATTGATTATTAAAAGATTATTTAATAAGATAGAACAAAATCCAAAAAAATATATTTCAGATAAGGAACTTAATAAAAATAAGTATAGAGTTATTTCAGATTTTATATCAGGCATGACCGATAGATACGCAATCAACCTTAATAAAAGTATATAATGAATATCTTTGATTTGTACCTAGATAAGATAAAAAAAATTTTAGTTGATCTATCGAAAAAAGATAAAATAATTTTACCAGATAGTTTGAATGGAATCACCACTGAGATACCTCCTGCAAACTTTAATAGTGATATTTCAACAAATGTTGCAATGGTATTATCAAAAATTAATAAAAAATCTCCAACTGATTTAGCTCAAATTTTAACTGATGCTATTAAAAAAAAAGATGACTTAATAGACGATATTTCAATAGTTAAACCTGGTTTTATCAATATTACTTTTAAACCAATTTTTTGGACAAATTTTGTTGAAAAAATTACTAGTAACGCCAAAGATTTTGGAAGAAACATAAAAGAAAAAAAGAAAAATTATCTAGTAGAATTTGTTTCAGCTAATCCTACTGGCCCTTTACATGTAGGTCATTGTAGAGGAGCAATATTAGGTGACGTAATAGCTAATATTTTATCATTCAATAAACACAACGTTATAAAAGAATATTATGTAAATGATTATGGTAATCAAATTTTAAATTTTACAAAATCTGTCTATTTAAGAATAAGAGAAATTATTTATAGTGAACCATTTCCAACAGATAACGAGGATTTATACCCTGGTATTTATCTAATAGATTTTGCTAAAAATATTATTCATAAGAAAAAGATAAAAGACTTTAAAGATTTTGATAAAATCTCCGATGATTTAATGTCTTTATCGATAGAAGAGTCTCTTAAATTGATAAAAAAAAATCTTAATAGCCTTGGCATAAACCATGATAGCTTTGTTAGTGAAAAAGAAATAGTTTTAAATCATGAAGTCAAAAACGTTATTGATTTTCTTCAAAAAAATAATTTAGTTTATAAAGGAAAAATTAAAGCACCAGTCAGTGAAAAAGAGGATGAGTGGGTAGAAAGAGAACAATTATTATTTAGATCTACTGATTTTGGTGATGATAAAGATAGAGCTTTACAAAAATCTGATGGTAGCTGGACTTATTTTGCAAGTGATGTTGCTTATCACAAAAATAAATTAGATAGAAAATTTGATCATTTAATAAATATATTAGGCGCAGATCATGCAGGTTACATAAAAAGAATTTCTTCTTCTGTTGAAGCCTTGTCAAACTCAAAAGGAAAATTAATTTGTAAAGTTAGTCAATTAGTTAAACTTATTAAAGACAAGAAACCTTTCAAAATGTCAAAAAGAAAAGGAGATTATATAACAGTGGATGATCTGATTAACGAAGTAGGAAAAGATGCTACTAGATTTATTATGTTAAATAGAAGTAGCGATGTAGAACTTGATTTTGATTTTGATAATGTAATTGAAAAATCAAAAGACAATCCTCTTTATTATGTTCAATACAGTTATGCTAGAATTGCTTCAGTTTTTAGACATATAAAAAAGGATTTAAAAACTGATATTAACATAAAAAAATTTAATTTTGAATATTCAAATGATGAAATTAATATACTTAAAAAATTATCTGAATGGCCAAGATGTATAGAGGCTGCAAGCCATAAACTAGAACCTCATAGAATACCAACTTATCTTTATGAACTATCTTCTTTATTTCATTCATATTGGAGTTTAGGAAAAGACAATCCTCAAAAAAGATTTATAAATGATCAAAACAAAGTTGCTGATGATAAATTAATTTTCTTAAAAGCTATTTCAAATGTAATTAATTCAGGAATGAAAATAGTTGGCGTTTCTGTTCCTGAGAAGATGTGATGTACAAAGAGATCAAGTATTTAGTATTTTTATTGATAATTTTTTTATTTTTATTTTTTGTAAGTAAATATTATTTTTCAGATAAAAATATCAAAAAATCTTACAGACAATTAAATAATATTGATAGTAGGAATTCTATTTACGCTGAAAAATTACCAATTCTAGACGATGATACTCAAAATATTATAGAATACGTTGATCAATCAAAGAAAAAAAAGAAAAAGTTTAATTTTTGGAATTTACTGGAAAAAGATGAATAACCGTAGATCATTCATAACTGGAATTAAATCAGAGAAACTGACTAAGAAAGAGAAATTTTTTTTAAAAAAATATAAGCCTTGGGGTGTAATTTTATTTACAAGAAATATTAGAAATATTAGCCAAGCCTTTAAACTAACCTCATCAATAAGAAAAATTTTTAACGATAAAAATTATCCGATACTGATTGACCAAGAAGGAGGGAGAATAAATAGATTAAATAATATCATCTCATTTGATAATTTTACCTCCGAATTTTTTGGAAAAAAATATACTAAAAAATATAAAGAATTTAGATTTTTGTATAAATTATTTATTGATAAAACGTCCTACTTTCTAAGATTAATAGGAGTAAACATTAATACATCTCCAGTTCTGGATCTGAGAATTAAAGGTGCATCAAATGTGATTGGAGATAGATCATTTTCCAATGATCCAAAAATAGTTTCTAAAATAGGTGATTATTGTATCCAATTATTTCGTGAAAACAGAATTGGAACCGTTATTAAACATATCCCGGGGCATGGTTTATCAAAAGTAGATAGTCATTTTTTAACTCCTGTTATAAGCAAAAACCAAAGTTTTTTAATTAAAAAAGATTTTTTAGCCTTTAAGCAAAAAAAAACTTTTTTTGCAATGACTGCTCATATTATTTTTAATAAAATTGATAAAGAAAATACAGTTACACATTCAAGAAAATTGATTAAATTAATAAGAAATAAAATAGGTTTTAAAAATATCTTAATTTCAGATGATTTATCCATGAAAAGTTTAAAAGGAACTCTTAAAGAAAATACAATCAAAACGTTTAATGCAGGTTGCAATATAGCTTTACATTGCAATGGTAACATTAATGAAATGGAAATAGTTGGTAAATACTCTCCTTTTGTTAGTAAATTTATAACAAAAAAAACATCACAATTTTATAAAATTTTGAGCTAGTATTACAAAATGATAGGTAAAGATTCTGTATTATTTAATGTAGATATTGAAAATTATAATGGTCCATTGGATGTTTTGCTTGATTTAGCTAAAACGCAAAAAGTTAATTTAGAAGACATATCAATTACGAAATTAGCTGACCAGTTTCATGATTATATTACAAAAGAAAAAAATTTGAATTTAGAAATTGCATCTGAATATTTATTGATGGCTACTTGGTTAGCTTATTTAAAATCTAAATTATTGTTACCAGGTACACCAGAGGAAGAATTTAGGGTTCAAGAAGTTGCAGAAAAATTAAAATTACAATTAAAGAAATTGGAACTTATCAGATTATTATCTGATCAAATGCTCAAAAGAAAAAGATTAGGTAAAGAGATTAGAACAAGAGGGAGTAAATCTGGAATAAGACCAATTTATAATAGTGAGATTAAAATTAATTTATTTGAACTATTAAAAACCTATTCAACTATAATTATGACTAAGGACTTTCAGACAATGAGTATTCCTAAATTACCTGTTTTTACAACAGAGGAAGGAATTAAAACAATAAAAGATTTCTTTGGAAAACTAATAGATTGGAAAAAACTAGATGATTTAATACCAAAAAATTTTAAAAAAGGTACAAATTATAAAAGGACAGGTAGGGCTGGAATATTTGCTGGTTCTTTAGAATTAGTAAAAGAAGGAAATTTAAAAATTAAACAAGAAAAACTTTTTGATGATGTTTATATAAAAGAAAATAAATGATAAAAAAAAAGATAAAAAAAAAGGATAACGTAATTAATTTCCCAACTAAGTTATCTTCTTTAGAAAAAGAAGTTGAAGCAATAGTTTTTGCAGCAGCCGAACCTTTAGATATAAAAACAATTGAAAGCAAAGTCTCAAAAAAAATTGATGTAGAAAAGACATTATTAAAATTACAAGCCGAGTATTCTGGACGCGGAATAAACTTAGTTTGTATTTCTCATAAGTGGTCTTTTAGAACTTCACCAAATTTATCTAGTTTAATGATCCAAGAAAAAACCGTTGAAAAAAAATTATCCAGGGCCGCAATTGAAACTTTGTCGATTATTGTTTATCACCAACCAGTAACGAGAGCTGAAATAGAGGAAATAAGAGGTGTTGCTTTTGGAACAAATACATTAGAAATTTTGATGGAGTTAAACTGGGTCAAGCCTGGTGGTAGAAAAAATGTTCCAGGTAAACCTATTCAATATGTAACAACTGATGATTTTTTGAGTCATTTTAATCTTCAAAAGTTATCTGATCTTCCAACCGTAGACGAGTTAGGTGCTGCAGGATTAATTGATAGTTCAAATATTGATAATGCAATTTTTGGTACAGGAAAGTTCTATAAAGAAAAACAGGATGATAAAAAAGAGGACATTTATTCAAATATTGATGAAATGTTGAATAGTACTCTTGATTCAGAAAATGACAAATAGATGAAGAGTTAGGATATTTAAAAAAGATACTTTTAAAACTTTGATAAAAAGGTTATAAGTTTTCTATGAGCATTGGAATTTGGCAAATAGCAATTGTTGTAATACTTGTAGTGTTATTATTCGGTAGAGGCAAGATATCAAGCCTTATGGGAGATGTTGCTAAAGGAATAAAAAGTTTCAAAAAGGGTATGGCATCAGATGTAACCGACAATACCGAAACTAAAAATATTTCTGAGGAAAATCAAGATTCAAACAATCAAGATACTAATAATAAAGAGTAAATCACATGCCTACTATTGGTTGGTTTGAGATTTTAATTATAGTTGCAATAGCTATAATTGTGCTTGGGCCAAAGGACTTTCCTATAATGTTAAAAAAAGTTGGGTCATGGATTGGATCTGCAAAAAAATATGTAAACAATATACAAAATGAAGTTTCAAATATTGATATTGAAGAAAATCAAGTAGAAAAAAAAAAAGAAAAAAAAGATGAATCTTGAAGAAAAAGAAGGCGGCTTTATAAGTCATCTAGCAGAACTAAGGAAAAGATTAATACATAGTTTTATCTTCCTAGTAATTTTTTTTGCAGCTTGTTATTTTTTTGCTGAACAACTGTATGGTTTTTTAGTAGAACCTTATGCAAAAGCTGTAAGAGATGATGGATTAGATAGAAGATTGATCTTTACGGCTCTTCAAGAAACTTTTTTAACATATTTAAAAGTGTCATTTTTCACTGCTTTTTTTATTACTTGTCCATTTATTTTAATGCAAATATGGAAATTTATTGCACCGGGTCTTTATAAACATGAAAAAATTGCAATTTTACCTTATTTAATTTTAACGCCAATATTATTTTTTTTGGGTGGAATGCTAGTTTATTATTTAATAATGCCTTTAGCGATAAAATTTTTTTTATCATTTGAAAGTACAGGTTTGTCAACAAATCTACCAATCCAATTAGAGGCTAAAGTAAATGAGTATTTGTCATTAGTTATGAAACTTATCTTTGCATTCGGAATAAGCTTTCAACTACCGGTCGTTCTTAGTTTGTTAGCAAGAGTTGGATTTGTTGATTCTGAATTTTTAAAAAAAAGAAGAAAGTATGTTGTTGTCATTATATTTGCTGCTGCAGCGTTGTTAACTCCACCTGACCCTATTACTCAAATCGGTTTAGCTATACCTTTATTAATTTTATATGAATTATCTATATTTTCAGTAAAATTTATAGAAAATAAAAATTTAAAAGATACAGATGCATAATTTAAAAGAAATTAGAAAAGATTTTAATACTTTTAAGCAAAGTCTTGAAAAAAGATTAGTTGATGTTGATTTTACCAAACTTATAGATTTAGATAAGAAAAATAGAGATCTAATTCAAAAAAAAGAGTTATTAGAAAAAGAAAAAAAAGATATTTCAAAATCAAAAGATAAAAGTTTGTTTACAAAATCAAAGGAAATTTCATCTGCTATAGAAAAAATTTCTGAAGAACAAAAAGTAGTTAAACAAGACTTAGAAAAGATTTTATCAAATATTCCAAATATTCCTCATAAAGATGTTCCAAATGGAAATGATGAAAAAGATAACGTAGAAATTAATAAATCTGGAAAGATACCTAAGTTTGATTTTTCTCCTAAGTCTCATTATGAATTAGGTGAAAATTTAGGTATGCTAGATTTTGACTTGGCAACTAAAACTACTGGTTCAAGATTCGTTTTTGTCAAAAATAAATTGGCTTTATTAGAAAGAGCTATTTCTAATTTTATGCTTGATACCCATGTCTTAAAAAATGGTTATGAAGAAATCTCACCGCCATTATTAGCTTCAGAAAGTTCAATGTTTGGAACAGGTCAACTTCCAAAATTTGAAAACGACCAATTTGAGATTAAACTTGAAGAGGGCACAGACAGAAAATTTCTAATACCAACTGCAGAAGTAATTTTAACCAATATAGTCAAAGATAAAATTTTTGATCTAAAATCTTTGCCTATGAGATTTGTTGCCTCCACTCCTTGTTTTAGAAAAGAAGCTGGTAGTTATGGAAAAGATACAAAAGGAATGATTAGACAACATCAATTTTATAAAGTTGAAATGGTAAGTATTGTTGAACAAGAAAAATGTTTTGAGGAGCTAGAACGAATGACAGATTGTGCGACTGGTATTCTGGACCTTTTAGAACTGCCTTATCGAAAAATGATTTTGTGTAGTGGTGATATGGGTTTTAGTGCTGAAAAAACTTATGATATTGAGGTTTGGTTGCCTTCAGAAAATAAATATAGGGAAATATCCTCATGTTCGTCATGCTCAACTTTTCAATCTGTCAGAATGAAAGCTAGATACAAGAACCAAAAAAAAGAAATTCTTTATCCAGGTACTTTAAATGGGAGTGGTTTAGCTGTGGGTCGAACTCTTATTGCTATTTTAGAAAATTATCAACAAAAAGACGGCTCAATAACTATTCCAAAAGTCCTTAAACCTTATATGAACAATTTAGAAAAAATTTCACTCAATTAAAGTTGTTTTCACTTGATAGATAGTATAAATATTCATTTTTAATTAAGGAGTTTTATGGAAAGTTCAGGAATAGGCCAATTCATACCATTAATATTAATTTTTGTTAT
Source organism: uncultured Pelagibacteraceae bacterium (assembly GCA_902571925.1). Taxonomy (GTDB): domain Bacteria; phylum Pseudomonadota; class Alphaproteobacteria; order Pelagibacterales; family Pelagibacteraceae; genus Pelagibacter. Next base: position 12,187 of record CACGDW010000010.1, on the reverse strand, counting down.
TTTTTATTTTTTCTTAATAAGACCTCAACAGAGAAAAGTTAAAGAACACAAGGCAATGGTCGAAAATTTAAAAAAAGGTGATAAAGTTGTAACGTCTGGTGGTATCACAGGAACTATAAGCCGAGTTATAGATAACGATAAAGTAGAAGTAGAAATTGCTGATAATGTTACTGTCGAAGTAGTTAGAGGAACTGGTATTCAAAGCTTAATGAATTCTCAAGAAGTAAAGAAATAAATTTTTTTTTATTAAAGTGTTATACTTTTCAAAATTAAGAATAATTATTGTTTCTTTAATATCTTTATTTTTTATTTTATTCGCCTCATCTAATTTTTTTAAAACTAGTAATGAATTATTAAATAAGAAAATTAATCTTGGTTTAGATTTACAAGGTGGATCTTATCTTTTATTAGAGATCGATAATACACCCGTAATTGATCAAAAAATTCAAAATTTGACAATTGTTATTAAAAACTATTTCAAAGAAAAAAATATCAGAATTAACAATATAAAACTTATAAACCAAAAAATCTCATTTTCTGTAGATGAAAAATTTAAACAATCGGTTCTTGATGAATTTACTGATGAAGAGAGTAATATTAATCCTTATTACCCAAGATTCAAATCTCACCAACTAGATATTTTGGAGAAGAATAATTCGTTTATAGTTAATTATTCAAAACAGGGAATCATTGAACTCAAAACATCATCCCAAGATCAAGCTTTAGAGATTGTTAGAAGAAGAATTGATGAAATAGGTACAAATGAACCAAACATTTTAAAAAGAGGTAATGATAGAATCTTAGTAGAGTTACCAGGGTTAGATGACCCTATGAGAATTAAATCACTACTAGGAAAAACAGCAAATTTAACTTTTAGATTTGTAACAAATAACACTGAGGACTCTTTTGGTGCAGAAAAACTTAAGTACGAAGATAGTACAGATGAAGCAGTAGTTAGTAAGAGAATAATTTTAAGTGGAGAAAATCTTTTAGATGCTCAACCAAGAATGAACAATGAAACAAACGAAACTGTTGTCTCTTTCACACTTGATAGGGTAGGAGCTAAAAGATTTGGTAAGGCGACCTCTACTGGTATTGGAAAACAATTGGCAATAGTTTTAGATGGAAAAATTATCAGTGCACCTGTTATCAGGGATACTATAGCTAGTGGATCAGGTCAAATAAGTGGCGGTTTTACTTTTCAGTCAGCCACTGATCTGGCTTTGTTATTAAGATCTGGAGCTTTACCGGCACCATTAAATATTATCGAAGAAAGAACAGTAGGTCCAGATTTAGGACAAGACTCAATTAACTCTGGAATAATTGCATTAGTTATCGGCTTCATACTTGTTATTTTATTCATCCTTGTAAAATATAAAATATTTGGATTAATTACTAATGTAACTTTAATTATAAACTTATTTCTTTTAGTTGGTATCCTCACAATGTTTGAAGCAACTTTAACCTTACCAGGAATTGCAGGAATTATTCTAACAGTTGGTATGGCTGTTGATGCCAATGTTTTGATATTTGAAAGAATTAAAGAGGAACTTAAAAATGAAAAGAATAATCTAATTGCATTCGATGGTGGTTATACTAAGTCAAGAACGGCTATTCTAGATGCAAATATAACAACTTTATTAGCAGCAATAATATTATTTTTTATGGGATCAGGTCCTATTAAAGGCTTTTCTTTAACTTTGGGGGTTGGAATTTTTACCACACTTTTTTCTGTTTATTTTATAGCCAGATTATTGACTGTTCTCTATGTTTTAAAAAATAAAGAAAAGAAAGGTTTAATCTAAATGATACCTTTTAACAAATATTACAATCAGTTTAATTTTCTCTCCATCTCATTAGTTGTGGTATCTTTATTATTTTTAATTTTTAAAGGTTTAAATTTTGGTATAGATTTTAAGGGAGGAACTTTAATTGAACTAAGGTCATCAGATACTAAAATTAATGTTTCATCTTTAAGAGAGAATCTTAAGCAAATGAACTTGGGAGACGTTTCGGTTAAAAATTTTGGGAATCAAAAAGATTTCTTAATAAAATTTGAAAACAGTGACAATAAAAATATTATTGAGGAAATTAAAAAAAGTTTAGATAATTCTTTTGGAAATAATTTTAATTTTAGAAGAGTTGAAAACGTAGGTCCAAAGGTAAGTTCTGAATTATTAAAATCTGGAATAATAGCTATTTCTGTAGCATTGTTATTAATGCTAATTTATATTTGGATTAGATTTGAATGGCAGTTTAGTCTTGGTGCAATAGCCGCTTTGTTTCACGATGTAACTGTTACACTTGGTTTGTTTTCATTACTCGGACTAGAAATTAACTTATCAATAATTGCAGCAGTACTAACTATAGTTGGTTATTCCATGAATGACACAGTGGTTATATTTGACAGGGTTAGAGAAAATTTAAGAAAATATTCTGATATAAAAATTTTTGAATTAACAAATATTTCAATTAATGAAACATTATCCAGAACATTAATTACATCTGTAACCACACTATTAGCTTTATTATCAATATTTTTTTTTGGAGGTGAAATTTTAAAAGGTTTTTCTTTAGCAATGATATTTGGAGTAATTTTTGGAACTTATTCTTCAATATATATAGCTAATACAGTTCTAGTTAGACTTAATGTATCACAAAAAACTATTATAAAAGAAGAAGACTAACTAATACAAATTTTGTGCTGCCACCATTGTAAGCAACATTGGTATTGAAAGTAGTGTATTTGTTCTAGAAAATAACATAGCTGTTTTTGCTGATTTCATTTTTAATTCTGCATCACATTCAACCATGCCTAAAGCTCTTTTTTTGATTAGGCCAAATTACAAACCAAACATTAAATGCCATAATAACACCTAGCCACATTCCTAATCCTATTGCAGTATGTTTTGGTATACCTGAGCCAATACTTAAAGTCATAGCATCATGAAGATAGCCATTTAACCATGCAAGAATTAATCCAGACAAAACTGTAAAAGCAGCGGCCCATCTGAAATAAAATAAAGCTGCTGGAGCTATTACTTTACCAATAGCTGGTTTTTGCTCATCAGGAATTTTAGCCATGTTTGGAATCTGAACGAAATTAAAATACCAAAGTAACCCAATCCACATTATACTTACAACAACATGAGTATATCTTGCAATCCAACTCCAAAAGAGTGCATCAAAACTAAACCCATCATTTTGATAAAATAATCCTAAAAAAAGGATAATTGCTAATGCTAGAGAAGCATGAATAGTCTTAGATAAAGAGGAAAGCAAATTTGTCATTAATACTTTATACTAATTTTGACTGTATATAACAATCTTTAATTCAAAAGAGGTTTTAAAAATTTACCAGTATAACTTTCATTAACTTTACAAATTTCCTCTGGTTTTCCCTCTGCGATAATTTTTCCCCCCTTAACTCCTCCTTCAGGACCCATATCTACGATGTAGTCAGCTGTTTTGATAACATCTAAATTGTGCTCTATCACTACGACAGTATTACCCAAAGCCACAAAAGTATGAAGAATTTCAAGCAATTTTTTTATGTCATGTTGATGTAAACCTGTTGTTGGCTCATCTAATATATACATGGTTCTTCCAGTGGATCTCTTTGATAATTCTTTAGCCAATTTAATTCTTTGGGCTTCTCCACCTGAGAGGGTTGTCGCTTGTTGTCCAATTTTAATATACCCTAAACCAACTTTTTTAAGAGTTAATAATTTTGTTTTTATATTTGATATATTTTCAAAATATTCACATCCTTCATCGACTGTCATATTTAAAACATCGGCTATACTTTTGTCCTTGAATTTAATTTCCAGTGTTTCTCGGTTATATCTTGTTCCTTTACATTCATCACATTGGATATAAACATCTGGTAAGAAATGCATTTCATAAGTTATAACACCATCACCTTCACAGGCCTCACATCTTCCACCTTTAACATTAAATGAAAATCTTCCTGGTTTATAACCTCTGGTTTTTGATTCTGGTAAACCAGTAAACCAATCTCTAATTGGACCAAATGCACCTGTATAAGTAGCAGGATTAGATCTAGGGGTTCTTCCGATCGGAGATTGATCAATATCAATTATCTTGTCTACTAATTCTGTTCCTTTAAATCCTCTAAAAGGTTTAGGAATTTTTCTAGATTTATTATTATTCAAAGTTAAGTTTAATGCATTATATAAAGTTTGCAAAACTAGAGTTGATTTACCACTCCCAGAAACACCTGTAACACAAGTCAAACTACCTAATGGAATTTTAAGATTAACATTATCTAAATTATTACCTGTAGCCCCAGTAATTTCTAAAAATCTTCCATTCTTAGCCAACCTTCTTTTTTTTGGTATATCAATTTTTAATTTATTTGATAAATATTTTCCGGTGATGCTATTTTTGTTTTCACTTATTTCCTTAAAACAACCTTGCGCAACAATTTCACCACCTTTATTTCCAGCTTCTGGACCAAGGTCTATTATGTGGTCTGCATTTTCCATAGTTTCAGTATCGTGTTCAACTACAATTACAGTATTTCCTAAATCTCTTAATCTCTTTAAAGCGTTTATAAGTTTTACATTATCTTTTTGATGAAGACCTATAGATGGTTCATCTAGCACATATAGAACACCAGTTAACCCTGAACCAATTTGTGAAGCTAATCTTATTCTCTGAGCTTCACCTCCTGAAAGAGTTCCTGACTCTCTAGAAAGAGTTAAGTAATCAAGACCTACGTTCAATAAAAAATCTAATCTTTCATTTATTTCTTTAAGAATGTGTTCAGCTATTTTGAATTGACGTTCATCAAGCTTATTTTTAAGATTTTCAAACCATTTAGAAGCGTCTAAAATAGATTTTTCAGTAACCTGACTTATATGTAAATCATCAATTTTTACACAAAGGGCCTCATCTTTTAGTCGATGACCATTACATCTTTCACATTTTGTATCAGATTGGTATTGAGCAATTTCTTCTCTTTTCCAATCACTATCTGTCTCAAGGTATCTCCTTTCTAGATTATTTATTACACCTTCAAAAGATTTCTTATGAGAATATTTTTCATATCCATCATCATAAGTAAATTTTATTTCTTCCTCATCAGAACCATAAAGAATTACATCCTTTATTTTTTTTGGAATTTTTGACCATTTTTCATCAAGAGAAAAGTTATAATGTTTCGCAAGTGAGGCTAAAGTTTGAGCATAGTATAGAGTAGTGGTTTTAGCCCAAGGTTCAATTGCTCCTTGAGCAATACTTTTTTTTTCATTAGGAATAACTAAATTAGGATCAACATTTAACTTGATACCAATACCTTCACATTCCTCACAAGCTCCAAATGGACTGTTAAAAGAGAATAATCTTGGTTCAATTTCTTCAATTGTAAAACCACTTTCTGGGCAAGCGAATTTAGTTGAAAAAATTAATTTTTCTAATTTTCTAAATTTTTTGGGTAATGTTTCATCCTCATATTCAACGAATAATAAGCCATTTGCAATATTAATTGATGTTTCTATGCCTTCTGCAAGTCTATTTCCTAAAGATGAATTTAAAACGATTCTATCAACAAGAATAGAAATATCATGTTTTACTTTTTTGTTTAATTCTGGAACTTTTTCAATATCATATAAAACATTATCAATTTTAACTTTTCTAAAACCTCTTTTTTTGTAACTTTGGATATCTTTTTTATATTCTCCTTTACGACCTCTAACAATCGGAGCATAAAGATATATTGTTGCTTTTTTAGGTAATTGTTTTATTTTGTCTACTATTTGTGAAACAGTTTGTGACTCAATTGGTTTACCTGTAAAGGGTGAGTAAGGAGTTCCTGCTCTTGCATATAAAACTCTCATATAATCGTAAATTTCAGTTACTGTAGCAACAGTAGATCTAGGATTTTTTGAAGTATTTTTTTGTTCAATAGATATTGCTGGGCTCAGACCTTCAATTAAATCAACTTTAGGTTTTTTCATTTTATCCAGAAATTGTCTCGCATAAGCTGATAAGCTTTCAACATATCTTCTCTGTCCTTCAGCATAAACTGTATCAAAAGCTAAAGATGATTTTCCTGACCCCGATAGTCCAGTAATAACAACAAACTTATCTTTTGGTATTTCTAAAGAAATATTCTTCAAATTGTGTTCTTTAGCTCCCTTAATAACTATCTTTTTAATCATAATTTTTGTTGCTTTGACTTAATAAAATTAATATTCAGAGTAAATTGTGATATAGTTCAAATTAAATAATTTAACAAATATTAAAATATTATGGCTGGAAGTTTAAATAAAGTACTTTTAATTGGTCGATTAGGCGCAGATCCTGAAATTAAACAAATGGTTAATGGAAAAAGTGTTGCAAGATTAAGCCTTGCTACAAGCCAATCCTGGAAAGATAAAAATACAGGTGAAAAGAAAGAAAAGACTGAATGGCACCGTATAGTTGTATTTAATGAGGGTCTTGTAAATGTAGTTCAACAGTATTTAAAAAAAGGTGCACAAATTTATGTAGAGGGACAAATTACAACTCGTAAATGGAAAGATGAACAATCTGGTCAAGACAAATATTCAACTGAAGTGGTTATTCAAGGATATAATTCATCTTTAACTATGCTAGGTGGTGGGAATTCGGGCAGTGGAATAACCAACGATAATACTCAATCATCTAATAACAATGAAGATATGTCTCAAATATCAAATGATATGGATGACGAAATTCCATTTTAAGCTCTATGCAAAAAACCGAAATTCCTGAAGAGAAAAATATAAAACTGATTTCTATGCACGATGAGATGAGTTCATCTTATCTATCATATGCGATGAGTGTAATAGTCAGTAGAGCTTTGCCTGATATTAGAGATGGATTGAAACCTGTTCATCGAAGAATTCTATTTGCAATGTATAAAGGTGGATATGATTGGTCAAAACAATTTAGAAAATCTGCAAGAATAGTAGGTGATGTTATTGGTAAATACCATCCACATGGTGATCAATCAGTGTACGACGCTTTAGTTCGTATGGTTCAAGACTTTTCGATGAGTTTACCACTTGTAGAGGGTCAAGGAAACTTTGGTTCCATAGATGGTGATCCTGCAGCAGCAATGAGGTATACAGAAACAAGACTTTCAAAAGTTTCTCAATTTTTAATTGATGATATCGAAAAAGACACAATCAAATTTAAAAGTAATTACGATGAAACCGAAAAAGAACCAACAGTTCTACCTGCACAGTTTCCAAATTTATTGGTAAATGGAGCGGGTGGTATTGCAGTTGGTATGGCAACAAGTATACCTCCACATAATCTTGCTGAGGTTATTAACGGCACTTTGGCCTTAATAGAGAATAAAGATATAAAGATAAAGGATTTAATGAAACATATTCCTGGTCCTGATTTTCCTACTGGCGGAGTTATAATTGGAAAGGATATAATTAAACAAGGATATAATAAAGGGAGGGGATCATTTAAAATCAGAGGAGAAATCTCTATTGAAAGTTTAAAAAATGGAAGAGAAAGGTTAGTTATTAATTCTATTCCATATCAAGTAAATAAATCGGTTTTAAATGAAAGAATAGCCCAGTTAGTAAGAGAAAAAAAAATTGAGGGAATAAAAGATATAAGAGATGAGTCTAACAGAGAGGGTATAAGAGTATCTATTGATCTAAGAAATGGTGTTGAACCTGAAACAGTAAAAAGACAGTTATATAAAAGTACACAGATTGAGAGTTCATTTGGATTTAACACATTAGCCATTGTTGAAGGAAAACCTCAAACTTGTAATTTAAAAGAATTTTTATCCAATTTTTTAAGTTTTAGAGAAGATGTTGTAATAAAAAAAACAAAGTTTGATTTAAAAAAATCAGAGGAAAGAGCACATATTTTGATTGGATTATCAGTGTCTGTTGAAAATTTAGAAAAGATTATTAAAATTATTAGAGCTTCTAAAACACCTAATGATGCAAAAAAAGCAATTATTAAAACTAAATGGAAAATTAATAAATCACAAAAAATGATTTCATTAATAGAAGATAGAAAGACAAAAGGATTGTATTCTCTTTCAGAGCAACAAGTAAATGCAATTTTAGAATTAAGATTACAAAAATTAACAGCGCTAGGTATTAATGAAATTGAAATTGAAATTAGAAAACTATCAGAGTTAATATCAAAGTATAAAAAAATAATTTCATCAAAAAAAGAATTACAAAAAGTTATAAGTGAGGAGTTAAAAAGTATTAAAGAAAAATACTCTATACCAAGAAGAACTAAAATAATTGATGCTATTCTTAATTATGATATTGAAGAAACAATTCAAAAGCAATCAGTTTTAATAACTGTTACTTTACAAGGATACATAAAGAGAGGTTCTTTAAACAAAGTAAAAATTCAAAAAAGAGGGGGTAAAGGTAAAACAGGTATTACCACAAGAAATGAGGACTCAGTTATTCAAACTCTATCAGTTAATACTCATACCTCTGTACTATTCTTTTCGACTGAAGGATTAGTTTATAGAATAAAAGCTTGGAAAATACCCGAAGGATCAGCAACCTCAAAGGGTAAATCTTTATTTAATATACTACCACTTAAAAATCATCAATCTATAAGCTCAATCATGCCATTTCCTGAGGATGATGAAAATTCCAAAGATTATCAAATCGTTTTTGCTACATCACAGGGAAAAATTAGGAAAAATAGTCTTGAGGATTTTTCTTCGATTAATACCTCAGGTAAAATAGCGATGAAATTAGATACTAATGATAAGATTGTTGGTGTCAAGATTTGCAAAGATGATCAAGATATAATTTTAAGTACAAAACTTGGTAAATGTATTAGATTTGAATCCAAAAAGCTTAGAGTTTTTAAGGGTAGATCTTCAAAAGGAATTAAAGGTATTGATTTAGCTTCTAATGATCAAATAGTTTCATTATCAATAATTAATAATGATAAAATCAAAAGTGGAAAAAAGACGAAAGATGAAAAATCTGAGTTAAAAGCTAGAGAAAAATTTATACTATCAATTACTGAAAATGGTTTTGGTAAAAAAACATTGCATACAGAGTACCGAGTTACCAATAGAGGTGGAAAAGGCATAATAGGAATTGTTAATTCACCTAGAAACGGAAGTATCGCCTCTTCATTTCCTGTATTTGATGGAGATGAAATTATGATTTCAACAAACAAAGGAAGAGTAATAAGAGTTGCTGTTAAGGAAATAAGAACCGCAGGTAGAAATACTCAAGGTGTTCGTATAATTAAATTATCTGGAGATGAAAAAGTGGTTTCTTCAATAAAGATTGATGATAATTTAATATAATGTCTAAAGTTGCAATTTATCCAGGTACATTTGATCCAATTACTTTTGGACATATAGATGTAATAAAGAAGTCATTAAAACTATTTGATAAGATTGTGGTTGCCGTATCAGATGGTGAAAATAAAAGATATCTTTTCAATTCATTAGAAAGGATAGAGATTGTGAAAAAAGCTCTTTTTTATGATTTAAAATTAAACAAAAAAAAAATTACAGTTATTTCTTTTACTTCTTTAACAACAGATCTATGTAAAAAATATAAGTCAAATATCATATTAAGAGGTTTAAGAGCTGTTTCTGATTTTGAATATGAATTTCAACTAGCTGGAATGAATAGAAAATTAAATAATAGTATAGAGACAATTTTTTTAATGTCAGATGTTGAAAATCAAATAATATCCTCTAAATTTGTTAAAGAAATAATTAAACTGAGAGGTGACGTTAAAAAATTTACTACAAAAAGCACAATTAAATCCTTAAAAGAAAAATATGAATAAATTATTATTTAAGATTTTAATTTTTTTTTTATTAACTATAAATCAATCAATTGCAGAGGAGAACATTATGATTTTAAAACTAAAAGATGGTGAAGTTAAAATAGAATTATTTAACGATGTGGCACCAAATCATGTCAAAAGAATTAAAGAATTAGCAGATGCAGGAAAATATAACAACGTTGTTTTTCATCGTGTAATTGACGGATTTATGGCTCAAACGGGTGATGTAAAATTTGGGAATTCTGACTCAAATGATTTTGATATGAATAGGGCTGGCATGGGTGGTTCCGATCTACCAGACTTAAAACAAGAATTTAACAGTTTGCCCCATGATAGAGGTACTTTATCTATGGCAAGATCCTCTGATCCTGATAGCGCCAATAGTCAGTTTTTTATATGTTTTAAAGCAGCTCCATTTTTAGATAGACAATATACAGTTTTTGGCAAAGTTATTGAAGGTATGGAATTTGTAGATATGATTAAAAGAGGAGATGAAAATAATAATGGTGCTGTTTCAAATCCAGATAAAATTTTAAGTTTAAAATCTTTATAATTTTTAAATGGCATTAAAAGACTTTGCCTTTAAAATCTTAGAGACTGATAAATATGCAAGATGTGGTTTAATAGAAACCCACAGAGGAAATATTCATACACCTGCTTTTATGCCAGTAGGCACTCAAGCAACAGTTAAAGCTTGTACTATTGACGATATTAAAAAAACTGGATCAGAAATTATTTTAGGGAACACTTATCATTTAATGATACGTCCAGGAATTGAAAGAATCAAAAGAATAGGAGGTTTACATAATTTCATGAATTGTGATCTGCCTATACTTACTGACTCTGGAGGATTTCAAGTGATGTCTTTATCTAAGTTAAATAAGATTGATCGTGAAAAAGGTGCAATTTTTAACTCTCACGTTGATGGAAAAAAATTTTACCTTAGTCCTGAAGAGAGTATAAAAATACAACTAGGTCTTAATTCTGATATCGTTATGATTATGGATGAATGTCCAAAAAAAACTGAAAATTACGATTTGATTAAAAAATCAATGGAATTATCTTTATACTGGGCACAACGTTCTAAGGATGCTTTTGGAAAAAATTCTCATAAGGCTCTATTTGGAATTATTCAGGGTGGACTTTTTAAAGATTTAAGATCAAATTCTCTACAATCTTTATTAAAGATAGGTTTTGATGGATATGCCATTGGAGGCCTTGCTGTTGGAGAGTCTCAAAAAGAAATGTTTAATGTATTAAATGATCTAAAAGATAAATTACCATTAGAAAAACCTCATTATTTGATGGGTGTAGGCACACCATCAGATATTTTAGGCGCAGTTAAAAGAGGTATTGATATGTTTGACTGTGTTTTGCCTACCAGATCAGGAAGAACTGGTTTGGCATTTACTTGGAATGGCAGAGTTAATATTAAGAATAAAAAATATCAAAAAGATGATTCTCCGTTAGATAAAGCCTGCAAAAATTTTGATTTAAATAAGTACTCAAAAAATTATTTAAACCATCTATTTAATACCAATGAAATTCTTGGCTCAATGTTGCTAACTCTTCATAATTTAAACTTTTATCAAGAATTAATGCTGGCAATTAGGAATAATATCAAGAAGGGTACTTTTGACGAGTTTCATAACAAATACAAAGATAAATTGTAGATAAAACTATTTGTCTCACTAATTCTTATTTGAATTAATTGAATATATATGTATATACATTTTTATTCTTTTTATGAATATGGGCCGTTAGCTCAGTTGGTAGAGCAATTCCCTTTTAAGGAATGGGTCGATGGTTCGAGTCCATCACGGCTCACCATAGATATTTAAGATATATTATTAGGTGGATATTCTAAAATAATTTTATTAGTCCATCCATTAATTTTTCTTATTCTATTCTCCGCTGATGGATGTGTACTTAAAAATTCAGGTGGAGCTTTCCCTTTTGTTAATTCTTTCATTCTTTTCCAAATTTTAGTTGTTTCTCTGATATCATATCCTGATAATGATGAAAAAATCATTCCAAGGTAATCAGCTTCGCTTTCTTGTTTTCTATTAAAAGGATTCATTATTCCAAGTTTAGACAACATACCAACCGTGTTCATGCCTGTAGCCTGATTAATTTGAGATAATTTTCCTCCAGAAAATATATCTATAAGTTTAGTACTTGTATTTATTAGAGCACCTCTGCTTGCTCTTTCGACAGAATGTTTTGCGACTGCATGAGCAATTTCGTGGCCCATTACCGCTGCTAGTCCATCAGTATTTTTTGTTACATCTAACATACCAGTGTATACTGCTATTTTACCTCCAGGCATACACCAAGCATTTTTCATCTTATCATTTTTAATTAATATATATTCCCAATC
>CACGDW010000009.1 GCA_902571925.1 uncultured Pelagibacteraceae bacterium | reverse complement strand
ATTATAAAAAGAATTATAAAAACAACTCCTACAACTAAGTCTTTTTTTGTCTCACTTAATAAAATTATTACCGGACTTGTAAATAAAGATATACAAAGTAAATTCAACCCATATGTTCCAATAATGGATGTAATGCTTAATATTTCTAATTGTTTAGAAAAACTATAAATTATAAGATTCCACGGAAATCCAGTTAATATTGTGCCTCTTATAAATTCTATAATACCAAAAATTAGAGAAAAAATAAAAAATGAATTAATAATATTTTTTGGTTTAAATAAAATAAAAAAATAAGAAACTAATCCATAGAATATAGCTAAAAAAGTAGGTATTAAAAATAAAGTAAATGGAATTAGAAATTTAAAATTTTCGTCAAAAGTCAAAGAAATTGATATCCAGTATAAGCTGATCGCAAAAAAACCAAAGCCAAACAACCACCCATAAAAAAAGAAGAGCTTTTTACTGTTGTGCTCATTTGACTTTTTAATTAAAAAAAAAAAAAATAAACTGAATGTAATGAAGTTTAAAATAAAAAAATTAAATGGTGGTAAACTTAATGAGGATACTATTCCTAAAAATATTAAAAATATCAATTCTATGTATATTTTATGGGTCAATTTAATTTAATTTTGAAATAACTGATTTATAAATCTGATCTTCTTCCTTAAGCATTTTTTTGTAATCCCTGTCTTTGATATGATTAAAACCTACTAAATGAAGAAAACCATGAATGAAAATTTTAATCAATTTTTTTTTAAAAAACTTTAAATCTTGAGATTTTGGTTTATCAATAAAATTATAACTTATTATGATGTCACCAAGATAAGACTCTTTTAATATTTTTATTTTTTCACTAAATGGGAATGACAAGATATCTGTTGATTTATTTTTATTTCTAAAATTTTTGTTTAATTTTTTGATACTTTTATTATTAGATAATAATAATGTAAAACTTACTTTTTTATTAAAAAATTTATATTTTTTTGGAAAAGCTTTACAAACTTTATCAAAAAATAACTCCTTTTTTCTAAGTCTTTTCGACCAAGCCTTCTCGTTAGAGAAGACATTAATATTAATCATTTTGAGAATATGCTTTTACTATTTTTGATACAAGTGGATGTCTAACTACATCAGAATGATCAAAATCAACAATTGATATTTCATTTAAATGACCTAATAATTCTTTAGCTCTAACTAACCCAGACATGCTTTTATTTGGTAAATCTATTTGCGTTGGGTCACCATTTACTACAATTTTTGAATTTTCGCCTAAACGAGTAAGAAACATTTTGATTTGAGTATCAGTTGCATTTTGTGCCTCGTCTAAAATAGCAAAAGAGTTCTTTAATGTTCTTCCTCTCATAAAAGCCAATGGAGCAATTTCAATATCCCCAATTTCTATCATTCTTTGAATCTTCTCAAAGTCAAATAAGTCATAAAGAGAATCGTATAAAGGTCTTAAATATGGGTCAACTTTTTCTTTCATATCACCTGGTAAAAAACCCAAACGTTCACCAGCCTCTACTGCGGGCCTAGATAAAATTATTCTTTCAATTTTTTTTTCTAACAACATGGTAAGGCCTACTGCAACTGCTAGGAAAGTTTTACCTGTTCCAGCTGGACCTGCTGAAATGATAATATCGCTTTGTCTTAAAGCTCTAACATATTCTTTTTGTTTTTCAGATCTTGGAATAATAGATTTTTTTGGTGTCTTGATAATATCTGTTACATTGTTATTTTTTACTTTTTCATTAATCATAAATTTGTCCAATGATGAGAATATATCTTTCTCCTCAATACTTCCATTATTAATAAACTGGTTTGCCAAAAACTGAATGGCATTTTTTAATAACTCATTATTTTTTGGATCAGATTTGATCAATATAGAATTACCTCTAGAATATAAACTTGATTTGGTAATTTCCTCTAATTTGTTTAAATTTTTATTAAACTCCCCAACTACCCCCATTAATAAATCGTTATTATGAAATATAACACTTATTGAATTATTGTCTGAATAAACAAATTTTAATGATGAGTTAATATTTTTTTTTATAACGTTGCTCAATACTATGCTACCTTTTGATCTAAATTATTAACCTTTTCACCAAATAATGTACTTCTGTTAGTTTTTTTAATTTTTACGGGGATAATTTTGCCTATATCCTCTTTCTTGCCATTAAATATAACAGGTGTCATATATTCTGAACGTCCAAAAACCATACTTTCATCTTTAGTTAAATTTTCTACTAAAACATTTAAAACTTTGTTTTCTAAGGAGCTATTCATATTAATTTGGTTTTCAAATAGTTTGTTTTGAACCATCTCAAGTCTTTTTGATAAAATTTTTTTATCTATCAATCTTAAATTTTCTGCTTGTGTTCCTGGTCTAGGGCTAAAGATAAAGGAATACGAATTAATGAAATTAATCTTATTAATTAGATCAAAAGTATCTCTAAAGTCAGACTCTTCTTCGCCTGGATAACCTATAATAAAATCGCTAGAAAACATAATTTTTGGGTTAATTTCGATGAGTTTATCAAATACTTTTAGGTATTCATTGACCGTGTGTTTTCTGTTCATTAGATTTAAGATTTTGTTTGAGCCACTCTGAATAGGAAGATGAACTAAGGGCATCAATTTTTTTGTCTCTTTATATATATCTATCAAGTCACTTGTCATATCTTTAGGGTGAGAGGTGGTGTATCTTACTCTTTCGATTTCAGGAAATTTTTCAATTTCTAATATCAAATTAGATAATCTTTTATTTCCACTCTTGTAAGCATTAACGTTTTGACCTAGTAAAATTATTTCTTTTACACCATTATCAACTAAATTTTTAGCCTCATTTACAATCTGAATGAACGGTCTAGAATATTCTGGTCCTCTAGTATATGGAACAACACAGAAGTTACAAAATTTGTCACAACCCTCTTGTATAGTTAAAAACGATGAAACCTTACTTGAATAATTTTTAATTTTACTTAAATAATTAAATTTATTATCTGTATCAAATTCTGTTTCATCAATTTTTTTTCTTTTCTCAATATGATTTAATATTGAATTATTAATTTTATGATATGACTGTGGGCCAATTACTAGGTCAATGTAAGGCTCTCTTCTAATCATTTCTTCATTTTCAGCTTGAGCAACACAGCCAGTAATGATTACTATTGGTTTTTGTTTTGTTCTATAAATTTTTTTTACTCTTCCTATTTCATGATAAACTTTTTCTTTTGCTTTATCTCTTATATGGCATGTATTAAGTAAGTAACAATTTGCATCTTCATAATTTTCTGTTTTCTGGAAACCAATTTTTTTTACTATATCAAAAATTCTATTGGAGTCGTATTCATTCATTTGACATCCAAAAGTTTTAATGAAAATTTTTTGGCTCATTTTTTAGGGTCTTTTTTAACCCCATATAATTCTAATTTATGATCTACTAATTTATAACCATATTTTTCAGCAACTTTTTTTTGAAGAATTTCTATCTCTTCATCAACAAATTCTATTATTTCCCCTGTTTTAACATCAATTAAATGATCATGATGACTCTCTTGAATTTGTTCATACCTTGCTTTACCAGCTTTAAAATCGTGTTTAATCAAAATACCTGCTTCTTCGAGAATTTTAACAGTTCTATAAACTGTTGCTATACTTATTTTTGGGTCTATCTTAGATACCCTGTTGTAAAGTTCATCTACATCAGGATGATCTGATTCTCCATATGTCTCTTTTGACTCAGAAAGCACTTTTACTATTATTCTTCTTTGATCAGTAAGTTTAACACCTTTAACTAAACATTTTTTTTCAATTATGTCTGACATATTTAATTTTAACTTATATAAATGGGATTAATCAAATTCTTTTTAATTTTAAATTTGTCGCATAAATTGGGAATATTTTCGTATCTAAATTTTTTTACACTACTAAAATCATCTAAACTATAGCAATAATAATCAATTTTTTTTACTAAATGAATTGCTTTTATTGTAGACAGACAATTTCTTATTCCTGCAAAACTACCTGGGCCTCTATTAATATAAATTTTCGAAATATCATTTATTTCTAAATTTTTCGAATTTAAAAAATCATTAATTAAGGTTATCATTTTTTCAAAATTAATTTTAGTATTTTCATGTGAGATATTATAGTTAATATCATTGTTTATGATCATAAAAAAAATTTTATCTTTTGCGGCATCAATTATTAGTTTTTTCATTTTACAAATATGTTTTATAACTAATTCTAATTCAGAAGAAAATAATAGTAAATATTTTTCAAACGATAGTGGTGTACTTTCTTTGATGTATCACAGATTTAATGAAAATAAGTATCCATCTACAAATATAAAGATGGATGCCTTTAAAGAACAAATGGAAATAATCAAAAATTATGATTATCAATTTTATAATCCAAAAATTTTTGTTAATGAGTTTAGTACACCAAAATAAAAAAAAAAAATACTGATAACTATCGATGATGGATTTAAATCTTTTTATGATGAGGCATGGCCATATTTGAAAAAAAATAAAATACCATTTATTCTTTTTATATCTACAGAACCTGTTGGAAAGAATGGTTATATGAGTTGGGATGAAATAAAAGAAATAGAAAGATCAAACTTCGCATTGATTGGCCATCATTCTCACACACATGAATATTTAATTGATATGAGCGATGCTGATTTTATTAATGATATAGAAATAGCCACAGAAATTTTTAAAAATAAACTAGGATATAATCCTGAAATTTTTTCATATCCTTTTGGTGAATATTCTAAATTCATGAAAGATTATATATCAAAAAATTTTAAAATCGCGTTTGGTCAACATTCTGGGATTATTGATATTAACAAAGATAAATTTGAACTACCTCGATTCCCAATAAATGAAAAATATGGTGACTTAAAAAGGTTTAATTCATTAATTAATTATGCTCCATTGGAATACAAAAGTTTAAAACCAGAAGAAAAAAAAATAGATAATAAAAATAATCCTCCTCAGTTAAAAATTGAATTCTTTAAAAAACAAAAAAATATAAGAAATATAAACTGTTATTCAAATGATGGTGGAGATTGGAAAAAATCAAATTTAGAATTTCAAAATCAAACTTTGATAATTAATTTTGAAAATAAATTTTTACCAAGAAGAGGAAGGGTAAATTGTTCATTAAATGATAATGGAATATGGCGATGGTTCGGTACTCAGTTTGTAGTTAAAAACTAAATTAAACTTTCAAGCTCAATACTTGAAGGAAGTAACTTTGCATCATCAAAATCTTTCAAATTATTTTGTTTAATAATTTTTTGTAGTACCTCAACATACTTATCACCAATTTCTGCATACTCATCCAAAAATTGAACAAGAATCAAGCTATCTAAATCTTTACCTAAATCTCTTAACCTGGCTCTTGCTTGTCTAAAATCTTTGTAAGAGGAATGTGTATTTAAATTTCTCTGATACGCTCTTACTGAAGCTTGTAAAACATTAAATCGCATGACTTTATGACCTTGGTCTTTATCAGCGTCTTTAGGTTTTAATCCTTCTCCTGACCAAGTCCATTGTCCAAATAATGCGTTTCCCTCTTGAGCAAACCTTGAAGTTCCCCAGCCTGTTTCTTTTGCCGCTTGTGCAATAGCCAATGAAACTGGTATTTCATCCATTCTTATTTTCAAAACAGATAAATCTTTTGAAGGAATACCATATTGTTTATATTTTTTTTCAAGCCATTTTTTTTCTAAACCAGAATTGTTGCTCTTATTTATAATTGTAAAAAGCCGCTTTCTGTCTAATTTAATATTATTATTTTCTTTCAAAATTAATGGTAAAATTATTTGTATGAAAAATTCTTTTCTTTTTTTACTGTTTTCAATCTTTTTTATTTCTTGGGGAAGCAAAGTTAAAGCAACTGGTTTTACTAATTTTTTTTCTCTAACATCATCAAGTTTATAGTCGGTATCCTCAAATAACTGTTTTATAGTTGCAGCATTTAACCTTACTGTGTCAGTTTCTAAATCATTCAAACTAAAAATATCAACTAAAAGATCTTTCTCGTCTAAAATTTGGTTATTTGCTGCACCCTCATTACCCTCATTATTTAAAGTATACGCTAAAATAGCTTTCGAATTATTCTGAAACTCTACATTTTGATTATTCAAAAAATTTATAAAAATTGGAGTACAATAAAAGAAAAAAACTACTAAAAAAGAACTTAAAAAAATTCTTGGTATTGAGCCCATATCTCTTTGGTCGAAAAATTTTAGGAATTTGAGATTATAATTATTAAATTTTTTTTTCATTTTTTTATACGGCTTTAACCTCTTTTACTTCAGGTATATAATGACACAAAAGATTCTGCACACCTTGTTTTAATGTCATAGTTGAGCTTGGACATCCAGAGCAACTACCTTGCAATTTAACACTAACAACACCATTTTTAAACTCTTTAAATTTGATATCTCCACCGTCTTTTGCTACTGCAGGTCTTATTTTTTGATCCAATATTTTTATAATCTTTTTTTCTATATCTTTTAAATTACTTAAATTTTCATTTAAATCTTTATCGATTACACAATCATTTCCATTAGAATAAAAATCATTAATTAAAGAGATAACAATATGCTTTATATCATCCCAAGATTTCTCATCATATTTATTAATTGAGATAAAGTCTTTTCCCAGAAAAATACTCTCAACACCATCTACTGACAATAAATCTTTCAACAAATCATTATTAGTTTCATTTTTGTTATTAATTTCTAAAGATCCATTATTCGAAACTATTTTACTTGGTAAGAATTTTAATGAGTTAGGATTAGGAGTTATTTCAGTTTGAACAAACATATTTTTATATATAGTGTATAATTAGAAAATTTAAACTTGTTAATTTAAAATATCCTTAAAAACCAACTATTTCGTGAATTTTTTTTAATTTTTCAGATGCGATCTCATTTGCTTTATTTGAACCTTCTAAAAGAATTTTATCTAAAAAATCACTTTCTTTTAATAACTTTTTTATTTCTTTTGAAATAGGATCAATTTTATCAACTAAAACTTGTGATAAGTCCTTTTTGAAATCTGAAAAATTTCTTCCAGAAAATTGTTTTATTGTTTTTTCTAATCCAAAATTTTTTAAACTAGAATAAATTCCTAAGAGGTTTTTTGCTTCCATTCTTGTCGTGAGCTCTTCTAAACTAGAGGGTATTGGAAATGCATCTGTTTTGGCTTTTTTAATTTTATTAATTATTAAATCTTTGTCATCTGTTAAATTAATTCTACTCAAGTCAGACACTTCAGATTTACTCATTTTTTTTGAGCCATCTTTAAGACTCATGATTCTTGAAAACTCTTTTTGGATAAGTGGCTCTGGTAAAATAAAAAAATCTTTAACACCAAATTCATTATTAAATTTTTGAGCAATATCTCTACACAATTCTAAATGTTGTTTTTGGTCTTCTCCAACAGGCACGTGAGTAGCTTCATACAATAGTATGTCTGCAGCCATCAAAATCGGATAAGAGTATAAACCCACACTTGCCTTTTCTTTATCTTTACCAGCTTTTTCTTTAAACTGAGTCATTCTATTTAACCAACCCATTCTAGCGACACAACTTAGTATCCAAGCAGCCTCTGAATGAGCCTTAACTTGTGATTGGTTAAAAATTATACTTTTTTTTGGGTCTATGCCGGAAGCTATAAAAGTTGCCACCGTTTCTCTTATATTGTTTCTCAATTTATTTGGATCTTGTTTTACTGTAATTGCATGTAGATCTACTACACAAAAGATACACTCATTCTCTTTTTCGTTATTTAGTTCAACAAAATTTTTTATTGCACCTAAATAATTTCCTAAATGAAGATTACCTGTAGGTTGAACACCAGAAAAAATTTTTTTTCTCATATTTTAATATCTTAATTTAATATCTTGATATTTAAAAGCTTTGATAGATATCGATATAAACAGATAAAATATAAAACTTAAAAAAACAGACAATACTAAATAAAAAGATTTTGTACTATAATCATAATCAAGTTGATTTTCAAAAATTAAAATTAAATATTTAAAGAAAAAGCCCATAGCAATTGAAGCAAAAACTATCTTCAAAAACTTTGTTATAAATATTTCATTAAATCTGAATAAATTTCTATTTTTTAAATAAAAAAATAAAATTATTGAATTTAACCAAGATGAGATTGTTGTTGCAATAGGAATAATAATAAATCCAATTATTTTAAAATAATATATACTGATAGTTATATTAATGATTACTGAAATTAAAGATATATAAAATGGAGTTTTGGTGTCATGGTTAGCAAAGAAAAAAGTAGAAAAAATTTTAATTAAAGCAAAAGCAGGTAATCCTAATGCAAAATAAAAAAGTGCTTTAGAGGAATTATGAACAGAAATTTCATTAAAAGATCCATATCCGAATAAAGCTGAAATAATTTCATTTGCTCCTATAAGTAAAGCCACAGACGCAGGTAAACTTAAAAACATACTTAACTCTAAAGCCTTGTTTTGAATTTTTATAATTTTTGTTTTATCTTTAGATAAAATATGTTTTGAGAGTTGAGGTAAAACTACTACCCCTATAGCAATACCAGCAATTGCTAGATTAATTTGGTAAATTCTATCAGCATAATAAAGATAAGATACTGCACTTGCTTGAAATGAGGCTATTATAGTTCCAATTAGTATATTTATTTGAGTAACCCCAGATGAAAAAATACTTGGTAAAAGTTTTTTAAAAAAAAATTTTACTTTATTATTTATCTTAAGTTTAAAATTAAATCTTATTTCATAAAACTTTTTTACAAACCTATGCAAAAAAATAAGTTGTAAAAAACCAGCTATTGATACCCCATATGACAAAAAATAAATCAAACTATCATCAAGATACCTTCCCAGGAATAATATCATTATTAAAACAATATTTAGAATTATTGGAGCAGCAGATGCCGCTGCAAATTTGTTATGAGAATTTAATATTGCTGCAAAAAAAGAGGATAAGCTAATAAACATTAAAAAAGGGAAAGTTAATCTTGTTAATTCTACTGCAAGGTCAATTTTTTTTTTATCCTCTACAAATCCTGGTGCTATTAAGCTCACAAATAATGGCATAAAAATTTCAACTAGCAAAACTAAAAACATTAAGCCTAAGAATAATAAATTAAATATTTCATTAGCAAATTTTTTTGCTTTGGGCTTGCTGCTTACAAGTTCTGATGTATAACTAGGAACGAAAGCTGCATTAAAAGTACCTTCAGCAAATAATCTTCTAAACGTATTTGGAATTCTAAAAGCAACAAAAAATACGTCAGCAAGAAAACTTGTTCCAAGAAAGATTGCAATTAAAACATCTCTAAAATATCCAAGTAATCTACTGATTATAGTATAAAATCCAAAAGTGCCTGTTGACTTAACTAAATTCATAAATCATATTAGTCTTAATTTTACCCCATTTGTACACCTAATTAAGATAAATGAAAAAAACTAAGATTGATCACTATACAGATAAAGAAGCGCTAGAGTTTCATAGCCACAATAAACCTGGAAAAATTGAAATTTCGTCGTCAAAAAATATGACAACAAAAAGAGATTTAGCTTTAGCTTATTCTCCAGGAGTAGCTGCTCCAGTAAGGGCAATTAGTGAAAATCCTGAAGCAGCGTTTGACTATACTAGTAAAGGAAATCTTGTTGCAGTTATAAGTAATGGCTCAGCAATTTTAGGAATGGGAAACTTAGGAGCTCTTGCCTCTAAACCAGTTATGGAAGGTAAAGCAGTTTTGTTTAAAAGATTCGCTGATATTGACTCTATTGATCTAGAAATAGATTCATCAGATCCAAACGAGATTATAAATAGTATCAAAAATTTCTCACCAAGTTTTGGTGGTATTAATCTTGAAGATATAGCTGCTCCAGATTGTTTTATAATCGAAGAAAAGCTTAAAGAAATTTTAGATATACCAGTTTTTCATGATGATCAGCACGGTACAGCAATTATAACTACTGCTGCATTAATCAATGCACTTGATATTAGTAAAAAATCTATTGAAAAAATTAAGATAGTTGTAAATGGTGCTGGAGCTTCCGCAATGGCATGCTCTAATTTGTTTAAAAAAAGTGGTGTCCCACAAAACAATATAACAATGGTTGATAGAAAAGGAGTCATCTTTAGAGGTAGAGATAATTTAAATCAATGGAAATCAAGTCATGCTATTGAAACTAAAGATCGAACTCTAGATGATGCAATCAAAGATGCTGATGTTTTTTTAGGCTTATCTGCTAAGGGAGCTTTAACAAAAGATATGGTTAAAAAAATGTCTAAAAATCCAATCATTTTTGCTTGTGCAAATCCAGATCCAGAAATTACTCCAGAGGAAATAGAGGAGGTAAGGAACGATGCTATAATTGCAACTGGAAGATCAGATTATCCTAATCAAGTAAATAATTTAATTGGTTTTCCTTACATATTTAGAGGAGCGCTTGATGTGCGATCTAAAACAATTAACGAAGAAATGAAAGTTGCCGCAGCTCATGCAATTGCAAATTTAGCAAAAGAAGACGTACCCGATGAAGTTGTTGCTGCTATGGGTGGAGAAAGACCACATTATGGAAAAGATTATATAATACCGTCTACCTTTGATCCAAGATTAATAAGTGTAATCCCTGCAGCAGTAGCAAAAGCCGCCATAGAAACAGGTGTTGCTAGAATTAAAATAGATAATTTTGAAATTTACAGAGATCAACTAAAACAAAGGTTAGATCCGACTGTAACAATTATGCAAGGAATTAATACTTATATTAAAAAGAAACCAAAAAAAGTAGTTTTTGCTGATGGAGAAGACGAAAATATGCTCAAAGCAGCTATAGCCTTTAAAAACTCAAAATTAGGAATTCCAATTTTAGTTGGTAAAGAAGATAAAGTTAAAGAACAAATAAAAAAAATTGGTTACAGTGAAAACTTTGATATCGAAATAGTAAATTCTAAAGATTCTCTTAAAAGGGAAAAGTATGCTCAGTATGTTTTTAAAAAACTTCAAAGGGAACAGGGTATGCTTGAGAGAGATTGTGATCGACTTGTAAAAAATGACAGAGTAGTTTGGGCTTCTTGTATGGTTGCATGTGGAGATGCAGATGCCATGGTAACTGGAAATACTAGAAGATATTCTTCTTCATTAGAAAAGATTATTAAAGTTGTTGATCCAAGGCCTGGAGAAATAATGTTTGGTCTAAATTTATTAGTAAATAGAGGTAAAACAATCTTTATATGTGACACATCAGTTATTGAGTATCCAGATGCAAATCAGTTAGCGGACATGGCTATTTCTGCATCTAGAGTAGTAAAACTATTTGGTTTTGATCCAAAAGTAGCATTTTTATCCCATTCAACTTTTGGTCAACCAGTAACTGATAGAACTAAAAGAATTAGTGATGCAGTTAAAATTTTAAAGAAAAGGCAAGTCGAATTTAAATTTGATGGAGAGATGCAGCCAGATGTTGCTCTGGAAGAAATATACAAAGATCTTTATCCTTTTTCTGAAATAGTTGGAAATTCGAATGTCTTAATAATGCCTAGTCAACACAGTGCTGCTATTTCTTATAAAATGATTAAATCTATGAGCAGGGCAAAACTTATAGGTCCTCTTTTGATCGGTTTAGGTCTTCCAATAGAGATCGCACCCTTGAGATCTTCTACATCAGATATTCTTAACTTAGCATCAATAGCTGCTTATTCAGCTGATGTAATAAATTATGAAAAATAAATTAGTTTTTTTGAATTCTTAAGTCATCTACAAGCAAAATACTTGCAATTACATCTTCAACATCTAAAATTTGTTTTGCTTCTGTCAAAACTAAATCTCTTTCTTTTGTCTCTATCGCAATACCATAGATATAAATTTTCTTTTTGTAAGTATCTATTTGATAGTTTGTTGCTTTTATATCCTTATTTAATACTAAAGCCGCTCTTAGCTGTGAAGTAATTAATAAATCTTTTGCAGATTGCTTAATATCAAATTTTTCTTTTACCTTTAAATCATTTCGAACAGATCTAACTCCTAGTGTTTCCCAGGCAAGTTTGGTTAATTTAAGTTTTTCCTCGGGATTATCTACTTTACCGGTTAAAAAAATTCGACCATCTAGTACCTTTGATTTCACAGATAAAAAATATTTTTTATCAATCAATAAAATTTTAGTAGATAAACTTTTTTGCATAATAGAGTCATCTATTTGAGTTCCGACAGATCTTGGATCAAATGCAACGCTTACACCAGTCCCAAAAATACCTTTTGAAGAAACCCCTCCACATCCCGAAAAACCTAAAAGTAATAAAAATAAAAATAATACTTTAAATTTCATTTTTTAGTTTAATACAATAATTATATATATCTTTTTTTGAAACTTTATTGTTTTGAGTTATCAAATTAGTAATATCTTTTATACTTAATTTGTTTATTGTCATCTTAATAATTTTTTTATCTGATTCATTTAACATATGTGAGTTTTTTTTATATATTTCTTTTTCTGAAACAACTAAAGTTAATTCACCTTTAAGTTTAAAATCATATTGATCAAGCGTATCTACTTCAGTGCGAATAAATTCTTCATAGTATTTTGTCATCTCTCTACAAATAAGAATTTTTCTTCCTGAAAAATTTTTTTTTAATAAAGGAATAGCTCTTTTTATCTTTTTTGGAGAAATAAAGAATACAATAGAACATCTCAAATTAGATAAATCTTTTAAATCCTCTATTAGAATTTTATTTTTTTCAGGAAAAAAACCATAAAATAGAAACTTTTCAGAAAATCCACTTATGGATACCGCTGAGGAAACTGAGGATGGACCAGGTATAGGTATTATCTCTAAATTATTTTTAATACATTCTTGAACTAAGATTGTACCTGGATCTGAAATACTTGGAGTTCCAGCATCTGAAATAAGAGAAATAATTGAACCTTTTTTGAGTAAATTTAAAACGTTAAACAAATTTTTTTTTTCATTGAATTTATGGTTTGAAATTAATTTTGATTTAATTTCGTATTTTTCTAATAGAATCTGAGAGACCCTTGTGTCTTCACATAATATGTAATCAGACCGTCTAAGAGTATCTAAAGCTCTTAATGTAATATCTTGTAAATTCCCTATTGGAGTTGAGACTAAATATAGCCCTTTTTTTATTTCATTATTAATAATTTTAGAATTTCTAATCATAATTTTAAATAAAGTAATATAATATCACTGAAATGTATAATTTTTTGAAAATTATCTGGATATTTTTTCTCGGATTTTTTTGCCTATTTACATCAACAATTTACGCAAACGAAAAAATAAAAATAGGTTTGTTAGTTCCTGTTACTGGCGACAATAAAGAACTGGGCCAACAAATTGTAAAATCTACCCGAATTGCTCTAAAGGACATAGGTAGTGATGAAATAGAAATATATTTGAAAGATACTAATTCAAACCCAAACAAAACAATTGAGTCTGCAATTGAACTAAATAAAATGGGAATAAAAATAGTTATTGGACCAGTTTTTTATAAAAATTTAGTTTATCTTGATGAAGTTGAAGATATTACTTTTTTATCATTAACTAACAGAACTATTGGTTTACCAAAAAATGTTATAAGTGCAGGTATAAATGCAACATCTCAATTAAATTCAATTAAAAAATTTATTGAGACAAGCAAGATAAAAAAAACAATTTTTTTGACACCTAAAGTTGATTATGAGTCAGAAATAAAAAAAGCAATTAATCAATCAAAAGTTAAGATTTATAAACACTATGTTTATGATACTGACCCCACAAAACTTACTGCTCAAATTGAAAAAATTACAAACTATAAAATTAGAAAGCAAAATTTAATTGACGAAATTAAGAGAGTAGAAAATTCAGAATTAGTAGATAAAGAAAAGCAAATTAAAAAACTTGAAAAAAGACATACTATAGGAAATGTAAATTTTGACTCAGTTATAATATCTGATTTTAATGAAAGTTTAAAAAGTGTAATAACATCTCTTTTATATACTGATGTATCTCCAAAAAATAAATATATAATCTCTTTCAATCAGTGGTTTGATGAAAGTATTTTAAGTGAAGAAATTATTCAACCTATCTACTATCCTTCAATAAATAAAAAAAATTTGAGAAATTTTGAAAATAAATTTGAAAAACAATTTAAAGAAAAAACAAATTTTTTATCTTTATTAAGTTACGATTTAGTAGGACTTATTTATTATCTTTCCCTAGAAAATGATTTAACAGATATAAATAAAATGTTTAAACAAAAAAATTCGTTTAGAGGTAAAATTGGGATTTTTGATATAAAAAATAATAAGATTAATCACAAACTTAATTTTTACAAAATTGAAGATAAAAAGATTAAAAAAATTTTTTAATCTTTTTAAATGCTTTATATCTGTGATCTATTTTATATTTTTGTAAGGGGTTCATCTCAGCAAATGTTTTTTTTTTATCTAATGGTATAAATATAGGATCATAACCAAAACCATTTAGTCCTCTAGGCTTATCAGAAATTGTCCCCTCAATTTTTCCCTCTACGCATACTATTGTTTTATTCAAATAGGAAATAGACAGCGCACAAATAAAACGAGCCTTTATTTTTTTTTTTTTCCAATTTGGTTCTTTCTTTTTTATTTCAGAATAAACTTTTCTTATTGCTTTTTTGAAATCCAAATTTTTTCCCCCCCATCTAGCTGAAAAAATTCCTGGCCTTTTTTTTATTATATCAATCTCTAAACCTGAATCGTCAGCCAGACAGAATAAATTAGTTTTTTTAGAAAAATATTTTGATTTTATTAAAGAATTTTCCTTAAAAGTTTTTCCGTTTTCTATTGGACTCTTTAGGTTAAAACTTGAAGTGGATAAGGCTTTAATATTTTTAGGAAGCAAACTCCTTATTTCTTTCAATTTTCCTCTATTATTGGTGCCTATAATTAATATTTTTATTTTTTTATTTAACATCTAGAAATTATTGATTTTCTTACCATATAAGCATTAATGGAAAAAGAAGAAAACCTTAAAACCAAATATGATGAGTCAAATAAAGAAGAAGACTCAGAATCGATAAATGATAAGTCAAAAGACGAAAAAGAAACACAAGAGAAAGAAACAGAAAAAACATCTGAAGAAACAATTTTAGAACTTGAAGATAAATTAGCAAGAACTTATGCAGAAATGGAAAATCAACGAAGAAGGTTTGAGAAAGAAAAAGAAGAGGCTTATGAATATGGTGGATTTTACTTTGCTAAAGAAGCTTTGAGTTTGATAGACAATCTTGAAAGATCAAAACAAACTTTAGAAAATGACGAAGTTTTAAAAAATTCTGAAGCACTAAAAAAAATACTTGAACATATGAACATTATTAATAAAGACTTAATTTCAATTTTCTCAAAAAATAATATTAAACCAATTGAAAGTTTAAATAAAAAACTAGATCCTAATTTACATCAAGCAATGATGGAAATAGAAGATAATAATAAAGAACCAGGAACTATTGTTCAAGAAATCCAAAAAGGTTTTACCATTAAAGATAGATTATTAAGACCCTCTCTGGTTGGGGTGTCAAAAAGAACTGATGATAAGAGCAAAAAAGATCCAAAAAATGAGGAAAATTCAGATAAGAATAAATGATTATATCAGCTTGTAGAATTAGATTTAACCCTTATATGACTGTTAAGATATTTAGTTATGAGTAAAATTATTGGTATAGATTTAGGAACAACGAATTCTTGTGTTGCCATTATGGAAGGAACACAAGCTAAAGTTTTAGAAAACACTGAAGGAGCTAGAACTACTCCATCAGTTGTGGCTTTTACTGAGGAAAATGAAAAATTAATTGGGCAGCCAGCAAAAAGACAGGCTGTGACAAACCCTGAAAATACTATTTTTGCTGTAAAAAGATTAATTGGAAGAAATTTTGAAGATCCAACAGTAAAAAAAGATATTGAAGCTGCTCCATTTAAAATTGTGAATTCTGAAAAAGGTGATGCATGGATTGAAGCAAAAGGTGAAAAGTACTCGCCTTCACAAATATCAGCATTCATTCTTCAGAAAATGAAGGAGACTGCAGAAAAATACTTAGGTCAATCTGTAACAAAAGCAGTTATCACAGTTCCTGCATATTTCAACGATGCTCAGAGGCAAGCAACTAAAGACGCTGGTAAAATAGCAGGATTAGAGGTTTTAAGAATTATCAATGAACCGACGGCAGCATCTTTGGCATATGGCTTAGACAAAAAACAAAACAAAAAAATTGCTGTATATGATTTAGGTGGAGGAACTTTTGATGTTTCTATATTAGAGTTAGGTGATGGTGTTTTTGAAGTAAAATCTACAAATGGAGATACGTTTTTAGGTGGTGAAGATTTTGATAATGCAATTGTAGAATATTTAATTGGAGAGTTTAAAAAAGATAGTGGTATTGATTTAAAATCTGATAAATTAGCGTTACAAAGATTAAAAGAAGCTGCTGAAAAAGCAAAAATTGAATTATCAGCTGCAGAACAAACTGATATTAACCTGCCCTTTATAACTGCCGATAAAACAGGTCCAAAGCATATTAATTTAAAAATGACTAGAGCTAAGCTTGAAGCTTTGGTTGAAGATTTAATTTTGAGAACAATTCCACCTTGTAAAACAGCTTTAAAAGATGCTGGTGTCTCAGCTAGTGAAATTAATGAAGTTGTTATGGTAGGCGGCATGACTAGAATGCCTAAAGTTATTAATGAAGTAAAAAATTTTTTTGGAAAAGAGCCTAATAAAAGTGTTAATCCAGATGAGGTAGTTGCAATGGGAGCCGCTATACAAGCAGGGGTATTGCAGGGTGACGTTAAAGATGTTCTTCTTTTAGATGTAACACCTTTGTCTTTAGGGATTGAAACTCTTGGAGGTGTATCAACTAAATTAATTGAAAAAAATACAACCATACCTACAAAAAAAAGCCAAGTATTTTCTACTGCTGAGGATAACCAGCCTGCGGTTTCAATAAGAGTTCTTCAAGGAGAAAGGGAGATGGCAACTGATAATAAATTGCTTGGTAATTTTGAGTTAATTGGAATTGCACCAGCCCCTAGGGGAGTTCCACAAGTTGAAGTAACCTTTGATATAGATGCAAATGGAATTGTAAACGTATCAGCCAAGGACAAAGGAACTGGAAAAGAACAAAAAATTCAGATACAGGCTTCGGGCGGTCTAAGTGATGAAGAAATTAAGAAAATGGTTAAAGATGCAGAGGCTAATAAAGACGCAGATAAAAAGAAAAGAGAGTCTGTAGATGTTAGAAATCAAGCAGATACATTAATTCATTCAACTGAAAAAAATCTTAAGGAACACGGATCTAAAATATCCGATACTGACAAAAAAGCCATTGAAGATGGTTCAACTTCGTTAAAAGAAGCTTTAAAAAGTGAAAATATCGAGGATATTAAGAAGAAGACTGAAACACTAGTTCAAGCTTCGATGAAACTTGGAGAAGCTATTTACAAATCACAACAAAGTGCAAAACCAGAATCTGGAAAAGATGATGGAAAAGATGAAAAGGATAAAAAAGACGATAATGTTGTTGATGCGGATTTTGAAGAAGTAAAAGACGAGAATAAAGAAAAAAGCGCTTAACTGACATCTATTTGTCCAGGTTATATACATGGCTAAAAGAGATTATTATGATGTCCTTGGTGTTAATAAAAGCGCAAGTCCAGAAGAATTAAAGTCTGCCTACAGAAAATTAGCAGTTAAATATCATCCAGATAAGAATCCTAATGACAAAGGAGCAGAGGATAAATTTAAAGAAGCAAGTGAAGCCTACGGTATTCTTTCAGATAAATCTAAAAAAGAAAACTATGATAACTTTGGTCATGCTGCCTTTGAAAATGGAGGCGGAGGTCAAAGTGGCTTTGGTGGATTTGGAGGGTTTAGTGGTGCAGATTTTTCAGATATTTTTGAAGATTTTTTTGGGGACTTTGGAGGTGCCAGTGGAAGAAATTCTAGAAGAAGAAATTCAAATAATAGAGGTTCAGATTTAAGGTATGACTTATCAATTACTTTAGAAGAAGCATATTCTGGAAAAAAACAAAACATACAATTTTCTACTTCTGAAAAATGTATAACTTGTAAAGGTAATGGATCTAAACCTGGTGCTGGTCCAGATAGATGTACTTATTGTGGAGGTAATGGGAGAGTGCGGTCTAATCAGGGTTTTTTTACTGTTCAACAGACTTGTCCCCAGTGTGCAGGTAGTGGTGAAGAAATAACTAACCCTTGCACAGATTGTAATGGACAAGGTAATAAACAAGTTTCAAAAAAAATTTCTGTAACAATTCCTAAAGGTGTGGATGACGGTACAAGAATAAGACTCGCAGGCAAAGGTGAAGCAGGAACAAGAGGTGGAGCTACTGGAGATCTCTACTTGTTTATAAATGTAAAATCTCATGAATTATTTAAAAGGTCTGATGTAAATTTGTTTTTTGAATTTCCAATCTCTATAGCTGACGCTGCTCTTGGCACAACAATTGAAATACCAACAATAGATGGGAAAAAAGCAAAAATTAAAATACCTGACGGCACCCAAGAAGGTAAACAATTTAGATTAAAAGGTAAAGGGATGCCTTTTATGCGAAAAGGTGATTATGGGGATCTATATGTACAAGTCAAAACAGAAGTACCAGTATTCTTAAACAAAGAGCAAAAAGATTTATTGGAAAGATTTAGAAAAATAGAAAATGAAAAATCGAATCCTAGTATTAAAAAATTTTTCCAAAAAGCAAAAAGTTTCTGGAATAGTTAAAAAATGTCTTTAGAACAAATAGTTCCAGCTTTTTTTTTAATTGCAGTTTTAATTCTAATCTTACCAAGCTTTATAAAATCACTAAAATCAAAACAATTTATTAGAAATTTATTCATTTGGTCTATAATTGTCGTGCCTGTTATGATAGTTTTCTATCTAATCTTTTGATGAAAAAAATAAACTTAGCAGTAACTGGATGTATGGGTCGAATGGGTCAGCAGATAATTAAATCTGCTAAATCTGATAAAGACTTTAAATTAGTTGCGCTTACAGAAAATAAAATAATCAATAAAAAAATTCTTGGTGTTAAACTTGAACAAAATACAGAGTTAGCATTGAGGAAATCAAATCTAATAATAGATTTCACTATTCCAAAATGTACTTTTCAAGTTCTTAAGATAGCATCAAAATTAAAAAAAAGAGTAGTAATAGGAACAACAGGCTTTACCAAAAAAGAGGAGAACTTAATTAAAAATTTTTCTAAAAAGATTCCAATTTTAAAAGCTGGAAATATGAGTTTAGGTATTAATCTTTTAATGTATTTAACAGAAATAACAGCCAGTTCTCTTGGGAATAAATTTTTGAGTAAAATTTTTGAGGTTCACCATAAACATAAAAAAGATTATCCTTCGGGAACAGCTCTAATGTTGGGAAAAGGCATTGCTTTAGGTAAAAAAAGAGATTTTTATAGTTTATTAGGAAAGAAATATTTGAATAAAAAAACTTTTCCCTTTGAAAATAAAATAAATTTTAATTCTATTAGGAAAGGAGAAATAATTGGTGAACATGAGGTAAAATTCTCAAGCGGTAAAGAAATAATTACTTTGAATCATGAAGCTTTCGATAGGGCTCTATACTCAGAGGGGGCGCTACTGGCAGCGAAATGGTTGATGACTAAAAAACCTGGCCTCTATTCAATGAGAGATCTGATGAATTTTAAATAATGAATGAAGTTCAAAGAACTAAGAAAATTTTAAAGATACTTAATAAAACCTATCCAAATATCACTGTACCTTTAAAAAGTAGGAATATTTTTACTTTATTAATTTCTGTTCTACTTTCTGCTCAATGTACTGATGTTAATGTAAATAATGTAACTAAAAACATTTATCCAAAATATTATAAGCCACAACATTTTAAAAAATTAGGAAGAAATAAAATTGAAAAATTAATTAAAAAAATTGGAATTTTTAGAATTAAAGCTAAAAGTATTTTCAATCTCTCAAAAATATTAATTGAAAAACATGGCGGCAAAGTTCCAAAAACCTTTGAAGAGCTAGAAAAACTTCCTGGAGTTGGACATAAAACAGCCAGTGTAGTTATGTCTCAAGGTTTTGGTCATCCGGCATTTCCTGTTGATACTCACATACATAGACTCGCACAAAGATGGGGTTTAACAAATGGCAAAAATGTAATTCAAACAGAAAAAGATTTGAAAAGATTATTTCCTAAAAAGTCATGGAATAATCTTCATCTTCAAATCATTTATTATGGAAGAGAGTATTGTAAAGCAAGAAACTGTTATGGAATAACTTGTAAAATATGTACTAGTTGTTATCCTAATAGAAAAAAACCTATAGAAACTAAAAAAGCTTAAAATGAAAATATTGGGCATTGGTAATGCTATTGTGGATGTAGTTTGTAAGGTTAATGATGATTTTCTAACTCTAAATAATTTAGCAAAAGGCACAATGAAATTAATTTTCAATGAAAGTGAATTCGATAAATTACTCGAAAGTGTAAAAATAGAAAAGACTATCTCTGGTGGGTCAGTCGCAAATTCAATAGTTGGTTTGGCTCAAT
The DNA here is from genome assembly GCA_902571925.1 of uncultured Pelagibacteraceae bacterium. Classification (GTDB taxonomy): domain Bacteria; phylum Pseudomonadota; class Alphaproteobacteria; order Pelagibacterales; family Pelagibacteraceae; genus Pelagibacter. The sequence continues at coordinate 7,879 of CACGDW010000009.1, read as the reverse complement.
TAGATAATGAAGTTGGATTTATAGGAAAAATATCAGATGATAACTTTGGTATAAAATACGAAGAAGGACTTAAAAAAGAAAACGTAAATTTTCTATACACCAAAAAAAAGGAGGTTCTTCCTACTGGAACATGTTTAATATTAATCACTCCTGACTCTGAGAGGACAATGTGTACTTACCTAGGCACAGCAGGTAAAATTAATGAAAATGATATAGACTCAAATATAATCTCCAAATGTAAAATGATTTTTTTAGAGGGATATTTATGGGACGAAGGAGAGCCCAAAAAAGCTTTTGATAAAGCAATTAAAAATGCAAAACAAAAAGCTATGTCATTGTCGGATCAATTTTGCGTTGATAGACACAAAATTCACTTTCTAGAGTTAGTTAAAAATAAATTAGATATAACTTTTGCAAACGAAAATGAAATAATTTCTTTGATAGATGCTAAATCATTTGAGGATGTTATAAATTTTGCTAAACAAATTAAAAGGCACTTAGTGATAACTAGAGGCGCAAATGGTTCAATTGTAATTAAGGAAGATCAGATAGTAGAACATCCTGCTAATTCGAACTTAAAAATAGTAGATTTAACTGGTGCAGGTGATCTTTTTGCAGCTGGTTATTTACATGGTATAATTAATAATTTACCAATTAAAAAATGTTTAAAACAAGGTACAATTTTGTCGTCTAAGATTATTCAAACTTTAGGAGCAAGATTGTAGATCATGACAAAAATTAGAATTCATAAATTTTTTCCAGTTCCAGTATTTGAGCAAAAGCTTGAAAATTTTGAAAGTTTAAATTTAGAACTTGAAAACTATATCTATGAATTAAAGAAAAAAGATCCTGATGGCCAAAAAAGATCTAATGCTGGTGGGTGGCATTCTCCTTTTTTTAATATTAATGAAAGTGAAGCTATCAAAAAATTTATTTCAAGCTTCAAAGATAGTTTACCAGTGATCATGTCGGATCATATGGGGTGGTATACAAACAAAGAAAAAATTAAAATTCTTGATATGTGGTCCATTATCAATAGTAAAAATACATTTAACGTACAACATAATCATCCAAATTCTCTTTTAAGCGCTGCTTATTATGTAAAAGCAAAAAAAAATTCTGGTCAAATTAAATTTTTTGACCCAAAAGAAATGAAAGTTATGTACCATCCTTCAATTAGCAAATTTAATGAAATTTCTGCTGAGGTTGTTAAAATTGAACCAGAAGAGGGAAAATTGCTTCTGTTTCCGTCTTATCTTTATCATGCAGTTGATGAAAACTTATCTGATGAAGACAGGATAGTAATTAGTTTTAATCTTATAAGTTAACTTTTAAATTTTTAAAATTTATTTTTTTTTCTTATAAAACTTCCTTTGCCCTTTTTTGGTTTTATTACTCGAGGTTTATATTTTTTACTAAAGAGTTCTTTAGCAAATCTATTTTTTCTGGATAATTTGATAGCCATTCTGAGTACTAATTATAAAGTCTTTATCTCTAAAATTGTTTAAAACTTTCTTTCTAAGTCTATGAATATGAGTTTCTACAGTATGAGTTTCTAAGTCTTGACTATATCCCCAAATATTTCCTTGAAGTTCATTAATAGATACGGGATTGGAAGAGTTTGAAATATAGATTATCATTTTGATTTCTTTCTCAGTTAATTTTAAAGATTTATCTTTAAAAAAAATTTCTTTAGAATTTATGTTTATCTTATAATTGCCAACTTGAATGTTAGATTTTTTTGAATAATTATTTTTTAAATTAGTAATATTAATCCTTTCTAAAATTTTTGTTATTTTTAGAGGTAAATCTTTTAAAAAAATTTGATTGTCCAATTTTATTCGTGAGTCTTTTGTTATGACAAGATAATCCTTAGATTTATTAATTTCTTCATCTAATTTCTTGATATCTTGAGCATTTATTAACTCATAATTTAGTGAGTGACCTAATTCATTGAATATTTTATACAATTCGGAAAAATCAAAGAATATGAGTTTTGTATTATTCATATATATTTAAGAATATGACAATTATTTTAAAAAATAAAGATACTCTTGTATTCGATGATTTTTATTTCAAGTGTTCTATTGGAAAAAAAGGTCTTAGTAAGGGTAAAAGAGAGGGTGACCTAAAAACCCCAAAAGGTAATTTTGATATTGATTGCTTATATTATAGGTCTGATCGTATAAAAAAACCTAAGACTAAATTGAAGACTAAAGTCATAAAAAAAAACATGGGATGGTGTAATGATATCAATAATAAAAAATATAATAGAATAATTAAAGTTTCCAAAAAAATTAAGCATGAAAAAATGTATCGAATAGATCATAAATACGACCTAGTAATTCCCATTAAATATAATTTTAAAAAACCTATACCAGGAAGAGGTAGTGCAATTTTTTTACACCTCACGAAAAATTATAATTTTACAGCTGGATGTGTTGCCTTAAGTCTTAATGATTTTCTTATATTGTTAAAATTAGTTAATAAGAAAACAAAAATAAGAATAATTTAGATATTTCGAGTACCAAATATTTTTGAACCCACTCTAATAAAAGTTGCCTTATTCTGGATTGCTAATTTAAAATCATTAGACATGCCCATGCTCAGTTCCTTTAAATCATGTTTTAATCTTAACTCATTCATTTCTTTGAAATATTCCTCAACTCTGTCATTATTAGGCGGTATGCACATTAAGCCTATAATGTCTAAGTCAAAGTCTTTTTGACAAATTTTCAAAAACTTATTTAAGTTTTCCTTATCTATTCCATTTTTTTGGATTTCATTCCCAATATTTACTTGAATGAATATTTTGGGTTTAAACCCAACTTTTTTTTGCTCCAAGGATATTTTTTGAGCTAATTTCTCACTATCTAATGAATGAATATAATCAAATAAGGGTAAAATAAATTTGACTTTATTAGTTTGTAATTTTCCAATTAAATGAAGTTTGATATTCTTAAAATCTTTCTTAATTCCAGTCCATTTTTCTATAGCTTCTTGAACTTTATTTTCTCCAAAATGAATATGTCCATAGCTTATTAGCGGTTTGATGAATTCAATTGAAAATGTTTTTGATACTGCAATAATATTTACATCTTTATTTAATAAATCTACTTCTTTCTTAAGAAGATTTAGATTATTTATAGATATATGATCCATTTAAGTAATGTTTACTATTTTATAGACAAATTTGATAGAGACGAAATTTTAAGATTAGATAAAAAAATTAATATCATTTTCAGAAACTATAAAATTACAAATATAGACTCTGAAGTCAAAAAAATCAAAAATCTATGTAAATCATCAAACAGAAAGATCTATATAGCTGGCAACGTTAAAATTGCCCTTAAATACAAATTAGATGGATTATATATACCCGCTTTCGATAATAAACTTAATTATAAAAACCTAAACTCGTTCAAGAATTTTAAAATTATTGGTTCAGCACACGATATAAAAGAGGTTAAAATAAAAGAAAAACAAGGTTGTACAAATATTTTCATATCACCAATATTTCATAATCCAAAAAATAATATTTTTTTGGGAATAATAAAATTTAATTTAATTAATCTATTTACAAACGTAAAAACTATTGCGCTTGGTGGCCTGAACCAAAATAATATTAAATTGTTAAAGTCAACAAAAGTAGAAGGTTATGCATCTATAACCTGGATAAAAAAAAACCGGCCTACAATTAAGTAGGCCAGTTTTAATATTTTTAAACTATGCTTTATTAAAACGCGAAGTTAACTGCAATTGAAGTTTCTTCGTAAGTTTTGTCAGCAGCAGCTCCAATGTTAGAACCTTCAGATAATGAAGCCATTATCGTCATAGAACCCATTGTGTAAGAAGCTTGGATAGCTTCTAACTCTTGAGTAAGTCCTGCAGCATCGTTTGAAACAGCATGTGTCATGTACTCAGATTCTGCGTAAGAAAGAGCAATTCCATCTGCAGAGTATTTAATACCCCAGAATTCTGATTCATTATCAGCACCTTCTGTACCTGCAGCATGTCTGTTGTTAGCATACGCTTCTTGGTAACCAATAGATATTGGTCCGTTTGAGTATGTAACATAACCAGTAGTGTTTTCTTCGTCAGTACCAGCTACTAAACCTGCACCATTGTTGATGTTTTCTTGACCTAGACCTACTTTTAGTCCCATTGCTGAAACTTCTAGTACGTATGCATCACCAGAAACACTTGTTGTGATACCACCAGATGAAGCATTTGAAGCTTCTTCATCAGCGTTTGGATCATAAGTTGCTGCAAAGTTAACAGTTAAACCAGCAATTTCCTGTGTAGGAATTCTGTAATCAACTGAACCTTGCGCAGTACTTCCACCAAAAAATGATGGGTCAGTTCTGTTTATATCTGCAACTCTGTCCCAAGTTTCTTGCATTGCGTTTGGCATTACATCGTCAATAGCATTCGCTTTTGAACCACCGTCTTCGTTAAGTTGTAAAGTTCCTAATGAACCCATTCCTAACGTTACTTGTGCAGTTGTAACCGCCATTGTAGAGTTTGTATTAATACCTTGAAAGAAAGAAACAGTAAAACCGTTATCTAACTCAGTAGAGGCATTAGTGTACAAATCCATATCAGCTGCAAAGTGTTTACCACTTGCAGTGTCAGTAGTGTTTGAATCCTCAGATGAGTAAACAACGTACGCATCACCTGTAAGAGAATACTCTACAGCGTTTGATGCAGTAGCTACTGCTAAAGACCCAGCTAATGCTGAAAGTCCGATTTGTTTTAGTTTATTCATAATACTCCTTTTTATTAGTTATTCATATGAATGGAGGTTTTTTAGCACTTAAGGCTTATTGAATACTAAAAATTATCCTATTTTCTCTTATTTTTTGTAAAATGTGATATTTTTGCAACAATATTGATTATTTGAATATATAAATATTATAGTTTATCTATTCTTCAAAATCATGGTTTCATTAAATAAAAAAACAAGCATTTTTCTCATTTTTTCAATGATAATGTTGTCTTCATGCGCAGATAGTGGTTTTTTAAAAAAACCTGAGTGGGGAGAGCCTGCAAAAGATGGTAAGGAATTAGCTAGGGAAAATGTTAAAGAAGGAAGAGGAATACAAATAAGGCCTCAAAAGAATCAAGGAGGTAATTTCCTTTTCGCATCTTCGAATCCAATGTGGAGAGCTTCTCTTGAAACGATCGATTTCATGCCTTTATTAACTGTCGATTACGCTGGTGGACTTATAATTACTGATTGGTACAGTGATGGTTCATCTAATGAATCAATTAAGATTACAATTAAATTTTTAGACACTGAGGTTAGGGTTGATGCGATGATAATAGATATTCACAAAAAGATCTGTAATAATTCTAATAATTGCAGCATTAATAAAATTGACACAAAATTAAATTTTGAAATAAGAGATAAAATTCTAAAAAAAGCTGCAGTATATGCAAAAGACCTGAAAGAAAGAATTAATAAAGATAGACCAAAGAAACTTTACCCCGGTGATGCTGGCCCAGATAAATACTAAATTTTTTTAAGTGAACAGATACAATTTTATAGAGGTTGAAAAAAAATGGCAAACCTATTGGGCAAAAAATAATTTTTTTAAAACTAAAAAAGATTTAAAAAAAAAGAAATTTTATTGTCTTGAAATGTTTCCTTATCCCTCTGGAAACATTCATATGGGACATGTAAGAAATTATACTATAGGTGATGTGCTCTCAAGATATAAATCAGCTAATGGATATAATGTTTTACATCCTATGGGTTGGGACTCATTTGGTATGCCTGCTGAAAATGCTGCAAAACAAAATAACTTAGATCCTAAGGATTGGACAAATAAAAATATTAAAAATATGAAATCTCAGCTCAAAGAATTAGGGCTTTCAATTGATTGGGACAGGGAGATTTCAACTTGTTCCCCTGAATATTACAAGCATCAACAAGCTTTTTTTCTTCAACTATTTGATAAAGGCTTGGTCTATAAAAAAGAAAATTATGTAAATTGGGACCCTATTGATGAAACAGTTTTAGCTAATGAGCAGGTAATTAATGGTAAAGGATGGAGATCTGGAGCAACTGTTGAAAGAAAGAAATTAAATCAATGGTTTTTTAATATTTCTAAATTTTCAAATGAATTACTTGATGACTTAAATTCCCTTGATGAATGGCCAGACAAAGTTAAAACAATGCAAAAAAATTGGATAGGGAAATCATTTGGTTGTGAACTTGATTTTGAAATTGAGGGAAACCCAACTATTAATACTGTCAAATGTTTTACTACAAGACCTGATACTTTGTTTGGTATGTCTTTTTTGGCATTATCAATTGATCATCCAATTTCAAAACTTTATGAAAATGATAAAAAATTTAATGATTTTAAAAATAATTGTGCAAAAACTGGAACAACTGAAGAATCAATAGCTCAAGCAGAAAAATTAGGATTTAAAACAGAATTATTAGCAATTAATCCATTTGATAAATCAATTAAAGTCCCAGTATATTTTGCAAATTTTGTATTAATGGATTACGGATTTGGTGCTGTTTTTGGGTGTCCAGCTCACGATCAAAGAGACTTGGATTTTGCAATAAAATATAAATTAAAAGTAACTCCTGTCGTCAAACCAAATGATGATAATCCTGATTTTAAGATTAAAAAAGATGCTTACACTGGGCCAGGTGTAATCTTTAATTCAAAATTTTTGAATAATCTAAAAGTTCCAGAAGAATCAATCTTAAAATCTATTGAAATAATTGAAAAAAAAAAAATAGGTAAAAAAAAAATTAATTTTAGATTAAAAGACTGGGGTATTTCAAGACAAAGATATTGGGGATGTCCAATTCCGATTGCATATAATTCAAAAAATGAGACTATTAAAGTTCCATTAGATCAACTCCCAATTAAATTACCAGAAAATATTAATTTAAACGTATCTGGTAATCCTCTTGATCATCAATCAAATTGGAAAAAAATTAAAATTAATAATGAAGAATGCCAATTAGAAACTGACACTTTAGATACTTTTGTGGACTCATCTTGGTACTTTCTTAGATTTTGTTCACCATTAGAGGAAAATAAAGGTTTTAATATTGAAGATGCAAATTATTGGATGCCAGTTGACCAATATATTGGTGGAGTAGAACATGCAATATTGCATCTTTTGTACTCAAGATTTTTTACTAAAGCATTAAGTTATAAAAATTCAGAGTTTAATTTGTCAGAACCTTTTAATGGTCTTTTTACCCAAGGTATGGTTTGTCATGAAACTTACAAAGTTAACAATGAGTGGAAAAATCCATCAGAAGTACAATCTGAGAATGGAAAAGATTTTTTTCTAAAAGATAGTCCTAATCAAAAAGTAATTGTTGGTCCGTCAGAATCAATGTCAAAATCAAAAAAAAATACTATAGATCCAGGAATAATGATTAAAGATTATGGGGCTGATTCCGTAAGATTTTTTATTTTATCTGATAGTCCACCTGAAAAAGATATCCAATGGTCTGAACAAGGCATGCAAGCAGCCTTTAAATATGTACAAAAGTTTTGGAATTTACATTGTGAAATAAAAGATAAAATTTTATCTAATAATGCAAAAAACAATAACTCAAATTCTCAATCAGTAGAGAAAATAAATATCTTTACAAATCAAACAATTGAAAAAATAACACAAAACTTAGAAAATTTTCAATATAATGTTATTATTGCTAACCTTCACGAAATTTATAATTTTTTTAGTAAACTAAAAAATTTTGAGAATTGTGAAACTGAGATTTTTAAGAAAAATTACATAAAGATATTAACTCTAATGCACCCAATACTTCCTCACCTTATCACTGAGTGTCTAACTGATTTAGATGAAAAACCTGTTATAATTTGGCCTGAAATTG
>CACGDW010000008.1 GCA_902571925.1 uncultured Pelagibacteraceae bacterium | reverse complement strand
ACTCAAGAGGAATTCTATTTTTTTGTAAAAAAGAGTGGAAACCCATTACTCCTAAACCAACACTTCTTTCTCTTTCAGCTGAATATTTTGCATCTTTAAATTGATCAGGTGCTTTATTGATGAAATCAGATAAAACATTGTCTAAAAATCTCATTACATCACTAATCATATTTGGATCATCTTTCCACTCATCATACTTTTCTAAATTTAATGAGGATAAACAACAAACTGCTGTTCTATCTCTTCCATCTTTATCAATTCCTGTAGGTAAAGTTATTTCGCTACATAGGTTAGAAGTTTTAACTGTCAGGTTAGCAAGTTTATGATGCTGAGGAATCAATCTGTTAACAGTATCAATGTAAATAATGTAAGGTTCTCCAGTTTCAATTCTAGCAGTCAATAACCTTATCCATAGATTTCTTGCTGAAATAGTTTGTTGAACTGTGCCGTCTGCAGGACTTTTTAATGCCCATTGTTCATCATTTTCAACAGCTCGCATGAATGAGTCTGAAACTAAAACACCGTGATGTAAATTTAATGCTTTTCTATTTGGATCACCACCTGTTGGTCTTCTCATTTCAATAAACTCTTCTATTTCTGGATGATCAACTGGAAGATAACACGCAGCAGAACCTCTTCTTAAGGATCCTTGGCTAATTGCCATTGTTAATGAGTCCATAACTTTAATAAAAGGAATTATTCCAGAGGTTTTTCCAACCTTACCAATTTTTTCTCCGATTGATCTTAGGTTGCCCCAATAACTTCCAATTCCACCACCTTTCGCAGCTAACCAAACATTTTCACTCCAAAGATCTAAAATGCCACCTAGACTATCTGATGCTTCATTTAAAAAACATGAAATAGGTAACCCTCTTTTAGTTCCACCGTTTGATAGAACTGGTGTTGCAGGCATAAACCATAAATTACTTATATAATTGTAAATTCTTTGTGCATGTAAATTATCGTCAGCATATGAGCTTGCAACTCTAGCAAAAAGGTCTTGAAAAGATTCATTGTGACCAAGATATCTATCTTTTAAGGTGGCTTTACCAAAATCAGTTAAGTTAACATCTTTAGAACGATCAATTTTAATTATAATTCCACTATCGTTCTGGAAAAGTTCGGTTTCATTATTTAAAGAGAATAAATCTGGTCTATTGTCTTGTGTTACTTCCTTAACTACTGGGCTATATTCAGAGACAGCTTTCTTTAAGGCCTGCGATAATACTTTATTCATATATTTAATATTATATTCTGTTATTTGTACGAAAACAACTATATGTTGTATGCGCTTTAATTTGATATACTATATAAACAACAAATCAATAGAACATTTATAGAACATAGAAAAAAAAAATCAATAAAAAAAACAAAAAAAAGGTAAGTAATTAACAAAATGTCAGAAAATTTAAAAATAGATCCTTATGGTTTCAGAGAATATGATGCTCGATGGTTGTATGAGAAAGACATTAATAAGCTTGGAATCACTAATCTAGGTAGAGGATTGGGTACTCAAATTATAAAGCACACAAAAAATAACAATCCAAGAATAATAGTAGGTCATGATTATAGATCGTATAGTGAGGAAATTAAAGCTGCTCTTAAAGAAGGTCTAATTTCAACTGGATGTTTTGTAGAAGATATAGGTTTGTCTTTATCGCCAATGGTTTATTTTGCACAATTTAATTTGAATGCTGATGCAGTTGCAATGGTTACAGCGAGCCATAATGAAAATGGTTGGACCGGAGTTAAAATGGGTATTCAAAAAGGATTAACGCACGCTCCAGAGGAAATGAAAGAATTAAAAGATATCACTATGAATAAAAAATTTATAGCTGGAAAAGGAAATGAAAAAATAATCGAAAACTTTGATAAAATTTATAAAAAGGATTTAATAGATAAAAATAAAATTAAAAAAAAAATTAAAGCTGTTGTTGCATGTGGAAACGGTACAGCAGGTATTTTTGCACCAGATATCTTAAGAGGAATAGGTTGTGAAGTAGTTGAATTAGACTGTAAACTTGATTGGACATTTCCAAAATATAATCCTAATCCAGAAGATCTTGAGATGCTACATGCTATTGCAAAATGTGTAAAAGATAATGATGCTGATATTGGTTTTGGATTTGATGGAGATGGAGATAGATGCGGTGTTATTGATAATGAAGGCAATGAAATATTTTCAGATAAAATAGGCCTGATAATAGCAAGAAACTTATCACCTGATCATAAAGGTTCTAAATTTGTAGTTGATGTAAAGTCAACAGGTCTTTATGGAAATGATAAAATTCTTATAGAAAATAATTGTAAGACAATATATTGGAAAACAGGACATTCGCACATTAAAAGAAAAGTAAATAACGAAAAAGCCCTAGCAGGTTTCGAAAAGAGTGGTCATTTCTTTTTTAATCAACCATTAGGTTACGGTTATGATGATGGAATTAATTCAGCAATCCAAGTTTGTCATTTGCTCGATAATCAAAATAAAAAAATGAATGAAATAATTAAAGAATTACCCAACACATATCAATCCCCCACTATGGCTCCTTTTTGTAAAGACGAGGAAAAATACCAAGTGGTTGAAGAAATGGTAAATCAAGTTAAAGAAATCAAAAATAATAAAACTAAAATTGATGGTCAAGAAATTAAAGAAGTATTGACAGTAAATGGTATAAGATTTTCATTTGACGATGGCTCATGGGGATTGATTAGAGCGTCCTCTAACAAACCTTCATTAGTTGTGGTTACTGAAAGCCCAACTTCTGATGAAAGAAAAAAAAAAATATTTGATTTTATTGATCAGATGTTATTAAAAACTGGAAAGGTTGGTGAATATGACCAGAAAATCTAATCTAGCTCAAATTCTTTAGTGTAATCTTTTTTAAGATTTTGATCTTGCTTGTTTTTATCTAAAATACAATCTCCAATAACTAAATAGTCTAATTCAGTTCCCATAAAACAATTAAAAGCATCAGTTGGTGTATTAACAATTGGTTCGCCTCTTACATTAAATGATGTATTAACTATTACAGGGCATCCTGTTTTTTCCTTAAACTTAGAAATAAGATCATAATAACGTTTATTAGTATCTTTTTTTACTGTCTGTACTCTAGCTGAGTAATCAACATGCGTAACAGCTGGTATTTCTGATCTTTTAATATTCAATTTATCAATTCCAAAAAGTTTTTTTTGTTCATCGGTCATTTTAATTTTTTTATCATCTTTAATATTCGCAACTAAAAGCATATAAGGACTATCAATATTTAAATCAAACCACTTAGACAAATCCTCTCTCAGCACAGATGGTGCAAATGGTCTAAAGCTTTCCCTGTATTTTACCTTTAAATTAAGATTTTTTTGCATTTTGTCTGATCTTGGATCTCCCAAAATTGATCTTGCACCCAAAGCTCTTGGACCAAACTCCATTCTTCCTTGAAACCAACCGACAGCCTTTTCATTTGATAAATGTTCTGAAGTTTTATTAATAAGATCCTCATAATTTAAAATTTCAAATTTTGCACCAATAGATTTTAATTCATTTTCGATTTTTTCTTGAGCAAACTCTGCTCCCAGATAAGACCCTCGCATATCATCATTGGAGTTTATATCTCTTTTATTGCCCTGTTCTATATGCCATAAAGCTAATGCAGCACCAAGAGATCCTCCAGCATCACCAGCTGCGGGTTGGATCCAAATATTATCAAAAATTTTTTCTTTAAGTATTTTACCATTAGCTACACAATTTAGTGCAACACCGCCCGCAAGACATAAATTATTTATATTGTATTCTTTACGAATAGACCTTGCTAATTTGGTCATAATTTCTTCTGTGACTTTTTGGATTGACGCCGCTATATCCATATGAAATTGAGTAATTTTTTCATTTTGTGGATTCCGAGGTTTTTCACCAAACAAATTATTAAATTTTTTATTTGTCATTGTAAGACCAGTTGCGTAATTAAAATAATTTTGATTAAGTCTAAATGTTCCATCTTCTTTTAAATCAAATAATTTTTTAATCTTATCCTCATAAATAGGATTTCCATAAGGAGCTAAACCCATTAATTTATATTCGCCACTATTAACTTTAAAACCTATATAATATGTAAATGCTGAATAAAGTAATCCAAGTGAATGTGGAAAATGAATTTCTTTTTTGATTTCTAAATTGTTATTTTTTCCAACTGCAACTGTAGTTGTTGCCCACTCACCTACACCGTCTGCTGTCAACACAACCGCTTCATCAAAAGGTGATGGAAAAAAAGCACTAGCAGCATGACTTAAATGATGATCTGAGAAGAAAATATTTTCATCAGATTTATAATTTTGATCATGTTTCTTAAGTTTATTGAATAAAAGATTTTTTTGAAAAAGTTTTTCCTTAATCCACAAGGGCATAGCTTTTGCAAAAGAAATAAAACCTTTAGGAGCAAAAGCTACATAGGTTTCTAATAACCTTTCAAATTTTAAAAATGGTTTTTCAAAAAAAACTATTTGGTCAACTTCACTTAATTTAATATTTGCGTATTTCAAAACAAACTCAATTGCATTATAAGGATAATTTGGATCGTGTTTTTTTCTAGTAAATCTCTCTTCTTGTACCGCTGCAATTATTTTTCCATCTTTTAAAATACAAGCCGCACTGTCATGATAAAATGCTGAAATTCCTAAAATATAACTCACTTTAAAAAATTGTGTAAATAAATGGAGCTACTGCTGAACCTTGGGTTAAAACTATCAACCCTCCAAATAAACCCAGAACGATTATAATTGGTAATAGCCAATATTTTTTTCTAACTTTTAAAAATTCCCAAAATTCCTTAATAAAACTCATATTAAAATTGATTTCTCATTTTACTTTTGGTGCTATTTTTTTCAATCCAATAAGATTTATTCTTGTTATATTTCAAATTTAATACATCTTTTCCTAACAATCTCATTATTAAGCCTGTAGGTGTTACTACTAAAAAAAATATTATACCCATAATCACTGGTGAAATTATCTTTCCTAAAAATATTCCGAATTTAAACCAAATTTTATTTAAGGGAGTTAAAATTTTGGAATTAAAAAAACCTAAAACTATGAAGATTAAAGAAATTATTACAGCCCATATTCTGATTTCCCCACTATAAGTTAAGGGATATAATCCTATAAGGAAAAAAACTACAAAAAATACAATACCAAAACCTCTATTAGAACCTATTTTAATTTCATCCATTCAAAGATTTTTGAGGCTTCATATCAGATTTACTTATACCAGCAACTTTAACAGGTTTTTTCATTGCATCTCTTCTAAAAGGTTCTCCGAGTTCTTGGTTTAAAATTACCTCAATAAATGTTGTAATTCCTTTTTTTTGATCATCGCAAGATTTTTTTATAGCTGCTGTTGTCTCTTCCATTGTTCGAACTGTTACACCTTTTAAACCACAAGCATCAGCAACTTTCGCATAACTTAATTCAGGATCAAGCTCTGTTCCAATAAAATTATCATCAAACCATAGAGTAGTATTTCTTTTTTCAGCTCCCCATTGATAGTTTCTGAAGATGACCATAGAAATAGCAGGCCACTCTTCTCTAGCACATGAGCTCATTTCATTCATACTTATCCCAAAAGCTCCATCACCTGCAAAACCTATTACTGGAGTATCGGGACATCCAATTTTAGCTCCTAAAATCGATGGAAAACCATAACCACACGGGCCAAATAATCCTGGTGCTAAATATTTTCTTGGCTTTTCAAAAGTTGGGTATGCATTACCGATTGCGCAATTATTTCCAATATCACTTGAAATAATAACATCTTCTGGCATACCTGCTTGAATTGCTCTCCATGCTTGTCTTGGTGACATTCTATCAGAGTCTCTTTCTCTAGCCTCTTTATTCCAAACAGTACCTTTATCATCCTCCTCATGATCTAAACTAGATAATTTTTGTAACCATGCAGATTTTGTTTGATGAATTATATCTTTTCTTTTTTGTCTATCAGTATCTCCAGCATTAGGAGAAAGTTGTTCAAAAATTTGTTTTGCAACTAATTTGGCATCTCCACATATTCCAACTGTTACTTTTTTAGTTAAACCAATTCTATCAGAGTTGATATCAACTTGAATAATATTAGCATTCTTCGGCCAATAATCTATTCCATAACCTGGTAAGGTTGAAAAAGGATTTAATCTCGTTCCAAGTGCTAAAACTACATCAGCTTTTGAAATTAATTCCATTCCAGCTTTTGATCCATTATATCCTAATGGTCCTGCAGCTAGTGGATGGCTTCCAGGAAAACTATCATTGTGTTGATACCCTGAACAAACAGGTGCATCTAATTTTTCTGCTAATTTTTTACACTCCTCAATCGCTCCACCAATAACAACTCCTGCTCCTGAAAGTATAACTGGAAATTTTGCTTTAGATAATAAATCTGCTGCTTTTTTAATTGCATCAACTCCACCTGCTTGTCTCTCTAACCTTACAATTGGAGGTAGATCAATATCTATTACTTGTGTCCAATAATCTCTTGGTACATTTATTTGTGCAGGTGCAGATCCTCTTATTGCTTTTTCAATAACTCTATTTAATACCTCAGCCATCCTTGATGGATCTCTTACTTCTTCTTGATAACACACCATATCTTTAAATAAATTCATTTGTTCAACTTCTTGAAAGCCACCTTGGCCCATGGTTTTATTTGCTGCTTGAGGTGTTACTAACAACAAAGGAGTATGATTCCAATATGCTGTTTTGATTGGAGTAACTAGTCCAGTAATTCCTGGTCCATTTTGAGCTATAACCATAGACATTTTTCCCGTAGCTCTTGTATAGCCATCGGCAATAAGCCCTCCGTTTGTTTCATGTGCTACATCCCAAAATTTAATTCCTGCATCTGGAAAAATATCTGAAATTGGCATGAAAGCTGATCCTATAATTCCAAACGAATGTTCAATACCGTGCATTTGCAAAACTTTTACAAAAGCTTCTTCTGTTGTCATTTTTGTCATTAATTGAACCTTTCTAAACTAGTAAATTTTGTAATTTTTTAAAAATTAATTGTTAATTTTTGCGATTAATATATAAGATTTTCAAAATTTCAAATAAACAATTCGACACTATATGACAACAGATATCATAATTCACGACAAAAAGGATAATGTAGGAGTTGTTGTTATAGAGAAAACTTCTTCAAAACAGGACTGTAATTGCTGGGTTATGGAGGATGACAGCTCTGCAAATATTCAATCTATAGATGAAATTCCACTAGGCCATAAAATTGCTATGGTAGATCTAAAAGAAGGTGATACGATTATCAAGTATGGACACGATATAGGTAAGGTAGTCAAATCGATTAAAAAAGGTGAGCACGTACATGTTCATAATGTAAAAACAAAAAAATGGTAATATGGAAATTCCAAAAAGTTTTTTAGGCTATAAAAGAGAAAATGGAAGAGCTGGTACTAGAAATCATGTAATAATTCTTCCAGTTGATGATATTTCAAATGCTTGCGCGGAGTCTGTTGCGAATAACATCAAAGGCACTATTGCATTACCTCACTCATATGGAAGATTACAGTTTGGTGCAGATTTAGAGTTACATTTTAGAACTATGATTGGAACTGGGAGTAATCCAAATGTCGCTGCAGTCATTGTAATTGGTATTGAACCTAAATGGACAAAAAGAATTGTTGATGGAATTGCAAAAACTGGAAAACCTGTAGAAGGTTTTCACATTGAAAGAACAGGTGATATTGGAACAGTGATGAAAGCATCAAAAAAAGCACAAGAATTTGTTATGTGGGCGTCTGAAAAACAAAGAGAAGAGTGTCCAATTAGTGATTTATGGATTTCAGTTAAATGTGGTGAGTCAGACACTACTTCAGGATTAGCATCAAACCCAACTGTTGGAAATCTAATGGATAAACTTGAACCTTTAGGAGTTCACTTATGTTTTGGTGAGACATCAGAACTTACTGGAGCAGAAAAAGTTTGTGCAACAAGAGGAGCATCGAAAGAGGCTTCAGATAAATTTATGAAAACTTGGAGCTCTTATAATGATTTTATTTTAAAAGAGGCAACAGATGACTTGTCTGAAAGTCAACCCACAGCAGGTAATATTGCTGGTGGTCTAACTACAATTGAAGAAAAAGCATTTGGTAACTTTCAAAAAATTGGAAGTTGCAAGTTTGTAGATGTACTAGAGCCAGCTGAAGAACCTAAAAAAGGTAAAGGTTTATATTTTATGGATACATCATCAGCAGCAGCTGAATGTGTAACACTCCAAGCTGCAGCAGGTTTTAATATTCATTTGTTTCCTACAGGTCAAGGTAACATTGTTGGAAATCCAATTGAACCGGTTGTAAAATTAACTGCTAATCCTTTAACAGTTAAAGGAATGGGTGAACATATAGACTGTGATGTTTCAAAAATTCTATCAAGAGAAATGAATCTTTCTGAGGCGGGAGATAGACTTATTGAAACAACTTTAAGAGTTGCCAATGGAAGACTAACCTGTGCTGAAGCTTTAGGTCATAAAGAGTTTGTTATGACTAAACTTTATAGAAGTGCCTAACTTTATTATTTTTTTTAGATGTTAAAAAATAAATATTTGGTTGTTGTACCAGGTATAATGCTTGCTTTTATTCTTTATACCCTCTCTCAAGGTTTTAATAATATTATTGGTATTGAGCTTCTTGGATACACCAAAAGTCCTATATCAACAGCCATGATAGCAATTCTTATTGGTATATTTTTTGGAAATTTTCTTCAAATACGTGAAAGTTTTCAAAAAGGTTTAGATTTTACAAGAGAATATATTTTAAAGTTAGGTATTATTTGTCTTGGGATACAATTAAAACCGTTTGAGTTTTTAGACTTTGGTAAAATTGCAATTCCCCTCATTGTTATATGTATAATAAGTGTTCTTATTGTCATTAAGCTTATAATTAAAAAACTTAAGATCCCCACAAGAATGGCTTATTTAATATCAATTGGGAGTACTGTTTGTGGAACCACAGCAATTATGGCAACTGCTCCTGTAATCAAAGCAAATAAGAGTGAAGTATCTTATGCAATAGCAAATATTACTCTTTTTGGAATATTATCGATGTTATTGTACCCCTATTTTGCAAACATTTACTTTGAAGGAAATCCTTTATTTGCTGGTCTTTTTTTAGGAACATCAATTCATGAGACATCACAAGTGGCTGCCGCTGGCCTTATTTATGAACAGCAATTTAACAGTCCAGAGACCTTAAATATCGCTACTGTAACTAAACTTATTAGAAATACTTTCTTAATTATTATGATACCACTTTTTGCATTTCTATATAATAGGGGACAAAGAAAAGAAAAAAATTATTCTATCTTAAATATTTTTCCATATTTTGTTTTGGGTTTTGTTGGAATGATTATTTTAAGAAATATTGGTGATCAAGTCTTTGAAGTTTACAACAATGATTATTGGAAAGAAATAATCAATTTCATAAAAGTATCATCAAAGATTTTCTTGACAATGGCTATGGCAGCCATTGGGCTATCTACTAATCTAAAGGATATAAGTGTTATGGGTTACAAACCTTTTATTGTAGGATTTATTGCTATGTTAACAGTAGGAATTGTCTGTATCTTAACTATAGAGATTTACTTAAAATTATTTATTTAGATTGTTGAGGGGTTTTGTTAAAATATTTTTTTTTAAAATTTGAAAGTAATCTTCTAATAAATGCTGCACCAATTCCAAGAAGAACTGCAAACATAATTGAAAATAATCCATAAAAGAATGGCATGTCTTTAGAAAATTCCTTAATAAATTTTGAGAAAAAATTTAAATCTTGATTTAATACTTTAATTGTTTCTTTTTTAATTTCCTCAGCAAAAAAAGTATCATAAGCAATAACAATACCAACAACTAATAATAAAATTGCTAACAATGCTTTTAATCCAGAGCTATCAATTTGCTCTCCAAGTTTTACACCAATCTGAACACCTATGATTGATCCTACAACTAGCATAACAACTAGCATCAAATCTATTGAACCATAATTAATTGAATGAAGAAATGTAACTATAACACTTACAAATATAGTCACAAATAGAGACGTTCCAGGAACTAATTTTGTAGGCATTTTGATAATGTAAATCATTGCTGGCACTAAAATAAAAGCCCCACCTATACCCATTATTGCTGCGATAAATCCAACAGCTAAGCCAATCAAAATAGGTGTAAAAATACTTTCGTATAACTTAGATTTAGGAAATCTCATCCTAAATGGAAGACCATGTATCCAATAATGGACATGTAGTTTTTTTCTTTCTACAACATTTTTTTTTGCTTTATCTATTTCTCCTAGACTTTCCACCAACATTAATGTTCCAATAATTGCAAGTATATACATATACGCTAAAGAAATGACGGTATCTATTTTTCCAATACCTTTAAAATAAGTAAAAGTATAAATGCCTAAAGCTGTTCCTATTGAACCACCAATAACAATCATAAAACCCATTTTATAATCCAAAGTGTTTTTTAAGTAATGTGTTGTAGACCCTGATACAGAAGTAGCTAAAATATTATTCGCTTCATTGGCAACTGCGTATGCAGGGGGAACACCCATAAAAATTAAAAAAGGTGTCATTAAAAAACCACCTCCAACACCAAATAAACCTGAAAGTACACCAACTATTGCGCTTAATAAAAGTATTTCGATTGGGTTAACAAATACTTGAGCTATTGGTAAAAAAACATCCATCTTAAAATAAAAAAACTACTTCTGTAGCTTAGTTAAAAGTTACAAAAGTTCCAATTAAGATTACTCCCCAGCAAGCACCTATTGCTGAAAAAATTCCAGTTTTAATAAATGTAGTTTTATTTTCTTTAAGTTTTTGGGGAATTTTTATATTTGGAAAGTGCATTTATCTTTCTCAATACACCCAGTAAAAAAATTGTCAAACTATAATTAAATTTTTTTAAACTATTTAGATTAGTAAATTGTTGCTCCAAAAACCTTTACTTCGCCATCCTCAACACCAAGAACCAATCTTCCTAAAAATTCTCCTGGAATTTCTTTGTTTGTTTGTTTGATAAGGACTGTAATATGATCTCCTCTTTTTAAGGTGCCAAAAGGTTCATATGTTTCATTTAAATTAGTAATTATCTTATTATTTGCCCATTGCTTACCTAATTCAACCTCATTTGCCCCAAATAACATTTGTGTTGAAAAATCCCTAGTGAAGCCGCCGTAATCCTTGAGATTTGATGATCTAACTAGATTTTCCCAAAATGGTTTACCAATTGCAAATATCTCTTCATCAGATTTAGATAAAAGATCCATAGGAATTAATCTCTAGATTTGTTTTAAGAGGCCTTTTTCTTCTCGTTCTCATCTACGATATGATAAACAGGCACCTTCTCCATCGTAAATTTTCCAGTTTTTGGATCTCGTCTTGAAACAGTTAGACAATGCCAATTTTCGTCATCTAATTTCATATGGTCTCCCCTATAATAATATCCTGGCCAACGTGTCTCTTCTCTAAACAAAGTATGTTCAGTTACACACTGTGAAGTTAGAGCTCTGTGTTTTAATTCCCAAGCTCTCATCAATTGATGATAATCTTCAGCTCCTACCTTTTCTAAATCTTCTTCTAACCAAGCCAATAGCTCTAAACCTCTTTTGAGCATATTATCATTCGTCATATAATTGGTTGCAATTCCTCCAACATATTCATCCATTATTCTTTGAAGTCTTTGTAAACCTTGAATTGGAGATATGTAGCTAGGAGAAACAGTGCCCCCAGTAATTTCATTTTGGGCAATAGTGTAAGTATCTAATGGTTTATAAACTTTAGCTTTAAAATCTTCACATTGTTTATCTGTTACATTTATTCCCTCACCTTTTTGATCCTCTATATACTTAACTGCAGCTTTTGCAGCTAGACGACCTTCTGTAAAAGATCCAGATGAAAATTTATGTGCGCTACCTCCAACAGTATCCCCTGCACCGAATAAACCATCAATGGTTAACATTCTATTATAACCCCAAAAATATTCAGGAGGTGATAAATCCTCTGGTCCACTAACCCATGCTCCTGAACAAGTAGCATGTGAACCCATTACATATGGTTCTGAAGTAGTTAATTCCGGATTAGTATATTTTGGATCAATATTTTGAGATGCCCATACAACTGCTTGACCCACAGTCATTCCTAAAAAATTTTCCCAACCTACTGTTTCTAAATGAGGATCTTGAAATGCTTCTGTTGTAACCATTTGAATTGGTCCACCACCTGCCATGGTCTCTTGAATAAAAGCATGATTTCTCAAACAAGTAGGAGTTGGGTGATGATCAATATATTCACCCACTAATTCTTTAGTTTGATCGTACCATTTTTTTTCGTAGTTTTCACCATTTGCATTTTGTGTGTAAGTTTTTAAATGTAAAAAATATGCTCCTACAGGTCCATATCCATCTTTGAATCTACATAAAACAATTCTGTTTTCCATTTGAGTCATTTTAGCACCAGCTGCGATAGGTAGAGCATAAGCTGAACCATTACTCCAAGGTGCATACCAGGTTCTACCCATACCTTCTCCGACTGCTCTTGGTTTAAAGATATGCGAAGCTCCTCCAGCTGCAACAATAACAGTTTTGGCTCTAAATACATGAAAGTCACCTGTTCTCATATTAAAACCTACTGCTCCACCAACTCTATTTTCTTTTGATTCATCCATTAAAAGATGAGTAATCATTATTCTGTTATAAATTTTATCAGCAGATTTTTTAGCAGCTTCTGCAACAATAGGTTTATAACTTTCACCATGTATCATAATCTGCCATTTTCCTTCTCTTAAGTATCTTCCAGTCTTTTCATTTTTCATCATCGGAAGACCCCACTCATCAAACATGTGAACAGTCGAGTCAACGTGACGAGCCATGTCATAACCTAAATCTTCTCTAACCATTCCCATTAAATCGTTACGCGCATATCTAACGTGATCTTCAGGTTGATTTTCGTTCCACTGCATTCCCATATAACAATTTATTGCATAAAGGCCTTGGGCAACTGCTCCACTTCTATCGATATTAGCTTTTTCGACACAAATAATTTTCAAGTCTCTCCCCCAGTGTCTGGCCTCAAAAGTAGCTCCTGTTCCAGCCATACCACCACCAACTACTAGAACATCACATTCTTCAAAATGAGTTTTGTGTTTAGCCATTAATAGTAAACTCCTTTTTTAAATGACTCTTTTGGTACGGACGGCAATTCTCCATTTATATTTAATCCTTCTGGTTCTGTATAAAGTCTTTGTGAATTAATTTCTCCTTGGTTAGGTTTGTCTCCTTCAGCAAGTTTCGGAATAAATTTTCCCCAAGGTTTAGTTGTTATTGGAGAAACAAAGTTTTTTTCTGTGCCATTTCTAAATTTTATTTTCCATGAAATAGTTCCTTTTTCTTCCTCTCGTCTTACTCTAACACTATGACCCATAGGGGCAAAGTCTGCATAACCTCTTACATCAATCGCATGATTAGGACATGCTTTCACACATGAATAACACTCCCAACAAAAGTTTGGTTCAATATTTTTCGCTCGTCTTATATTTTCATCTATATGCATAATATCTGATGGACAGATATCAACGCAGTGACCACAGCCATCGCATCTCGTCATGTATACAAAAGTTGACATAATTTATTTTCCTTTCATTTTTAATAACATATTAATAGTGTTTTGGCTCTTCTCTTTTTATACCTAGGCCAAATTGCTCAGGTGCATCAGCTGGTGGTGGTAAATTATCTCTTGATCCATCTACTTCAGCTAAATTTTTTTGTATAGCTGCTCCAGGTTTGTAAAACATATGTGCAAACTTAGACCAATATACACCGCCAAATAAAATCAAATTGGCAGCTATAAATAAAATTAAAAAAAGATATGCTAAACCCACATAGCCATTATATTGAGTGTATGACCAAGCTAAACCAAAAGTTGCACACGCCAATAAAGCTAAGACAAATAAATCTGCTTTTATAATTCTATACCAAGGATGTGCTTCAGCAGAAACGTCAACTCTTAAAAAGAACCAGAACCAATAACCGCCTAGGCAAGTTAATATTGCCCCAGCATGCCAAAGTGTATTCCACATTTCTGAATTTGATTTGCCAACTCCAGTATAGCAAAAAACTAAAACTGCTGACGAAACCCAAAATAAAATTGTTCCGTACATTCCAAGCACATGGGCTAGTCTTCTCTTACCAAAGCCTAACTCTGATGTAGTCCCGATATCAACTACAGCTGTTTTTGCAATAATAGATGTCTTTTCACTTAAACCTAATTCTTTTGTTGCTGATTGTTTTGCTTTTTTTGCATTATTTAAAAAATACGTAAGATTCTTATGTTGAATCATTTGAATAATAGTTCCTAAACCAATTAAAACGACCATTGCAATTATAAAACCTTGCATTGCTAATGGAGAAATAAGCTCTGCCAAAATAGAAAATGGATTTGATTGTAACATACCCGCCTAATGTTAAATTTTTTAACAAATTAATCTACTTAAAAAAATAGATCAACTACTAACTCTGTCCAATTTGTCTTTAATAACAGGCTATATTTTACGATTATAATGCTGCTTGTTTGGAATTACTGATCGGACACCACCTTGCGGATTCTCTACATCTCCATCTCTTCGGGGAATCAGGTGAAAATGACAATGCATAATAGATTGACCAGAAACTTTTCCTATATTTGTACCTAAATTAAATCCTTTAACAGTCTCATCTTTTTTTAGTATTTCATCTTTTACAATTCTTACAAGACTATTACATGCAATTAACTCTTCTTTAGTTAAATCAAAATAATCTTTAACGTGTCTTTTTGGTATAATCAAACAATGAAGTTTTGATACTGGATAAGAGTCGTAACTTGCGTAAGCCAATTCATTTTCGTGATTACTCCCAGTGTCTTTAACATTACAAAACAAGCATGGGTCATTTGGATTTCTCATACTTTTTAAAATTTATGTAAATTACACTTATTTATTGCTGAACGATAGAATTTTAAAAAATTTCTAAATTGATTTAAACTTTTTCTTTTCCAGCCAAGTTGTCTAATTGTCTTAACAGAAGCAACTCCTTTTCCAGAGCCAATTAATAAAATTTCATCATAACTTTTGATTTCTTTTACCAGTACATCTTTCTTTATTATTCGTTTAATTTTAGATTTAAAATATTTATAAGTATTTCCCTCATAATAATTTTTTTTAGGAGTAAAAACTTTATTATCTTTTATAAACAAAATGTTGGAGGTTCCAGTCTCCAAAAGTTTACTATTTGATAGAAGACATATATCAGACCTAGAATTATCCATTTTAGATAAATAAGATAGTATCTTCTTATATTTCAAATTTTTGTATTGAGGTCTTTCGCGCTTCAAATTTACAATTTTTAAATTAAAATCTAACTTTGGGGATATTCTTTTTCTTAAAGATATTGAAAAGATTTTCTTATTCAAAGCGACTCTAAGTAAATGATTATAATTTTTTTTTTTAGACAAGTTTTGATTTATAATCTTTAGAATATCTTTTTTAAGAGATTTTTTTTTTATCTTATAATCTTTAAGAGATTTAATCATATTTTTTATATGATTATCAAAAAACAAGATTTTGGCAGGCTTACCAAAAACCCACATTGTAGTAAAGATACCGTGGTCACCCCACAAGTCTTTAAAATCTATTTCTTGTAGATCCTTAAGTTGATAAGATTTTTTTAATGAGTAAATTGCCATTGATAGTTAAAAATGATTCAGGGTGAAATTGAAATCCATAAATTTTGTCTTTATTATTTTCAAAAGACATTGCAACTTTTGATTTTAAACATCTCATAGTTATCTCAAAATTATTAATTTTAAAAGGTTCTTTTAATTTTAAAGAATGATATCTTCCAACTTTGAATTTTTCACCCATTCTAAATATTGACTTATTATTAATCACTTGTATTTTTGATTGATATCCGTGGTAAATTTTATTTTGTTCAATTATTCTTCCTCCTTCACAAAATAAAATTTGTTGAAAACCTAAACAAATCCCAATCATTTTTTTCTTCCCTTTGAATTTTTTATAAATTTTTGAGGTTATAGGATAATCTTTTGGATTTCCTGGGCCAGGAGAAAAAACAATCACAGAAGCTTTTTTAAGTTTATTATTGTTTATTTCATTAAAATTATCACATTCAACTTTATCAAATAATGAAAATTGATGAACTACGTTATGTGTAAAAGAGTCTTTATGGTCAATTATGTAAATCATTTAAATAGATCAATTAATGCTTTTGCTTTTAAATAATTTTCGTTAAATTCATGTTTTGCATTACTATCTACAACAACACCAGAAGCTACTGAAATTTCAGAAATATTTTTATAATTTAAAATTGATCTAATTATAATATTAAATCTCATATCTCCATTAAATTTTATATATCCAAAACTACCAGTGTAAATATTTCTATTTTCTTTCTCCTGTCTATTTAATAAATTCAATGTACTTATTTTAGGACATCCAATAACCGAGCCCCCGGGCATCATTGCTTTTACAATATCAATATTTCTAATATTTCTTTTTAGTTTTCCTTTTATTAAACTAACGTAATGAAAAAGATCTTTATATTCCTCAACAACTTTTTCTTTAGATAGCTTGACGGTACCAAACTTGCATATACGAGATAAATCACTTCTTTCCATGTCAACAATCATATTGTGTTCTTTTGTCTCTTTAAGATTTTTTCTAAAGTAATTTAAAGCTTTTGATTTATTCATATATTTACTCTTTTTGACTGTTCCAGCTATAGGTTTAGTTGTTATTTTAGAACCATTTTTTGTAATCAAATTTTCAGGAGAACAACTTATTATAGAAAAGTTTTTATCTTTAATTAAAAAAGCTTCAGGTGCCAAATTGGTTTTCGATAATCTACAAAAAAAATCAAGCGGATTTATTTTTGATAATGTTTTATATTTTGTACAAATCTTAATTTGATAAGTTTCCCCACTTTTAATTTTTTTTTTAAATTTATCAAAAATTTTAGAATAAGACTTTCTGTTAATATTAATTTTAAAACTTCTTCTTGAGAAAAATTTGTTATCTTTATAATTTAAATTATTATTAAAACTGATTTTTTTTTCTGGTTTATAAAAAATTCCTTTAGGAAAATTGATATTTTTTTGTTTAGGAATTTTAATATCAATTAGATTATTTAAAATTTCATAACCGAAAAACCCTATTAATAAATCAGTATTTTTTAATTTTTTAGTATTATTCTTTATATTGAAAAATTTATAAATATTCTTTTTATTTAAAATAATTTTTTTTGAAAAATCTGTATACAAATCAAAACCTTTAGTCGATTTGTATATTACATAAGGTTTTCCAGAATTATGGATCTCAGAAAGTATGTTTTTTTTGATCAATTTACTCTGTCTTTAACCTCATGACTGGTTGTTCTTTAATTGGTAAATGAATTATTGCTGCAAAAACGGATAATGCAATTGCTAAATACCACGCGTAATCATATGACCCATAAAGATCGTGAAATAATCCTCCTAAATAAGCACCAAAAAAAGATCCAATTTGATGACTTAGAAATACTATTCCATACAACAAACCAAGATACTTTGTACCAAACATATGTGCAACTATTCCACTAGTTGCTGGTACTGTTGATAACCATAGGAATCCAAAACTTGCACCAAATATAAATGAATTAATATTGCTAGCCGGTAAAAATATAAATAGGATAATTGATAATCCTCTTAAGCTATAAATTGCACTTAATATAATTTTTTTACTTATTTTGGTTGAAAGATATCCGCTAGTTAGTGATCCAAAAATGTTGAATAAACCTATTAAAGATAAAATTGCAGCAGCTGTCCAACTTTCTAGACCTCGATCAATTACATATGTGGGAACATGTGTTCCAACTAAAGTTATGTGAAAACCACAAACAAAAAAACCTGAAACTAATAAAATATAACTTTTAGACCCGAAGGCTTCTTTAATTGCATCTGAAGTACTTTGAGTGTTTGGTTTTTCAATAGTTTGCTCCAATGAGGGAGATCTTACAAAAAAAGAAAGGCATAAACCGACAAATAAAGCAATTATAAATGCCAACAAAGTTGTTTGCCAACCATTCTCAGTTAAAGAATATGATGTTAGTATTGGTGATAGAAAATATCCAAAAGAGCCAATAGCGGTAACAATACTCATTGCTATGGTTCTATTAGATAATGGAAAATGTTTTCCAACTACTGACATTGGAATACTAATTGCCGTTCCACCAAGACCTATTCCTACTAAAATTCCTAAATCTAATTGAAAGAAAATTCCAGTATTTGGACCCGCATATAAAAAATAAATACCAGCAATGTAGAAAATAAATGCTAATGAAATTGCTTTATGTCCTCCATACTTATCTGCAATTACACCGAATATGGGCCCTGTTAACCCCCACATTAACATTTGTAAACCAACTGATAAACCCGATTGAGTTAAAGACGTTCCTAAATCATTTTTAAAATCCATAAAGAACATTCCAAAAGTTTGTCTTATACCCAATGAAATCAAAACAACTAAACTAGCAGCAATTAAAGTTATTAAAGCAGTTTTATTTCTTATGAATTTATCAGTTGTCATTTATATTATTTTAGATTTTTAAGAGCTTGTTTTAAATCAGCGATAAGGTCGCTTGGGTCTTCAAGACCTATATGAAGTCTAACAAGATGTTCATCTTTGGCTAAATTCATATACTTCCTTTTTCCTGTTTCTCTAAATTCTTGATGAAGTACCAAACTTTCAAAACCACCCCAACTATAACCATACCCAAAAAGTTTAAGTGTATTTACAAATTTTCTCACTGAGGAAATATTTTTAGATTTTATTTTTAAGCCCATTAAACCAGATGCCCCTGAGTAAAATTTTTTCCACATTTTAAAATTGAAAGAGTTTTTTTTATATGGATAAAGTAGTTTTATTCTTTTATTTTTTGACAGAAAGGATGCAACTTTTTTTGCATTTTCACTATGTCTATCTAACCTAACATCAAGTGTTCTTAATCCCCTTGTTATTAAGTACGCATCATCTGGTCCTAACCTTAAGCCAGTAATTTTTTCAGCAATCTTAATTCTGTTAAACACTTTTTTATTAACTGCTAAACTACCTCCCATAACATCAGAGTGGCCTGAATAATATTTAGTTGCAGAAACAATACTCATATCAAAACCAAATTTAATTGGTTTAAAATAGTATGGAGTAGCCCAAGTATTGTCTATTGCTGTAAGAATTTTATTTTTTTTTGCAATTGATATTATTTTCCTTAGATCTTGAAATTCAAAAGAATTGCTGCCTGGATTTTCAACAAAAATTAGTTTTGTTTTCTTTGAAATACTTTTTTGCAATGTATTTAAATCATGAGGATTGTAGAAAACTGTTTTGATATTAAATTCTTTTAGATAATCCTGAGTTAATATCCTTGTAGGACTGTAAACAGGATCTGCAACTATCATTTCATCACCAGGCCTTACAATACTAAATATTGCTAAAAAAACTGAACCAAAACCAGTTGGTGTAGTAAATACATGGTAACTTTCTTCAAGCTTAGTGAGAATTTTTTGTAATATATGAGTTGTAGAAGTTCCTTGTCTACCGTAATCGTAATGACCACCTGTAGGATTTTTTTGGGCTTTAATCTGAGTATTCCTTATATGTTTCATGGATTTGAATATAATAGTAGAAGCCCTAACAACTGGTGGATTTACTGACTGATTGTGAAAGTCTTTAGCGGTATGTTTTAAAAATGTTTTAAATGATTTAGCCATAAAAAAAATTGATATGATGAGGGGACAATGCTATATCCCGAGAATAATTTCAATTAAATTATGAACAGGTAAATTATGGGTTATCCAAAGAAACATAGAGGCCGAAGAAAAATGGGTTCTAAAAAAAGAAGAGCTAGGAAAAAAAATAAAAAGAAGTAATTTTTAATTGCTCAAATGGATCAAATAAAAAAAATAAAATCCATTAGTATTTGGATATTTATTGTACCTTTTATAGGTGTAAATACCTGTTTGCTATTAATAACTCAATTTCATGACTTATTTCCAAACCAAGTTGATGTCATACATAATACATTTCCTTACTTAGATGGTGGTACATCAATTAGTAGAACAGCAAGACCTTTTCCAACTTGGCTAATATTCAAACCTGCTATGTTTTTGACGTCATTCCTATTAATCAAATACTGGATATACAATAAAAAAGTTATCGAAGTCTTTAATTTTGAAAATAAATACAAAAATAAGATTATTTTTTTTGGAATTGCGTCTGCAATAGCTCTAACTATTCATTCAATATTTTTAGGTATAAAATTTGATAATGATCTTTATAAATTATTTAGAAGAGTAATTATGTTATCTTTCATAGTTTTTGAAATTGTAGCTCAAGCCTATCTTGTTACATCATTATATTCATTTAAAGATAAACTCACTCAATACATAAATATTAAGATTCTTAAACTAAAAATTATTTTAGTAACAAGCTTAATTGTCGTGGCTATAATTAGTATTCCAATTATAAGTTTGCCTGGTAATGATTTTCTTGGTTATAATCTTAAATTTTTTAAACATGCCTTAGAGTGGGATTATTTTTTAGGAGTAATAACTTTTTATCTTTTAACTTTCTTTATGTGGAAAAAGAATTAATTAGTAATCCATCCTCCTCCAAGAACTTTATAACCTATTTCATCTTTTTTATAAAAAACACATGCTTGTCCAGGTGAAATACCATCTTCTAAAATGTCCAACTTTACTTCAGCATTTTTTAAATTCTTTAAAAAAATTTTTGCTTTAAGGAGTTTGCCAGTTGACCTCACTTTTACCAACACTTTGTTATTAAATTCAGATTCATCAACTAATAAATTTATGTTATCTAAAAAAATATTTTTTTTTCCCAATTTATCTTTTGTTCCAACAATAATTTCATTTTTAACTGAATCAACTTTAACAACATATAACGGATCTTGATTTGGAACTTTAATTCCTTTCCTTTGACCAACAGTGAAATTGATAATACCGTCATGGACGCCTAAAACTTTTCCATTAAGATCTTTAATGTTTCCCTTTTGAAGAGACCCTGGTCTAAATTTTTGGATAACAGAAGCATAATTACCATTTGGTACAAAACATATATCTTGACTATCAGGCTTATCAGCAACATTAAGTTCTAATCTGCTTGCAATCTCTCTAGTTTCATTTTTTAACATTCCACCTAATGGAAATCTCAAATAATTCAATTGATCTTTGGTTGTGCTAAATAAAAAATAACTTTGATCCCTATTCTCATCTATGGCCCTGTACATGCTTGTCTGATTATCTGAAGTTATACTTTTAACGTAATGGCCTGTAATCATAGCATCTGCTTTTAAATCTTTTGATACTTCGAATAAGTCTTTAAATTTTACTGTTTGGTTACACTGAACACACGGTATTGGTGTTTCACCTTTTAAATAGCTATCTATAAAATTATCTATTACCCCTTGTCTAAATTTATTTTGATAATATAAAACTTTGTGTTCAATATTTAACTTATTAGCTACCCTTTTTGCATCCATTACGTCTTGTCCTGAACAGCACTGTTTTGAAGTAGCAACCTCTTTTGAGTCATCATAAAGTTTGAGTGTTATACCAATGACTTTATACCCCTCTTTTTTCATCATCCCAGCCACAGTAGATGAATCTACTCCACCAGACATTGCAACAACAACTGTTGTTTCAGATGGTTTTTTTTTTAAACCAATAGAATTTAATTCATAATTCATTTGATGGTATTTATACTGTTTTCTAATATAAGTTAAATTAAATGATTTTAGATTTTGAGCCAGGCGACAAAGTCATCAACCCAAATAATAAAGACTGGGGAATTGGTCAAGTACAATCTATAATTAAACATAAAGTTACAGTAAATTTTGAAAATGTTGGAAAAAAAGTAATTAACGGAGAAAATATAGAGCTCAAAAAAATTAATGAACAAAATTAATCTTAAGGAAACAGTTGAGAATCTCATTGACACTTTTTTATATGCTGGAAAAGTTTCATTAGAACTTAGAGAAAAAGGTCTTACAAAAGAAATTAAAATTGACAACACGCCTGTTAGTAATGGAGATCTAGAAGTCAACAGGATCATAACAAAAAAAATTATGGAATTAACTCCAAATATTCTAGTAGTTTCTGAAGAAACTTCAGATAATAAGTCTGCAAATAATCTTAGAGATTTTTGGTTAATTGATCCTATAGATGGAACTTATGATTACATAAATAATTTAGATGAATTCACTATTAATGCTGGTTTAATTATCAGTAACAAACCTGCTGCAGGTTTAATTTATGCTCCAGCAAAAAAAAGAATGTTTTTTTCGTATGGTGAAAACTATGCATTTGAACTAATAAATGGAAAAAATATTAAATTAGACTGCTCGAATAACTTTGAAAAAGATAATATTAAATTTGTTTCTTATTCAAATAACATAAATCCTGAAATTGAAAAAATTCATAATAAGTTAAATGTAAAAAGTTTTACTAGAATGAAAAGCTCATTAAAATTTTGTGTAATAGCTTCTGGTGAATATGATGGGTATGTTGCAGAGCCTAGAGCATGCGAATGGGATATAGCTGCAGGTCATGCGATCCTAAATCATGCGGGAGGAAAAATAACTGATTTTAATGGAAGTGAAATTTTGTATGGAAAAAAAGATTTTAAAAATCCAAGCTTAATTTTAAAAAATAAAAATATTCTGTAATGGATGAACAAATAAGAATTATATTAATCATTGTAGTTTCTGTATCTATTTTTGGACTATTATTATTTGTTTATGTAAGAAATTATATAAAGAATAAAATCAGTCATTTATTAAACGAACACAAAAAGAAAAAATTAAAGTAACTTAACAATTTTTATAAAATCCTCTTTATCAATATCCATTACTTTTTTTGAGATCTCAAAATCAAAACCATTTCTAGCTAATAAAGAGATATCTTTTTTATAAAATAACGATCTGTTATCCTCAGTTCTAGCTGGGCCAATTCTTTTTTTCTTACATATTTTGATAGCTGAAAAAAAGTCTTGATCCGAATTTTCATCTTTTATTTTATTCACTGTTTCTTTTATAAATTGATCATTGATTCCTTTACCAATTAGGTAATTTCTAATTTTATTAATTGAATTTCCTCTTTGAATCATACTTTTTGCTTTACTATCTGAGTAAAATTTATCGTTTATAAATCTATTTTTTTCTAAATCAGACAAAACAATATCAATTAAATTATTAACATCTTGTTTTTTTACATCTGGTACTGAAATTTTAAGATATTTTTTCAATAAATATGTTTTAAGTTGTTGTTTTGAGGGGGCATATTTTTCAACATAAGAAAATGCAAAATTTCTCATCTCTTCAACAGTTACTTTAAGAGTTTTTCTTTTATTTCTTATAGGAATCATGATTAGATTTAATATAATACATTTAGAAATGATCGAACAAATTTATAATTTTTTTTCAATTGAAATGCTTTACTTTTGGGTAAATTTAGGAATTTTACCATTTTGGTTAATATTAATTTTCTTTCCTAACTCATATATTTGTAGATTTTTTGTTACTTCTATTTTTCCAATTTTTATTCTAAGCGGAGCTTACGTATTTATGCTTTACAAGTCTTTTTTGGGTTCTTATAATTTTATAGGAAACTTTAATCTTTATGTTGGAATAAGTCATTTATTAGATTTATTTTCTGATAAATCTTTTTTAATGCTTTTTTGGATACATTTTATATCTATTAATCTTTTTGTTGGAGGTTGGATAGTTAGGGATTCTCAAAAATTTGGTATAAATAAAATTCTGACAGCATTTCCATTGATAATTACTTATCTGATTGGTCCAATAGGATTATTTTTGTATTGGGTACTAAAGATTTTTCACTCTAAAAGTATAAGTTTATATGACTAAATCAATTGACTTTTATTTTGATTTTATTAGTCCCTACTCTTTTTTAGCATACAAAAAATTAGAGACTCTCTATAAAAATGATGAAATAAGAATTAACTATAAACCAATCTTACTCGGGGGTCTTCATAATCTCGGAGGTATAACTGCTCCAGCATTCAATATACGTAAAATGAAGAATATGAAAAATGATTGTAAATTAATTGCGAACAAAAATAAGATTGAATTTATGTGGAATGATAATTTTCCAATTAACTCCTTATATATAATGAGAGGGTACCTTATAGTTGATAACAAATTAAAGAAAAAATTTTTTGATGTTTGTTTTAATTACTATTGGAAAGAAAATATTAATATATCTGAAGAAAAAAATATAGATAAAATACTTACAACATGCTCAATTGATAAAAAAGATTTTTTAAAAAAAATTAATGACCCAAAAACAAAAGATGAACTCAAGCATTTAACTAATCTTGCCTTTGAAAAAGATATTTTTGGAGCACCAACATTTGTAGTGAACAATAAAATTTTTTGGGGACAAGATAGGTTGGACTATGCTTTAGATGAATACAGTTCTTAGACTATTTTGAATTTACTTTGTTTAATAGCTCCAAATCCACCTTCAATATGAGATACTTTTTCAAAACCCATATCTTTTAATGATTTTGCTGCTAAAGCAGATCTTAAACCCCCCGCACAAAACAAAACCATTTCTTTGTTAAGATCTAATTTACCATCTTTAAAGTAAGCACTGCCTGGGTCTAACCAAAATTCCAACATTCCTCTTGGGATATGAGTTGCTCCCTCCACTTTGCCCTCTTTTTGGAGTTCTCTTACATCTCTTAAATCTATAAGATTTGTCTCTCCATTTTCGACTAATTTGTGAGCTTCATCTGTTGAAATTGTTTTTATTTCTTTAAGAGCCCTATTCACTAATTCTGAAGAAGATGTTATTTTCATTTATCAAGTTTTAAATTAAAATTAATATATACTAAATTTTTAATAATGAAAAATAAAACTTCTAATAAAAAAAATTTTTTTTCAAAATTAGTAGTGAAGTTGATAAGAAAATTTGGTTATGAAATTATTGATCAAGCTAATCTTGAAATTCCCGGGATTAATAAAAATATCAATGATAGTCTAAGTAAAAGTGGTTCAAAATCAATTACTATTCCTTTGGGGACAACTAGCATTAAAAATAAAATCAATAGTTTTACGATTATAGTTAGATCTTATACTTTTGAAGATTTAAATGATAACAAAGTAATGTTAGATCAGAGTAAACAAAGAATTTATGAATTTCCAAAGATTGAATATACTTTAAGAACAATCAAATCAATAATAAAATCTTGTGAATATTCAAAAAAATTTTTTAAAGATCTTGATATTAAGATTATCATTACCGATGATAAATCTTCCAAAGATAATTTAGATAAAATTAAAAATTTATTAGATAGCACAAGTTTAAAAACTCAAATCATTAATTTAAAAGAAAGTGAATTTGAAAATGAAATAAAATCAAAAGATATAAATGGAAAAGATATTTCAAAAAATATGACTTCAAATATGAGGAATATATTAAAATCAATACAAATTTCACAACAAGAAAATTCAGATCTTTTTTATTTTTTAGAAGATGATTATATTCATACTAGTAATGCAATTACAGAAATATTGTTTACATATGAAAAATTGTCTTCTCAACTAGATCGAGAGTTATTTTTATGCCCAGCTGATTATCCATATTTATATTCAAATATTGAGGAGTCAAAAATACTAATTGGAAATAAAAGTCATTGGCGAACGGTAAAAGAGTCCTTGATTACATTCGTTACCAGCAAAAATATGATTAACAAGTATTTAGATGACCTAAAATCTATAGGGCAGTTGAGAAATCACCCAATGGAGAAAAAACTACACGAAATTTATGAGAAAGAATATTGTTTATCTCCTATTCCTTCTTTAGCGATGCATGCAACTAATATAAACTCAATTTATGGTTTACCTCCAAATTTTGATTGGAAAAAAATTTGGGAAGAAAACGAATTATAAAAAAAAGCCCCTTGAGGGAGGGGCTTTATTTTTTAACTAACTTAGAGAGAGAAAATTAAGAGGCTCTTCGATGAGTAATTTTATATACAGAGAGCGAAGAACCTCTTTATTGTTTTTTTTAACAATTAGTCACGTATTGCATAAGCAATTACGCCAGTTTCTGTAACGTCTGTTCCTTTAGTTTCAGCCTCTTTACTTAGTCTGATACCAATTGTTGATTTCATGATTGTCCAAACAATTAAAGCAACCACAAAAACAAAAACGTTAATAGAAATCACGCCTAATAATTGAGTTCCAAATGAAGTATCTGGATTTGTAATCGGTACAGCTAATGTACCCCATATACCAGCAAATAAGTGAGCTGGTATAGCTCCTACAACATCATCAATCTTTAATGTAAATAGAAGTTTAGTTCCATAAACTACGATTACACCACCTACTGCACCAATTAATATTGCTGCTAGGGGTGAAGGCATTAATGGTTCTGCCGTAATAGCAACCAATCCACCAATACATCCGTTTAACATTTGAACAACATCCGTTTTTCCGAAATTCAATCTTGTGACAGTCGCTGCAGCCATTACTCCGCCGGCACCTGCTAAGAAAGTATTAAGGAAAATAGTTGATACTGCAATGGCATCATCTGCAGTTCCAATAGCCAATTGAGAACCACCATTAAATCCAAACCAACCTAACCATAGGATAAATACTCCAACCGTTACTAGAGGAATTGAAGATGCTGCAAATGGTTTTAGAGGTGCAGGAGCTCCAGATTTGGTAAACCTACCGAGTCTTGGACCTAACATTAAAGCACCAGCTAGAGCAGCAGCTCCACCTGTTGAGTGTACTAAAGTTGAACCAGCAAAATCTGAGAAACCAGCAGCCGCTAACCAGCCACCGCCCCATTGCCAACCCATAACAATTGGATAAATAATTCCTGACAAAATTGCTGCGAATAAAAAGAACGGCCATAACTTTATTCTTTCTGCTAAAGTTCCAGAAACAATTGACACTGTTGTTGCACAGAACACCATTTGGAAGTACCAATCTGAACCATCTGCATAACCAGTATCAACAGCACTTGAATCTGACCAAGGGATGAAGCTACCTATATATCCACCTTCTGGTATACCATAAGCAAGATTGTAACCAAACATCCAGAACATTATTCCAGCTATTGAAACTAAACCTATATTTTTTGCACAGATTACAGATACACTTTTAGATGTAACCATACCTGATTCTAACATTGCAAACCCACAAGCCATAAAAAATACTAGGAATCCACAAATTAAAAATAGCAAGGTATTAAATATAAAACCTATCTCAGCAGAAACTGTAGTCTCTGCCATACCTGCACTACTCATGTTTAACAATAGAATTAAACTAGTGAGTGGCACACTTATTTTTTTTATTAATTTAGTCATAAGACCTCCCTGTTATGAAAATCTTATATTTTTTTAAAAATATAATAGCTAACGCTGATTAGGAAAATTTGGTATGCAGTTTTTGCATATAGAAACAGCCTTAACGTGAAAAACACTTTAAGGCTGTTTTAAATATTATTTATTGAAAACTTCTTTTAAAGCTTTAGCAGGCAAGAATTTAACCTTTTGTGATGCAGCAATTTGTATTTGTTCACCAGTTCTAGGATTTCTTCCAACTCTAGCTTTTCTTTTAGCCACTTTGTAAGTACCAAATCCAGCAATTTTTACTGAATCATCCCCTTTTAAAGCATCTAAAATGGTGTTGGTAATTGTGTCAAAAGTCCTCTCTGCATCAGCTTTACTTAGATTTAAAGCTCCTGAAAGCTTGACTATTAATTGTTTTTTGTTCATTTTAGCTCCGGTTATTAGATTGATTACCATTTTTATCAAAAGTGTTGATAAATCAAGACTTTTTTTAGTGTATCTTGAAAAGTTATACACAATATATTGTATAATCTCAAATTTATGTTGATTTCATTGACTTTTTTAGATTTTAAAAAAATTAATTATTTGAACAAACCCAGATCTTTTAAGTCATTAAAGGTTGTAAAAAACATTAACGATAATAATAAAAATAAACCGATTCGAAAAAATCCCTCTTGAGTTTTTTGTGATAAGGGACGGCCTAAAACCTTTTCAAATGCATAAAACATTAGATGTCCTCCATCTAACATAGGAATAGGAAATAAATTTACTAAACCTAAGCTTATTGAAATATATGCCATCATACTAATAAATGCTAAAACTCCAAATTCGGCAACTTGACCTGAAATTTTAGCAATTCTTATTGGACCACCTAACTGTGAAGTATCTGCTTTTCCAAATATCATCGCACCAATATATTTTAAAGATGAAATACTTACATAATACACTTCGTGAGCAGCATGATAAATAGACTGCGCTGGTCCTAATTTAGTATGATTTATTTCGTTATTGAGTGCTCCTAGCTTAATACCTACCATTCTTTTTTTAATTTTGTTACCAAGACCGTCTTCACTTAAAACAGTATTGGGTTTAATATTTAAAATAAGTTCGTCATAGGAGCGTTTAACTTTAAAATCTATTATATCGCCAGTAGACATTGTGATAAACTTAGACACATCCAATATGCTTTTTACATGGTTTCCGTCTATTTCTAGAATAATGTCGTTCTTTTTAAGGCCTCCAACCATTGCCGGACTATTTTTTTGAACTTCATTAATTATAGCAGGTGTAAAATCTTTACCAACAAAAGTATAAATTGAAAAAAATATGACAAATGCTAGTAAAAAGTTTGCAAAAGGTCCACCAAAGACTATTAAAACTCTTTGATATAAAGGCTTTAAAACAAAGAGCTTTTCACGATCCTCCTCATTATATTTTTTAAGTATTTTTTCTTGATCTGACTGTGAAA
>CACGDW010000007.1 GCA_902571925.1 uncultured Pelagibacteraceae bacterium | reverse complement strand
TCTATAAGATCTTCAAAAAAATAATTAAAACTAGCCTTACGATTTAAACAAATTATCTTTAAACCATTATTGGTTTTTTTATACATTAAATCAACTTTGCTGACGCAAGAGCTTGATGGATTATTTTTTTTGTAGGTTCGGTAACTTTTACTAAAGGAAGTCTGACTTCGTCGTCACAAAGATTTAATAATTTTGCAGCATACTTAACTGGACTTGGATTACTTTCAATAAACATTGAATGATGCACTGGTTTTAAAATATCGTTTATTTTTTTTGCTTCTGATTTTGATTTATCGTCACTCAAAATTGAAAATTTTTGAAATTCTGAACAAAGTTTTGGAGCTATATTTGCTGTAACGCTAATTGCTCCAACTCCTCCTCTTCTATTAAACTCAAGAGCGTTATCATCGTTTCCGGTTAATTGAATAAAATCTTTACCCATTTTTTTTAAAGTTTGATCTACTCTATCTAAGTCTCCTGTAGCGTCTTTTACACCAACTATGTTTTTAAGTTCATAAAGTTTTGCCATAGTATCAATTGACATATCTATTACAGATCTGCCCGGTATATTATAAATAATAATTGGAATACCGCATTTATCATTAATTGCTTTATAGTGCTGATAAAGACCTTCTTGAGTTGGTTTGTTATAATATGGAGTGACAATAAGAGCAGCATTAGCACCTATTTTTTCAGCATGACTTGTTAAAGATATTGCTTCCTCTGTAGAATTGGATCCTGTTCCAGCAAACACAGGTAATTTTCCATTACTTTCTTTAACACACAAAGCTATAACTCTTTCATGTTCATCGTGGTTTAATGTTGGTGATTCCCCTGTGGTTCCAGCAGGTACTAAGCCATTTGTCCCATTTTTAATGTGAAAATGAATTAACTTGATATAAGTATCATCATCAAGTTTATCATTTTTAAACGGAGTGACTAAAGCAACATTTGAACCTTTAAACATAAATACTTATAACATAGATTGTAGATTCATATACTAAAGATTATGTACAAAAAAATCTTATTTTTTATACTTTTGTTTACTTTTATTGGACAGCTTAATATTGCTTTAACCGATATAATACCCTTAAAAAAACCACCACAAACAAAAGAGGAAACTCAAAAAAAATTATTAATTGATGTACTTAAACCGATACCAAAACCAATTTTAAAAACCCAAAAAGAAGAAGCTGAAGAAAAAGTTATTATTAAAAAGAAGAAAAAAATTGGTTTTATTTTACCTAAGAAAAAACCCTTAATAGCAGGATCTGAAAAACCTAAAAACGTTAAAATATCAAAATATTATAGTAAAAAAGATTTTAATTTAGCAGATAAAGCTATTTCTGAGATGAAGAAAGGTAAATGGCCTGCAGCATTAAAAACATCTAACAAAGCTAGAGATAAATCGATATATGATTTTATTCAATGGCGACACCTTCTTACTAAAGGCAATCAAGCTTCTTACTATGAATATAAAACTTTCATAGATAAAAATGAAGATTACCCAAGAATTAATCGAGTTAAATATTTAAGTGAACATAAACTCTCAACTGATAATATTTCTCCAAAAAAAATAATATCTTGGTATGAGGCTTCTGAACCATTAAGCGGTTTTGGTAAAATGATCCTTGGAGAGAGTTATATTTTAACTGGTAACAACGTTAAAGGTATCAATCTTTTAAAAGATGGATGGATTACAGCTGAGCTAACTAAATCTGAATTAAGATCATACAGAAAAAAATTTAAAAAATATCTAAATGCAGAAGATTATATAAAAAGAGCTGATTATCTTGCGTGGAATAATAAATACTGGGACTTAAAACGAATGTTGAGATATTTGCCTAAAGAATATGAGCTTTTATACAATGCAAGACAATTACTAATGAGTAAATCATATGGTGTCGATAATGCAATATCTAAAGTTCCTACAAAATTTAAAAATGATGCAGGATTAAATTATGATAGGTTGAAATGGAGAAGGAAAAGAGGAAGAGTTGATAGCTCAGTTGAAATTTTATTATCAATAAAGAATTCAAAAGATTACTTAGTCAGACCTGATAAATGGTGGGTAGAACGGGAAATTATATCAAGATCTTTAATATATAAAAAGAAATATGAATTAGCTTACAAAATAAGTAGCAATCATGCGATGGTTGAAGGTCCTGAATTTGCTGCCGCTGAGTGGATGAGTGGATGGATCGCACTGAGTTTTTTAAACGATCCTTTATTAGCTAAGGATCACTTTGAAAATTTCTACGATAATGTCGGATATCCAATAAGTGTTGCAAGAGGCGCCTATTGGCTTGGAAGAACTTATAAAAAATTAGGAAATGAAGTGTTATCAAATAAATGGTTTGTTGAAGCCTCAAAATATTTAACAACATATTATGGTCAGTTAGCTTTTATGGAATTGGATCCAAATGGTAATTTTGAACTTTCAAAAGATATAGAAGTTAAAAAAGAATATCGTGAATCTTTTTTTAAAAAAGAAATTGTAAAAATAGTTTTTCTTTTAAATGAACTTGATGAAGATAAATATACAAAACATATTCTTAGACATCTTGCTAATGATAACATTGAAAGTGGAAGTGAGGTTTTAGCTGCCGAACTTGCGACCAATATTAATCGTTTCGATTTTGCAATTCAAGTTTCTAAAATTGCATCTTATGAAAAAAGATTCCATAATAAATATAATTACCCAATCATCAGTACACCAAAATATATTAATGGAAGAAAAATTCCTGAGAGTGCATTTATATTGTCTATAATTAGACAAGAAAGTGAGTTTGATTTAAGTGCTAATAGTCATGCCGGTGCAAAAGGTTTAATGCAATTAATGCCTTACACAGCGAAACTAGTAGCTAAACAAGCAAAACTACCTTATTCAAGATCTAGACTGACAACTGACCCTGAATACAACATCAATTTAGGTTCTCATTATATTGCCGGTCTAATTTTAGAATACGATGGTGCCTATCCATTTGCAGTCGCTGCTTATAATGCTGGACCAAAAAGAGTAAGATATTGGAAAAAAATAAATAAAGATCCTCAAAAAGGACAAACCAATTATATTGATTGGATTGAATTGATAAAGTTTAGGGAGACTAGAAATTATGTACAAAGAGTCTTGGAAAATTATAATGTTTATAGATATATATTAGAACAAAAGCCTATTCCTATGAAAGATTTTTTTAAAAATAATCCTCTATTTTAAAATGTGGCGGAAGAGGAGGGATTCGAACCCTCGGTACAAGTTTCCTCGCACGGTCATTTAGCAAACGACTGGTTTCAGCCTCTCACCCACTCTTCCACTGCGACATTGATATAACCGATTGTATTGAATATTCAATATTTATAAAGTAATTATTGAATTATATGATGAAAAATAAATATTCAATATTCTCATTAATAAAGAATGCTTTTAGCTATCATGAAAATTGGCAAAAAGCTTGGAAAGATCCTCAACCAAAAAAAGAATATGACGTAATTATTATTGGTGGAGGTGGACATGGTTTAGCTACTGCTTATTACTTAGCCAAAAAACATGATTTAAAAAATATTGCTGTTGTTGAAAAGGGTTGGATTGGTGGTGGTAATACAGGAAGAAATACTACTATAATAAGATCTAATTATTTGTGGGATGCTAGTGCTGGACTTTATGATCATGCATTAAAAATTTGGGAGAATTTATCTCAAGAGCTTAACTATAATGTTATGTTTAGCCAAAGAGGTGTTATGAATTTAGCTCACAATCTTCAAGATGTTAGAGACTTAAAAAGAAGAACTCATGCTAATAGATTAAATGGAATAGATGCTGTCTATCTAAATACCCAACAAGTAAAAGAATTTTGTCCAATAATAAATACATCCCCTGATATTCGTTATCCAGTTTTAGGAGGTACACTTCAAAGAAGAGCTGGAACTGCAAGACACGATGCAGTTGCATGGGGATATGCTAGAGGAGCTGATGAAATGGGAGTTGATATAATTCAAAATTGTGAAGTAAAAGGAATTAAAAGAAATAATGGTGCTGTTGAAGGGATTGAAACAACTAGAGGATTAATAAAAACAAAAAAAATAGGAGTTGTAGCTGCTGGCCACTCAAGCGTAATTGCTAATATGGCAGGTTTAAAATTACCTTTAGAAAGCAAACCTCTTCAAGCCTTAGTGTCTGAGCCAGTTAAACCAGTAATTGATACAGTTGTTATGTCTAATGCAGTTCATGCTTATGTAAGTCAATCAGATAAAGGTGAACTAGTTATTGGTGCGGGTACAGATGATTACGTTTCATATTCTCAAAAAGGAAGCCATGAAATAGTTGAAGGAACTTTAAATGCAATACTCGAATTGTATCCTATATTCAGTCGAATGAGAATGCTGAGACAATGGGGTGGAATTGTTGATATTTGTCCTGATGCAAGCCCAATCGTAAGTAAAACAAACATTAAAGGTTTATATTTTAATTGTGGTTGGGGAACTGGTGGATTTAAAGCAACGCCTGGTTCGGGAGATTTGTTTGCTCATACAATAGCAAATGACGAACCTCATAAACTGAACGCTGCATTTAATTTAAATAGATTTATAAGTGGTGACCTTGTTGATGAACATGGTGCAGCAGCTGTAGCGCATTAATGTTTTTAATTAATTGCCCTTTTTGTGGAGAGCGTGAACAAAGCGAATTTAAAGCCGGTGGTGAAGCTCACATAATTAGACCAAAACAACCAACTGAATTAAGTGACGATGAGTGGGCAGAATATTTATTTATGAGAAAAAATATTAAAGGAGTGCAATTCGAAAGATGGAACCATGCTCATGGGTGTAGAAAATGGTTTAATGTAGTTCGTGATACTTCAAACGATGAAATTAAGGCTGTTTATAAAATGGGTGAAAAACCTCCAACGATATAGATAATGACAAAAAGTTTAAGAGTTAAAACTGGAAAAATAATTGATGAAACTTACAGAATTTCATTTAAATTTAATGGTAAAACTTATTATGGGTTTAAAGGCGATACATTAGCTTCTGCCCTTTTAGCAAATGATGTTCATTTAGTAGGTAGAAGTTTTAAGTACCATAGACCAAGAGGTATTATGACTGCAGGTTCAGAAGAGCCTAATGCTATTATACAGCTTCATAAAAACTCATCTAGAACTGAACCAAATGTAAGAGCAACTGAAGTTGAAATTTACGAAGGTTTAGAGGCGTCAAGTCAGAATTGTTGGCCTAGTGTAGAGTTTGATATTGGAGGAATAAATAATTTTTTATCACCTCTGTTACCTGCCGGTTTTTATTATAAAACTTTTATGTGGCCAGCTAGTTTTTGGGAAAAATATGAATATTTTATTAGAAAATCAGCTGGTTTAGGAAAATCACCAACAGAACCTGATCCAGATGTTTATGAGCATAAATATGTTCATTGTGATGTTTTAGTAATTGGATCCGGTATTTCAGGGATAATGGCTGCAAAAACAGCTGCCAAAAATGGACTACAAACACTTTTAGTTGATGAAAAGCCAATTCTTGGAGGATCAACTATCTATCAAAATTCTGAAAACTTTAAAATTAATAATCAAAATTCTGGGTCTTGGTTAGAAAAAGAAATCAATGAAATAAAGAAAATAAGTAATTTAGATATTAAAGTAAGAACCAGTGTAGCTGCATATCATGGCTATAATTTTTTATTAGCAAGAGAAAGTTTAACCGACCATTTACCGATTGAACAAAGAAAAAACAAAACAAGACATAAGCTTTTAAAAATTAGAGCTAAAAAAGTTATATGTGCAACTGGATCTATTGAAAGGCCATTAATATTTAATAATAATGACCGTCCTGGAATTTTACTTTCATCTGCGATTAAAAGATATGCTGATTTATTTGGTGTTTCTTGTGGCGAAAAAAATGTTCTTCTAACAAATAATGATAGCGCTTATGAAACTGCTATTAGCTTGATTCAAAAAGGAATAAATATAGAAGCTATAATTGATAATAGAGAAGAAGTTGACTCTAAATTAGTTTACGAAATAGAAAAAAATAATATTAAAATCTATAAAGGTTTTACTGTCGTAGATACATCGGGCTATAAACGAATTAACAAACTATCTATAATGAAACTTTCTAAAGATGGGCAGAAAGTTATTGGGTCTAAGATCAATTTACCATGTAATTGCTTGGGAATATCAGGTGGGTGGACACCTGCAGTTCATTTATTTACACAATCTGGTGGAAAATTGAAATTTAGGGAAGATGATCAGGTATTTATTCCTAATACACACCCTTCAGATCAAATTAGTATAGGTAGTTGCAATGGAGACTTATCTTTAGAAGATATTTTGATTAATGTTCCTAATACACTTAAAGAATTTTTAGGTATCAAAAAAACAGAATATGAAAATATTGAAGTTTTATCATCTGAAAATTTTTCTAAAAGAAATATTTGGCTTCTACCATCAGATAAAGTATTAGGAAAAACTAAGTCCTTTGTAGATTATCAAAATGATGCAACTGCAAAAGACATAAAGCTTGCCCTAAGAGAAGGTTTTAGATCCATTGAGCATGTTAAAAGATATACAACAACTGGTATGGGTACTGATCAAGGTAAACTTGGTAACATGCATGCGCTGGGAATAATATCTGAAACTGCTGGGACTAAAATGGGAGAACACGGAACCACAACTTTTAGACCACCCTACACCCCTCTTACTTTTGGAACTATTGTTGGAAGAAATGTCGGAGAATATTTTGATATATTTAGAAAAACCCCAATACATGATTGGCATGTTGAAAATAAAGCTGAATTTGAAAATGTAGGTCAGTGGAAAAGAGCTTGGTATTATCCAAAAGACAACGAAGATATGTATCAAGCTGTTCAAAGGGAAAGCAAGGCAGCAAGAGAAAGTGCCGGAATTTTAGACGCATCTACACTTGGAAAAATTGACATTCAGGGAACTGACGCATCTGAATTTTTAAATCGTGTTTACACAAATTCTTGGTCAAAACTGGCTATTGGTAAATGTCGTTACGGTTTAATGCTTAATGAAGATGGTATGGTTTATGATGATGGGGTAACAACTCGATTAGGTGAAAATCATTATATTATGACAACAACAACTGGTGGAGCTGCCAATGTTTTAAGTAAATTAGAAGATTACTTACAAACCGAATGGCCTGAACTAGATGTATATTTAACATCTGTGACTGATCATTATGCAACAATAAGTGTTTGTGGACCCAATAGTAGAAACATTGTTTCCACAATTATTGATGATTTGGATTTCTCAGATGAAAACTTTCCACATATGTCGTTTAAAAATGCAAAAATTGGTAAAATAAATTGTAGAGTTATGAGAATAAGTTTTACAGGTGAGCTTAGTTATGAAATTAATATTCAAGCTAATTATGCGAAGTCTGTATGGGAAAAATGTATTGAAGCAGGAAAAGATTTTAATATTACACCTTATGGTACCGAAACTATGCATTTGCTTAGAGCAGAAAAAGGTTTCATAATTGTTGGTCAAGATACTGACGGAACTATGACGCCAATAGATTTACAAATGGATTGGATAGTGAGTAAAAAGAAATATGATTATATTGGCAAAAGATCTTTATACAGATCAGATACAATTAGAGAAGATAGAAAGCAATTAGTTGGCTTATTAACAGAAAACCCTGATGATGTATTAGAGGAAGGAGCACAAATAGTTGCAAATATTAATAAAACTCCTATTGAAATGTTAGGTCACGTTACTTCAAGTTATTACAGTCCTAATCTTAAAAAATCTATTGCTCTTGCTGTTGTGAAAGGTGGAAAAAATATGATGGGTGAAAAATTGATTATTCCAATGGAAAATAAATCAATCAATGTAACAATTGCTGATCCTATCTTCCTAGACAAGGAGAATAAAAAATTAAATGCTTAATTACACTCCTGCACTACTTAAAGAA
Source organism: uncultured Pelagibacteraceae bacterium (assembly GCA_902571925.1). Lineage (GTDB taxonomy): Bacteria > Pseudomonadota > Alphaproteobacteria > Pelagibacterales > Pelagibacteraceae > Pelagibacter. The sequence continues at coordinate 27,707 of CACGDW010000007.1, read as the reverse complement.
ACGTTAATTCAAGATTTGCAAATAAAAGAGATAAGTCCAATTATGAAATTAATTGTAAGAGGTAAAAAAAGAGAATTTATTTCTGCTGTTGGTAAATCTTTAAATATTCTTTTACCAACTGAAGCAAATACATCAACTCAAAGTGATAAATTGACAGCTCTTTGGCTAAGTCCCGACGAATGGATAATTTTTTCAAATGACACAATGAATAAGGATTTAAACGATTATGAAACAGAAAAGTTATTACAAAATAATATTTCTAAAATTAATCTTGGTGCTGTCACAGATGTCACAGATCAATTTGTAATGATTAATCTTAAAGGCAATAAAATTTATGATTTATTTCAAAGTGGATCACCATACAATTTCAATAATTTTCAAAACAAAAAAGGTGCTGTTACTCAAACAATTCTTGGAAAAATTGATATTATTGTTCATAATCAAGACAAAAATACAGTAAATCTATTTGTTAGACGTTCTTTTTCGCAGCATTTGTTTTCTTGGATGAACGACGCTGCGTCAAGATTATAGTCACAATTTGTTTTCAAATCAGCTATTAAAATGTATGAAAAAATTATTAATAATAGCATTATTTGCATTTTTACCCTTAACTTCAAACGCAGATTCAAACCTAGATAAGATCAAATCTTCAGGTGTTTTAAAAGTTGGAACAACTGGAGACTGGGATCCAATGACAATGAAAGATCCAGCGACCAACAAATACAAAGGTTTTGATATTGATGTAATGAATGAATTAGCAAAAGATATGGGTGTTAAAATTGAGTTTGTACCCGCAGAATGGAAAACTATTGTGTCAGGAATTACATCTGAAAGATATGATATCTCAACTAGTGTTACAAAAACACCAAAAAGAGCTGAGGTAGCTGGTTTCACGGATACATATTATAAATATGCTACTGTGCCACTAGTTCTCAAAAAGAACTTAAAAAAATTTCCAACATGGGACTCACTTAATAATTCAAAGGTGACAATTGCGACTACACTTGGTACCTCTCAAGAAGAAAAGGCGAAAGAGTTTTTTCCGAAGTCAAAATTAAATTCAATTGAAGCACCAGCAAGAGATTTCCAAGAAGTCCTAGCAGGTAGAGCTGATGGTAATATCACAAGTTCAACAGAGGCAAATAAATTGGTTATTAAATACCCACAGTTGGCAATCGTTCCAGATGGCGGAAAAAATCCAGCTTTTTTAGCAATGATGGTCCCTAAAGGTGATGACAAATGGAATAGTTATGTTAATGACTGGATAAAAAAGAAAAAGTCTTCAGGCTTCTTTACTAAGTTATTAGCAAAATACAATTTAAAAAGCTTATAATCAATTAGTAATTAATTTTTAATTCTTTATAAATCAGAGGGTGAGAAATTTATTTTTTCTTCTTCTGTTTCTGCCTCTAGCATCATGTGGTAAAGGTGAGCTTAATTGGTTAATTTTATCTCCAAATAATGTTGAAGGATTAACTAATCTCAAATTTTTAATAAGTGGCCTAACCACAACAGTTTATATTTCAATTGTTTCAATAATCATTTCAATGGTTATTGGTTTTATTGTAGCCGTTCCTTCTTTAGCAAAAAGTAAATCTTTAACTTATATAAATATTGGATATGTTGAAATAGTAAGAGCAATTCCTCTTTTAGTATTAATCTTGTGGATTTATTATGGTTTGCCTATAATGACAGGTATTAGTTTTAGTCCTTTTGTATCTGGTATTATTGCTCTATCAATAAGTGAAAGTGCCTTCCAAGCTGAAATTTTCAGAGCCGGCATAAATTCTATTAAAAAATCACAGTGGGAAGCTGGAAGTTCACTAGGGCTTAGTTTTTTTAGAAAATTACGTTTAGTAATTCTTCCTCAAGCTATTAAAAATATTTTACCGGCTATTGGGAATCAATTTGTTTATGTCTTAAAGATGTCCTCATTAGTATCTATTATTGGAATTGGAGACTTAACAAGGAAAGCAAATGAATTAGTTGTTACAACTTATCGACCACTTGAAATATACACCTTTCTAATCCTAGAATACTTAATTTTAATTTTGATAGTTTCATATTTAGTTAGAAAATTAGAAAAAAAATTACAAAAAGACTAATTTTTTTTTCTCCAATTCCAAGGCATTTCAAATGAACCAGCCCATAATCCAGATTTATTTCTTTTAGCTATATTTTCTTCAACAATATATTTATTTGAATATTTTCTATAAGCTAGCGCATGACCAGTACGAACCATCCAAGAATTTATATTTATTCCATTCTTAAAACACTCTGCTAAATATCTGTTGTATCTATCTTTACTAATTGATTTACAATTAACTAATTTATTATCTATCAACTTTTTAAGTTTTAAAGTTGAAATTTTGCCACAAAAATATTCTTTTTGGAAAGTTAAAAAAGAGATTGATAGCCAAGTTTTTTTACATTTTTGTTTTTGCTCTGGTGCATCAATTCCTATTAGTCTTATCTTTTTATCATTTATCCTAATTGTATCTCCATCAGTAACTTCTACTATACCTGATATAATCTTAATTTCTTTTGATTCTACCCCATCGTAAGTTAAGAAAAAGAAATTTAGACAGATGCTAATAACTAAAAAGAGTTTTATTTTGTTTAAAAACATTATTTAAAAAATAACCAATAAAAATTAAAACCGCAATTCCCATTATCCAATTTGTAACAAGAATTGTATAAAAAATGTCTTCATAATCACCTCCTCTTATATTTATTACATACCATAAACTTAAAAATGGAAATGCAGTAAGCCTCAGTATACTCATGTAAAGACTATAAAGAGGTTTTTTTACAGCTTGAAAAACAGCAGTGGTTATAAAAAAAATAGGATAAATTGGACCTATCAATGCAGCAATCTTTAAATAAATTGTACCATACTTAATTGCTTCATCATTATCAGTAAATTGCGACACAAAATATTCTGCTCCAATAAATAATATAATACCTGCTAAAGCCATAAAAGCTGATCCAAAATATAAAGCCTTGGTATAAAGTTCTCTTATACGATCATAAGCTTTTGCACCAAAGTTTTGTCCACCTATTGAAAGTACTGCTGTATTTAATCCAATGACTGGTAATAACATAACTTGTTCAATTCTTAGAGCAGCACCGTATCCTGCTGTAGCCAAATCACCAAATTTTCCAATAAAATATAAAATATTAAAAATTCCTACACCTATAAATAACATACTAAACATAACGGGCACTGATTGAATTGTTAAAGATTTAAGAAAATCAAATTTTGGAATAAAACATATTAATTTTAGATATTCTCTAATTTTACATTTATTCACTTTATAAGCTAAATAAATTGTTCCTATTGATTGTGAAATAACTGTAGCAATTGCAAGTCCTGAAATACCAAAACCTGGAATAAAACCATATCCCCAGATAAATAAAGGATTTAAAAAAATATTTAAAAAAAAACTAAATATCAAAACATTCCTATAACTTTTAGTATCTCCCTGAGCATTTAAAGTTCCATTAAGAGAAATTTGTATTAATACAATAAATGTTCCATAAAAAATTATATCTAGATATTTTCTTGTTAATATTATTCCATCAGCATCAGAGCCCATAACTCCTAAAAGAAAATTTGATGCATTTAAACCAAATATCGTGACTATAATTGAAACTACTAATGCAAAAATTAAAGATTGAGCAATATATAAAGATGCAGTTTTCTCTTTTTTTTCACCTATTGAATTTCCTATTAAAGTATTAGTTCCAGCACCAATACCTACACCAACAGCTATTATAGTAAAATAGATTGGAAATGATTTAGCTACTGCTCCTATTGCTTCTGCTGAAATCTTACCAGCAAACCATGTGTCCACCAAATTATAAAAAGTTTGAAATAACGACCCAACACTTGCAGGAATAGTTACTCTTCTTAACAAAAACCATATTGGATCTTTTGTTAATTTGTAAGACTGAGACAATGATTATCCTTATTTAAATTCTTTTTGAAAAATATGTTTTTTTCCAGATGCTTTTGCTTTGTATATCTGACTTTGTCTCATTCTAAAACGTGATTTTTGTGATTTGGTTAATTTGTCGTAACATCTAGAACAAGATACACCCTCCTCATATTTTATAGAATTTTTGTCTTTTTTTGAAATAGGCATTCTACAACCGCCGCAAATTGAATAAGTTCCATTAATTAGTCCATGTTTCAGACTAACTCTATTATCAAATACAAAACACTCACCTTTCCATAAACTATCTTTTTTTTTTATCTTTTTTAGATAATTCAAAATGCCGCCATTCAATTGATAGATATTTTTAAATCCTTTATTCTTTAAATAAATAGAAGTTTTTTCGCATCTTATTCCACCAGTACAAAACATGGCGACTGGTTTCTTTTTATTAAGTTTATTCAAATATCTTGGGAAATCTCTAAAATTATTGATATCTGGATTAATAGACTTTTTAAAAGTACCCACATCATATTCAAAGGGTTTACGTGTATCAATTATATGGGTATCTTTTTTTTTAATCAAATTGTTCCATTCTTTTGGATCCAAATGCGTCTCTACATTTCTTTCCATAGGATCTAAAGTAAAATTCATAGGAACAACTTCTTTTTTAATTTTTACTTTTGGTTTATGAAAAGGTTGAAATAAAGATTTTGAAATATTATTACAATCAAAATTTTTAAATAAAAATAAAAATTTAATTTTTTTTACAGTTTTTTCAATATTTTTGTTATTACCAGATATAGTTCCATTTAATCCTTCTTGAGAAATTATTATAGTTCCTCTTATATCATTTGTAGTAAGGAACTTTTGTAAAAGAATTTTCTTTTTCTTTAAAGATTTAATCTTAATAAATTTATAAAAACCAAAAACTTTAAACATTATAACAGCCTGCAGATAGTCATTCCATCACCTAATGGTATAATAATTTGTTCTACTCTTTTATCTTCTGAGACTAATCTATTAAATTCTCTTATGTATAGAGTAAATTTATCATGATTATTTTCATCGGCAACTTCTCCATGCCACAGAACATTATCAATAATTATTAATCCACCTTTTTTCAATAATTCTATAGATTTTTCAAAATATTCTTTGTAGTTCATTTTATCAGCATCTATAAAAATCATATCAAATTTCTTACTCTTTAGCTCTACTAGAGATTCAAGCGCAGGCTTTATAATTGTTTTTATTTTGTGATCTTGTTTCGCCTTTTTAAAAAAATTTAATGCTATCTTGTTTGTTTCTTCATTTTTATCAAGAGCAATAAGTTTTCCGTCGTCAGGTAAAGCAAGTGAAATTGAAAGTGCGCTAAGTCCTGTAAAAGTTCCAATCTCAAGTACATTTTTTATATTTGAAATTTTTATTATTAGATGAAGAAAATAACATTGAGTAGGATCAATTTGCATTCTTTTAATCTCACCTAATGTTTTGTTATAATCAATTATTTCTTGCTGGATTGGGTTCAATTTTAAACCAAAATTGTCAATGTATTTTTGCAACTTTTCTGTGATATCAAGGTTTGCACCCATTGCTTTATAGCTTTTTTTTTAATATCTCGTTTATTAATTGAGGATTCGCTTTACCACCAGAAGCTTTCATCGCTTGCCCGACAAAAAATCCAAATAATTTTTCTTTACCTTGTTTATATTCAATAGCTTTTTGTCTGTTATCGTTAATGATTTTATCTATTAAAGCTTCTAGCGCTTTAGGGTCGCTCTGTTGCTTTAATCCTTTTTCTTCAACAATTTTTTGAGGGTCCTTATCTCCATCCATCATTATTTCAAATACAGTTTTAGCTATTTTTCCTGAGATTGTTCCATTTTTGATTAGGTTGATTAGTATTGCTAAATTCTTTGAACTTATAGGACTTTGAGAAATTTCTAAGTTTTTATCATTTAAAACAGCAAACAATTCACCTGTAATCCAATTAACTGCTAATTTTATATCCTTATTCTTGCCCATTTTAGTGACCACTTCTTCAAAATATTTTGCAGTATCAATATCAGAAACTAAAATATTTGCTTCATAAGGAGACACTTTAAAGTCTTTAATAAATCTTTTCTTTTTATCATCAGGTAACTCTGGAATTTCGCTTTTAAGTCTATTAATAAATTCATTGGAAACTTCTAAAGGCAACAAGTCTGGATCTGGAAAATATCTATAATCATGAGCATCTTCTTTTGATCTCATAGATCTAGTCTCGTTTTTTCTAGTATCAAACAATCTCGTCTCTTGATCAATTGATTTACCCTCCTCTATTAAATCAACTTGTCTATTAGCCTCATAATTAATTGCCATTTGCATGAACTTTATTGAATTAACATTTTTTATCTCACATCTTGTGCCTAAGTCTTTCGAGCCTTTGGCTCTTACTGATACATTAACGTCAGCTCTTAAGGATCCTTCCTGCATGTTTCCATCACAAGTTCCTAAATATCTCATTATAGATCTAAGTTTTTTAATATAAGCACTAACCTCATCTGGAGATCTAAGGTCTGGTTTACTTACAATTTCCATTAAAGCTACACCAGATCTATTTAAATCGACATAGGTACTTTGAGGATCCAAATCATGAATACTTTTTCCAGCATCTTGTTCTAAATGTAATCTTTCAATACCGATTTCTTTTTGACCCTCTGGCATATCTAAAATAACTTTGCCTTCACCTACTATTGGATCTTTGAATTGAGAAATTTGATACCCTTGAGGTAAATCGGCATAAAAATAATTTTTTCTATCAAATACTGAACGATTATTGATTTTGGCATTAAGGCCAATACCAGTTTTAATTGCTTGTTTTACACAAAACTCATTGATTACAGGTAACATTCCAGGAAATGCTGCATCAACCAAGCTTACTTGAGTGTTTGGTTCCGCGCCAAATTTAGTTGATGAGGTTGAAAATAATTTTGACTCTGAGGTGACTTGTGCGTGCACTTCTAATCCAATTACAACTTCATATTGATTATCTTTTCTATTAATAAGATATTCTGATTTTACTTTACTCATTTAATCCACCAATCATTTATCTTATTTTTAAAACCGATTTTTTCTTCCATAGCATAAGCAATATTTAATATATTTTGTTCATCGAAAGCTTTTCCAATTATCTGTAAACCCAGCGGATACCCTTTTAAATCATGGCCTGCTGGAATAGAAATCCCTGGTAAACCTGCTAAATTAACCGGTACTGTAAAAATATCATTTAAATACATTGATACGGGATCATCTTTTTTCTCACCAATCTTAAATGCTGAGCTAGGAGTTGACGGGGTTAATATAGCGTCAACTTTTTTAAACACTTCATCAAAATCATTTTTAATTAATTTTCTTACTCTTTGCGCTTTAAGATAATATGCATCATAATAACCTGAAGATAAAACATAAGTTCCAATCATTATTCTTCTTTGAACTTCAGCTCCGAAACCCTCTGATCTCGTCTTCTCATACATGTCTATAAGATTCTCTCCTTTAGCTCTAAATCCATATTTAACCCCATCATATCTTGCTAAATTGGATGAGGCCTCTGCTGGTGCTACAATATAATAAGTAGGTAAAGCATAACTTGTGTGTGGAAGAGTTATATCAATTATTTCGGCACCGCAGTCCTTTGCATATTGAATACCTTTTTGCCAAAGTTCTTCGATTTCTTTAGGCATCCCATCAACTCTATATTCTTTTGGTATTCCTATTTTTTTACCCTTAATATTTTTTGTTAATTCTTTACTGTATTCATTTCTTTTAAAGTCAATCGAAGTCGAGTCTTTTGAGTCATAAGTACTGATTATTTCTTGAAGTAAAGCACAATCTTTTACATTTTGTGCCATAGGACCTGCCTGATCTAAAGAAGATGCAAATGCAACTATTCCATATCTTGAACAACTTCCATAAGTTGGTTTTAGACCTACAATACCAGTGAACGAAGCTGGTTGTCTTATAGATCCTCCAGTATCAGTTCCAATAGTTATTGGTGTTAGTTGGCCTGCAACTGCAGAAGCTGAACCACCTGATGAACCTCCAGGTACCAAATTTTTATCAATTGGATTTTGTACATTACCAAAAAAACTTGTTTCATTCGAAGATCCCATTGCGAATTCGTCACAATTTAGTTTACCGAGAAGAATAGCACCTTCATTCCAAATATTTTGTGTAACAGTAGACTCATAAGTTGGTACAAAATTATTTAAAATTTTACTTCCAGCAGTCGTACGAACATTCTTAGTGCAAAACAAATCTTTTACAGCTATTGGTATACCGGGTAATTTTAAATCGAGATTTGGTTTTTCATCAAATTTTTTAGCTTTTTCTAAAGCTGATGAATAATCTTCTGAAATATATACATTTAATTCTTTTGACTTTTGAGATCTATCAATAAACGCTTTTGTAATTTCCTTTGAAGAAAGTTTTTTTTCTTTAATATTTTTAACTAATTCTGAAAGTGATTGTTTCGTAATATCAGACATCATTCAATTACCTTTGGTACTACGAAATAATCTTCGTTATCTTGAGGTGAATTCTTTATTATTTCATTTCGAATATCTTTACTTTTTACCTCATCAGATCTCAATTTTAGAGTAGTTTCAGCTACAGATGTAAGGGGCTTAACTTTGTCAGTATTCAATTCATTTAACTTTTCAATAAACTTAAAAATAGAATTTAAATCAACAGCTAATTTCTCAGCTTTTTGATCGTCCACAGATATTCTTGATAATTTTGATATATGCTTTATTGTTTTAAGATCTATGCTCATATGCTATTTAAATATGACGCAAACTATCACTTAAGTTTAAAATATACAATATGATCACCTTAGAGGAATTTAAAAAAAAACAGTTAGAAAAATGCAGATTAATTGGTTTAGACCTTGGATCTAAAAGAATTGGTGTATCTATTTGTGATGAAAAACAATTAATTGCCACACCGTTTAGAACTATCAAGAGATCGGCAGCTAAGGAATTAATAAACGAACTAAGAACCATAATTGAAGAAAATGATATAAAAGGAATAATTATTGGAAATCCTCTTAATATGGATGGTTCATCGGGTAGTTCAGCTCAATCTGTTAAAGATACATCGAAAAATATAGAGAAGAATATTAATTTACCTGTTTGCTTGTGGGACGAAAGATTATCTACTGTAGGAGCTTTCAACTTATCAAGTCAGTTAGATGTTAATGTAAGTAAAAGGGAAAAAAAAATCGATGAAAATGCTGCTGCTTTTATACTTCAGGGTGCAATAGATTTCTTAAATAATTAATACTTGCTATTATGGGTGTTTATAGTTATAGAGTTGGTTTTAATGGCAATTAAAACAAATAAAGCTATTAAAATTTCTCAAAAACATTTGTTAGGTATTCAAGATTTATCAATCAACGATGTTAATTTGATATTAGATGAAGCTTATGATTTTATAAAAGTTAATCAAAGCAAAAATAAAAAAATTGATGCTTTAAAAGGAAAAACTCAAATCAACTTATTTTTTGAACCTTCTACAAGAACACAAAGTTCATTTGAACTAGCTGGAAAAAGACTTGGGGCTGATGTTATGTCTATGAATATTAGTAATTCAGCGATTAAGAAAGGAGAGACTCTAATTGATACAGCAATGACTTTAAATGCAATGCATCCTGATATCATAGTTATAAGACATCAAGATTCTGGTGCATGCAACTTACTTTCTCAAAAAGTGAATTGTGCAGTTTTAAATGCAGGTGATGGAAGAAGAGAGCACCCTACTCAAGCTTTATTAGATGCCTTAACAATCATTAATCGTAAACAAAAAATTGAAGGTTTAAAAATTGCAATTTGTGGTGACATACTTCATTCGAGAGTAGCAAGATCTAATATTTATCTTCTTAACATGCTTGGAGCTGAAGTTAACATAATTGCTCCAACAAATTTAATGCCTAAAGAAATTGAAAAATTCGGTGTCAACAAATTTACAGATATGAAAAAGGGTTTGAAAGATTGTGATATAGTTATGATGTTAAGATTGCAGAATGAAAGGATGAGCAGTTCTTATCTTTCATCTAATAGAGAATATTATGAATACTATGGATTAACGCCCGGTAAATTAGAGTATGCTAAATCAGATGCTTTAATCATGCATCCTGGTCCAATGAATAGAGGGATAGAAATTGATACAATGTTAGCCGATGATATCAATAAAAGTGTAATCAAAGAACAGGTAGAACTTGGTGTAGCTGTAAGAATGGCTTGCTTGAAAATTTTTTGTACTTAAATGAAAAAACAATTTTTTATAAATGCAAATATTGTAGACCCTCATAATTCAATAAATGAAATTGGAGGATTAATAATTGGAGAAGATGGTAAAATCGAGGCTATTGGAAAGAAAGTTAATACAAATAATCTACCTACTAGAGAAAAACCAATTGATTTAAAAGAAAAGCATATATTCCCTGGACTTGTTGATATGCGAGTTTTTGTTGGTGAGCCAGGATATGAGTATAAAGAAAACTTCAGAACTCTTAGTGATGCAGCATTATCAGGTGGAGTAACTTCGGTAGTAACTATGCCTAACACAGATCCAATTATAGATAACGTATCTATAGTAGATTTTTTAAAAAGAAGAGGAAGAGATAAATCAAAAATTAATATTTTCCCTTGTGCTTCACTTACAAAAAATATTGAGGGTACTAACATGACAGAATTTGGTTTATTACAAAAAAAAGGAATAATTGCTTTTACAGACGGGACTAAAACAATACAAAATCCAAGATTAATGTCTAGAATTATGAATTCTGCTAAAGACCTTGGATGTTTAATAATGCAACATGCTGAAGACTCTGAATTAGCAAAAAATGGAATGATAAATTCAGGAATTATTGCTTCAAAATTGGGATTATCTGGAATACCAGAAATAGCAGAACGTATTTTAATTGAGAGAGACTTAACTTTACTAGAAAAGATTAAATGTAGATATCATATTTCTCAATTATCATCACAAAAGTCAATCGAGGTGATTAAACACAGAAAAGAAATAGTAAAATTTACTTCAGGAGTTTCTATAAATAATCTTTCATTAAATGAAAATGATATTGGAGATTTTAGAACTTTTTTAAAATTATCACCTCCTTTAAGGAGAGAGGAAGACAGAATAGCTTTAGTTCAAGGTTTAAAGGATGAATTAATTGATGTTATTGTATCAGATCATAAACCAGAAGATGAAGAGTCTAAAAGATTAACTTTTTCTCAAGCTGCAACAGGTGCCTCTGGAATAGAAACTCTTCTTTCTCTTAGTTTAGAACTTTACCATAACGATTCGCTTAAATTAGAAACTATAATTAAAGCCCTTACATCCAATCCTGCAAAAATACTTAAAATTAATAAAGGTAATCTATCAATAGGAAATGATGCGGACTTCTGTATCGTGGATATAGATAAACCTTGGATTGTAAAAAAAGAAAAATTAATTTCAAAGTCCAAAAATACCTCTATAGAAGACAAAAAACTTCAAGGTAAAGTTATAAATACCTTTGTAAAAGGAAAAGAATTATTTAAGCTATAATATGGATATATTTATTGTTGGTATAATTTGTTACCTCATAGGTTCAATACCATTTGGTTATATCTTAACTAAAATATTTCTAAAAAAAGATATCAGAGATATTGGTTCGGGAAATATTGGAGCTACAAATGCACTAAGAACTGGAAATAAAACTGTCGGATATGCAACATTATTTTTTGATATTGTAAAAGCTATTATTCCAATTATTTATATTAAATTAAATTTTACGGAATTACTTTACATTGCTTCACTTTGTATATTTCTAGGGCACGTTTTTCCTATCTGGCTTAAGTTTAAGGGAGGAAAAGGTGTAGCAACCTATGTTGGAATTTTATTTGCCTTAAATATTTATTTTGGATTAGTATTCATTATTTCATGGCTTATAACATTTGCATTTTTTAAGTTTTCATCCTTATCATCATTAGTTGCTTCAATTTCTATTCCAATTTATTTACTGATTTTATCTAAATTTGAACATATATTTTTTTTTACAATTATGTTTGTTTTAGTTTTTTTTACTCACAGAGAAAATATTAAAAGATTGAAAAACAAAGAGGAAAGTAAGACAAAAATTTATTAAATTGACTATCAAACTCTTTTGGGTAGTTTGTAGATTATGAATTTAGTCATTGTAGAAAGTCCTGCCAAAGCTAAAACCATTAATAAGTATTTAGGTGAAAAATATATAGTTTTAGCAAGTTATGGACATATAAGAGATCTTCCCTCAAAAAATGGTTCGGTTGACCCTGATCAAGATTTTAAAATGGAGTGGGAAGTTGATAGTTTTTCAAAAAAATATCTAAAGGAAATCACTGATGCTGCGAAAGATTCGTCAAAAATTATATTAGCTACTGACCCTGATCGTGAAGGTGAGGCTATTGCATGGCACGTAAAAGAATATTTAAAAGAAAAAAAACTTTTAAAAGATAAAGAAATAGAGCGGGTAGTTTTTAATGAGATTACTAAAAAAGCTGTTATTCATGGTATCGAAAATCCAAGACAGATAGAGCCCCTATTGGTTGATGCTTATATGGCTAGAAGAGCCTTAGATTATTTAGTTGGTTTTAATATCTCACCTATACTTTGGACAAAGTTACCAGGTTCAAAATCAGCAGGAAGAGTTCAGTCTGTTGCATTAAAATTAATTACAGAAAGAGAACATGAAATAGAATCATTTGTGCCAGAGGAATTTTGGACACTTAGTGTTAAATTCGAAGATGAAAAGAATCAAAATATTACAGCTAGTATTAGCCAGTTAGATAATAACAAGATAGAAAAATTTTCATTTAAGAATAAAAAGGAAATTAATGATGCGATATTAAGTGTTAATAAAAAGAAATTTAATATTACTGATATTTCAAGTAAAATTATAAATCGTAATCCTTCTGGACCATTCACAACATCTACTCTTCAACAGACAGCGTCAAGTAGATTGGGATTCGGTGCATCAAGAACAATGCAAATTGCACAAAAACTTTATCAAGGTATAGAAATCGAGGGAGAAACTATAGGTTTGATTACTTATATGAGAACTGATGGAACTAATCTATCTAAAGACGCTATATCAGCTTTTAGAGATTACATTAAAAAAGAAATTGGTAATGAGTATTTGCCTGAGAAGGCTTTGAATTATTCTGGAAAAAAAGCAAAAAATGCTCAAGAAGCTCACGAGGCTATAAGACCTACTGATATTGTAAGAACTCCTCAGAGTGTTAAAAAATATTTAAGTCCAGATCAAAATAAGCTTTATGATTTAATTTGGAGTAGATCTTTATCCTCTCAAATGGAGTCTGCTAAATTTGATAGAAATACTATTACTATTACCTCAGATAATAACGATACTATTTGCAAAGCCAGTGGTTCAGTTCTCAAATTTGATGGTTTTTTAAAAGTTTATAAAAATCCTAGCAAGGATGATGATGAAAATATTTTACCTTCTATGTCTAAAGGACCTATAAATATTGAAGCTTTATTAGATGAGCAGCATTTTACTCAACCTCCACCAAGATATTCAGAAGCAAGTTTAGTAAAAAAATTAGAGGAATTAGGCATTGGTAGACCATCTACCTATGCTAGCATCATATCTACAATTGCTAATAGAGGTTACGCAGAAATACTAAATAAAAGATTTTTTCCAACTGATAGGGGTAAATTAATTTCAGCTTTTTTAGAAAAGCTTTTTTCCAAATATGTTGATTATAATTTTACTGCAGGACTAGAAGATCAACTGGATGAAATTACTAGTGGAAAAGAGAGTTGGATTAAAGTTTTAGAACTATTCTGGAAAGATTTTAATAATAATGTCACTGAAGTGAAGGAAATAAGGACGAGAGAGGTTTTAGACCTACTTAATGATAGTTTAGGAGACTTGGTTTTTGATAAAGACAATGATGGAAATATAATTAGAAAATGCCAATTATGTAGTTCCGGAACCCTTAGTTTAAAAAATAGTTTTAGAGGTGGGGCGTTTATTGGATGTTCAAATTACCCTGAGTGTAAATTTACAAGACCTTTATCAAAAGCTAAGGCTGCTGCCCAATCTCAACTAGCTGAACCAAAATTTATTGGAAAGCATGAAAATGGTAATGATATTTATCTCAAAAATGGAAGATTTGGTCCTTATCTTCAATACGAAAAAATCTTAGAAGATTTTGAAATTGAAAAAGCTACTAAGAAAAAGAAGAAAACTAAAAAACTTAAACCTGATGTTAATGAACTTTTAAAAAATGTATCAATACCAAAAGGTTTAGAATTAGAGAGTATTGATTTAGACAAAGCCCAATTTTTATGTTCCTTACCAAAATCCTTAGGTATAAATCCTGATAATCAAAAAGAAATTATGCTTAACACTGGAAGATTTGGACCATATTTAAAGTGTGAAAATAAATCAGCACGAATAGAAAATATTGAAGAAATATTTTCTATAGGATTGAATAGAGCAATTACTCTAATTGCTGAGGCTAAACCTGGTAGAATGTCTTCTTCAATAATAAAAGATTTAGGAGAACACCCTGAAGATAAAAAACCTGTTAGAGTTATGAAAGGACAATATGGTCCTTACATAAAATATAAGTCATTAAATGCAACAATACCTGAGGAAAAGGATCCAACCGAATTAACTATGGAAGAAGCTTTAATTCTGATAGAGAAAAGAAAGGAATACGATAAGAATAAGAAATCCAAAAAAAGGAAATCAAAATGAGTTATGAAAAAAATTTGAATAAACTTAACATAAAACTACCAGATGCTAAAGCTCCAGTTGGAAACTATGTGGCAACAAAAATATCAGGAAAAATGTTATTCATATCAGGTCAAATTTCAATTGATGAGAATGGTCAACTTATAAAAGGAAAAATTGGAAAAGATTTAGATATTGATGCAGGTTATAACGCTGCTAAAAGATGTGCTTTAAGTATTGTGGCTCAAGTTTATAAGGCATGTAATAACGATTTATCAAAAATTAAATCTTGCATTAAACTAACAGGATTTGTTAATTCAACAGATGAATTTGTCGATCAACCTAAAGTATTAAATGGTGCCTCTGATTTGATAGCTTCTATATTTGGCGATGCAGGCATGCACACAAGAGCAGCAGTGAGTGTTAATAGTTTGCCTCTAGGTGTATCAGTAGAAGTTGATGCAATATTTGAATTGAACTAAGCTTTTATCTCCCAACGCTATAATACTTAAAACCTTGACCTCTTATCTTTGTTGGGGAATATATATTTCTCATATCGTAAATAATAAATTTTTTACCCTTTACTAAGTTTTTAAAGTTAATTGATTTAAAATCATTCCATTCAGTATGAATAATGACTAAATCAGCTCCTTCTAAAGATTTTTTTACCGAATTTACGTATGATACGTTTTTAATTTTTGATAACTCTTTTTTAAAACCAGTGGGATCAAAATATTTTATTAATGCACCTTTTTTAGAAAGTTTAGGGATCATAGTTAAACTAGAAGAGTCTCTCATATCATCAGTATTTGCCTTAAAAGTTACTCCTAAGAAAGTGATTTTTTTATTTTTTACTTTTTTGCTTAAAATTTTATATACTCTATCTAGTAGTAGATTTGATCTATTCTCATTTGATTTTATAACTGATTTAATTACTGACAGATTTGTTTTAAATTTATCTGCAGTTGAAATGATTGCTTTTGTATCCTTGGGAAAACACGATCCACCATAAGCTGGGCCTGCTCTTAAAAAACGACCACCTATTCTCTTATCCAAACCCATACCTATTGAAATATCCTCAGTATTTATATCCGTTTTTTCACATAGATTTGCTATTTCATTTATAAAAGTAATCTTTGTAGCTAAAAAGGCATTTGATGCGTATTTAATTAATTCTGCTGCCCTTCTTGAAGTATTAATGTACTGGGCCCCTTTTGATATTAAAGGAGAATACAAACTTTTTAAAATACGATTAGATTTTCTATCATTTGAACCAATTACTATTCTATCTGGAAAATTAAAATCTCTTACAGCCTCACCCTCTCTTAAAAATTCAGGGTTAGATACAACTGAAAATTTATTCACATTATTTTTTTTAGACAAAATCCTCTCAATTTCATCACCAGTGGTTACAGGAACAGTTGATTTAGTAATGATAATCTTAAACTTATTTATAGAGGTACTTAATTCTTTGGCAACACCATAAATTTGACTTAAGTCTGCAGAGCTACCTCCTTTTTTAGTCGGGGTACCAACACAAATAAAAATTATATCTGAGTCTTTTACAGATTTTTTTAAATCAGTAGAGAAATTTAATCTTTTATTTTTAAAATTTTTATTAACAAGTTCTTCAAGACCTGGCTCATAAATTGGTATTCTTCCATTTATAAGTTGAGTAATTTTATTTGGATCTTTATCAACACAAATTACACTATTACCTAAATCAGCAAAACAAGTGCCACTTACTAAACCTACATAACCAGTTCCTACCATACATAATTTCATATCTTTGATATCTCCAATGACGATTTGATATATCCTTGCATACTCCCACAATCAAGATATTTTCCTGAAAAATTATGTGCTATAAAATTTTCTGAATTATCAATTAAAGTTTGAATGGAGTCGGTAATATGAATTTCTCCTCCTTTACCAGGTTTTTGTTTTGATAGCACTGAAAAAATAGTTTGAGGAAGAATATATCTTCCAATCACTGCTTTATTAGAAGGAGCTTTTTTAACAGAGGGTTTCTCAATTACCTTTTCAATTAAATAATTTTTTTTATCTAATTTTTTTTTTAATTTATAAATTCCCCATCTGGTAACAGTCTTCTTGGCAACATTCATACTAGCCATTACTGATGAATTGTATTGATTGTGAATTTTAATCATTGATTTTGAACAGTTTTGCTTAATTATAAGATCATCAGGTAACAACATTAAAAAATACTTCCCCTTAATAAATTTTTTAGTTTTTAAAACAGCATCTCCAGTTCCTAAAGGCTTGTTTTGATAAACAAATTTTATCATTTTTTTGTATTTCAAAATTTTTTTATACTCTGCTTTAATTCTTAAATCTTTTTTTTTTTTTAAAATTTTTTTATAAAAAATGTCATTATAAAAATATTTTTTAATCATTTCTTTTTTTTTAGAAATTATAAAAACCACCTCTTTAATTCCAGCTTCAATACATTCATCTAAGATATATTCGATTCCAGGTTTACCATTTATTGGGAGTAGTTCTTTGGCGAAAACACTCGTTAAGGGCAGCAAACGAGTACCAAGACCAGCTAGTGGAATAATTGCTTGTTTAATCATTTAAATGTTTTACTTATTAAAATGTTTTATACAAATGAAAAAATTATTAAATAATAATGATTTAAATGAGGCATTATATAATGTCTCAAATTTAGGTTTTGTGCCAACTATGGGGAGTCTTCATAAAGGTCATATATCGCTAATTAATAAATCTAAAAATCAATGTTCAAAAACTTTGGTCAGCATATACGTAAACCCTACACAATTTAATAACAAAAATGATTATAAAAATTATCCAAGAAATTCAAAAAAAGATTTATCAATTTTAAAAAAATTGAAAGTAAATTTTGTATATTTACCAAAAACACAAGATATTTACCGTTTAAAAAAGAAAGCTAAAATTAAATTAAGCAAAAATGAAAGGGTAATGTGTGCAAAATTTAGAAAAGGTCACTTTGAGGGAGTAATTGATGTCATGGACCGCCTTACAAAAATTATAAAACCAATAAAAATATTTATGGGTGAAAAGGATTACCAACAATTATATTTTATAAAAAAAAATATTGAAAAAAAATACCAGACTAAAATTATTGGATGTAAAACTATAAGAAATAAGCAAAAACTTGCTTTATCCTCAAGAAATATACTTTTGAATAAAAGTCAAATTATTAAAGCTGAAAAATTTACTCAAAGAATAATTGCTTTTAAAAAAAGAGTTAAAACAATGAAAGTTACTACTCAAATTCTTGATAAAGAAAAAAGTGAATTAAGTAAGTTATTTAAAGTTAAAATTCAATATTTTGAACTAAGAAATATATATAATTTTAAGGTATCAAATAAGATTAAAAATTCAAAAATCTTTGTTGCTTTTTTTATCGGTAAAGTAAGATTAATTGACAATTTTTAGTAGTTATAAAAAATAAGCTCCAACACCTAAGAATGAAACAAAACCTATTACATCTGTAATTGTCGTTACAAAAACACTTGAAGCTATTGCAGGATCAATATTCATTTTTTTTAAAGTAACGGGTACTAATATTCCAAATAACCCAGCTACTATCATTGTTAACACCATTGAGATTGAAATGATTAAAGATAATTGAGAGTCTTGAAACCAAAGTTGAACTATAACTGCACTTATCAATGCAAAAATAATCCCATTTAAAATACCTATGTTAAATTCTTTTAAAATATTTTGATTAAAATTATTTTTTGTTAAATCATTTGTAGCAAGGGTTCTTACAGTAACTGCAAGAGTCTGCATTCCGGCATTACCACCCATCGATGCAACTATTGGCATAAGAAATGCCAAAACTACCATTTGTTCAATAGTTGCTCCAAATAAACTAATACAATAAGTTGCTAAAAAAGCTGTAAAAAGATTTAACAATAGCCAGTTAAATCTTCTTTTTGTTTTTGTAATTACACCATCAGTAATTTCTTCATCACCAACACCTGCTAATCTAAGTGCATCTTCTTCAGCTTCTTCTTTAAGTACTGTTAGAACATCATCAGATGTAATCATTCCAACTAATTTATCGTTTTTATCTACTACACAAGCTGAGTTTAAATTGTAATTTTCAAATAAGTGTCCCACCTCTTCTCTATCCATATCGACAGGAACTAAAAATGGTGAGTCTTCCATTATTGAAGACATTTTAGACTCTCTTGGAGTTCTTAAAACTTTTGAAGATGGCACTGTACCAACAGGTTTAAAGTTTTCATCTACAATATAAATTTCAAGAAATTCCTCTGGTAAATCTTTATTTTCACGTAAATAATCAATTGTTTGTCCTACTAACCAATTACTTGGAATAGCGGTAAACTCTCTTTGCATTATCCTAGCAGCACTATCCTCTGGATAACTAAGACCTTCTAGTAAAGCAAAACGATCCTTTGGAGGTAATAAACCTAATATTGCATTTTTATCTTTTTCTTCAACGTTCTCTAAAATTGCTATAGCATCATCTGACTCTAAATTTTTTAAAATACTTACAATAGCTTCTGATGAAAGATATTTTGTAATTTCAGTTTGGATAGACTCATTTAGCTCAATAAAAACCTCTGGATCAATTTTAAAATTATTTAGTTTAATAAGATTCTCTCTGTCATTTTGATTTAAATGTTCAATTATGTCCGCTGCATCTGCTGGATGCATTTCTTTGAAAGAATTTGTTATAAATAAAGCATCATTGTTACTAATTTTATCGGTAACAACTTTTATATATTCCTTATTAAACTCAAAATTGACTTTTTTATCTTTGATTTTTTTTATTAAAGTCATAATAATTCCTATTATTCAGTCGGAACTTTTAATACATAATATAAAGATTACAATTTTTAAATGAATATAGAGATCAAAAAGTCGAAAAAACCTGTAAAATACGATAGAGCGATAAAGCTCATGGAAAAAAGATTATTAGATATTCACGAAAAGAAATTTAGAGAGTTAATTTGGGTTTTAGAACATAATGATATTTATACTGCAGGGACTAGCTACAAAGAAAGTGAAATTCTTGATAAATCAATAAAAATTTTAAAAACTAATAGAGGAGGAAAAATTACTCATCACGGATCAGGTCAGTTAATTTGTTACTTTGTAATAGATTTAAAAAAAAGAAAAAAGGATATAAGAAAATTTATTTCAATAATTGAAAAAACTATCATTGATACTTTAAAATATTATAAAATTGAAACTTTTGCAGATAGAAAGAATATTGGTATTTGGTTTAATGACAATTCACAAATTAAAAAGGTTGCTGCTATAGGAGTGAGAGTGAGTAAATGGATAGCATATCACGGATTTTCAATTAATATTAATAATAATCTTAAAAAATACGATTCAATTATACCATGTGGTATTAAAGATAAGGATATAACTAATCTAAAAAAAATACATGATCAAAATTATAAAGAGTTAAAAGATAAATTAATCAAAAATTTTATTTTTAATTTGGAAAACTAAGTCTTTTAATTTTAAGAAGTTTTTTAAAATATTCTGGTAATAATGCTTTATAAGTATATTTGTTCCCCTTAATCATAAATTTAATTTCATAAGAGTGTAACATCAAATTTTTATTAATCCCTTTCGTAGAGGATAATGATCTATACTTTTGATCTCCATATATTGAATGACCTATATTAAAGAGTTGTTTTCTTAGTTGATGTTTTCTTCCAGTTATAGGTTTCATCTCAACTAAACTTGAATTAGAATTCTTATCAATAACTTTATAAATTGTTTTTGATTTTTCTATAATTCTTTTACCATTATCATGTCGCAACAAATCATCATTCCATTCTCCAGAATTTTTTTCTAATTCTCCATGACATATTGCCAAATAAGTTTTATGGACCTTCCTTAATCTAAAAAGAGATGTTAAGAGTTGTGCAGTTTCTCTATTTTTTGCCATTATAAAAACACCTGATGTATCTTTATCTAATCTATGAACTGAATAAGGTTTTGTTCCTTGAAAAATTTCACTTTTAGCAAAAATATCAACTAAATTTTTTTTTGATTTTGTTCCTCCTTGAACAGAGATACCTGAACTTTTATTAAGAACAATGAAATTATCATTATTATCGATGATTAAATCCTCATTAGATTTAATTATTTCATCTGACGGTTTATATTTAATTTTTTTTTGTATGATTTCTTCTTTAAAATCAAAATTAAATAATTCGATTTTGTCATTTGAGTTAACTTTATATGAGCTTTTTACTTTTTTTTTATTCAACTTAATTTTTCCATTTCTTAAACTTTTTTCAATTAGACTTTGAGGAATTTTACCTAATTTACTTCTTAACAAACGATCAATACGCATGTTTACATCCATCTTATCAACGATAAATGTCCTAATCATAATTTTTATTAGAGTATTTTTTTTAAGCTGTCGCTACTTTTTTTTCTTCTTTTTTTTCAGCTTCTTTTGTTGGATCTTTTTTCTTTTTATCAACTCTTTTAGCCTCAACATTTCTGTCGACAAATTCAATTATTGCCATAGGTGCATTGTCTCCGTATCTAAAACCAGCTTTAATTATTCGCGTATAGCCACCATTTCTTTTTTCATATCTTTTAGAAAGAGTTTTTTTAACTTTATTCGCTAATTTTGAGTCTTGAAGTTGAGAAACTAGTAATTTGCTTGTTTGTAAAGTATCCTTTTTTCCTAAAGTTATAATTTTGTCAGCCTGTGGTTTTAAAAATTTTGCTTTTGGTAATGTTGTTTTAATTTGTTCATATTTTATAAGAGAATTAAGCATATTCTTTAATAGAGCTTTTCTGTGTTCTGAAGTTCTATTTAACTTTTTATTGGCAAAACCATGTTTCATTACTAAATAGCTTCCTCTAATTTTTTAGACATTTCAGCTATATTATCTGGGGGCCAGTTAGGAATTTCCATACCTAAATACAATGACATGCCAGTTAACACTTCTTTAATCTCATTTAATGATTTTCTTCCAAAATTCGGTGTTCTTAACATTTCACCCTCAGATTTTTGAACTAAATCTCCTATGTAAATTATATTATCATTTTTTAAACAATTCATTGATCTTACAGATAATTCAAGTTCATCTACTTTTCTTAATAGATTTTTATTAAATTCTGGCTCAGTCGACACCTCTTTAACTGGTGCCTCAACTGGTTCATCGAAATTAACAAACATTTTCAATTGATCCTGAAAAATTCTAGCTGAGTAAGCAACTGCATCTTCTGCTGATATAGATCCATTTGTTTCAACTTCCATAGTCAATTTATCATAATCTAATGCCTTACCTTCTCTTGCTGTACTAACAGAATAAGAAACTTTTTTTACTGGGCTATATAGTGAGTCAATAGCTATCAAACCTAGTGGGGGTTCCTCTGGTTTATTAAGTTCAGCAGGTACATAACCTTTTCCCGTATTTACATTCATTTCCATATGAAAATTTGTTTTTTCATCTAAATTACAGATTACTAAATCTGGATTTAAAATCTCAACATCTGTCACTGAAGTTATATCAGAGGCTTTAATTTCGCCTGGGCCTTTAGCATCTAAAATCAACTTCTTTGTTCCTTCAGAAGCACACTTGAGAGCTAGCGACTTTACATTTAAAACTATATCTGTAACATCTTCTCGAACACCTTTAATCGATGTAAACTCGTGTAAAACTCCATCAACTTGTATTGAAGTTACAGCAGCACCTCTAATTGATGATAATAATATTCTTCTTAGTGAGTTACCTAAAGTAAGACCATAACCTTTTTCAAGGGGCTCAGCAACAATTGTTGCGTGGGTTAAATCATCACTAATTTTAACATCTAACTTTGCTGGTTTTATAAGTGATTTCCAATTTTTTATATTAACATTTTCTGTCTCCATTAAACTCTCCTTTTTTTCGGTGGTCTAGTTCCATTATGTGGCATTGGTGTTGTATCTTTAATTGATAAAATCTTAAATCCTCTAGCTTGTAAGGCTCTTAAAGCAGTTTCACGACCTGAACCTGGTCCTTTTACTTCTACTGATAAAGTTTTCATACCATATTCGAGAGCTTTTGAAGCTGCAGATTCCGCTGCTACTTGAGCAGCATATGGTGTTGATTTTCTTGATCCTTTAAAACCTTTTTGACCTGCGGATGCCCAGGATATAACATTTCCATTGGTATCTGCTATTGAAATTATTGTGTTATTAAATGTTGATTGAACATAAGCAATACCATTCAAAATATTCTTTTTAGTTTTTTTTTTTTTAGAATAAGAACTTTTATTAGTTTTTTTTGTTGATTTTTCAACTTTTTGATCTTTATTCTCAACCTTTTCAACTTTTGCCATATTTATTTCTTAAGTGGTGTTAGTTTTTTTCCAGCGATAGCGATTGCTTTTCCTTTTCGTGTTCTAGCATTACATCTCGTTCTTTGACCTCTTACAGGTAATTTTTTTCTATGCCTTGAACCTCGGTAACATGCAAGATCTATTAATCTTTTTATACTTAAAGAATAATCTCTTCTTAAATCACCTTCAACTTTAAAGTTTTGGTCTATATATTCTCTAATTTTTAAAATTTCATCATCAGTCAATTGATTTACTCTTTTTTCTTTAGGTATTTCTAATGACTTGCAAATTTGTTTAGAAAATTTGTCTCCTACCCCATATATGTAAGTTAAACCTATATGAACTAATTTGTTTTGTGGAATGTTGATACCTGCAATACGAGCCATAAGATAAGTGATAAATTTGTGCCTTTTATATAATAAGATCTTTTAAAGTCAACTTCTTAAACCTTCAGAAAAGCATCTATTTTGGCTGTTATTTCGTCAATTTTTAAAGTTCCATCTATTTCGTAAAAATTTGAATTTTTTGAGTAGAAATTTAACAAAGGCTGTGTTGTGTCCATATATTTATCATATCTTTTAAGAATAGTAACAGAATCGTCATCTAATCTTTTTTCTAAAACTTTTCTTTTTTCAATTCTTTTAATAATAGTTTCCTTATTAACATTGAGAAAAAAAATATAGTCTATTTTTTGATTTGATTTATTTAGTATTATATCTAAATTTTTTGCCTGACTTAATGACCTGGGATATCCATCAAATATCAAATTACTTTTTTTTTGATTATCAAATATAATATTTTCAATAAGTTGATTAACAATTTCATCATTAACAAATTTACCGTCATTCATATCATTGATTATTTTTTTACCTATTTCAGTATCTTTTTGAATTTCCTGTCTTAACATTTCACCCGTGGAAACTTGAAAACCATTTAATTTTTTAACTAAATGTTTAGCCTGAGTACCTTTTCCAGCACCTGGTGGTCCAAATAAAATTAAGTTCACTTCTCTTTATCTACCAAATTTAGTTTTTTTAATTAATTGTTCATATTGCGAACTCATTAATCTTGTTTGTATTTGAGTTACTGTGTCAATTGCCACAACAACAACAATCAAAATAGAAGTTCCTCCTAAATAAAAAGGAATAGGATAATTTGCAATCAAAAATTCTGGCATTAAGCAAACCAAAGTTAGATACAAGGCACCGATCGTAGTCAGTTTTGTTAAAATATTTTCAATATAAATCGCTGTGCTTTCTCCTGGTCTTATGCCTGGGATAAATCCTCCATATTTTCTTAAATTATCTGCAGTTTCAGTTGGATTAAAAGTTATTGAAGTATAAAAGAAAGTAAAAAAAATTATTCCTGATGCATATAACAGCATATAGAGAGGTTGACCTTGAGTAAAATATGAACTTAAATTTAAAAAAGTTTCATTATCAGAAAAATTAAAGTTTGAAAAAGTCACTGGGAGTAGTAGTAAAGCAGAGGCAAAAATAGCAGGAATAACTCCTGCTTGATTTATCTTGAGAGGTAAATGTGAAGACTCTCCACCGTACATCTTGTTACCCATTTGTCTTTTCGGGTAATTTATTAATATTTTTCTTAGAGCTCTTTCCATAAAAACTATAAAAAGTATTGTGCCAATCAATAAAACAAAAATTAATATAATCATAAGAGTAGAAATGGCACCAGTTCTTCCTAATTCAAAAGTTGTTACTAGAGCTCTTGGAATTTCTGCAACTATACCAGCAAAAATAATTAATGATATTCCATTTCCAATTCCCCTTTGAGTTATCTGCTCACCTAACCACATTAAAAAAATTGTTCCTGCGACTATTGTTGTTACTGTTGAAATTTTGAAAAATAATCCTGGGTCAATAACTAAGTTTGCTGAGGACTCTAGTCCAACAGAAAGACCATAGCCTTGTACAGTAGCAAGTAAGACAGTTCCATAACGTGTTATCTGAGTTATCTTAGATCTTCCTATTTCTCCTTGAGATTTTAGATTTTTAAAATAATCAGAAACTCCAGTTAAAAGTTGTACTATAATAGAGGAAGAAATATATGGCATAATACCTAGAGCAAAGATAGCCATTCTACTTACTGCTCCACCAGCAAAAACATTAAACATACCAAGTAATCCTTTTTGATTACCTTCCATCATAATTTTGAGTTGCTCTGGATCAATACCGGGTAAAGGTACAAATGTACCAAATCTATATACTGCTAAAATAGCAATAGTGAATATTATTCTATTTCTTAAATCATTACTTGATGATGTAGAACTCATTTAATTTTACTATTTTTTTAGTTGAATTGATCCACCTACTTTTTCAAGTTTTTCAATAGCCGATTTAGATGCAAGATCTGCCTCAATATTAATTTTGCTTTTAATTTCTCCAGAACCTAAAATCTTAAGTTTAATTGAATTTTTATTTATAATCTTTAATTTTTTTAACAAATCAGAGTTTAAAGTATCACTGATTTTAATACTTTTTTTATCAATAAAAGATTGAATTTTATCTAAATTCAAAATTGCAATATTTTTTCTACTTATTGGATTAAAACCACGTTTAGGTAATCTTCTATACAAAGGCATTTGACCACCTTCAAAACTTTTAATTGCAACACCTGATCTTGATTTTTGTCCTTTAACACCTCTACCAGAGGTTTTCCCTTTACCAGAACCTATACCTCGACCAACTCTGATTTTTAATTTGTTTATTCTATCTCTGTTATTTAATCTAATCATTATCCTCTTTTTTCAACTATTTCAGAAATTTTTTTATTTCTGATGCTAGAAATTTGTTTTGGTGAATTTTGTTTCAGTAAAGCTTTCATTGTGGCTCTAATAACATTATGTGCATTAGATGTTCCCATAGATTTAGCAACAATATCTTTTACACCTAGGACTTCACAAACAGCTCTTACAGGACCACCAGCAATGATACCAGTTCCCTTTGAAGCAGCTCTCAAAACTATTTTTCCAGATCCATCTTTAGCTTTAACGTCATGATGCAAAGTTCTACCTTCTCTTAACGGTATTTGTATTAATTTTCGTCTGGCCATTTCATTTGCCTTTTTAATAGCATCTGGAACTTGTTTTGCTTTGGCGTGGGCTATTCCTATTTTTCCGGCTTGATTTCCTACTACTACTAAAGCAGAGAAGCCAAATCTTCTTCCACCTTTAACAACTTTGGTTATACGATTTATATGAACCAATTTCTCTAGAATATCGTCATTTTTTTTTTCTTTATTAAAATTCATATATTAAAACTCCATTCCATTTTTTCGAAGAGTTTCAGCAAAAATTTTTACTCTTCCATGATATTTATAAATACCTCTATCAAAATATATCTTTTTAATTTTCTTATCTTGAGCTTTTTTTGCAAGTTTTTCTGCAACTATTTTTGATAATTCCGTTTTATTAATTTTAGAGTTTTGTTTTATATCTTTTTCAGTTGATGAAGCTGAAATAAGTGTAACACTTTTCGTATCATCTATAATTTGAGCAGAAATATTTTTAGACGATCTATTAATGCTAAGTCGAAATCTATCATTAGAGGATACTTTTTTAACTTTGTTGCTAACTCTAAACTTTTTCCTTATTCTGGTATTAATTTTCATTATTTTTTCTTACCCTCTTTCTTTAAAATATATTGACCTTTTTCTCTAACACCCTTTCCTTTATAAGGTTCAATTTTTCTTAATGTTTTTAGTTTTGAGGCTACTGAACCTACCTGTTGTTTATCGTGACCAGTAATTTTCAATGTTGTTTGTTTTTCCACTGTAATTTTTACTCCTGCTGGAATATCAAAGTTGATATCATGACTGTAACCTAATTGTAAATTTAATTGGGTTCCTTTTAATGCCGCTCTGTAGCCAACCCCTACTAACTCAAGGGTTTTTTCATATCCTGAACTTGAGCCTATAACTGCATTATTTATTAAACTCCTATTCATACCCCACAATCTTTTAGTGTCTTGATCGACTTTTTTAGGTTTGATAGAAATTTCTTTCCCATCTTTTATATCTAAACTAAAAATTTCTAGATCAACATTTATTGATTTTTTACCTAATGGTCCCTCAATATTCAAAATATTACCCGCTAAAGCAACTTTTACTTTTTCTGGAATTGAAATATTTATTTTACCTATTTTAGACATTAAAACACCTTACAAATTATTTCGCCACCAACTCTTTCTTTCCGAGCATCAATATCAGTCATCACACCCTTTGGTGTAGATATAATTGCTATTCCAAGACCATTGTTAATCTTAGGTAATCCATCCGCACTTGAAAATATTCTTCTTCCAGGTTTAGATACTCTTTCAAATGCGCTAATGACAGGGTTGCCAGAGTGATATTTTAACTCTAAAGATAGAACTGATTTGTTATCTTTTGCGTCTATCTTAAAATCTTTTATGAAACCCTCATTTTTAAGTATATCAGCAATTTTTGTTTTAAATTTTGATGATGGTAATTCAACTTTTTTATGACTTCTAGATTGAGCGTTCTTAACTCTTGCTATCATATCGCCAATTGGGTCACTTAAACTCATATAATCCTTTCTACCAACTTGATTTTACTAATCCAGGTATTTTACCTTGCAATCCAAGTTGTCTTAATGCAATTCTGGATATTTTTAATTTTCT
>CACGDW010000006.1 GCA_902571925.1 uncultured Pelagibacteraceae bacterium | reverse complement strand
TAGTTAAAGCAAATAATGAAGCCCTTTATCATGGTTCTATGGATGATAATAGTATTTCTGCTGATATTGTGGATCAGGCAAGTTCTTACACTGACAAAAATGTTGAAATGAAAGCAATAAATAGACAAATAAAATTAATTTCTGAAATCGAAAAGGCTTTATTAAGAATTAAAGATGATACCTATGGTTATTGTCTAGACACCGCTGAGCCTATAGGTTTAAAGAGACTAATGGCTAGACCTGTAGCAAAATACACTATTGCTGCACAAGAAAAACATGAAAAAAATGAAAAGGTTCACGCAGATGAATAAAAAGAAGAAGAAGAAGAAAGATAAGCCAGTTCATAATCCAATTACATATAATTTTACAAAGAAATATATATATTTCTATTACGCTTTTTTTTGGATACTTTTATTAATATTTGTTTTTACGAGATGAATAAAAAATTAATATTTATCATTTTCATTATTTTATTAATAGAACTTTCTGGTCATGGTATAATTACCTCATTATTTAGATTACTAAATTCAATGAATTAATATTAAGGCTTTGGTGGAAGCTCGTTTTTATTCATAAAAGAAAACCCCTTTATAACCGCTTTACGATTTGATATTTCACAATACCACCTTTTGAGATTTTGATAATTTTTTAGACCAATGTCATGCCAATTATGACGTGCAATCCACGGGAAAGTTCCAATATCGGCTATTGTATAATTATTACCTGACAAAAAATTTGAGTTTGATAATCTTTCATCCAATTCCTCATATATTCTTTTAGCTATCTTAAAATATCTTTCTTCTCCAAATTTACTTTTACCAGGATTATAATGATGAAATTGATGGTGTTGACCTAGCATTGGACCTATATAACCCATTTGAGCCATTAACCATTGATTGATTTCTAATCTATTTTTTTTATCATAAAACTTTCCACTTTGTTCAGCTAAATAAATTAAAATTGCACCAGACTCAAAAATAGTTTTGTTGTTGTTATGATCGATGATGACTGGTATTTTGCTTAATGGGCTGATCTTTTTGAAATTTGTTTTAAATTGTTCACCTTTATCAATGTCAATCTTAGTAACTTTGTATTCATAGCCAATTTCTTCAAGCATAACACTAATTTTTTTTCCATTAGGAGTATTTGCCGAGAAAAGCTCAATCACTCTTTTTTACCAAGTCTTTTTAACAAATTTGAAGAAGTTGTTGTAAATTCAAAACGATATTTTTCATTTGGTCTTGCTAATTTAAAACATGCTCTAGCTGCCAAAGCTCCTTCATGAAAACCTGATAAAATAAGTTTTAATTTTCCAGGATAAGAACAAATATCTCCCACAGCATAAATGCCTTTTTGATTTGTCTCAAATTTTTCAGTATCTACTTCAATAGTTTTTTTATTGATATTAAGTCCCCAATTTGCAATTGGACCTAATTGCATTATTAAACCAAAAAAACCTAATACATAGTCTGTTTTAATATTCTTAATTTCATTATTATCATGCTTAATTTCTATATTTTCTATACTTTTAGAACCATTTACTGATACCATTTGAAATTTTGTGTAAAGATTTATTTTACCAACTTTTACAAGTTCATGAACTTTATCTACTGTTGATTGAGCTCCTCTGAATTCTTCTCTTCTATGAACTAAATTTACTTTTGAATTTTTAGATAATTCTACTGCCCAATCCAATGCACTGTCTCCACCTCCAAAGATTGTAACTATTTTTTCATCAAATATTGCTTTATCTTTAACCATGTAAAATAAAGATTTATTTTCAAATTTTTCACATCCCTTCGGAGAGAATTTTCTTGGTTCAAAAGACCCTACTCCACCAGCGATAACAATATTAGGTGTCGAAAAAATTTTACCATTACTAGTCTTAACTATCCAATTTTCATTCTCTTTTTTTACCTCTTCAACTCTTTCACTTAAATGAAATTTTATGTCAAAAGGTTTCAATTGATTAATTAAATTTTTTGTAAGTTCTTCACCAGTACATTCAGGAACAGCAGGTATGTCATAAATTGGTTTGTCTGGATAAAGCTCAATACACTGGCCTCCTATCTTATCTAAATTATCTACTATTTCACAATTAAGACCAATTAACTTTAGTTGGTGTGCTGTGAATAATCCTGTTGGACCTGCTCCAATTATAAGCGCATCTGTTTTATTCATTAAGCTTGCTTGGATGGAATATTTACTATTATACCATCAATTTCATCTGAGACTATAAGCTGACAACTTAGTCTACTATTTGTTTTGGGTTCAAATGCCATATCTAACATATCTTCTTCACCTTCTTCTTTTTTTGGAAGCTTATTTAACCAATCTTCTTTGACATAAACATGGCAAGTCGCACAAGCCATTCCACCTCCACAGTCTGCATCTATACCAGGTATATTGTTTTGAACGGCTCCTTCCATTACTGTTAAACCATTATCAACGTCAACAGTGAAGGTTTTATTATCGTGAGTTATATAAGATATTTTTGTCATGAATTCTTTATAGATCTAAAAAAAAATAGGGCAAGTATGCAAAACATACTCGCCCTATAAATTTAGTTTAACTTAATTATCTTGCTCTTGAGCCAGCTGAACTTATTGCGGCAGCCCAAATTACTAGACCGAAAGCAATTTTGTTAATAAAGTCAGCTAAGTTGTAAACTACGTTTAGTGAGTTTGCATCTACTCCACCAGTTAGGTAACCAAATACATAACCTAATGGGTAAATAGCCCAACCTACAGTTACAATCATTCTCATTGCACCAAATGCAGTTACTAGAGCTTTGTTTCCACTCTTAGAAGCAGCTTTACCAGCTTCACCTGAAAATACTTCATAAAGAATGTAGATCCATCCAGCCATACCGATTACAAAACCAAGTGTAGCATTAATGTATCCAGCTTCTCCTAAGTATCCACCGATTAACATTACTAGTGATCCAATTAACAATCTCCAGAAAATTCCAGAGCTTGCTTTTCTTACAGCGACTAGAATTAAGTAGAATTCTATCATCTGTAATGGAACTGTAATTAACCAGTCAATGTATCTATACACTGTTGGTGAATCGCCTGTAGTCACCCATACATCTCTCATGTACATGTAATGGATGAAAGCAATACCAGTTACAAGACCTGCAACAGTTACTGACGTTTTCCAGCCAGGAGCAACAGAACTTCTTTCCATGAAGAAGAACGCTGTAGCAGCCAACATACCCATTGAAATTACCCAAAAAGATATTCCAACA
This sequence comes from uncultured Pelagibacteraceae bacterium, assembly GCA_902571925.1. Classification (GTDB taxonomy): domain Bacteria; phylum Pseudomonadota; class Alphaproteobacteria; order Pelagibacterales; family Pelagibacteraceae; genus Pelagibacter. The sequence continues at coordinate 39,394 of CACGDW010000006.1, read as the reverse complement.
AAGTCATCTTGAGCTAACATAGCAGTCTCGGCGTTTGCTACACCTGTAACACCCATTAGGGCAACAGCTGTAAGAGCAAACAGTTTAAGTTTTTTCATAAAAAACTCCCTCTTTAGTTAGTTTTTACTTTGTTTAGTTTATATAAACTAGGCTCAGGCTTCCCTAAGCCAAAGTTGAGGTTAAATAACAAATCTAGCGAGATAATTGAAGACAAATTTACTATTAATAAGCATTGATTTTCCTCACTTTTTAAAATTAAATACAATTTAAAAGTTAAAAATCAAAAAAAGAGCAGTAACGAATCATGGTTTTAAATGTCAGATAAATTCAATAAGATTTATGACAAATCCATAAATAATCCAGAAAAATTTTGGAGTGAAGCGTCAGAGGATATATTTTGGTTTAAAAAACCTAATAAAATTCTCAATAAATCTAATCCACCTTTTTATAAATGGTATGAAGATGGTGTAACAAACACTTGTTACAATGCTTTAGATATTCATATCGATAAAGGAAACGGCAAAAGAACAGCATTAATTTATGACAGTCCAATTACTGGAAATAAAAGCAAATATTCTTATGAAGAATTAAGATCAAAAGTTTCTAAATTTGCAGGAGCTCTACAGGAACAAGGCACAAAAAAAGGTGATAGAGTAATAATTTATATGCCCATGATACCAGAGGCTGTTATAGCTATGTTAGCTTGTGCAAGAATTGGGGCAATTCACTCTGTAGTCTTTGGTGGTTTTGCGTCCAACGAACTTGCGAGCAGGATTGATGATAGTAAAGCAAAAATATTAGTAACTGCCTCCTGTGGTTTTGAACCTGGAAGAACTGTCGAATACAAACCATTAGTAGATGATGCTGTAAAACAAGCTAAACATAAAATTGATAAAATGATTTTATTCCAGAGACCAGGTCATGAGGTAAAATTAAATGCTCCTAAAGAGTTAAGTTGGGAAGAAGTTGTCTCAAATGCAAATGAAATTGACTGTGTTGAAATGAACTCAAATGAATTTGCTTATATTCTTTATACCTCTGGAACAACAGGAACACCCAAGGGAATTGTAAGAGACATAGGTGGTCACATTGTTGCTTTGAAATGGACGATGAAAAATATTTATAATATTGACGAAGGAGATATTTGGTGGTCTGCAAGTGACATTGGCTGGATTGTAGGTCACTCCTATATTGTTTATGCTCCGTTATTTAAAGGGTGTACAACAGTGTTATTTGAAGGAAAACCAGTTGGTACTCCAGATGCAGGAGCATTCTGGAAAATTATATCAGATTACAAAGTAAAATCTCTTTTTACAGCTCCAACAGCATTTAGGGCAATTAAGAAAGAAGATCCAGATGGTAAATTTTTTTCTAAATATGACCTTTCAAAATTTGAAAGTCTTTTTCTTGCAGGTGAAAGAGCAGATCCTGATACAATTAAATGGGCTGAAAATTTATTGAAAGTTCCAGTAATAGACCATTGGTGGCAAACTGAAACAAGTTGGGCAATTAGCTCTAATTGTACAGGAATAGAAATGATGAAAACTAAATATGGATCAGCATGTAAAGCTGTACCTGGTTATGATGTAAAAATTATTAAGGCAGACCAAAGTTTAGCAAAACCAAATGAGATGGGTGATATAGTAGTGAAGCTACCTTTGCCTCCAGGAACTTTCCCGACGCTTTGGAATGCTGATCAAAGGTATAAAGAAAATTATATGTCTAATTATGATGGTTATTATCAGACCTATGATGCAGGACATATTGATGAAGACGGTTATATTTGGATCATGTCTAGAACAGATGATATAATTAATGTTGCAGGTCATAGATTATCTACCGGGGCTATCGAAGAGGTTTTATCTGAACATCAATCTGTTGCTGAATGTGCAGTGCTTGGAATAGCAGATAAATTAAAAGGTCAATTACCTATTGGATTAATCGTTTTAAAAGCTGGTGTAGATAAAGATAATGAAACAATCTCAAAAGAATGCATTCAAATGGTAAGAGATAAGATTGGTCCTGTTGCAGCTTTCAAAGTTGCAATAGTAATAAAACGTCTTCCGAAAACAAGATCAGGAAAAATTTTAAGAGGAACAATAAGAAAAATTGCTGATAGTGTTGAGTATAAAATGCCACCCACAATTGATGATCCCACTATCTTAGATGAAATAAAAGAGGACCTTATTAAAAATAATATTCTAAAAAGTGCTTAAAACTTATTTATTTCTTATAGGTGCAATATTTTGTGAAGTTGCAGGTACAATGCTACTACCAGTGTCTCAAAATTTTACAAAATTACTCCCAACGATATTTTTAGCAATCTTCTACTTAAGTGCACTGTATCTTTTAACTTTTGTTGTAAATAAGCTCCCCATTGCAATTGTTTATGCAACATGGAGTGGCCTTGGTATATTTACTATTGCAATATTAGGATATGTATTTTTCAAACAAACTCTAGCTTGGCAAGCTATTTTAGGAATGTTTTTAATTGTTATTGGAGTAGTTTTAGTAAATAATTTTACCGTCAAGCTTAATTAAATTGTAGAGGGGTTCCATCTGGATCACCCAAAATTTTACCGTCTTTCATTTTTATTTTTCCAGCAATAACTGTTGAAACTGGAGTTCCCTTAAATTCATAACCATGAAAAGGTGACCATCCACATTTGCTCTCAATATTTTCGTTTTTAATTACAATTTTTTTATTCATATCAACTATTGTGAAGTCTGCATCAAAACCTTTTTTTATAAATCCTTTATTTTTAATTCCAAAAATCTTAACAGGGTTTTCACAAACTAAATTCATCAATTGATTAAGTGAAATTTTACCGTCATTTATGTGATTTAACATAACAGGCATAAGAGTTTGTACACCAGGCATACCAGATGGTGAATTGGGATATTCTTTCTCCTTATTTACCTTTAAATGTGGCGCATGGTCAGAACCAATTGTATCATTCAGATTATTTTTAACCGCATACCACAATCTGTCATAGTGAGATTTGTCTCTTATAGGAGGATTCATCTGCGCATAAGTTCCTAATTTATCATAACAATCTGGTGCATAAATTGTGAGGTGCTGAGGAGTAATTTCAAAAGTAATATTTCCTTTGTGTTGAGATAAAAAATCAATCTCTTGTTTTGTTGTAATATGCAGGACATGAGCTTTTTTGTTATATCTCTCTGCAATCCTAACTATCCTTCTTGTAGAGGAAATTGCACACTCATCACTTCTCCAAATCGGATGAGAATGAACATCCCCGTTTATAATTAATTTTTTATTGATATTCAATATAGCCTCATCTTCTGAGTGAACTGCTACTACTTTAGAACTATTTTTAAATACTGTTTCAATATCTTTTTCATCTGCTACTAAAAGATTACCAGTTGAAGATCCTGCAAAAAGTTTAATTCCACAACAACCCTCTAAATTTTTAAGATCAGCTAATTCATCTGCATTATCTGCTGTTGCACCAAAATAAAAAGCATAATTGCAATACATTCGATTTTTAGCTAAGTCTAATTTTCTTTGAAATTCTTTTTTAGTTGAAGTTGGGGGATTCGTATTAGGCATTTCAAATACTGCTGTTATTCCACCTGCTACAGCAGCTCTACTTCCTGAATTTAAATCCTCTGTATCAGTCGAGCCAGGTTCTCTAAAATGAGTTTGTGTATCTATACAACCAGGTAAAACTGTTAATCCTTTGGCTTCAATAATCTCTGTTGATTTCTCTGAAATTTGTCCAATCTGGTGAATTTTTCCATCTTTAATAGATATGTCAACATCTTTCAACTCACCGTCAATATAACATTGTCCATTTTTAATTATTAGATCTAACATTTATAAAAAAAATAATTATATTAAAAAAAAAAGATATCAAGTAATTATGGAAAATAATGTTTATATATTAAAAGATAGAGCGATACTTTATCTAAATGGCCCAGACACTATCGATTTTTTACAAAATCTAGTTACTAATGATATGAAAAAAGTATCTGAAAATTCAAGCTGTTTTGCATCTTTACTAACTCCTCAAGGTAAATTTTTATATGAGTTTATCATAGTCAAACATAAAACAGGTTATTTTATTGATTGCGAAAAAGCTCAATCTGAGGAGATATTTAATCAATTAAATCTTTACAAAATTAGATCAAAGGTTGAAATTTTGAATTTAAGTAATGAGTTTGTGGTTGCAAGCTTTGGCTATGAAAAATATTTATCAATTTCTGGTGCGAAAGATATTTTGGGATACACATTAAAATATAGAGAAGATCCAGTTATTTTAGATCCTAGGAATAAAAATTTAGGTGCTAGACTAATTATAAATTTAGAAAAACTTTATTTGTCATTAAAAAAATTAAATTTGAAGGATGATAAACTTGAAAACTATTATATTAAAAGTCATGAACTTGGAATTGTTCCAAAAAATTTAAATAAATTAAAAAATAAATTATTTGGTATTGAGTGTAATTTTGAAGAACTTAGCGGAATTGACTTTAAAAAAGGATGTTACGTTGGTCAAGAAAATACAGCCAGAATTAAATTAAAGAATAAATTGTCTAAAAGATTATTTCCCTTAAAGGTAATTAGTGGAAAATTATTAGAAGATGAAAAAATTTATAATAATGATGTTGAAATTGGTAAAGTTTTAATTGATGAAGATTACCCTTTTGCTTTAATTAAGTATTTAGACCAAAATTTTAATAAAGATAACACTTTTAAAAGTAAAAATGGTTCTTTTAAAGTTCATATTCCTGAGTGGCTTAAAATTTAAGTTTTTGGTGCGGCCAGAGAGACTCGAACTCTCATGAACTAGGTTCACACGGCCCTCAACCGTGCCTGTCTACCAATTTCAGCATGGCCGCAATATGCCCCACATTAAATCAATGACAAGTGGGTTTCAAATTGATAAATTTTTCTTATGGAATTTAATCAAGAGGTTAAAAAAGCCACAGACCAAATTTATCAGAAAATTTCAAAGGTTATGCCTGAAATTGAGTGGTCAATCCATGCTCCATTTATTCATAAAATAAACAAACTCAAAAAAGAAAAAAACGCAGTAATTCTTGCTCACAACTATCAAACTCCTGAAATTTATCATGGTATAGCAGATTTTTCTGCTGACTCTTTAGCGCTTGCTGTTGAAGCATCAAAAACTTCTGCAGATATAATTGTAATGGCTGGAGTTCATTTTATGGCTGAAACTGCAAAACTAATGAGTCCAAATAAAAAAGTTCTGTTACCAGATATGAAAGCAGGTTGCTCATTGTCATCTTCGATTACAGGTAATGACGTAAGACTTCTTAAAGAGAAGTACCCAGGGGTTCCTGTAGTCTCATATGTTAATACATCTGCTGATGTTAAAGCTGAAACTGATGTATGTTGTACTTCTGCTAACGCTGTTAAAATAGTAAAATCTTTAGGAGTAAAAAAAGTAATTTTTTTACCTGATGATTATCTTGCAAAATATGTTGCTTCACAAACAGATGTTGAAATTATTGCATGGAAAGGCATTTGTATGGTTCATGATCAGTTTAATGAAAAAGAAATAAAAGATATCAGAGAAAGAAATCCTGGAATTAAAATTATTGCTCATCCAGAGTGTCCCCCTGAAGTTATTAAAGCAAGTGATTTTGCTGGTTCAACTTCAGGAATGATTAATTATGTGAAAGATAATCAGCCCAAAAAAGTTATGATGGTTACTGAGTGTTCAATGAGTGATAATATACAAGTAGAAAACCCAAATGTAGAATTTATAAGACCATGTAATCTTTGCCCACATATGAAAAGAATCACACTTCCAAAAATTTTGGACTGTTTAGAAAATGAAACAGGTGAAATAATTATGGATCAAGAAACAATTAATAAAGCAAGATTGTCAGTAGAAAAAATGGTTGCTATTGGTAGATAACACTTTGTGTCAAAAATAAAACTTAGCGAAAATTTTATAAGAAGTACTGTTAAGCTTGCACTTAATGAAGATTTATTTCCTTCTGGGGACATAACTTCAAATCTTTTAGAAAATAATAAAATAGTAAAATTTAAATTAATATCAAATCAAGATGCAGTGATTGGTGGTCTTCTATTCGCTAAACATGCTTTTTCATTAGTTGATAAAAAGATTAAATTCATAATTAAAAAAAAAGATGGTTCTTTTGTAAAAAAAAAATCTTTAATTGCTACAGTTCAAGGTAAAGCTCAAAATATATTGATTGCAGAGAGGGTTGCTTTAAATTATTTGTCTCATATCTCGGGTATAGCAACCAAAACAAATCAATTTGTTAAATTAGCTGGTAAAAAATGTAGAATTTGTTGTACACGTAAAACAATTCCAAACTTAAGAGTAATTCAGAAATATGCTGTACAATTAGGTGGGGGTACTAATCATAGATTTAATCTAAGTGATGAATTTTTAATTAAAGATAATCACATTGCTAGCTCAAATATTACAAAATTAGTATCTTCAGCTATAAAAGATAAGAATGGTAAAAAAATAACTGTGGAGGTAGATAATTTAAAACAATTAAAAAATATTATGGGTTTAAGATTTAATCGAGTTTTATTTGACAATATGAACCTTAAAAACTTAAGATTAGGGGTTAAGCTTGTAAAAAAATATTATGAAACTGAAGCTTCTGGAAATGTTAGTCTCAAAACAGTCAAATCTATTGCAGCAACAGGGGTTAATAGAATCTCAGTAGGAAGTATTACTCATAGTGCTTCGGCAATAGATTTTAAATTAGAGACTTAAACTATTTTTTTTTTAACTCAGCCTGAGCAGCAGCTAATTTTGCAATTGGAACTCTATAAGGAGAACAAGATACATAATCTAAACCAACTTTTGAGCAAAAATCAATACTTTTTGGATCACCACCATGTTCACCACAAATTCCCAACTTAATTTTTTTGTTTTGTTTTTTTCCTTTTTCAACTCCTATTTCTACTAAATCCTTAACTCCATCATCTATAGATACAAATGGATCAACTTTAAAAATCTTATTGTCAATATAATCATTTAAAAATTTACCACTATCATCTCTACTTATCCCAAAGGTAGTTTGAGTTAAATCATTAGTTCCAAAACTAAAAAACTCAGCGTGTTTTGCAATATCTTTAGCTTTAATTGCTGCTCTAGGTAATTCAATCATAGTGCCAACTAAAAATTCAATTTTAATATTATTTTCTTTTTGAACTTTTTTTGCTGTATTAATTACTAGGTCTTTCATAATCTTTATCTCTGCCTCTGTTGAAACGAGAGGTATCATTATTTCTGGGAAGGCTGATTTCTGTCTATTCTTTTTAAGTTCTGAAAGCGCTTCAAAAATAGCTCTGCATTGCATTTCATAGATTTCTGGAAAAGAAATACCAAGTCGGCATCCCCTATGTCCTAACATAGGATTTTGCTCATGAAGTTCATCTATTCTTGAATTTATCTCTTTAAGGTCAGCACCCACTACATTTGCAACTTCAGAAATTTCTTTTTCTGATTTTGGCAAAAATTCGTGTAATGGTGGATCCAGTAATCTTACTGTAACAGGAAGACCATACATAATTTTAAATATTTCTATAAAATCTTTTTTTTGATGTGGCAAAAGTTTTTTTAAAGCTTTGGCTCTATCTTCTTGGGTCTTCGATAGAATCATCTCTCTCACCGATAAAATTCTCTCTTCATCAAAAAACATATGCTCTGTTCTACAAAGACCAATTCCCTCCGCTCCAAAATCTCTAGCTGTTTTTGTGTCCAAGGGAGTTTCAGAATTTGTTCTCACTTTTAATTTTCTTACATTATCAGCCCAAGCCATTAATTTTGAAAAATCACCTGAAATTTCAGGCTTTACTGTAGGAACACTTCCTAAAATAATTCTTCCAGTTGAACCATCAATTGTAATCACATCACCTTCTTTAACTTCAACAGAGGATGTCTTAAACATTTTTTGATCATAATTTATATCAATTTCACTTGAACCAGAAACACACGGCCGACCCATGCCTCTTGCAACTACTGCAGCATGACTTGTCATACCTCCTCTTGCTGTCAAAATTCCCTTTGCTGCATGCATACCTTGAATATCTTCAGGGGATGTTTCCACTCTGACTAAAATTGAATCTTGCATCATATCATTTAATCTTTCTGCTTCTTCAGAAGTAAAAACTACCTTACCACTTGCTGCTCCGGGGGAAGCGGGTAACCCATTAGCAATCACATTTATAGAACTTTTTTCATCTAAAGTAGGATGTAATAAAGTGTCTAAAGAATTTGGATCAATTCTTAAGATTGCATCTTTTTTTGAAATCAACTTTTCTTTTACCATATCTACAGCAATCTTTACTGCTGATCTTGAAGTTCTTTTACCTGAACGAGTTTGTAGAATCCAAAGTTTTTTATTTTCAACTGTAAATTCAACATCTTGCATATCCTTATAATGTTTTTCTAATTTTTTTAAAATTCTTATTAATTCTGAGTAAACTTTTGGCATAGACTCTTCCATAGAAGTTTCTTTAACTTTGGCCTCTTTTTTTGCTTTTTTAGTTATGTACTGTGGTGTTCTAGTTCCAGCTACTACGTCTTCTCCTTGTGCATTTATTAAATACTCACCATATATATTATTAGAGCCATCTGACGGATTTCTTGTAAAAACTACACCTGTTGCACAATCATTTCCCATATTTCCAAATACCATTGATTGTACATTAACAGCAGTCCCCCACTCACTAGGAATTTGATTTAATTTTCTATAAACTTTAGCTCGATTACTTTCCCAGGATAGAAAAACTGCATTTATTGCACCTAGTAATTGTTTGTAAACATCTTGAGGAAATTCAGTATTAGTTTTATTTTTAACAGTATTCTTAAAATCTTTAATAAGATCATCCCAATCATTCTCATCTAACTCAGTATCTAACAAAACACCTTTTGTGAGCTTATAATTCTCGATAAGTTCCTCAAAATGATAACTTTCCACACCCATAACTACATTACTGTACATTTGAATAAATCTTCTATAGCTATCTTTTGCAAATCTACCATTTGAGGTTTTGTTGGCCAATGCTTTAACGGTTTTGTCATTTAATCCAAGATTAAGTATAGTATCCATCATACCGGGCATTGAAACCCTTGCACCAGACCTGACGGATAACAATAGTGGATTTTTTAAATCTCCAAATTTTTTATTTACATCTTTTTCGATAATTTTTAATTCTTGATTTATTTGATTAACTAATTTTGAGTTTAGCTTTCTTTTGTTCTTGTAAAATATTTCACAAACTTTTGTTGAAATAGTAAATCCTGGTGGTACTGGAAGACCCATTCTTCCCATTTCTGATAAATTAGAGCCTTTTCCACCCAAAAAGTTTTTTGGATTCTTTAATTTTTTTGACTCTTTAGATTTAAAATTTAAGATTAGTTTAGTCATTATTTGTTTTTAGTAATTGAAAATTTATAAAATTTTGAAAGGTTTTACATAACATATTGATAAGTTCCAATCTGTTTTTTCTCATACTTTCATTTTCTTCATTTACTTTTACATTGTCAAAAAATTCGAAAATTTCCTTCTTGGCTCCTGCTAAAATAGATAGTGATTCCTCAAAATTCTCATCATCGTTTATATTTGAATAATATTTTTTAATTTCATTAATTTTTTTATATAAATTTTTCTCAAAATCACTTTTAAAAATACCAGGGTCAGTTGTATTTGTTATCTCGATATCATTATTTGTTATTTCATTATTTAATATATTAGATGCCCTTTTGTAGCTGGATATTATATCTAGACCCTTTTGATTGTTTATAATATTGTTCAGTTTTTTAGCCTTTTCAAATGATGAAAATAATTTATTAGTAGAAAAAGATGAGATAGACGCATCGATTATATCAAAACGAATTTGTTTTTCTTTTAAATAATATTTAAATCTGTCTTTCAAAAAAATTGTTAGCTCTTTTTCTAAATCCTGATTAATCATTTCGTGTCCCTGATTCTTAAATAAATTTGATGAGTAACTTAATAAATCTTTTACTCTTAGGTCTTTTTTATTTTCAATTATTATTCTTATAATACCAAGGCCTATTCTTCTAAGTGCAAATGGATCTTTTGAACTTGAGGGTTTTTCGTTAATACCAAAAAAACCTACTAAAGTGTCAATTTTATCTGAAATAGATAAAACAATACTAAAAGGTTTTTTAGGTACTTTGGTTTCTAGACCAATAGGTAAATACTGTTCAGCTATTGCAGATGAGATATCACTATCAAAACCTTGGTAAGATGAGAAATACCCACCCATAATTCCTTGAAGCTCTGGAAATTCTCCAACTAAGTCTGAAGTCAGATCTGTTTTACAAATTGATGCTAGCAATTCAACTTTTTCTTTACTTATTAATAATTCATCAGAAATTATTCCACCTAATTTTCTCAATCTTTGTGCTTTATCAAAATAGGTTCCCAATCCTTTAAAAAAATTTATAGATTTTAGTTCTGATACTTTTTTTACTAAGTTTTGAGTCCTATCTTTCTTCCAAAAAAACTCTGCATCATTGAGCCTTGCTTCGATAACTCTTTCATTGCCAATTTTAATTAATCCTTTTCGATCTTTTTTATTTGCAACAATAAGAAATTCATTAGTAATTTCTTTTTTATCATTAAAAATAGGAAAATATTTTTGATGAAATTGCATAGTTAAAGTTAAAATTTCTTTCGGAATGGATAAAAATTTTTTATTAAAATTACATAATAAAATATTTGGATTATCTACTAGGTCTACCACTTCATCTAGTAATTTAGGATTATTGTTAGTTGTTTGGTTTTTTTTATTCAATATTTTTGAAAACTCTTTATTGATAAATTCCTTTCTTTTATTTTGATCAACAATTACCCCCTGATTTTTGAAATATTTCTGATATGATTTAAAGTCGGTAAAAGTTTTTTTTCTATCCTCTAAATTGCTGTCTATATAAGTTGAATTACAGGAAGTAATTTGATGAAAACTAAAATTAATAGTCTTCTTATCAAATACTGATAAAATAGACTTTAATGGTCTTCCCCAACTAAGATCAAATTCTCCCCATTTCATAGATTTTTTCCACTTATGGCCGTCCAATAATTTTGGAATATTTTCTGATAATAAATCTTGTGTCTTAAATATTTTTGATTTTGATTTGAAAAAATAAAAATTACCTTTTTCAGTTTTTTTTTCAAACAAATCTTTTTTTTCTATTTTATTTGATCTTACAAATCCCTCTAGTGCTTGATCAGGAGCTCCAATTTTAGGTCCTTTTATCTCTTTAGATGAAGTTTTTAGTTCTTTGTCTAAACCTTCAAAAACTATAATCAATCTATTAGGTGTAGAAAATGAAAAATTTTTTTTAGATTTAATTTGATTTTTTAAAAAAAATTTCTGAAATTCGTCTAAAAGTCCTTCACGTAAATTTTTTTGAAGTCTTGCAGGAATTTCCTCACTAAATAACTCTATAAAAAATTCTGCCATTTTATAATTGGGAATCAATCCAGATTGAAGCAGCCGACTTAGTAATTTCTCTTATTCTTCCAATATATTCTGCTCTTTGAGCAACACTGATAGCCCCTCGAGCATCTAGAACGTTGAAAACATGACTAGCTTTTAAGCATTGATCATATGCTGGTAAAGATATTTTTTTTTCAACTAATGATTTTGCCTCAACCTCAAACATTTTAAACATCGTAAATAGGTTTTCTATATTTGCATGTTCAAAATTATATGCAGAAAATTCCTTTTCAGATTGATGAAAGACTTCACGATATTTAATATCTTCATTGTTCCAAATTAAATCATATACATCTTTTTTCTGTTGTGTGAACATACAAATTCTTTCTAAGCCATAGGTTATTTCTACTGAAATAGGTTTGCATTCAAAACCAGCCATTTGTTGAAAATACGTAAATTGAGTTATTTCCATACCATCGCACCAAACTTCCCATCCTAGTCCTGCGGCCCCTAAAGTTGGACTTTCCCAATCATCTTCGACAAATCTAATATCATGATCTTTATGATCAATACCTATTGTAGATAAACTATTTAAATAAAGTTTTTTAATATTTGAAGGAGACGGTTTTACAATTACTTGAAACTGATAATAATGCTGAAGTCTATTTGGATTGTCTCCATATCTTCCATCAGTTGGCCTTCTGGAGGGTTGCACATAAGCTGCTTTCCAAGGCTTAGGACCTAAAGATCTAAGTGTGGTAGCAGGATGAAATGTTCCAGCTCCAACTTCCATATCGTAAGGCTGTAAAATGATACAACCGTGTTTACTCCAGAATTTTTGCAAGTTTAAAATTGTATCTTGAAAAGTTTGGAACTTTTGTTTTTTTTTATTAGTTTTAGAGGCCATATCTCTGCCAAACAGATTTTTCATCCAATATATTTGCAAACTGGTCTAAATGATCGTTAGAAGATGATAATTTTTTGCTTAACCATCCTTTAGATTTCTCAAACTTTTTAATCACTACGTCTTCACCAAATTTTTCTTTTAATACTTGATTGGCATCTCCAATTTCATCTATAAGACCTAAATCTTTGGCTTTAGTTCCAGACCAAAATTCTCCAGAAAACAATTCCACTTCATTTTTTTTAAGTTTTATTCCACGACTCGTCTCTACTACATTTATAAAATTTTTATGTAAGTCTAACTGTATATTTTTAAGCCTTTCTATGTCTTCTTTTTTTTCTTCAAGAAAAGGATCTAGAGTACTTTTATTTTTGCCAGCAGTATGAACTCTTCTCTCTACTCCAATTTTTTTTATTAATTCAGTAAAACCAAAAGAAGAGTATATCACTCCAATCGAACCTATTATTGAACTTGAGTTTGCATATATCTCATCACCAGCACATGCAATTAGATAACCACCTGAAGCTGCAACATCTTCAGCAAAAATTATTACTTTTTTTTTATTTTTTTTTGCCTGTTGTCTAATAAAATTATAAATAAGATGAGATTGAACTGGAGAACCACCGGGAGAATTTATTGTAATTGCAACACAAGTTGCCTTTTTAAGCGAAAATGCCTTTAAAATAATATCTTCCTGACCAGAAAAATCTATACCTTGCTTAAATTTTCCCACATTTCCTATTACCCCGCTTAATTTAATATGGGGAACAATTTTTTTCTTTTTAAATAAAGAGAACATTTTTAATCTTTATAGAATTTTTTAATGAATATAAAGACACCTTATAATTGAACATTTGGGTGCGTCAATTGATAAGTAATAAAAATAAAGTTATTATACTAGTTTGTTCCCTTAAATGGGAACAGTAATTCAACTAAAAAACAAAATTAATAACTCATATTTTCAACTAAAAGATTCTGTTGAAGATAAATTATTACTAGTAGAAGAAAAGATTAAATCAAAACTTATAAGTGACGTTGAGTTGGTCAAAAAAATGACAGACTACCATCTTGATACTGGTGGTAAAAGGCTTAGAGCTTTATTAACATTAGGATCGGCCAAAATATGTGGTTACTCCAAAGGTACAAGGGATATAAATCTAGCAGCTTGTGTAGAATTGATTCATGCTGCTACTTTAATGCATGACGATGTTATAGATAACGGTTCAGTAAGAAGAGGAAAAAAAACTCTTAACAGTATTTGGAATAATCATTCATCTATATTAATTGGAGATTATTTACTAAGTAGATGTTTTGAAATGATGGTAGAGGATGGGAACATAGAGGTTTTAAAATTACTATCATCTACATCATCAAAAATTGCTCAAGGAGAAATTTTACAGCTTCAACACCAGGGTGAAGTTGACATGCTAGAAGAAACATATCTTAAAATTATATCTGCAAAAACAGCAGAGTTATTTGCTGCAGCAACAAAAGTTGGAGCAATTTTATCTGACATGAATTCTAAAGAAAAAGAAGCTTTAGAATTTTATGGAAGAAATCTTGGATTAACTTTTCAAATTGCTGACGACACTTTAGATTACAACTCAGAACTTAAATTGTTTGGAAAAAAAATTGGACAAGATTTTTATGAAGGTAAAATTACTTTACCTATAATTTTATTATTTCAAAAAGCAGATGATAAAGAAAAAAAGAGACTTAAAGAGATTTTTTCAAAAAGTATAAGGAATGGTAATGATTTAGAATATTCTTTATCTTTGATCAAAAAATATGAAATAATTAAAGCGTGTTATCAAAAAGCTGAGCATTATATAAACTTGGCCTCTAACTCTTTGTCGGTGTTTAGTAATAGTGAAGAAAAGAGTATTCTTGAGAATTTAACCTCATTTAGTTTAAGTAGAAACTTTTAAGGGCTCAAGATATTTTTCACCCAAGTATTATCTTTTGTTAAAATATATTTTAATCTTTCGTGTATTCTATTTTCTCCATCTAACCAAAATTCAATACTTGTTGGTTTAAGATTCCATCCAGACCAATAATCTGGCCTTGGTACGTTATCCTTATCATTATATTTTTTTTTAAAGTCCTCTAAAGCTTTTAAAAGTTCATCTCTATTTTTTAAGATACTACTTTGTTTAGAGGCCCACGCTCCTATTCTACTCTCATAGGCTCTCGTATTATAATAGTCATCAGCAGTTTTTTTTTCTACAAGTTGTAGAGTTCCAACAATTCTTATTTGTCTTAGTAGACTTTTCCAATGGAAACACATTGAGGCGTTAGGATTTTCTTTTAATTCTTTTCCTTTTTGGCTATTTAAATTTGTATAAAAAATAAATCCATTTTGATCAAAACCTTTAAGAAGTACCATTCTAACAGATGGAATTCCCTCTTTATTGGCTGTTCCTAGGGCTAGAGCATTAGGATCATTTATTTCTTTACTTTTTGCATCAGCAAACCATCTTTCAAATAATTGAAATGGATCATCAAGATCTAAAAAGCACTTATTGAGCCCTAATGGGTTTTTTTGATTCATAATTTTAACAAAATAAACTATATAATATAGATAATGTCATTTAATACTTTTGGAAAGTTTTTTCGTTTCACTACATGGGGAGAGTCCCATGGTCCTGCTATTGGCTGTATAATTGATGGTTGTCCTCCATTAATTCAACTGAAAGAACAAGATATTCAAAAGGAATTAGATAAAAGGAAACCTGGCCAGTCAAAATTTACAACTCAAAGAAAAGAAAGTGATAAAGTTCAAATCTTGTCTGGGGTTTTTGAGGGCAAGACAACTGGTACGCCAATATCCCTAATAATTTATAATGAAGATATGAGGTCAAAAGATTATAAAGATATCAAAAATAAATTTAGACCTGGTCATGCTGACTTCACCTATTTTAAAAAATATGGAATTAGAGACCATAGAGGAGGAGGAAGATCCTCTGCCAGAGAAACAGCTACAAGGGTTGCGGCAGGTGCAATAGCTAAAAAAGTTCTAGAAAAAAAATTAGGTAAAAAATTTAAAATTTCTGCTGCTGTTACTCAACTTGGTATTCTTGGATGTGATACTTCAAAATGGAATGATAAAATAATTTACAAAAATCCATTTTTTTGTCCAGATAAATCAATGTTAAAAATTTGGGAAAAATATTTATTAAGTATAAGAAAAGCTGGATCTTCTTGTGGCGCAATAATTGAAGTAAGAGCGAGTGGAGTTCCAGCAGGATTAGGGGCACCAATTTACTCAAAATTAGATTCTGATATTGCGTCTGCAATGATGAGTATCAATGCAGTTAAAGGTGTAAATATCGGTTCTGGAATGAATTCAGCTCAGTTATCTGGAGAGGAGAATTCAGATGAAATTTCACAAAAAAAAATGAAAATGAAATTTGCTTCAAACAATGCTGGTGGAATACTTGGTGGTATTTCATCAGGACAGGAAATAATTGTATCATTTGCTGTTAAACCCACTTCTTCAATTTTAAAAAGTAGAAAAACAATTAACAAATTTGGAAAGAACACATCTATCTCTGTAAAAGGAAGACATGATCCGTGTGTAGGAATAAGAGCTGTACCAGTTGGAGAAGCTATGCTTTCGTGTGTTTTACTAGATCACTATCTGATGAACAAAGCGCAGTGTGGTTAATATAATTATTTTTGTTTTTGCAAAACAATATTTGAATTTAAAACATCCAAAACTTTTTCCTCAATTGATATAGAGTCTAGATTTGCAACTTTATACATGTTCTCAGGTGTGTCCTGATCAATGAAAATGTCTGGAAGCTTCAAAGATCTAAATTTTAAACTATTATCCAACAACCCTTTTTTTGATAAAAAATCAACCACATGTGATCCAAAACCACCTATAGATCCTTCTTCAATAGTGATAATTGCTTCATGAGTAGTAGCTAATTGCCAAATTAGATTTTTATCTAAAGGTTTTGCAAATCTTGCATCTACTATTGTTATATCAACTCCTTTTTTTTTCAAGTTTTCTGCTGCTTTTATTGTTTCGTTTAATCTTGCTCCAAAATTTAGAACAGCTAATTTTTTTCCTTCTTTAATGATTCTAGATTTTCCTATCTCTATCTTTTCTTCAATCGAGGGTAAGATAGCACCTATTCCAGTTCCTCTAGGGTATCTAAATGCACAAGGTCTATCATTAATTTCTGTTGAGGTATTAATCATTCTCACTAAGTCAGCTTCATCGCTAGCAGCCATTACTACAAAATTTGGTAATGTTGATAAATAGGTTATGTCAAAACTTCCAGCATGAGTAGGTCCATCAGCACCAACTAGTCCTGCTCTATCTATTGCGAATCTGACTGGTAAACACTGAATTGCTACATCATGAACTACTTGATCATAAGCTCTCTGAAGAAATGTAGAATAGATAGTTGCATAAGGTTTATAGTTTTCAGTTGCTAGGCCTGCAGCAAATGTAACAGCATGCTGTTCAGCAATACCAACATCAAAAGTTCTTTCTGGAAATTCTTTTTTGAAAAGATCAAGACCTGTTCCATCTGGCATTGCTGCGGTAATAGCAACTATTTTACTATCTTTTTTAGCATGTTGAATCAAAGTATTGGCAAATACTTTTGTATAAGATGGTAATTTACTAGATCCTTTAGATTGCTCACCAGTTTTTACATTAAATTTTGACACTCCATGGTAATTATCTTTTGCTTTTTCTGCATATAAATAACCTTTGCCTTTTTTAGTTTTAATATGAATTAGAATTGGTCCTTGATGTTTTGAGTCTCTCGCATTCTTTAAGATTGGAATTAAAGAACTTAAATCATGTCCATCAATAGGGCCGATATAATAAAATCCAAGAGAGCTAAATAAGGTTCCACCTGTTACAGCTGATCTTAACAAATCCTCAGCTTTACCAGCTTTTGCACTAAATCTTTTTGAAAATGCAGACGTGATTAATTTAATAGTTTCTCTTAAACTAAAATAAATCTTTCCAGAAAAAATTTTAGCCAGATATGTGCCCATTGCACCAACAGGTCTCGCAATTGACATATCATTATCATTAAGGATGACAATCATTTTAGTTTTTGAGGCACCAGCATTGTTCATAGCTTCATAAGCCATACCTGCACTAATGGCTCCGTCACCTATTACTGCTAGTACATTGTCAGATTTGTTTGATAGTTTATTTGCCTCAGCAATTCCTAAAGCAGAAGATATTGATGTTGAGCTATGCGCTGCACCAAAAGTATCATATTCACTCTCACTTCTTTTTGTAAAACCAGATAGACCACCACCTTGTCTTAAAGTTCTTATTCTATCTTTTCTCCCTGTCAAAATTTTATGAGGATAGCATTGATGACCTACATCCCATATAATTTTATCTTTAGGAGTATTAAAAATATAGTGCAGAGCAACAGATAACTCAACAACTCCTAAGCTTGCTCCAAGGTGGCCGCCAGTAACAGAGACAGCATCAATCATTTCTTCTCTTAATTCATCAGCTACTTTTTGCAAATTAACCTCAGGAATTTTTTTTAAATCTGATGGAAAATTTATTTGATCTAAAAATTTGTATTCTTTTTTCATTTATTTCTATTTAAAATATATTGTAATGTTTCGGACAAGTTTTTTGATATTGAACCATATTTTTTTAATTTACTATTTATATTAAAAATTAATTGATTAGCGTATTTAATAGTATTTTTATGTCCTAGTAAACTAATTAGAGTTGCTTTGCCTTTTTTTTTGTCTTTTCTTGTTTTTTTTCCTGCAACTAATGAACTTCCTTTATTATCAATCAAATCATCTGCTACTTGGAATAACAATCCAATATCAGCGCCTATATTTTCAAACTTCTTAATTTCATTTTTATTTCTTTTTTTAATGATTAAAGGTGCTGCACAACAGAAACTAAAAAGTTTTCCTGTCTTTTTTATTTCCATTTCAACAATTCTTTTTTTTGAAATTTTTTTATGTTCAAAACTTAAGTCTAAGTATTGACCTCCAGCTATACCAAGATGTCCTGAGCTTTCAGAAATTTTATTAATTAAATCAATTTTAGTTTTTTTTGAAACATTCAAATCTTTGTGGCTTAAAATCTCATAAGCCATTGTTAAAAGAGAATTGCCAGCTAGCACAGCTGTAGACTCGCCAAATTTGACATGTGTTGAAGGTTTACCCCTTCTGATCACATCATTGTCCATACACGGCAAATCATCGTGAATTAATGAATATGCATGAATACATTCAACAGCTGAACCTATGATAACTAATGATCTATAATTTATTTTAAAAAGTGAACCAACGTCAATTAAAATTTTTGATCTTATTTTTTTTCCTCCTGAAAATAAACCATATTTCATTGGTATAATTAATTCAGATTTATTTTGTTTTTTTATGAATTTTTTTAAAAAAAAATTTGTATCTTTGGCAATTTTATTTAATTTTTTTTTCATTCTTTTTTGAAGTTATTTTCAAAATACTTTCTTTTGTTTTTTCACTAACACTTTTAATGTCTTTTTGAAATTTCTTTTCTATTATATTATTAAGTTTCAACAAAGTTTGATAATTTTCTATTGAATTTTCTAAATCCTTTTGATTTTCAAGATCTTCAATCATCTTGTTAGCCTCTTGGGTTAATTCTTCAAGAGTTAAGGAGTTATAATCATTTTGTAAATTTATATCTTTCATATAATACTCTCAGATAATACATGAAAATGAATCTTGCAAATATTAAAAAAGCTAAAAAAATCTTAGACAATAACGAATGTGTAGCTATACCTACTGAAACCGTTTATGGATTGGCTGGCAATGCTTATTCAAACAAAGCATGTAAAAAAATATTTAAGCTTAAAAAAAGACCAAAAAGTAATCCTCTTATAGTTCATTATCACAATATTCAAAATCTCAAAAAAGATTGTATTTTTAATAACGATTTTATTAAGTTGTATAAAAAATTTTGTCCTGGTCCAATTACATTTGTTCTGTATTTAAAAAAAAATTCAGAAATATCTAAATTTGCCACTAATTATAAAAAAACTTTAGCAGTTAGATTTCCTAAACATCCTATAACAAGAAAGCTATTAAAAAAATTAGATTACCCATTGGCAGCTCCTAGTGCCAATTTATCATCAAAGGTGAGTGCTGTAAATTCAAGTGATGTTAGAGATGACTTTGGAAAAAAGATAAAATTTATATTAGAAGGTGGAAAATCATCTATTGGTCTTGAGTCAACTATAGTTGATTTAAGAAATAAACCTAAGATATTAAGATTAGGCGGTTTAGAAACTTCATTAATTAAAAAAGTATTAAATAAAAAAGTTTTAATAAATAACAACCCCTTAAAGATATCTTCCCCAGGCCAATTTAAGCTACACTATTCTCCTGGTATTCCAATAAGTCTAAATGCAAGAAAAATTAAAAAGGGTGAAGCTTGCTTGTTTATAAATAAAACAAAGGAAATCAGATCAAACTATTATTTTTTATCTAAAAATGGTAATTTAAAAGAAGCAGCAAGAAATTTATATAGTATACTTAGAAAAATAAAGAAAAATAAACATAAGTCTATAGTTGTAAAAAAAATTCCCAATAAAGGATTAGGTAAAACTATTAACGATAGATTAATAAGAGCGTCAAAATTTTAATGGTAAATTCTGTAGAAGTAATAAATCTTTCTAAATCTTTTGGTAAAAAAGATGCTGTAAAAAAATTAAATTTCAGAATAAATGAAAATGAAGTAATTGGACTTTTGGGCCCAAATGGTTGTGGGAAAACAACAACTATAGGGATGTTGCTTGGTTTGCTCAAGCCTTCTGATGGACAAATAAATATTAATGGAATGCAGATTGAAAAAAGTAGAATTAACATTCTTCAAAAAATTAATTTTATTTCTCCATATATAGAATTGCCAAAAAAACTTACTGTAGAACAAAATCTAGTTGTTTATGGAAGGTTATATAGCGTCAAAAATATAAAAAGTAGAATTGAATATCTTGTTAATACATTAAGATTAGAAAGCTTATTAAAAAAAATAACTGGTGAGCTTTCCTCAGGTCAAAAAAATAGGGTAAGTTTAGCAAAGGCATTAATCAATAAACCAGAGGTCCTTTTTTTAGATGAACCTACAGCATCTTTAGATCCAGAGGTTGGAGATTTTGTAAGAACCTTTCTAGAAAATTATAAAAAGGAAAATAAGATATCAATACTATTAGCTTCTCATAATATGAGTGAGGTAACTAGACTGTGTTCTTTTGTACTAATGATGAAAGATGGTGTGGTTATAGACAAAGGAAAACCAGAAGACTTAATTTCAAAACATGGTAGACAAAATTTAGAAGAAGTATTTTTAAAACTTTCAAGGTCTCATAATGAAATTTAATAGAATATACGGACTTTTTTTAAGACATTTTTTTTTGATTACTAGATCTTTTCCAAGAATTTTAGATTTAATATACTGGCCATCTATTCAAATTACTTTATGGGGGTTCATATCTAATTTTTTCGCTATCCATAGCACTTATTATAATAATGCGGTAGGAGTTATACTAACTTGTGCGATTTTATATGATTTCTTATTTAGAACCAGTATTGGATTTAACATGTTATTTCTAGAAGAAATATGGAGTAGGAATTTTACTAATTTATTTATTGCTCCAATAAAAATAAGTGAAATAATAATTTCTTTAGTATTTACAGCTCTAATTAGAGCTTTAATTGGTTTAATACCCGCTATACTTTTAACCTCTCCACTTTTTGGGATATCTTTATTGGATCTTGGAATACATTTATTTTTTCTTTTTTTTAGCTTATATATCTTTGGAGTCACTCTTGGTATATTTGTATCCTCTGGCTTATTAAGGTTTGGTCCATCATTTGAAAATATTGCTTGGTCTACAATGTTTTTATTAGCTCCTTTTGGATGTATTTATTATCCTATAGAAATTTTACCAGAATTTTTCCAAAAAATTGCTTACTCTCTTCCACTTGTTTATATTTTTGAAGAGGCTCGAAACATATTAATCAATCAAAGTGTTGATTTTCAAAATATAATACAGGCACTTTATCTAAATTTGATTTATCTAATTATTGGAATTTTTTCGTTTTATTATTCTTTTGAAAAGGCAAGAAAAAAAGGTACTTTGATTAACATTGGAGAATAAATTTAAATAAATCTTAAAAATAGATAAATGATAAAATTAAAAAAAAGAGCAATTTATAAAAAAGATGAAAATAAGATGAATATTGTTTCAGATACACTAAAAGCAAGAAAAATTTTTTTTGAATCAAAATCAAAAAATTTAGATTTTTTGCTAAAAAAAAGATTTGAATGGATGAATCAATTTATAAACGCGGAAGATATTGGAATTGAAGTTGGTTCAGGTGCTGGATTTTCTAAAAAGTATATATTTAATAAAAATTTTAAGACTACTGACTTCAGCTCGGATGATCATATTGATATTAAAGATATAGATGCTCACTCAACTAATTTTAAAGATGAGTCCTATAATTATATTATTTCGACGAATATGATCCACCATTTAGCTTATCCGATGAAATTCTTTAAAGAAATGAATAGAATTTTGAAGAAAAATGGTAAACTAATCATATTTGAACCATACTGTTCAGTTATTTTTCAATTAATAACGATGATAATGAAACATGAAGGTTTTGATTTTGAAGTGGATGTTTGGAATGAAGAAAAAGCTTTATTAGACAAAGAGGATTTGTTTGATGGAAATTTAGCTATTTCAAACCTTATATTTGATGATAAAAAAAAATTTAATGAAAATTTAGATAAATTCTTTAAAATAGAATATCAAGGTTATATGGAATGTTTAGTTTTTTTAAATTCAGGAGGGGTAACATCAAAAACTTTCTATATTCCTATGAATAATTTTTTTTTACAAATTTTAAATTTGATAGACAAAATTTTAATTAAAATCTCAAAAGATTTTTTTTGTATGGGAAGAAAAATAGTTTTAATTAAGAAATAACACATGATAACAGATATAGACAATAATAAACCTAAACAATATTATAATCATTTATTTAAATCATTAATAAAATATAATCAATTACCCTCATATTTCATTTTTTACCCTACTAGCAGATGTAATCTTAAATGCTCTCACTGCTTTTATCACGACAGCTTAAATAAAAAATTTAATGAATTAACATTAGAAGAACTTGAAAAAATTACAAAAAGTATGGACCCAATTCTTCATTTAATTTTAACTGGAGGGGAGCCTTTTTTAAGGCACGATCTTCATGAGATAGTGAAAATTTTTTACGAAAATACTAAAGTTCCTATTTTAACAATACCGTCGAATGGTTGGTATACAGAAAAAATGGAAACTCAGATAAATTATATGATGGAGAGTTGTAAAAAAATTACATTAAACCAACAAATTTCAATTGACGGAATAGGAAAAGACCATGATTTTATAAGAATGGACAAACAAGTTAAAGATGGAGAAAATTCATTTGAAAAAGCAATTAAAACAATTCATATGTTAAAAAGATTACAAAAAAAATATGAAAGAATAAATATAGGCATAATAGCTACTTTCACTGAGCAAAATCAAAATAAATTTAAAGATATCATCCAAGAAATCTACCAATTAGTATCACCGGATAATATTTCAATTAATTTAGTTAGAGGCGATCCAAAAGAAAAAGTAAATGAAAATTTAGACATTAATCTTTATAAAGAGGCAGTAAAATTTAGAGATGATTTATTTCGTAAAAAAAAAATGTCTGGTCACTCTAGGTTTAGTGGTCACAAATTAGCTACTGCTGCTAGGATGATGTTAAATGAATTAGTTTTAAAAACATTTGAGGAAAAAAAATATTCAGTACCTTGTTATGCTGGAAATATAAGTGGTGTTATGTATCCAGAGGGAGATGTGTTTCCATGTGAAATCCTTGGAGATAGTCATAAAATTGGAAATATAAGAGATTATAATTTAGATTTTAAAAAACTTTGGCTCTCTCATAAAGCAAAAAAAGAAAAAGACTTTATTAAAAATACAAAATGTTTTTGTACTCATGAATGCTTCAATCACGCTAATATCCTTTTTAACGCGAAGCTTTATCCAAGATTATTAAAAAAAACTCTATCAATATAACCTTGGGAAATGCATAAGCCAAACATCTCAGTAATAATTCCATTTTATAATTCTGAAAAAAGTTTAAAACAATGTTTAGAAGCAGTTTACAAATCAACTTATAAAAATTTTGAAGTAATTGCTGTATCCGATAACAGTCTTGATAAATCTGATCAAATCATAAAAAAATTTTCTTGCAAATTTAAGAGATTAAAAAAAAATCATGGCTCTGGTTTTGCTCGGAATATTGGTGCAAAATTAGCAAAAGGCAATATATTAGTTTTTATTGATTCAGATGTAATAATTAAAAAAGACTCCCTAAACATAATTCAAAAATCATTTAAAAAAAAAGATAACTATCAAATGATACAAGGTATTTACAGCCATAATCCAAATTATGAAAAGATATCAACACAGTATCTTCAGAGTTATCAATGCTACTATATTTTTTCTGCAAAAAAAAAGTTTATTGAAAATCTTGTGTCCAATTTCTTTTCAATTGAAAAAAAAATTTTTTTTAAAGTTGGAGGATTTGATGGAAATTTTGTAGGAAGTAATGCAGAAGATGCGGACCTTGGGTATAGGTTAATAAAAAAGGGATACAAAATTCCAATTTTTAGAAATTTAAAAGTAAAACACCTTGTAGATTTTAATATTTTTCAATTTATTAAAAAACTTAGTAGAATACATACTGGCGAGATGAAAATGTTTTTAAGAAATAAAAATATTGAAAAAAAAATAAGCCAAAAAAATTACAAACCAGTAATTAACAGTATAGTAATCATTTTTTTACAAATTTTTCTAATTTTTATTAAATTTTTATATCAAGAATTACCTTTTTTACAAATTTCATTAATATTAAATATTCTATTATTAATTAATAATTTTGAATTTTTAAAATTTTTAAATTCATCAAAAGGAATAATTGTGTCTTTAAAATGTATTCCATATATTTATCTTCATATGCTTTTATTTATATATTCTTTTTTTTGGGGTATTTTTGATTTTTATATTTTAAAAAATAAGTACTAACTTAGTTAAAATTTAAATCTTAACTTTATATTTTCTTTTAAAAAATCAATCAGTACTAAAACCAAAAAAATAATTAATATATTATCAATAATTCCTTTTGTTAAAATATTAAATCCTTTTATAAATACTGATGTACTAAATAATGTAGTTTGAATAATCCATAAAAATGTCAACAAAATAAATTTTAATAAAACTAATTTATAGATCAATTTGATATATATATTTCTTCCTTTAAAGAAATTTTTTTTCAAAAAAGGCAACAGGCCAAGAAAATAGATTTCTTTATACAAGTAACTCATTGTTGTAAAATAAATAGTTATAAGCATTACTGAAGAAATTAGAAAAAGTCTGTCTTCAAATTTATCTAAATCTAGGTTTATCAAATAAACTTTTTTACTATTCCATGAAACATTTTTTACAATACTATAAAAAAATGTTATCATTAAAAGTAAACTAATTACTATGTAACAATAGTCTGCATTAAACTGTTTAAGGTGCAGACTTATAGATTCTGCTAGCCTTGGTAAAAGTTGAAAAGAAAACAAATACATTCCAACTCTATCAACTGATTGAGGTTGAATTGTCTCATTAATTGAATAAATCTTAATTAGATTATCACGTTCAATATAAAAAATTGAAAATAATAATATTCCAAAAATTAATATATTTAAAAAAAGAGTAATATTTTTTTT
The DNA here is from genome assembly GCA_902571925.1 of uncultured Pelagibacteraceae bacterium. GTDB lineage: Bacteria > Pseudomonadota > Alphaproteobacteria > Pelagibacterales > Pelagibacteraceae > Pelagibacter. The sequence goes on along the minus strand of CACGDW010000006.1, from coordinate 14,206 downwards.
TTTTGATATGAGAATTATAGAAGAAACAAAAGGGTAAAATTTCATACTAGTCGCTAAAAGTATTAGTGAATGAATGACATATGTTTTTCTTACATAAGAGATTAAAATTAAAATCAAAAATATTAGTAATTCAATATTAGCTCTTTCAAAACTCAACATTAATGGTGTGGAGGCAACTAATAAAAAAACTATAAAAAAATCTTTAATTTTTTGAGGTTTAAAATAGTAAGTTAAAAATGAAATTACTAGAAAGCACGATACTAATGGAAAGAATAAATAATAAAAATTATAAAATTTTTCAATAAATGGTAAAAATAATAAAATAGACCCATAATGATATGGTCTATTAGTTACATCACAATTATTATTTATAAATAAGTCCGCTCCCTTTTTATGACAAATTGCAGAGTCAATTACATAAGTCCAATCACCAAAAATTATAAAGTTTTCAAACTTATCTGTAATTGGGTTAATATAAAAATGAGTTAGGTCATTGTATATAAAAGAAATAACAAAAAAAAATAAAATTAATGAATATATTAAAATAAAATTATTGGAAAAAACTTTTTTTTTCATTTAATTTATATAATTAATAAATCATTTTTATGTATTTTTAAATCAAATTTAATGGTGCGCCTGGAAGGACTTGAACCCTCAACCTCCTGATCCGAAGTCAGGCGCTCTATCCAGTTGAGCTACAAGCGCATATGATATTAATATAACATTTTATGGAAAAAAAAATAAATTTGATTGTAAAAGAAGTTGAAAAAAACCTTCGTATCGACGTATTTATCAATAGTAAAAAAAAAGACATCAGTAGAACCAGAATTAAAAATTTAATCTTAAATAAATCATTAAAGCTTAATAATAAAATCATGATAGACCCAGCAAAAAAAGTTAGATATGGTGATATTTTAAGCTTAACAATACCTGAGCCTAAGAAGGCTTCTCTAAAACCATATAAATATAAATTGGATATAATTTATGAGGACGAAGATTTAATAGTTCTAAATAAACCAGCAGGAATTGTTATGCATCCTGGTGCAGGAAATTTTGATAATACGATTGTAAATGCATTAATAAACTATGATAAAGATTCTTTATCTAATATTGGAGATGAATTGCGGCCAGGGATAGTCCACAGAATTGACAAAAATACATCTGGATTAGTTGTAGTTGCAAAAAACAACCAATCTCATGAACATTTATCTAATCAATTTAGTCAACATTCTATTAAGAGAATTTATCAATTACTAATTTGGGGAAAGATCCGACCCTCAAAAGGCAAAATTGAAACTTTAATCACTAGAAGTTCAAAGAATAGACAAATGATGGAAGTTAGCAACATGAAAGGTAAAAAAGCTATCACAAATTATAAAACAGTTGAACTATTTGAAAATAAAAATATTCCAACATTGAGTCTATTAGAATGTAAATTAGAAACTGGGAGAACTCATCAAATTAGAGTTCATATGAATTACTTAGGTAATAATATAGTAGGAGATGATAAATATAAAAAAAGATTTAAGAAAATACGAAATATTGATCCTTTAGTAGAAAAAAAAATATTGAATCTGAATAGACAATTTCTTCATGCGAAAACAATTGGGTTTATTCATCCAAAAAAAAATAAAGAATTGATCTTTAACTCAATTTTGCCACAAGAACTTGAAATAATATTAAAAATGCTAAGAAATACTGATAAATAAGATATTGAAAATTATCAAAAATTAATTAGATAAATGATATTATGAGTACAACAATAAATAATAACTTACCCATAATAGGTAATGAGGGTGGTTTATCTGCATATTTAGAACAAATTAAAAAATTTCCAATGTTAGATGCTGAAGAAGAATATATGCTTGCTAAAAATTGGAAAACTACTGGGAACGTTAAATCTGCTGAAAAATTAGTAACAAGTCACTTAAGGTTAGTGGCTAAAATTGCAATGGGATATAAAGGATATGGTTTGCCTGTTAACGAAATGATTTCAGAGGGAAATGTTGGGCTAATGCAAGCAGTGAAAAAGTTTGAACCAGAAAAAGGTTTTAGGTTAGCGACCTATGCAATGTGGTGGATAAAAGCTTCAATACAAGAATACGTTCTTAGATCTTGGAGCCTAGTCAAGATTGGAACAACCAGTGCACAAAAAAAATTATTTTTTAATCTTAAAAAATTAAAAAATCAAATAGCACCAGAATCTGAAGGTGATTTAAGGAATGAACATGTAGATAAAATTGCCGATAAGCTAGATGTGAGTAAAGAAGAAGTGGTAAATATGAATCGTAGATTGTCAGGTAAAGAGTTTTCATTAAACGCGCAGGTGGGTGAAGATGGTGATGAATGGCAAGATTGGTTAGTAGATAAAGAGTTAGATCATGATCTTAAATTTTCACAGAAAGAAGAAATGGAACAAAGAAAAGATTTATTAAAAAATTCAATTAGTGTTCTTAATGATAGAGAAAGAGAAATTTTATATTCTAGAAGATTGAATGATAATCCAGCTACTCTTGAAGATTTGAGTAAAAAATATAAAATTAGTAGAGAAAGAGTAAGACAAATTGAAAATAAAGCTTTTGAGAGACTTCAAAAACATATGTTGCTTCTTGCAAAATCTAAGAATTTGTTGCCAGTAAATTAAATTTCAAAAGGGTTTTCAATTAAAATAGTATCTTTTCGTTCTGGGCTTGTAGAAATACTTGATATTTTTGTTCCAACAAAATCCTCGACAGCAAAAATATAATTTTGAGCATTTTGTGGAAGATCATTGATATTCTTGATGCCATTTGTAGATGTCTTCCATCCAGGAAAAGACTTATATATTGGCTTGATCTTTAATTGATCCTCAACCGCTGCAGGCAAGTAATCAATCTTATTTCCATCTAAATCATATTGAACACACATCTTAATTTCATCCAAGTCGTCCAAAACATCCAATTTAGTGAGTGCGATACCATCTATCCCCGAAATTTTAATAGTTTGTCTAACCAATACTCCATCAAACCAACCACATCTTCTTTTGCGACTTGTTACAGTGCCAAACTCCTTTCCTCTAGTACCTAACAATTCTCCTATTTCATCCTTGAGTTCAGTTGGAAAAGGGCCCTCACCCACTCTGGTTGTATATGCTTTAGTGATACCCAGTACATAATTTATTGAATTTGGGCCACACCCAGTTCCTGTAGCAGCACTAGATGCAACTGTGTTCGAGGATGTAACAAAAGGATAAGTGCCATGATCTACATCTAGTAAAATACCTTGCGCTCCTTCAAATAAAATCTTTTTTTTTTGCCTTTTAAATTGGTCAATTTTTAACCACACTGGCTTTGAAAATTTTAAAATTTCAGGGGCTATCTTTAATAAATCTTTTTTTAGTTGATCTTTCTCAAAAATTTTTTTTCCTAAACCTTTCCTGATAGCATTATGATGTAATAAAACTAACTCTAGTCTTTGATCTAGATTTTTTTCTGATCTTAAATCCATCACTCTTATTGATCTTCTACCAACTTTATCTTCATATGCTGGACCTATACCTCTCCTTGTTGTTCCTATTTTTCCTTTACCTGCAGCATCTTCTCTAATTTCATCCATTTCTCTATGAAATGGGAGTATTAAATTTGCAGACTCCGATATAATTAGATTTTCTAAATTTACTTGGACATTTTTAGATTGAATCTCTTTTATTTCATCTAATAAAGCCCACGGGTCAACAACAACTCCATTTCCTATTATAGAAATCTTATTTTTTCTAACAATTCCTGATGGGAGTAATCTTAATTTATAAGTAATGCCATCAATTACTAAAGTGTGCCCAGCATTATGACCTCCTTGAAATCTTACAACTACATCTGCTTGTTCAGATAGCCAATCTACTATTTTGCCCTTTCCTTCATCTCCCCATTGAGAGCCAACAACTGCAACATTTTTCATTAAATAAATCTCTTCTTAATTTTCATTGAGTTAAGATGGTTAACTGGACCATGGCCTCTTCCTAATTTTGGGTTGGTTAATATTGCAGAATTTACATATTTAATTCCTAATTCACAAGCTCTCTTAATACTTTTTCCACATGAGAAAAAAGTGGTTATTGCACTTGATAGAGTACAACCCGTACCATGAGTGTTTTTTGTATTGTATCTTGTGCTAACAAATATTTTAAGTTCGAATTTATTCAAAAAAATATCCTCTACTTTTGTAGACTTTAAGTGTCCTCCCTTTATTAGTACATTTTTAGCTCCTATCTCAATTAACTTTTGAGCAGCTAATATCATATCCTTTTTATTCTTTATTTTAACTCCTGATAAAATTTCTGCCTCAGGTATATTTGGTGTTATTAATGTTACTTTTTTAATCAATTTTTTTTTTAAAACTTTAATTGCCTCATTATTGATTAATTTTGTTCCCCCTTTAGCAACCATTACAGGGTCCAAAATTATTTTTTCTATTCTAATCTTATTCAATGTATCTGAAATTTTTTTAACTACTTGAGATGAATGTAACATTCCAATTTTTATGGCATCAGGCTTAATATCTTTTACTGTGTAAAGAATTTGATTATTAATTTCATTTGCAGATAAAGGTATCACTGATTTAATACCTTGGGTATTTTGTACAGTAATTGCAGTTATAGCAGTCATTGCATAAGATCCAAGACTTGTAACAGTTTTGATATCTGCTTGTATGCCTGCACCTCCAGATGAGTCTGACCCAGCAATAATCAAAATTTTTGATTTAGGTTTCAAATTAATTAATTTTTCTAGTTATTATTTTGATGCATTTTTTAAGCAATACTACATTATCACTTTCACCCATTATTCTTATTTTTGGTTCAGTTCCAGATTTTCTAACTAGAATCCTTCCTTTGCCTTTCATTAATTTATTAGCAGTTTTAATAGAGTTTCTTACTAACAATTTTTTAAGTGGATTGCTTTTTTTAATTCTAATATTTCTTAAAATTTGAGGAGTTTTTTTGAATACATCAAAAAACTCACTAGCTTTAATATTTTTACTTAAAGCTTTAATCACTTCAAGAGCTACCAATAGACCATCACCGGTTGTTGCAAATTTTCCCAAAATTACATGGCCCGATTGTTCTCCTCCTAAATTAAATTTTTTAATTTGCATAATCTCTTTTACGTATCTATCTCCAACTTTAGCTCGTAAAAATTTGATATTCTTCTCTTTAAAAAATTTTTCTAAACCGTAATTAGACATCAAAGTCCCAACAACACCCCCTTTTAAAATTTTTTTCTTTTTCCATCTAAGAGCTAAAGCAGCAATAATTTGGTCACCATCAACAATTGAACCTTTTTCATCACACATTATGATTCTATCTGCATCCCCATCTAAAGAAATCCCTAAGTGCGCTTTATGCTTTTTTACAAATTTTTGAAGTTTTTTTGGAAATGTAGAACCACAATTCTTGTTAATATTAAATCCATTTGGTCTATCACCAATAACTTTTAGTTTAACGCCAAGTGATTTAATCATTTTAGGTGCTGATTTATAACCAGCTCCATTAGCACAATCTAATACTATTCTCATATTTCTAAATTTAAAATTGTTTGGAATTTTTTTTTTTAATATCTTGATATAATCGTCAGTTCCAGTTTCTAATCTTTTAACTCGTCCCAAAAATCTTGGTTTAGATAAGTGACTCTTGACCTTACTATCAATCAAACCTTCTATTTTTTTTTGAATTTTATCGGATAACTTTAGTCCATCTGGACCAAATAACTTTAAACCATTATCATAGAATAGATTATGAGATGCTGTAATCATTATTCCAAGATTTGCATTCATAGATTTAGTTAACATTGCAAGTCCATTAGTTGGAAGAGGGCCAAGCGTATAAACATGCATTCCAGCTGATGCTAATCCAGAAACCAAAGCTGGCTCAAGTGCATAACCAGAGAGTCTTGTGTCTTTTGCAATGATAGCTGTTTGTTTTTTTTTTTTTAAATTTGTGAAATATCTTCCTGCAGCTAATCCAAATTTAAAAAACATATCTCCATTAATGTTTTTACTATTTACGTGGCCTCTGATTCCATCAGTTCCAAAATATTTCATTATTATCTTATTAATTCTTTAAAAATTTTTATACTTTGATTAATCTCATTAACCTCGTGCACTCTTAAAATTTGAATACCTTGAGTCATTAAAAAAATAGTTGAGCTAATTGTTCCTCCTAATCTTAATAAACTATCATTCTTGTGAGATAATTCCTTTATAAATTTTTTTCGCGATATACCGAGTAATATAGGAAATCCTAAGGAATGGTAAATCGATATATTCTTAATTAGTGTCATATTATGTTTCAAATTTTTTCCAAAACCTATTCCTGGATCTAGAATGATATCATCATGGTGTATACCAATTTTTCTTAAGTATTTTATTTTTTTCTCAAAAAAATCATAAATATCTAACAAAACATTTTCATATCTTGGATTATTTTGCATTACATCTGGGTTACCAAGAGAATGTTGTAAAATAAAAGGTACTTTATATTTTTTTAAAACATTAATTGAATTTTTATCATAGTTTAAACCCGAAACATCATTTATTATTTTTATTCCAAGTTTTATTCCTTTCTCCATAATTTCTGATTTTCTAGTATCTAAAGAAATAATCTTTTTCTTATTAAAAATTTTCAGAATACTTTTTAATCTGTTCCATTCAATTTTAGAATTTATAGGTTTGGATCCTGGTCTTGTAGACTCCCCACCAATATCTACTAAATCTGCTCCTTTTTCAAAAAGATAATCTAAATGTTTTTTAGCAAGTCCTTTTTTATTATATTTTCCACCATCTGAAAAACTATCTGGAGTAACATTTAATATACCCATTATATTTGGAATAGATTTGAAGTTTAAATATCTAAATTTCTTATTTTTTGTAATTAAATTGATATCTTTCTTTATCTTTTTTTTTAAAGTGTTTGGTAATAAACCAATATCTTTAATAAATATTTTTTTTTTTGATTTTCTTGAAATAATTTCAATTTTATCGAAAGATATTTCTTTATTCCCATTTAGAGGTAATGTTTTATTTCTTTTTAATAAATCTTTTGATTCTTTTCCATAATAAAAATTACACACTCTAGTGTAATATTTTATCATTAATTTTAATGAACAATTTTAGGTTTAAGGCCCATTGCACTCATGGCAGATCCCTTATCTTCTTCAACTTTTAAATCTTGTTTATCCGCTGGATATACATTCTTGTTAATTATATTTTCAATTTCTTCACCAGTTAAAGTCTCATAAGTTATAAGAGCTTTTGCAATTTTGTGTAGATCGTCAGTCTTATCTGTCAAAATTTGCTTAGCTTTATTGTAGCCTTCATCTACTAATTTTCTGATCTCTTTATCTATTTTTTTTGCTATTTCCTCTGAGACTGATTGAGTCTGAGTAACTGATCTACCAAGAAAAACTTCTTCTTGATTTTCTCCATATTCAACTGGTCCCATTTCTTCACTCATTCCATACTTTGTAACCATAGCTCTTGCTAGTTGAGTAGCTTGATTAATATCTGATCCACTTCCACCACCAGCTCCTGTTGATATATTATCTTTACCAAATATTACTTCCTCTGCAACCCTGCCACCAAAACATACAGCTAATCTAGCTTTAAGATATTTTATTGAATAACCGTGTTTGTCTCTTTCAGGTAAATTCATAACCATTCCTAATGCTCTTCCTCTAGGAATAATTGTAGCTTTGTGTATTGGATCATAACTCGGCATATTAAATGATACTAAAGCATGACCTCCTTCATGATATGCAGTTAATTTTTTTTCGTCCTCAGTCATAACCATCGAACGTCTTTCCGCACCCATCATTACTTTATCTTTTGCTTCTTCAAATTCATTCAAGGTAACAATCCTTTTATTTTTTCTTGCAGCAAGTAGCGCTGACTCATTTACTAAATTAGCAAGATCTGCTCCTGAAAATCCCGGAGTTCCTCTTGCTACCGTTCTCAAATTAACATCAGGAGCCATCTTGATTTTTTTGACATGAACTTTTAAAATTTTTTCTCTACCAATTATATCTGGGTTAGAAACCACAACTTGTCTATCAAATCTTCCTGGTCTTAATAAAGCGGGGTCTAATACATCTGGTCTATTAGTTGCTGCAATAATTATAACACCTTCATTAGTATCAAAACCATCCATCTCTACTAAAAGTTGATTTAGAGTTTGTTCTCTTTCATCGTTTCCTCCTCCTAATCCTGCACCTCTACTTCTCCCAACAGCATCGATTTCATCAATAAAAATTATACAAGGAGAATTTTTTTTTCCTTGTTCAAACATATCTCTTACTCTTGAGGCCCCAACTCCTACAAACATTTCAACAAAGTCTGATCCTGAAATTGTAAAAAAAGGAACACGAGCTTCACCAGCAATAGCTCTAGCCAATAATGTTTTTCCTGTACCTGGGGGTCCAACTAATAAAGCTCCGCGAGGAATTTTTCCTCCTAGTCTACTAAATTTTTTTGGATCTTTTAAAAATTCTACTATTTCTTCAACTTCCTCTTTGGCCTCTTCAACCCCAGCAACATCATTGAAAGTAACTTTGCCCTTCAGTTCATTCATCATTTTAGCCTTAGATCTTCCAAAGCCCATTGCTCCACCTTTGCCACCTTGCATTTGTCTCATAAAGAAAATCCAAACTGCAATGAGTAACAACATTGGGAACCAAGAAAGTAAAACACCAAATAAGGATGGCATTTTTTCATCAATTGGTGCTGCTGAAATACTTACTCCTTTATCAGAAAGTTTTTCAATAAGGTTTGGGTCATTAGGTGCGTAAGTTTTAAAAGTATTTCCATTTGAATAAACTCCATTTATATTATTTCCTTGAATTTCTACTTTTAAAACTTCTCCGTTATCTACTGAAGTTAAAAATTCTGAAAATATAACTTGAGATCCTCCTCTTACATTTGACTGAGGGCTCTTAAACATATTATAAAGTCCAATAGTTAAAAATACTATTATTGCCCACATTGCTATATTTTTCATATTCATGCTTATAAAATAAGAATTATTATTAATTTAACAAGTGGCAAATTTGGTTCAAAAGAGATAAATTTAATATTCTCTTGAGATTATTACTGTCTGATTAACCTTTTCAATGACACAACCACCTAGTGTTGACTTATAAACCTTATCATTTTCAATATCTTTGATGATTCTGTCTAATTTCTTACCCCTTGCTGGGTAATATTTTTTACCAACAAATTGGATAGAATCTGAAAAAGCTCTAAAAACAACTTCGTAGGGTTGTTGAAAAAATTTTTTATTTAAAATTAAGTGATCTTTTTTTAATGAAAAAAAGGTATTTTTTTCTAAATTTTCACTTACATAAAAATCTATTACATTGTTCGATCTCTTTAAATTATCTATAGTCATACTAAGTTTATTTTTATCCAAACCATCTTTTTGAAGATTAGTAATTAATTTTCTAATCTTTATTCTTAAAAATTTATCTTTTTCATTTGATGGATCCTTAATGTAAAATTCAAATATTTTATTCGAAAGAAAAATTAAATCACTTTTTTTTTGGTCCAATAAAGGTCTATTCAAGTTTATTAGCCCTTTTTTATTTTTTTTATCTAAAGAGATTAAGCCCCTTAGACCACTACCCCTAACCAATCTTATAAAAAAATTTTCAAATAAATCGTCCAAATGATGTCCAAGAAGAATATGATTGATCTTAAATTGTTTACATTTAGCAAATAATAGTTTGTATCTTTTCTGTCTTGCCAATGATTGAATATTCTTATTTGGTTTCCTTCCTTTTAAAGTCAAAATATTTGAGTCTATTGAATTTTTTTTCAAAATTTTTTTTACTATTTTTGCTTCATAGGTAGACTCTGCTCTCAGCCTGTGGTCTACAATATAATATTTTACCTTTAAATTTCTTTTGATTGAATAAATCTTTGATAAAAATGATAAAGCTAAGCTATCTGGTCCTCCTGAGACAGCAACGATAAAGTTCTCATCAATATTTAGAGATTTTTCAAATTTTTTGTAGATTTGATTAATTCTTCTATTTTTTAATTTTAAATCTAAAACCTTAGGAATTTTTTTTGCATTCAAATTTTTTCGACTCATATTTAGCTTTTTGGATAATAGATTGATTTGCTTTTGGATATTGCTTCTCAACACCATTTATCATTTTACAGCCTTGATCTTTTTCTCCAATTTGAACCATCGAGACTCCCAGTTTAAGTAAATTAACTGGAGCCTTCTCTCCTTTAGGATACTTCTGATAACCTTCAAGATAAGCTGAGGCAGCATCAGTATATAATTGTCTTATTCTAAATGTTTCTGCATACCAATATTGTGCATTTCCAGCTAAAGTATGCTCAGGGTTTGATAAAACAAATTCTCTAAAAGCTCTTTCCGCAGTTTTATAATCTCCAACCTTTAAAAAACTTACAGCAAATTCATATTGTTTTTCTGGTTTTTCATTAGGAAGTATTTTTTCTTCAGCTTGAAAATTTTCTGTGACAATGGAAGCAGTTGTCTCAATAGATTGAGTCTTCTGCACTGTTTCATTTGTATCAGTATCTTTATATGAAACTGCTCCAAGATCTTGAGGTTTTGAACTTCCAGGTAATTCATTTATATTTTTATTATCAATCTTTTTAGAAATTTGTTTTTCATCTATGTTACTTACTAATCCATTTTCTAAATCTGTAAATCTAATTTGATTGTCAGCTTGGACTTTTGATAAACGATTTGAAAGTTTGTCTAATTTAAAATTAATTTCTTCAAATTTATTTGTCAACTGCTGAAATTGATTTTCTATTTCTGACAATTTTAATAGATGTCTTGTCAATACATCTTCTGAGTTATCAACATTTGTGTCATAGTTAGTTGAACTACTTAATTGAGTAGACTCTGAATAAACAGCTTTTTCTAGAGTTTTAATATCTTGTTTGATGATCTCTAAAGTTTCAAAAATATCATTATTCTCTGCAAAAGCTAAGGTGTTTAAAAAGAAGCTTAATATAAATAAAATTTTAAATTTTAAAATTCTTGTGTGATAAGTCATTTAATAATTTATGATTATAATAATGGCAAAAAAAAGACCCTTAAAAAAATTAATTCTAAGGGTCTTTTGAATAATAAAAACTAGTTAGCTTTAACTGTAACAGATCTTCTATTTTTTGACCAAGCAAGTGGGTTTGATCCAGAGTCAACTGGTCTTTCTTTACCATAACTTAACACAGAAATTCTATTAGAAGAAATTCCGTAGGTCATAAGATAATCTTTTGCAGAATTAGCTCTTCTTTCGCCTAATGCTAAATTGTATTCTCTTGTGCCTCTTTCGTCAGCGTGTCCTTCTAAGACGATTGTTACTTTTGAATTTTTTCTTAACCACGCAGCTTGTTTTCTTAAAGTCTCTCTTGATGCTGTAGTTAAAACAGACTCATTTGTTGCAAAAAATACTCTATCAGGAACTCCTGATGCTAAGTACTCAACAGTATCTGAACCAGTGTAAACGTCACCTTGCATTTGTCCAGTTTTCTTTTGAGTTGCACAAGCAGAAAGTGCTAGACATGCTAAAACCACTAAAAAAGTATTTTTTAGAATTTTGTTTAATTTCATTATAACTCCTTGATCAATATTACTTAATTAATATTTATTCATAAGTAATTAGATGTTTCAAGTTAAAAAATCAAGATAATTCCTTATTAATTACTCAATAATGATGACCATGATGGGTCTGAGGCATCTGATGGGGTATTAACCAATCTCTCATTGTAACCAGTTAGATCGATGGACCATAATTTTGCTGAAAATCCCTCCCCTTTATCATTGGTTTTAGTTTCTCTATAAAAAATTAAAACTCTTCCATTAGGAGACCAAGAAGGTGCCTCTTGATAAAAATTTTCAGTCAACAATCTCTCTCCTGATCCATCAGTTCTCATTACTCCAATATAAAACTTTCCTTTATGTAATTTTGTAAAAGCTATTAAATCTCCTCTTGGAGACCAGACTGGAGTTCCATAAAGACCTGTGCCAAAAGAAATTCTTTTTACACTAGTGCCATCACTCTTCATAACATAAATTTGCTGATATCCACTTCTATCTGAATTGAAACAAATATATTTTCCATCTGGTGAATAAGATGGTGAAGTATCAATTGAAGGATGATTTGTAATTTTTTCTACAATTCTATTTTCTAAATCCATAGTATAAATATCGGAGTTTCCATCTTTTGCAAAACTCATAATTATTTTTTTTCCATTAGGTGAGAATCTTGGAGCAAAAGTCATGCCTGGAAAGTCACCAACAACTTCTTGCATTCCTGTTTCAATGTCTAGCAAATATACTCTGGGTAAATTTCTAAAATAAGATAAATAAGTTACCATCTGACTTGTTGGATTAAACCTAGGTGTTAAAACAAGTTCATTGCCTAATGTTAAAAACTTATTGTTAGCTCCATCTTGATCCATTATTGCTAATTTTTTAATTCTTTTGGTTTTAGGCCCTTCCTCTGCTACATAAATTATTCTTGTATCAAAGTAGCCCTTTTCTCCAGTAAGACGTTCGTAAACTTTATCTGTAATAATATGTCCAACTCTTCTCCAATTAGTTGGAACAGTTGTAAATGCTAATGCCAAAATTTCTTTTCCAGCTAGAACATCCCATAATCTAAATTCTACTCTAAGTTTTTTATCTATAAAATTTACTTTACCAGTTATAAGTGCTTGTGCCTTAATCAAACTCCAGTCTTCAAAACGAGGTTTTAAATTTGCAATATCAGGTGCTTGAAGAAATGCATCTTTGTTTAATGGATTAAAGAGTCCTGAAGTTTTAAGATTATTTTCTACAATTGCTGAAATTTCTGAGCCAATGTCACTATTATTTAAAATTTTTTCAAAATTTTTTCTTGAATTCTCATCTATTGACAAAGGAGATACTGCTACCGGAAGTGGATTTAAATTTCCTCTAGTAATATCTACCTCAATTAAAGCCCATGAATTTAGTGGAAAAACTAATATAAAAAATATAAAAAAAATTCTAAACATATTATATATTATCCCTCTAACATTTCTCTTGCATCAAAATTTAATTGTAGCTCTTTCCATCTTTCATAGCCAGTTGTGGGAACTCTGAGAGGTTGACATAATTTAATAGCTCTTAATGCACTTTCAGCTAAAACCTTATAAAATCCCTGACCTGGTTTATTCATTCTTGCATGATCTAATATTTCTGATTGTAATACTGTTCCATCCTGATTTAATAAAAGTTTGATCCTTACTAATAAATTTTCGTTATAAGGTAAACCTAATGGTATACTCCAACATCCAAAAATTTGTGCTTTTAAGGCATCTTCCTCACTTAAAGTTAAGCCTGTATTTTCTAAATTTTTTTGCTGGTCTTGTGTCACTTTGTCAGTCTTATTAACTGTTTGTGCAGTTTCAACTTTGGACTTGTCAATTAAAGCGGCTATACTATTTGGGTCAAATAATTCTTTTTTCTCAAATTCTGATACTTGTTTTACCTTATTATCTATTTTTTCAGGATTTTGTTTATCCTCTTTTATTTTTTCAACTTTTTTCATTTTATCATTGGGCATTGGTACAGCGTCTGGTTTAATTTTTTTAACTTTTTTTGGTGGGGCTTGTTCTGAAACAAGTTTTTTTTCTTTTTCTTTTATCTTTTCAATAGTCTTTTTTGCTTTTGGAGCAAATGGAATATTTGTTTTATCTTTAATCTGTATTAACTCTACGGAAACTATTGGTGGAAGATCTATTGGTTTTTTAGCTAAAAATGGCAAACTCATGGCTGTTATAATAATCAAAATTGAATGTAAAACAGAAGAGATAAGTATACTTCTATTCACTTGAGCTTACCTTTCTTTATACGGTTCTGATATAAGAGCTACTTTTGTAAAACCAGAGCCAGATAATAGTCCCATAATTTCCAAAACTCTCCCATAGTTGATTGTCTTATCCCCTCTTACATAAATTCTTGTATCAGTTCTATTTTTTGAAACTGCTAAGACTTTTGCAATTATCTTTTCATACTCTACTTTGGACTCTTGAATAAAAATCTCTCCTTTTGAATTTATAGAGAGAGTTAAAGGCTCCGCTTCCTCTGGAAGAGAGTCTGCAGAACTTTCTGGTAAATCAACTTGTACACCAACTGTTAATAAGGGTGCTGTAACCATAAATATTATTAAAA
>CACGDW010000005.1 GCA_902571925.1 uncultured Pelagibacteraceae bacterium | reverse complement strand
ATCTTCAAAGATGTGACCATGATGACCACCACAATTTTTACAATGATACTCTGTTCTTGCATATCCTAACAAATGATCAGTTTTAGTTTCAAAAACTTCTGGTAAAGATTCATAAAAAGATGGCCATCCTGAACCGCTTTCATACTTAGAGATTGAATCAAATAATTTTATTCCACAATTAGCACAGTGGTAACTTCCTTCTCGCTTTTCGTTGTTTAATTCACTAGAACCTGGCATTTCTGTTCCATCTTCGAACAAAACTAATTTTTGTTCTGCAGTAAGATTTGGATTTTTTTTAGTCATTAACTTAAATTAATTTAGCACAAGATTGGTGTAAAAATGAGTGTAATTCTACTAATTTATTAAAATCTTTATTGTATCCTCCACCTAGAACACCACATAAAGGAATATTTTTTGAGAAAAAATTTTCTGTTACGATTTCATCTCTCTCCTTAACTCCTTCATCTGAAATTTTCAATTTTCCAAGACGATCATTAAAATGAACATCAACTCCAGCTATATAAAAAACATAGTCAAAATTTTCTTGATTTAATTGATGTAAATTTAATTTCAACATTTCAATATATTTTTTATCTTCCATATTGTCTTCGAGCTCAATATCAAGATCGCTAATTGATTTTTTTGCAGGATAATTTGACTTTGAATGCATACTAAAAGTAAATACATTTTTGTTGTTTTTAAAAATATCTGAATTTCCATTTCCTTGATGTACATCTAAGTCACAGATTAATATTTTTTTTGCTAGCCCTTTTTTAAGTAAATGTTGAGCTGCAACTGCTACATCATTAAACACACAATAACCAGCACCTCCGTCAAAATTTGCGTGATGGCTGCCTCCAGCGGTGTTGCAAGCAAGACCAAATTTAAGTGCAAGTTTAGACGATAGCACTGTTCCACCAGTTGCTATTAAAGATCTTTGCACCACACTATCAACCAATGGAAATCCTATTTTTTTAATGCCCTTTTCGTCCAGCGTTTTGTTCCTTATATCTTTTATATAATTTGTTGAATGAGCTCTTTTAAGAGTCTCATCAGAGCATGGATAAGGTTTAAAAAATTCTTTAACTATCTTTTTTAATGTCAAATAATTTGCAAGTTCGCCAAACTTATTTATTGGAAATTTGTGATCATCTCCAATTTTAGCAAAATAATCCTCATGATTTACTATTGGAAGATTGCTCATCTTTTAATTATTCTGCTATTTTCAAAAATAAATGAATATTTATTTTGCCAAATTAATTTATATTTTAAACTTAAGATGAATTTATAAACTTTATTTGATTTTAGATATTCATAGTTATCATCATACATAAAATCTTTATTGTGAATTTCTACAGAGATTAATCTTGGTTTATAATTCTTAAAATTAACTGATTTAAGAACGTTTAATTCTTCACCCTCAACATCAATTTTTAAAAGATCTATCTTTTTAGAAGATCCATGAAACTTTTTTAAAAAAAAGTTAAGAGTATTTACTTGAACTAATCCTGATTTAAAACCGTTTCTAAAATGAATTTTTGCTATATCTTTATTTAATGTATTCAACATATTAATTTTTTTTCTATAAAAAAATTTTTTATTACCCTTTTTATTTGAAATCCCACACCATATATTTTGATCTTTTTTTCTATAAAAATTAAAAAGCTCGATTGAATACTTGCTGATATCAAAATTCATACCCCTCCAACCTTTTTTATAAAGTAAAAAAGTATTGTTTCCAAATAATGGATGGTAACAACCTACATCTATATAAAATCCCTTTTTTTGGTTTCTAAAATAATTTTTCAAAAATATGTCTTCTCCTAATAAAGAATAACTATTTCTAGGGAAAAAAATTTTGGGTCTGTAAAATAGATAATAAAAAAGTCTTAAATATCTTATCATTTATCAATTAATCGGATAGGTTTGTTGTTGACACAACTTTCTAAAGCTTCAATCATTTGTTTATAAAATATACTATAATTTTCTGCAGTTACGTATCCTATGTGGGGAGTTAATAAAGCATTTGGCAAAAACCTTAATTTATTATTTTCTGGTAATGGTTCTTTTTCATAAACATCTAGTCCTGCCCCAGCTATTTCATTTGTAGATAAGGCAACTATTAAATCATCTTCATTAACAATTGAGCCTCTTGATGTATTTATTAAAAAAGCAGTTTTTTTCATTTTATCCATCTCTTTTAAAGTAATACAATTTCTATACCTTTCTCCTCCCTGAACATGTATCGACAAAAAATCTGAATTCTTAATTAAATCTTCCTTGCTACAAGGCAGAACATCTAGTTTTTTGCAGGTATTTAAATCTAAATTTTCGCTCCAGGCCATAACTTCCATTCCAAAAACTTTTCCAATTTTAGCAACTTGAGATCCAACTTTCCCTAAACCAATTATGCCTAAAATTTTTCCTTTAAGTTCCACTCCTACTGTTGTTTGCCAGTAACCTTGGTACATATTATCAATTTCTTCTTTAAAATTTCTTGCTAAGCCAAGTATCAATCCCCAAGTTAGTTCTGGTGTTGGATTAATATTCATTTCTGTTCCACAAACTATAATTTTTCTTTTTTTAGCGGATTCAAGGTCAATAGATTTATTTCTTAATCCACTTGTAACAATAAATTTTAATTTAGATAAATTTTCTATGATATTTTTCGTAATTGGGGTTCTTTCTCGCATTACCAATAATGCCTCAAAATCAGATAACTGATCTAGTGCTTCTGCTTCATCCTGAAAAGGTTCACTAAAGATTTTAATTTCATATTTCCCAGATAGTTTTTCTATATCAATAAATTGTTGAGAAACATTTTGATAATCATCTAGAATAGCTACTTTAAGCATTTTTTATTTCCTTATTTGATAAGAATAAACCTAATATAATCAAAATTGCTCCAATCAAGTGAAAAAATTGAAATTGTTCATTATAAAAAAATATTGCCATTATTGTGCTAAATAATGGGATTAAAGATAAGAATATGCCTGCTCTGTTTGCCCCAATAATAGAAACCGCTCCAGCCCAACAATAATAAGATCCAATGCTAGGAAATATTGCAACATAGATCAAAATATAAAAAAGATTACTACTTATCTCAACAATTTTTCCATTTGTTATATCAAAAATAAATAGTGGTAATAGAAAAATTAATCCAAATGTACAAATTATATGAACAAGAGTAAGTAAAGATACTTCAAAGGTTCTTTTTCTTAAATAAGCAGAATATATTCCCCAAGCAATTATTGCTCCAATCATGAGTAAATCACCTTTATTAAAATTTAAGGACAGTAAAATGTCAAGATCTAGTCTGGTAATAATAGCTAAAATTCCAAAAATTGAAATTAATAATCCAGATATTTGAAAAATATTTGTTTTTTCAATTTTTAACAAAAAACAAACTAAAATTATTGTTACAGGTATTGCGGTATTAAAAAGAGATGCATTGATCACTTGTGTATAGTTTAAAGCATTATAAGTTAATGATGTGAATATGCATACACTAGTAGAGCCCAAAATAATAAATAGTGATAAATTTTTTTTAATATGAGTTTTTAATTTTAATATCTCTTTATAAGTGAAGGGAAGTAATATTATCCATACTAGGCACCACCTAAGAAATGCAAGTGAATTTGGAGGTACATTTTCTAAATAAGCAAACTTTCCTAATGTAAAATTACCCGCCCAAAATAATGTAGCACATACCAGCATTATATATGCTTTGGTATTTTGCATAAATTAATTAAATCTTGCTGAGCTATAAGGATCTAAGTTTAGATTGGTATTTTCTTTAGCTATCATTCCAGAAACAATCTTTCCAGATATCGGACCTAATGTCCATCCTAAATGATGATGGCCAAAACAATAAAATACATTTTTATGATTTTTAGATGGGCCCATTACTGGCAAAAAATCTGGTAAGGTTGGTCTAAAACCTAACCACTCATCTTCATGTTCAGGTAGATCTCCTAACATATATTTTGCGTTATTAATTAAGTTTTTAATTCTTGATTTTGAAAGGGGATTATTTAAACCACCAAATTCAACTGTGCCTACTACCCTTAGCCCTTGCTCCATGGGCGTAATTCCGAAACCTCTATTAGAAAAAATTACTGGTCTACTTAATAGATGGTCACAATTTTTAAAATGTATGTGATAACCTCTCTCAGTATCTAATGGGATTTTTTCTCCTAAATTATCAGTTAATTTTTTTGAAAAAGCACCACAAGCAACAACAATTTTATCAAAATTGAATCTTTCAGAGTCTGATTTGATTATTGGAAGACTATCATTAAATTCTATTTCTTTTACGTCTAGTTTTTTAAACTTTCCCCCTTTTTTTAAAAATAACTCAAAAAATTTTAATAGAATTTTTTTTGGGTTTCTTGCGTGTCTTGCATATGGGTAATAAACTCCCCCATGGTAAAATGGTTTTAAATTAGGTTCTAAATCATGAATCTCACTTTTATTAACAAGTTGCTGTTTAACCCCTAACTCATTTCTAACTTTAATTTCTAATTCTCTACTTTTTAAATCTTTTTCGTTCCAAACATAAAGAATCCCTTTTTCTTCAATTAAACCCTCTAAATCTACTTCATCGAACAACTCATCATATGCTGGTAAAGCTAAATCTAAAATTTGATGCATATTTTTAGCTGTGTGCATCATCCTTTTTTTTGTTGTATTAAAAACAAATTTTATGAACCAAGGAATCATTTTGGGTACATAGTTCCATTTTAAAGCCAAAGGTCCTGTTGAACTTAACAACATTGCTGGAACATCAGCCAAAACATCAGTTCTATTCAATGATAGAGATGCGTATGGAGAAAAATGGCCAGCATTCCCATAAGACGCAGCTGGGCTACCCGGTTCATCTCTATCAAAAATAGTTACCTGAAATCCTTTTTTTTGAAGAAATAGAGCATTTGAAATTCCCTGAATACCCGCTCCTACTATGCCAATGCTTAACTTATTATTCATACTTAAATATACAATTAAACTCTAAAATAATTTAAGCGACAAATTATACTTAAGCAATTGGTTGTTGATTGTGGACTTTGGCACTCATCACAATGCCAAATCCTATCATTGTTGCAAGCATTGAAGATCCACCATATGACATTATCGGTAGTGGAGAGCCAACTATTGGCACTAAACCAAGCACCATACTCATATTGATTACAATATAAACAAATATTGCTGCTCCAAAACTATAACAAAAAATTTTGGCGAAATAACTCCTAGATGATGCTCCAATTGCAATGATTCTGTAAATTATTATTGCATAAATTATAAGAAGAAAAGCTGATCCAACAAAACCAAATTCTTCAGAAAAAAGTGTGAAAATAAAATCAGTGTGCTTTTCTGGTAAAAATTCTAAATAACTTTGAGTACCTTTTAAAAAACCTTTTCCAAAAATTCCTCCTGAACCAACTGCAATTTTCGATTGGATGATTTGATACCCAGCACCTAAAGGGTCCCTATCAGGATTCAAAAAAGTCAGAACTCTTAATTTTTGATATGGTTTGAGAAAAGATATAATAAAAGGCAAAGATATTAAAAAACCCATCATGGTATATAAAAAATACTTATGATTAATTCCTGCAAACCATAAAACTGCAATACCACTTATAGCAATTAATAATGCAGTTCCTAAATCAGGTTGAACTATTACTAGGCCCATTGGTAATAAAATTATTATTAATGAAGTAAGAATTGTATATATTGAATTCACATTTTCCAATTTCATTCTATGAAAAAATTTAGCCAGACATAAGATGATACAAATTTTCATTAATTCAGAAGGTTGAAGATTTATAAAGTATAAATCTATCCATCTTTGTGATCCTGATGACTTTATTCCAAATAAATACGTCCAAACCAATAATCCAATAACTATAACATAAAAAAAATAACCAATTAAGAACCAATATTTTATATTAATAAATGAAAAGATTAACATCATTATTGTAAAGACTATCAACTTTGTAAAATGACTTTTGGTATGAAATAAAATCTTTCCACCATCTGTAGAATACATTGTCATAAGGCTTATTAAGCCCAATAAAAGAATACAAGTTAATAAAATATAATCAAAATCTCGAAATTTTTGAAAAAGGTTAAATCTATTTTTTGTTAATCTAGTATGTTGATACATTTTTAAGTGTCCATATATCTGTCTTTTTTAATCGATTCTCTAATTGAATGTCTGTCTATGATTAATTTAAATAATTTTTTTGCCATCGGAGCAGCTGTTGTACTTCCGTTACCACCATGTTCTACTACAACACTCAATGCATATCTTGGATTCTTATAAGGTCCAAATGCTACATAGAGAGCATGATCTCTTTCTTCATAAGGTATTTCAAATGTTTTTAAATCTAATTCTCTTTCTCTCTCAGTTATTCGTTTGACTTGAGAAGTTCCAGTTTTACCAGCAAATTGATATATTGGATCATCGATTCTAGATCTATAAGAAGTGCCCATCACCTCGTTTGTAGAACCAAACATTGCATCTTGGACAATTTTAATATTTGTTGAACTTTGGAATAATTGAGTAAATTTATCTTTTGGTTCATTTTTTTCATTATCTTCCATAAAAATGTTAGGATAAATTTTATATCCACCATTTGCAATTTGAGCAGTCATTAAGCATAACTGAATTGGAGTTGTTTGAATATAGCCTTGACCTATACCTGTAATTATTGTTTCCCCAAGTAACCATCCTTTACCCAAAGCATTTTTTTTCCATTGAGTGCTAGGGACAAGGCCATTTTTTTCAATATCAAATAAGTTACCAAATACTTTTTCCCCTAAGCCAAATTTTTTTGCAGTTTCATTTAGTCTATCTACTCCAAGTTTACGTGCTACTTCATAAAAATATGTGTCACAAGACTGCTTCATAGCATTTCTCAAGCTTACAAAACCGTGTCCCTTTTTTTTCCAACAATGATAAGTTTGATCGTACATTTCTGTTTTCCCTGTGCATTTAACAGTAAAATTAGTATCAATAATCCCATTTTCCAAAGCAGATAAAGCTACTATTGGTTTAATTGTTGATCCTGGTGAATAAGTACCCTGTAAAGTTTTGTTTACTAATGGTTTCATTGGGTTATTTCGAATAACTTGCCAATCATCTTGACTTATTCCAAAAACAAAATGATTAGGATCAAATGATGGCGATGAATGCATTGCAATTATAGACCCTGTATAAATATCCATTACACAAATTGAACCAGACTTTTCTTTTAATAATTCATTAGCTAATTGTTGAACTTCTGTATCTAAAGTTAATTTTAGATTTTGTCCCTTTTTTCCTTTTTGAAATTCTAATTGGCTTATTCTTCTGCCGTAAGCATTTACTTCATATCTCTCAATATCATTAGAACCTATCAACTTTTTTTCAAAAGATTTTTCAAGTCCTACCTTTCCAACTTTAAGACCTGGAACAAAATTTTTTTTGATTGACTCTGATTTTTCTATATCCATTTCATTAGCTTGGCTCACATAACCCAATACATGAGTATAAATTTCTTTATAAGGGTAATTTCTAGAAATTGAAATCACAGGCTTTACTCCATTTAAATCATATAATTGGTTATTAATTTTAGAAAATTTGATCCAATCTAGATTATCAGAAACTATTAATGTCTCCCATGGTTTGATTTCATTCTTTTTTTTTATTATCTTTTTAAAATCCCTTTCAGATAATTCTAATAAATCTTTTAATCGATAAATTACATATCTAAAATCTTCTACCTCTTCTGGAATTATGTGGAGTTGATAGGCCTCAAAATTGCCTGCTATGATGTTTCCAAAATAATCATGAAATTCACCTCTTACTGGAGCTAACTTCCATTCTCTAATTCTATTTTTATCTGAAAGGGTTAAATATTTTTTATTCTCTTTAACTTGTAGAAAAAATAATCTACTAATTAAGCCAATCATAATAAAGAATTTACAAGATCCAATAATAAACATTCGTCTATTTATTGAATTAAGTTTTTTTACATTATCACTTGAGGAGTTAATCATTTAAGCCCTTGATATAATATCTAAAGATAGTTAAAAAAATTAAGTAGAATAAAAAAGTAAAGAAAGTATTAACTAAATAACTCCATAACAAAATATCATAGGAAAAGAATAAAGTTAGAATAGTATAATTAATAGAATTAATTAGACTGATTATGAATAAAAAAAAGAACCAATCTTTTGTTAGATTTGGTCTTATTGTTATGTTTCTAAAATAAGATGTGGCGATACATATTATTATATAAGAAAAGCTGCTAATACCCAAAGGTAACCCAACCACAGTATCATTTATTAACCCTGCAATGAAAACTAATGAATAATCAAAGTTCTTAACATCTTTTAGAGTAAAGAAAAAAATAAGAATAAAAGGAAAATTAAATGAAAAAAATTTCAAATTTAAATAATTGAAGTCAAATTCGTTCAATACAGATATAAATAATAAAATGATTGGTAAACAAGAATATAATTTATAATAAAATCCCTTTTGTTTTAAAATAGTCATTAATTCTTACCTTTGCTCAAAATACATTCTTTGTATTCTGGAGTATTTACTAGAAAACCTTTAATATTAAAGATCGTTTTTCTACATTTATGACTGTGTTGTAAATTTAATCTTAAAAATTTTAATTCATCTTCATCTGTGCTTAACTTATCAATGATTTTTTTTTGGTCTAAGTTTTTTTTTTCGAAATTTGAAAGATCATTATTTAATGAATTAATTTGTACTTTTAATTTTTCATTTTCTATAAGAAACTTAGAGTTACTCTCTTCAATAATCTTTAATTCGTCCTCTAGAATCTTTATTTTTGTGTCTACAGTACTTTTAATTTCGTTATTAAATTCCAGAGTATCCTGGTTTGACTTTTGTGTTTCGTTTTTAAACTCTATCTCAGCAAATACGTATTTTAGCTGAGAAAAATCACTATAAAACTCTACCAAATAATCTGGGTTTTTGTTTTCTTTTATTATCTTTAATTTACCTATTGGAGTACCACTTTTAAATATATCCCCAGTCCCTGAGGTATAAACAATACTATCCACTGTGAATTTATCGAAGATACCCTCTTTAATATATTTCAATTGACCGTATTCAGTTCCATTACCTCTTATAATTGCCTGTATATTTTGAGGTGCAATTGTGGCTGGAACATTAGAATTTAAGTCTGATAACAATAATACCCTAGATGTTTTAAAGTTAACTTCAATTACTCTACCAACTAAATAAGATTGATCATATATATTGGTACCTATTTTAATATTATCCTTGCTTCCCTTGTTTATAATTATACTTTTTAAAAATGGGCTTTTATGGTCAACAATTATTTTTGCTAAAACTTTGTTTGAACTAGAAACATAATCATTGATTAACTCTTTTAATTCTTTATTTTCATTCTGAATTATTTCGCTTGAAACATAATTAGATTTTAGACTATTTAACTCTTTCTTATTTTTTTTATAATCGCTATAAAAAGTTGAGTAATCACTTATTTCAATAAAAGAATTTTTGATAAAGTTTTCTGGTATAGAAACAATAAATGAGGATCTATAGACAATTTCACTTATGCCTATTTTGATATATTTTATTATTCGAAAATCATAACTTGATAAAATAAGAGTAAATAATGAAACAAATACTAGTGATAATAATGAAAATTTTTGTTGGGTACTTTTTTTTAGAAAAGCAGATCGGATTGCTATTATAAAATCATCTCTGCTTGAGGCCATTGCACTTAGTATTCAGTCAACATAGTAGAGAATGTTTGTTCTTGATCTAAAGCCTTACCAGTGCCAATCGCTACGCATGATAAAGGATCATCTGCTATATGAACTGGTAAACCTGTTTCTTTAGAAAATCTTTTATCAATATTTTTTAATAAAGCTCCTCCTCCAGTCAAGGTAAGCCCCATATCAACTAAGTCTGCAGATAATTCGGGTGGTGTACTCTCTAACGCATCTTTAATTCCATTTACCATATCTCTAAGAATTCCATTAAGTGCCTCAGCAGTATCTTCCTCTGTAATATTCACTTCCTTGGGTGTTCCAGATCTTAAATCCCTACCTTTAACCGCGTAAGTATTATTATTGGAAGGTATCGCAGTACCGATCTCTTTTTTTATCTTTTCAGCAGTGCTATCACCAATCATCAAATTATATTCTTTTCTCATATAATTTACCATTGCAGCATCCATAGCGTCGCCAGCAACTCTTAAGGATTTTGAATAAACTAATCCACCTAAAGACATCACTGCAATTTCACTAGTTCCACCACCTATATCAACTACCATAGAACCAGTCGCTTCAGATATTGGAAGATTTGCTCCAATCGCTGCTGCAATTGGTTCTTCAATTAACTGAACTCTTCTAGCTCCAGCAGCAAGCGCGCTATCTTGGATTGCTTTTCTTTCAACAGGTGTTGAACCAGTTGGGACACATATTAGTATTCTTGGATTAGCAAAATTTCTACCTTTGTGGACCTTTTTAATAAAATGCTTAATCATTTCCTCTGTGACTATGAAATCAGCAATTACTCCATCTCGCAAAGGTCTTATCGCTTGAATATTTCCTGGGGTTCTTCCCAACATAGTTTTTGCCTCATCTCCAACTGCTAAAACTTGCTTTTTTCCTCCTTGATCAACTATAGCAACTACAGAAGGTTCATTTAAAACCACACCTTGACCTTTAACAACTACTAGAGTGTTAGCTGTACCTAAATCGATAGCCATATCTTGGCTCCAAACCTTTTTTAAACTTTCAAAAATTCCCATTATACACCTCCCTTAATTTTTTTTAGTTCAATATTTTTATACAAAGATTTCTTTTCTCTTTTAATTAACATTTTATTTAGAGCATTTAAATATGCATTTGCAGAGGCTACTAAAGTATCAGTATCAGCAGATTGTCCAACTGTAGTTCTGTCATTTTCCTCGATTTTTACACTTACAGTGGCTTGTGCATCTGTTCCCTCAGTAACAGCATGAACTTGATAAAGAGACAATTTTACGTCATGTGGATATAAATCTTTAATACATTTAAAGATAGCATCAACTGGGCCATCACCTGTTTGTGAAGTTGTTTTAATTTCTCCAAAGACATCTAGTGTCATATCTGCCCTTTGTGGCTCACCTGTTCCAGCAAAAACTTTTAAGGATTTTAAATTTATTGCATTAATCTTATTATCAATTATTAAACTATCATCAACTAATGCAACAATATCTTCATCATAAATATGTTTCTTTTTATCTGCTAAAATTTTAAATTTTCCGAATGCAGCTTGAACCACATCGTCAGTAACATCTGTGTAACCTAAGTCACTTAGCTTATCCTTAAAAGCATGTCTTCCAGAGTGTTTGCCCATTACTAAAGATGTTTTTTTAACTCCAACACTTTCTGGTGTCATTATTTCATATGTTTCTCTATTTTTTAACATACCATCTTGATGAATTCCTGATTCATGCGCAAAAGCATTTTTTCCAACAATAGCTTTGTTAAATTGAACAGGAAATCCTGTGGCATTAGATACAATTTTTGAAGCTTTACTAATTAATTCTGTTTTAATACCAGTCTCATATGGCAGTAAATCATCCCTAGTTTTTATCGCCATTACAATTTCTTCTAAGGCGGCATTACCTGCACGCTCGCCTATTCCATTTATAGTGCATTCTATTTGTCTTACTCCAGCGGACAAACCTGACAACGCGTTTGCAACTGCTAATCCTAAGTCGTTATGACAATGAGCAGAAATAATTGCTTTATCAATATTTGGAACATTATTCTTAATTGAAGTAATGGTTCTAGCAAATTCTTCTGGAATTGAATAACCAACAGTGTCTGGGATGTTAATAGTCTTTGCACCACATTTAATTGCTAACTCAATAGTCTTGTACATGAAATCTAAATCAGTTCTTGTGCCATCCTCACAAGACCATTCTACATCATCTGTAAATTTTCTTGCATAGGTTACACTTTCTTTTATTGCGCCCAACACTTGTTCATTAGTCATATTAAGTTTATGTTTCATATGAACAGGGCTTGTTGAGATAAAAGTATGAATTCTAAATCTTTTTGCAAATTTTAATGATTCATGACATGCATCTATATCTTTTTTTGTAGCTCTGGCTAGTCCACATGGAATAGAATTTTTAACACTTTTACTTATAGCACTTACTGCTTCAAAATCTCCTGGAGAAGAAACGGGGAAACCAGCCTCAATTATATCAATTCCCATTTCATCAAACACTCTAGAAATTTGAATTTTTTCCTCTACACTCATAGAGGCGCCTGGTGATTGTTCACCATCTCTCATTGTTGTGTCAAAAATGAAAACTTTATCTTTTTCGCTCATATTTAAAATTTTATTGAAAACTATAATACAATCTATAAGTGATATTGCAAAATAAATGTTAAAATAATTTTTTTTAAACTGATCTTTTTGGGTCTATTTTAAATTAACTCTTATCACTATCGACTCGCCTAGATTGCAAAATAAAACTTAATTTTAAGAAAAAAATCTAGGTGTCTGGAATGCAGAATTAACAAACTTTGAATTTTTTGACAAACGAAGTGTAATATTTTTAAGTTTTTCTCTCACATATCGATCTAACTTTGTAGGATATTTAAGTTCCAATATACAAACTTTAGAAAAATTTTTTACAATATTCATTTGGCTTATATTTTTTAAATAAACGCTTTGTATATTATAATCAACTGTTGCTCTTATTTTGTTATTGTTAGATATAAAGTATTGTCTATCATAATGAGTAGATAAAACAGGATAAATTATCTTTTTTAATTGAATTTTAACATTTACTAAATTTTTTATTTTTTCTATGTTTTTTAAATCAGAAAATTTTAGATTACTTAATTCATTAATTGAATAGTTTCTCTTTCTTGTTTCGGATCCTTTTTTACCTTTTATCTCGAGTTGGGGTTTTATTAATTTTTTTTCTACTCCATACCATCTGATTCTTATTTTTCTTTTATTACTAACTCCATCTAAATTTTCTTTAATTGAAGAAAAATTATCATCATCAAAATAAATTGAATTTACTTTTCTTTGAGGATATTGATTTGTAAAAAAAAATTCTGATCTTAATAAAGTATTAATTAAAGCTAAATGATTTTCACTTTTAAATATCCACTTTCTCTCAAATCTATTTATTTTATTTTGCATTAAATTATTGATTTAATAAAAAGAGTTTTTTTTCATAAATTATTGGAAGAATTTTTTTTGTTTCTTTTTCAACTAACTTATTATTGATTGTCATTTTAGATTTTTTATCTTTAATCCATTTGATGAAAAAATCATGAAAATTAGAATTTTTTGCAATTAAAACACCGTGATTATATTCTTTCTTTTTTTGATAGGCGGCAAAAGGAATTTTAACATCATCAAAACTTATATTATTAGTATATACTCTAGAACCATCTTTGCTAACTATTCCAACAAAAGAATTAATAGCTTTTATTTCAGATATATTTACTTTTGATTTTTCGCCAACACTTATTATTTTATCGTATACATTATCAAAATAACAGTTATTTACAATTGCATTTGAGCCAGAAAAATCTATTGCATCATTTTTAATATTCTTAAATTTAATATCTTTAATTTCCCCGTCGCTAAAATCTATATCAATAGCATCAGATGCAATATTTGAATAAATACCATTTTGGATTTTAAATTTGGACCTAAAGATATTAATTGCGTCCTCAGAAAAAATATTGTTAAAATTTACATTTTTTATATCTACACTTGTGTCATGAAAATTGATTGATCCTAAAACTAAAAATTCAGAACTATGTTTGTTTCCAGTTAAATAAGAAAATTCTGTATTTTGTATTCTAGACAACTTACTTGTCTCACCAATATACATTCCGCCACCAAAATTATTTTTTTCTCCTGTAATAATTGTTTTTTTTCCTTCGCCACCAATAATCCATGGAGAATTTGAAATAATAAAAGAATTGTTTGTTAAAATTATTTTTTGGCCAGGTTTTACAAAAAATTTAAATCCATTAGGAATATATAAATTTTGATCAATGTTAATTTCATCCTCTATTAAATAAAAATTTGTACCTTTTTTTACAAAATATTTTTTAATTATTTGTGGGTCATATTGTTTAAATAGGTCATAATCGTACTTAGAGTTTATATGATCTATTTTTAATAATATTGAATTATTATTGTGCTTATTAGTTAATTTGACATGGTTACACTTTAAATTTCTGTTCAATTTTTGAGGTAATTCTACAATTGTATCTGAAAAATTGTTTAAACTTTTATTAATTTTTATTTCAAACTTTTGATCATTTTTACTGCATAAAAATTTATCAACAAAAAAAAGTCCATAATTTTTATAATAATTTTTTATTAAAAATTTTGAATCATTTTTTTTTAGAACTTGAGTTTTTCTCTGTATTTTTAACTTATCTTTAATATTATTTGCTTGATGTTTAAAATCATCTAATAAAAAATAATATAATCCAACACCATAATCTGAAATATTATCAAAATAAAAATAATCAGCATAAATATGTGAGTTAATTTTTTCTATTTCTTTCAAATTTGTAGAAAGAAATTTATCAATATAGTTATCGGAGCTAATTATATTTAAATTATCTAAATATAAACCATAAAAATCCTGATTTATTTTATTATTCTTATAAAAAAATTTTTGGATCCAAGAAAACTGTTCAGATTTATTTTTTAAAGAGTCTTCTACATAATCAATTAAAAGACTATTGTCATAATTTAAATGATATTTGTGATAGTTATGTTTCATTCTATGACCATCGAATGGTATAGGTTCAAATAAACCATTAAGAGGATTATAATAAAACTTAACACTTTTTAAAAAAGCTCCATGGTAATTCTGACTCAGATCCATTACTGCAAAAAAGGCTGCCCATTTTTCAAGATCAAAAACTTTCTCTAATTCAATTTTATCCTCAAAAAAATCTGTTAACTTTTGTGAAGCTATTTTTACTAAAGGTAGATTTTCATCTTTATTCCAATATTTCTTATTATATATTTCCCAAACTTGATCATCATAACCTGCATAAATATTTTCATCTAATCCAAAGATTGGTCCATTTCTTCTTTCATTTCTCTCTATTAGTTCTTTTCCAAAACCTTCTTCAATAACATAAAGCCCTTTTTTTTCTCCATTAATAACCAAATCAACAAACTCATATTTAATTTTAATAATATTAAAATCTGCAGCTAGCTCATGAAATATCCACTCATGAACATAGTTTCGTGCTCTAGGTTTTTGTATAGAAAATTTTTTAATACCTAAGATGTATTGATCTTTGTCTAAATCTATTTTATATGATGATTTTTTTTTATCAACATAATGTATTTTTCTATCTCCTTTTAATCTTATATCTCCTCTATATTTTTTATCTTTAAAAATAATATTTGTTTTTACATTTGGCATTTGACTAGAATCTGGCAAGGCAGCATCTGTACCAACCAATATTGCTTTCTTTCTCACATTTTCAAGCATCAACATATCTTCAAATGTTATTTCTAATTCAACTTTATCAATTTTATAAAAATTACTTTTAAAAGCTTTTATTGCTATAGAAGGTAAATATATGTATTCGAGTCTACCACCTTTTGAAAAATAATCTAAATACTTTTCTTTAGTTTCTGTGAAAGTTTGAGACTTTAAGATAGCTATAAAAATAAACATTCCTATAATTACCGAAGAAAAAAAATAAAGATAAAGAAACTTGTTAAAAGAAAAAAAACTTTTTTCTTTTTTTTTCTTCCATTTTTTTATTATCATAGTGATAAATCGTCATTATATGCCAATATAACTTTTGAGCTTGAAAATTTCTTTTTTATTTTACCTGACAAAGAAGTTAAGTTTTCAAATTTTTTTGGTTTTAAATCTATATTTATTGTTGTGCTGTCATTACTTCTAGACATCGATATAAATTTCATTTCTTTAGATATTTTTTTAATATCAGATATTAGATTGTCTATTTGAGTGTCATTGATATTTTGTTCAATAATTATCCCTAAATTAATTTTTTCTTCGATGTTTTTTTTAGATTTTTTTAAATATCCTGAATAAATCATAATAATTGTTAAGGAGAAAAATATTCCAACAATAGTTATTGCCAATTGATTTGCCCCACATCCTAGCCCAGTTGCAATAATCAAAAAAAGATAAACTAATTCTTCAGGTTCTTTTATTGCAGCTCTAAACCTAACTATTGATAAAGCCCCTACTAAACCTAAAGATAGTGCCAATGAACTTTTTACGATCATAATAACAATACAAGTTGCTACTCCTAAAATTACAAAATTTTTTGAAAACTCTGTTCTATTAGATAATGTTGATGAATATCTTATATAAAATAATTGCACTAAAAAACTTAATATTGCTGCACAAATTAGGCTTAAAACAAAACCTGGTAAATCTATTTGGATATTTTGATTTACAAAAAAATTTAAGTCAGATTTTGTTAAATTTTGTAACTTTTCCATATTAATAATTTAATTAATTTTTATCAGTATCTACAAGTTTTTTCTTTGTTATCCATGGCATCATTGCTCTCAATTTTGTGCCAATTTTTTCAACAGGATGTTCTGCTAATTTTGCTCTAGTTGCTAAGAAATTTTTTTGACCATTTTTGCATTCATCCATCCATTCTTTAGTAAATTTTCCTGTTTGTATTTCGGATAGAACTTCTTTCATTCTTTTCTTTGTTTCTTCTTTATTGATAATTTTTGGACCAGATTGATATTCACCATACTCAGCGGTGTTTGAGATAGAATAATTCATATTTGCTATTCCACCCTCATAAATTAGATCTACAATTAATTTTACCTCATGAACAGTTTCAAAGTATGCCATCTCAGGTTCATATCCTGCTTCAACTAATGTTTCATAACCATTTTTCATTAATTCGACTAAACCACCACATAAAACAGTTTGTTCACCAAATAAATCTGTTTCAACTTCGTCTTTGAAAGTAGTTTCTATAATACCAGATCTTCCTCCGCCGATTGCTGATGCATATGACATTGCTAAATCTCTTGCTTTTCCTGAACCATTTTGATGAACTGCAAACAAACAAGGAACTCCTCCACCTTTTTCAAATTCACTTCTAACTAAATGTCCTGGACCCTTAGGGGCAACCATGAATACATCCAGATCTTTTCTGGCCTTAATCAAATCATAATGAACATTTAAACCATGTGCAAAAGCTATACTTGTTCCTGCTTTAGCTCTTTGCTCAATATGATTTTTGTAAATTTGAGCTTGTAACTCATCAGGAGTTAAAATCATAACGACATCTGCCCAAGCTGCAGCATCAGATAAATTCATTACTTTTAAACCTTTGGACTCTGCTTTTGGAATACTTGATGAACCATCTCTTAAAGCTACCACAACATCTTTGACCCCACTATCTTTAAGATTTAAAGCGTGAGCATGTCCTTGACTGCCATATCCAAAGATAGCAATTTTTTTATCTTTGATCAGATTTTTATCAGTATCTTTTTCATAAAACATTTTCATTTTGTATCTCCTAATTTATTTATTTAAAAATTTCAGCACCTCTTGTCATTGCTATTGCGCCTGTTCTAGATGTGCTAGTTAAACCAAGATTTTTTAATTTTTTTCCCATTTTATCAATCTCTCTTCTTAATGCAGTTATTTGGATAACAACTGATTGTTTTGTTTTATCAAGTACTACTGGGTTGAAGCTTTTACATGCTTTAAGTGTTTTTTCTATCTTTTTCTTATTTCCAACAACCTTTAATAATGCCATTTCTTTAAATATTACTTTTTTATCCTCTCTTTTAAAATCAGCCACTTTATGGACCGGTACTAATTTTTTTAATTGTAATTTGATTTGATCTATTACTTCAGGAGTTCCAGTTGTAACAATAGTAATTCGTGAAATATTTTTTGATGCATCGACTTCTGCCACAGCTAAAGACTCGATGTTATATCCTCTTCCTGAAAATAAACCTACTACTCTTGCTAAAACACCCGCCTCATTATCTACCCAAACAACAATGATATGGGTGTCAGATTTACCTTTTTTAGTAGGAACACTATATGCTGATTTTGGATTTGCCATTAAACTAAAGCTTTTCCTTTTCCTGTGATCTTATTTTCTTTCTTATCGTTAGGTCCTAAAATCATCTGATTATGTGGTTTCCCTGATGGTATCATTGGGAAACAATTTTCGTTAGGATCAACTTGGCAATCAAATATAACCGGACCTTTATGATTAAGCATTTCTTTAATCTTATCATCTAATTCAGATGGTTTTTGGACTTTAATACCCTTACATCCATAAGCTTCTGCTAATTTAACAAAATCTGGTAATGCTTCTGAGTAGCTTTCTGAATAATTTTTTTCATGAAGTAATTCTTGCCATTGTCTTACCATTCCCATGTACTGATTATTTAAAACAAAAATTTTTATAGGTAAATTATATTGAACTGCGGTAGACATTTCTTGCATAGTCATCAGAACTGATGCTTCTCCAGCTATGTCTACAACAAGTTTATCTGGATGAGCAATTTGAACTCCCACAGCTGCAGGAAGACCATAGCCCATAGTCCCGAGTCCACCTGACGTCATCCATCTATTTGGTTTATTAAATTTATAATGTTGTGCAGCCCACATCTGATGCTGTCCAACTTCAGTAGTAATAAAAGTGTCTTGGTTCTTAGTAAGCTCATATAACCTTTGTACCGCATGTTGAGGTTTTATGGTTTGTTCGCTATTAACAAAACCTAAGGAGTCTTTTGATCTCCACTTTTGGATTTGTTCCCACCACTTAGATGTTTTTTGCTTATTTGAAGTTTTAAAACCATTCTGTTTTTTATTAATTTTTTTTATTACTGATTTAAGAACTTCATTAACATCTCCAACAATAGCTAAGTCAACTTTTATAATCTTATTGATTGATGATGGATCAATATCTATATGCACTTTTTTTGAATTAGGTGAAAACTCATCTATCTTACCGGTAATTCTATCATCAAATCTTGCTCCAATATTTATTAAAAGATCACAATCATGCATTGCATTGTTTGCCTCGTAAGTTCCATGCATACCGAGCATACCAATAAATTGATTATCATCACCTGGAAATGCACCTAAACCTTGTAGCGTTGATGTAATTGGAAAACCAATTAACCTTACGAACTCTCTTAACGCTTCACTTGCTTTTGGTCCAGAGTTAATAACTCCTCCTCCAGTATAAATTACAGGCCTCTTTGATTTAGAAATTAAATCTATTAATTTATCTATTTCATTTTGTGAAAATTTATTATGCACCTTTTCATTAATTTTTTTTTCTTTTTTTGGTTTAGAATAATTTGCTAAAGCAAACTGAATGTCCTTAGGAATATCAACCAGTACCGGTCCTGGTCTTCCTGTTGTGGCAACTTTAAATGCTTCATGCAAAACTTTTGATAAATCTTTAACATCTTTAACTAACCAATTATGTTTTGTACAAGGTCTAGTTATTCCAGTTGTATCACACTCTTGAAAAGCATCTGTTCCAATCAAGTGAGTAGGTACTTGTCCTGAAATACATACCAAGGGGACTGAGTCCATATATGCATCTGTCAGAGCGGTAACAACGTTTGTTGCACCTGGTCCTGAAGTAACTAAAACTACTCCAGGTTTTCCGGATGATCTTGCATAACCTTCTGCTGCATGACCCGCTCCTTGTTCATGTCGAACCAAAATATGTTTAATAGAAGAATGATTCTTTAATTCATCGTAAATTGGTAAAACTGCACCCCCTGGATATCCAAAAATAAATTTAACATCTTGGTCCTCAAGACATTTGAATACTATTTCTGCTCCTGAATATAATTTAGACATTTATCCAATCTAGCTGAAGTTGTGCTAATTGGTCAAGACTAAGTGAAGGATATCTAAAATTTTTTTAAAAATTTATTTAACTCATTTGGATTCAATTTAATCCAATTTTGCATGTTGCTAGTTGCCCAAGTTCTTTGTCTTTTAGCATATTGCCTTGTCTTTATTGATATTTTCTCAATAACTTCATTAATTTCAATTTTTTTTTGGAGATATTCGTTCACTTCGTTAATCCCAATGGCTTTAGTAGATGTTCTGTCTTCACGAACTTTAATACTATTGAATTTTTTAACCTCTGAAATAACACCTTTTTTGATCATTTCTTGAGCTCTTTGTTTTATCCTCAGTAATAACTCATTCTTTGGAAAATCAATATAAATTTTGTAAAAATCTATCTGCTGGTAATTTGATTTTGTTTTTTTAAACCAATCATAAATAGATCTTTTAGTAAATAACTTAACTTCATAAGCTCTTATTGATCTTTGAGTATCAGAAGAATTAATTTGATTTTTGATTTGAGGATCTAATTTTTTTAATTTAGAAAAAAATTTTTTTGCTCCTAATTTTTTGTGCAAAGACCTTATTTCTTTTCTAAATCTTATTGGAATATTTGGAATATTAACCAGACCTTCAGTTAAACTTTTAAAATATAGACCTGTTCCTCCAACAAGAATAGGGGTTTTTTTTCTTTTTTTTAAATCAGATATTTTTTTGTTAACTAACTTTAACCAATCACCTGTAGAAAAATTTTTTTTTACACTTTGAAATCCATATAAATGATGTTTGATTTTTTTGTATTCTTTTTTATGAGGTCTTGCTGATAAAATTTTTAATTCCTTATAAACCTGCATACTATCTGCATTAATTATTTCTCCATTTATTTTTTTTGCAATTTGGATTGCAAGTTTTGATTTTCCAGAGGCTGTGGGACCATAGATCAAAATAATTTTGGATTTAAAATCCATATCTTAGTCTAATTTTACACCAATATATCTTCTTTGATTTTCTTTATTAAAAATAACTAATAATACAGTTTTTTGGTTACTGCTTAATACTTTTTCTAAAGTCTGTTTTAAATCGTTAACAGATTTAATTTTTTTCTTTTGAGCTTCTAAAATTATACTGTCAATTTCTATAGTGTTAATCAAAGGACTGTCATTTTTAATTTGAGTTATTACAAGACCTGTAGTTTGATTTGGTAACTTTCTATTTTTTATGTCCTCATTAGTCAATTCTCTAACAAATATTTTTAAATTTTTAATTTCTAATTCTTTTTGTGGTTCATTTTTTTCTGTAACTTTAAATTCTTCAGAAGTTTCCAATCTACCTAGTGTTACAGTTTTGATAATTTCTCTTTTATTTCTCCAAATTTTAACTTTTACTTTTTTTCCAACCTTAGTTTTTGCAACTATGATTGGGAGCTCTTTCATTTCTTTAATTTTTTCTCCATTGAATTCAAGAATTATATCCCCTGCTTTTATACCTGCTTTTTTTGATGGACTATTTTGAGCAACACTAGCTACTAGCGCTCCTCTTGCTTTATCTAACTTTTCGATATCCGCAATTTCTCTTGTGACATCCTGTATTCTAACTCCTAACCATCCTCGCTTAGTTTCACCAAATTTAATTAATTGATCAATTACAATTTCAGCACTGTTTGATGGTATAGCAAAACCAATTCCTACATTTCCACTTCGACCTAAAATTGCAGTGTTGATTCCAATTACATCACCATTCAAATCAAATAATGGTCCACCTGAATTACCAGTGTTAATTGATGCGTCGGTCTGAATATAATCCTCATATCTTGCTAACGTTCCTCCTAAATTTCTATTTCTTGCAGAAATAATTCCTGATGTGACAGTTCCACCTAAACCAAATGGATTTCC
The DNA here is from genome assembly GCA_902571925.1 of uncultured Pelagibacteraceae bacterium. Lineage (GTDB taxonomy): Bacteria > Pseudomonadota > Alphaproteobacteria > Pelagibacterales > Pelagibacteraceae > Pelagibacter. Next base: position 26,884 of record CACGDW010000005.1, on the reverse strand, counting down.
TATTGCAATTACCTCATCCCCTATTCTTGCTTTATCAGAGTCTCCAAACTTAACTGGGATAAACTTTTCTGTTGCTTCTATTTGTAAAACAGCAATATCAGATAATGGGTCAGCACCTATAACTTTTGCTTTAAAATCTTTGTCTCCATTAACTTGAACTACAATATCTTCAGCACCATCGATTACATGATTATTTGTTATTACTATTCCTTTTTCATCAATAATAAATCCTGAGCCTAGGGCTGAAGATTGTCTCTCTTGTGGTGTTCCAAATTCTTTAAACATGTCTTCAAAGGGTGATCCAGGGGGAAACTGAAAATTTGGGAAAGGATTACTTTTAGTAACTACAGTTTGAGTAGTAGCGATATTAACTACTGATGGCATTAATTTTTCAGCTAAATCAGCAAAAGAATTTGGAATATCATGGGAATAAGCAACTAAAGGAAAGTTTAAAAATAGTATAATTATAAAAAAAAATGTTTTAATTTTAGTCATATTAGTTTTTAACAATGTAAATAATAATAAATCCTATTAACACAAAAATTAACCCACCAATCCTTAACTGATTGTCTTTAATTAACTCAAGTTTTTTTAACATATTTTTCATTTTTGATGGAAATAAGGCATATAAAATTCCCTCAATAAATAAGAACAGACCAAAAGCAATGATCAATTCCCTCATTAAAGATTAATTTGATTTAGGTTTTATATTTCCAAAAAATTTAAAAAACTCACTATCAGGCGATAATATTAGTGAAGTTTCTCCCCCAATTAAAGCTTTTTCATAAGCTTGCATTGCTCTGTAAAATGCAAAGAATTCTGGATCCTGTCCAAAAGCACCAGCAAAGATATTATTTCTTTTACCATCTCCTTCACCTTTCATGATTTCAGATTTCTTTTGAGCCTCAGCTAAAATAACTGTTACTTCTTTATCTGCAGTCGACGTGATAGTTACTGCCATCTCTGCACCTCTTGCTCTAAATTCTTTTGCTTCTCTTTCCCTTTCAGTTTGCATTCTTCTGAAAATTGCATCACTGTTTGCTTGGGGAAGGTCAGCTCTTTTTATTCTCACATCATTGATTTTAATTCCAAAATTTTCAGCTTCATTATTTACACCCTCTTGAATTAAAGCCATTTGTTTAGTTCTGTCCTCTGATAAGAGTGTTTGAAGCTCTTGTTGACCTAAAACATTTCTTATTCTTGAGTTTATAATCGTTGCTAATCTTGATCTTGCAACTCTTTCGTTTCCAACAGAAATATAAAACTTAAGAGGATCAATTATTTGAAATCTTGCAAAAGCATCTACAATTAATCTTTTTTGATCAGATGCAATTACTTCCTCTGGTGGAGTATCTAAATTTAAAATTCTTTTATCCAAAAAAACTACATTCTGGATAAATGGAATTTTAAAATTTAATCCTGGTTTTGAGATTATTCTTTTAGGATCACCAAACTGAAGAACGATAGCTTGATTAACTTCTTTGACTATAAAGATTGAAAAAAATAATGTTGCAGCAATTGCAACTATTATCCCAGCTATAATTTTTCCCATATTCATTTTAATTAGTTGCTTTCTTTTTGCTTAATTCTGGTAATGGAAGATAAGGAACTACTCCTGAACCTGCATTTTTCTCAATAATCACCTTATCTATGTCTGCTAAAACTTTTTCCATTGTTTCTAAATACATTCTTTCTTGTGTTACAGATTTTGCATTTCTATATTCGTTATAAATTGCTAAGAATCTGCTCGCTTCACCTTCGGCTTTAGCTACAACTTCTTTCTTATAAGCTTCAGCGGCTTGTAAAATTTTTTCTGCTTCTCCTCGGGCTCTTGGTATAACATCATTTGCATAAGCTTCAGCCTCGTTTTTTGATCTTTCCATGTCTGCCCTTGCAGCTTGCACATCTCTAAATGCATCAATAACTTGATCTGGTGGGTCAGCTTTTTGAGTTTGAACTTGAGTTATTTGAATACCACTTGTGTATTCGTCTAAAATTTTTTGAATTATTTCTTGAGTGTCAGTCTCTATCAAAGACCTTCCTTCTGTTAAAATAGGCTGAATATCTGATCTTGCAATAACTTCTCTCATAGCCGTCTCTGCTGCAGCTTTTACAGTTCCTTCAGGATCTTGAATTTTAAATAGGAAATTTCCAGCATCTTTAATTACCCAAAAAACTGAAAAATCGATGTTAACAATGTTTTCATCACCGGTTAACATTAAGCTTTCTTGTGGAACATCTGCTACTCCCCCAGATGAAGAAAAACCACTATCTCTTTCTGACCTAAAACCGATATCAATTCTGTTAACTTTTGTTACTTTTGGTGTCAAAACAGACTCTACTGGAAATGGAATATGATAATTTAATCCAGGTTGAGTAGTTTTTATAAATTTTCCAAATCTTAAAACAACTCCTTGCTCGTCAGGTAAAACTCTATAAAGACCACTTGCCAACCAAACAAAACCTAAAATGATTAATACTAAAATGGCTTGTTTTCCACCAGAGGAACTACCACCCGGCAAAAATTTTTTAATTTTTTCTTGAAATTCTCTAATAATTTTTTCAACATCTGGAGGTGTTGGGCCTCTTCCTGAACCATTACCGCTTCCTCCCCCGGGAGGTGTTCCCCAAGGACTTCCTCCTCTTTGTTGAAAATCATCTGACATATGTCAATCTATATAATGTCTTTATCCCGAAAAACAAGTTAAGATCTAGTTATGCCGAAGGAAAAACCAGAATTAAGTGACGCAATGCGAAAAAAATTGAGTGGAAAATCACCTGAGAAAAACCCAATTCAGGGAACAAAGTTTACCATTGCGATTTCAAGCGCAAAAGGAGGTGTTGGAAAATCTACTTTTGCAACCAATTTAGCTTTAGCTCTTAAAAATAAGGGATGCAAAGTTGGCTTGTTAGATGCGGATATCTATGGTCCTTCAATACCAAAAATGTTTAATATTAATGAGAAACCTAAAAGTGATGGACAAAAATTAGAACCAATAAATAAATATGATATCCAATGTATGTCTATTGGTTTTTTGACTGACCAACAAACTCCTATGATATGGCGAGGACCAATGGTAACAAGTGCAATAAAAACTTTTACCCAAAAAGTAAATTGGAAAGATTTAGATTTCATAATAGTTGATATGCCCCCAGGTACTGGTGATACTCAATTGACATTTTCACAAGATATTAAAATGGATGGAGCAATTATTGTTTCTACACCTCAAGAAGTAGCACTTTTAGATGTTAAAAGAGGAATTAAAATGTTTGATAAATTAGGTGTAAAGATTTTAGGTCTGGTTGATAATATGAGTTATTTCATTGGAGATGATAAAAAAAAATATAAAATTTTTGGTGAAGGAGGTGTTAAGAAAACTGCAGAAGAATTTCAGAAGGAATTTTTGGGTGAAATTCCAATTAATCCTGAAGTTGGAAAATGTGGAGATGAGGGAAAACCCATCGTTGAGACTAATCCTAATCACGAAATTTCAAAGATATATTTAGATTTAGCTAACAAAATTAAATCAACTTATCTTTAAGATCTAAAGAAGTCATAAGTTCATTCCATTCTCTTTTAGAAAGACCTGAGTCATCTAAGTTAACATTTTCACCTTTAATTAATTTTTGAATTATTATTTTACCTTTTGCTGAAACCTCTGTTCCTCCAACTCTATAATCCATAAATGCATCATAAGTAATTGGAACCCATTTTTTAACAGTATCTAACATGATATCAGCGTAAACTCTTATCTCAAACTGAGCATGGCTATCTGCTCTTAATCTCAAAAAATTCATCAAATTAAGCAAATCTGTTTTCCAATACCATTGGGTATAAGTATTTAAAGTTAAATTCATTCTTGCTAGTTCTCTAGCTAAACCTCTTTTATTTTCATTGATGGTTGTTCCATCAAATCTTTCATTTAGCATCATCTCATAATTGTCATAAGTTCTCTCTGCATCATTTTTTAAAAGCTCTAGAACTTCTTTCGCTTGATCTCCTTCAATAACATCTCCACGACCTTGCCTATTACTAGACGATTGTGCTGCTAAATTTTCTGGTGAGGGTAAATAAAATTCTTTATCTAAAATGGAGTATCTTGCTGAATATTCATTTACATTTGCTGTTCTGTGTCTAATCCATTGTCGAGCAATAAATATTGGAAGCTTTACATGATATTTAATTTCGCACATTTCAAATGGAGTGCTATGCCAATGTCTCATTAAATATTTTATTAATCCTGCATCGGTTGAAACTTTTTTTGTTCCTTTTCCATAAGAAACTCTTGCTGATTGAACAATTGACGTATCATCTCCCATGTAATCAATTACTCTTACAAAACCATGGTCAAGAGCAGGTATTGCTTCGTATAAAATCTTTTCGAGCTCAGGGGATGAAACTCTTTTTGTTATATTTTGTTGAGATTGTTGATCTTTGATCTCTTGTGATTGCTCTTTGGTTAATTTCATGATTGTTATTGAATCTCTTGTAATTCCTTTTATATTAATAGTGTTGGCTTGCCAACTACGACGATAAACGAATTTCGTAATAACCATTGCGGACGTGGGGGCAGTACCCACCACCTCCACCATTTACAACTTATGGGGGTGAACTAGATTCGACGGGTGACTAAAGGCTATTCTTTCGTTCGGAATTGTTCCACCGTAACGGGCTAATTTATAATTGCTAACGAAAGTTACGCACTTGCTGCTTAATTAACTTTGTTAATTATGTAGACGGGGTCCGGGGCACCTGGCAACAGAACGCCCCCTAATAATTATTTAATAAATTTACTTAAGTCTGGTTTAAAATAATTAGGGCCTTTCATTACTTTTCCAACGTCGTTATATATTGGTTCACCAGCAGCATCTAGTTTACTCATATTTGAATTCTGAACTTCTTCAAAACATTTGTCTAGGTTAATCCCAAAAGCATGTCCGGCACCATAAGTAACATAAAGTATATCAGTTAATGCGTCGGCAACCTCTAATAAATCATTATCTTTCATTGCTTCTTTTAATTCTCCTAATTCTTCTTCAATCAGATCGAGTCTTAGTTTATTAATTTTGTCAGAAGCCAAAGATGATTTTTCCTTAACTTCTTGACCAAAGGTTTTCATAAAAGTCCCAACTTTTTCAAAATTTGTCATTTTGCTCCTGTAAGTTATTAAATTTTTAATATATATATAGTTTTATCAGATCAATGAAATTTAGAAAAGAATTTGATAGTATTGGATCAATAAATGTCCCTAGTGATAAATACTGGGGAGCATCAACACAGAGATCAAAAAAATATTTTGATATTGGTGAGTTTTTAGTAAGACCAATTTTAATAAAATCTATAGCAATAATAAAAAAAGCAGCTGCAAAAGTTCATGTCAAGGAAAAACAAATTTTACCTAATATTTCAAAAGCTATAATTAAAGCTTCCGATGAAGTCATATCTGGCAAATTAGATGATCACTTTCCACTTAAAGTTTGGCAAACTGGTTCTGGTACTCAAACGAATATGAATGTTAATGAGGTTATTGCTAATAGAGCTATAGAAATCTTAGGTGGAAAAAAAGGGACAAAAAAACCTGTACATCCAAATGATCATGTAAATAGATCTCAATCTACAAATGATGTTTTTCCAACTGCTATGCATATAGCGATTGCTATTGAAACAAAAAATAAATTGCTACCATCTTTAGAGATTTTGAATAAAGACTTAAAAAAGAAAATTTCTCAGTTCAAAAATATTATTAAGGTAGGAAGAACTCACCTTCAAGATGCAACACCTTTATCTTTAGGACAGGAATTTTCAGGATATCAATCTCAAATAGAAGATTGTATTTATAGAATTAAAAATGCCTTAAAAGAGATTCATTTTTTAGCTCAAGGCGGTACAGCTGTAGGTACTGGAATTAATACTAAAAAAGGTTTTGATAAAAAAATTATTAAAGAAATTAAAAAAATAACAAAAATTCCGTTTAAACCAACAAAAAATAAATTTTCAGCATTGGCAGCACATGATGAAATAGTCAACTTTTCAGGTACTTTAAATACAACTGCAGTAAGTTTAATGAAAATTGCAAATGATATAAGATTTTTAGGTTCTGGTCCAAGAGCTGGTTATGGAGAACTAATTCTTCCAGCTAATGAGCCAGGGTCTTCTATAATGCCTGGTAAAGTAAATCCAACTCAGTCGGAGGCAGTGACAATGGTTTGTGTGAAAGTAATTGGAAACCATAATGGAATAACTATGGCAGGTTCACATGGTCATTTTGAACTTAATGTTTTTAAACCTTTAATTGCCCATAACATTTTACAATCTATAGATTTATTAGCTGACAGTACTAAAAATTTTTCAATGTATTGTGTTAAGGGCTTGAGAGCAGATAAAAACAAAATCAAAGAGTATTTAAACAACTCTTTAATGTTGGTTACGGCTTTAGCGCCACATATTGGCTATGATAATTCAGCGAAGATCGCAAAGAAAGCTTTAAAAAATAATACTACTTTAAAAGAAGAGGCGCTTAAATCAGGATTAATAAATGAAAAAGATTATAATTTAATAGTTAATCCAAAAAAAATGATCTACCCAGCGTAAATTCCAAAAAAATTGTTTAAGAAATTTTTAAAAGTTATCTTATTAAAAACTTTAGTACCTCTCTGATCAAATTGATTTATAAATTCATCTATCTTTTCATTGGACATATTATCTATTTTCACATTATCAAAACTAATTTTTTTCTGAATAAAGTTATAAACAAAATCAAGCTGTATTTCTTGAATTTTTTTTCTATGATCTTTTTTTACTTGATAAGAACTGTAAAAATTATCTATATCTTTAAATTTCAACTTAACGTCTCCAATTAATTTAACTTCATCATTTTCATAATCAATTAAGCATTCATTTAAAATGATATCTAAATCATCTTTCCATTTTATACTTGAGTTTGAAAGTCTTATTTCACCTTCTTCTATAGCGACTTTTAAAAATAGATTATTCAATTCATTAATATTAACAATATTTTTAACATTTATATTTAATAAAATATTTAAATTATCATTGTTGAACAATTCAGATTTAATCATTTGAAATATAATTGAATCATTATTAAACAAATTTTTTGAACTCAGGCCATCATAATTAAAATTTGCATTAAAATAAAATGGTTTAAAATCTATCGTTCCATCGTATGAATTATTTCTAATGTCCGAAATAAAACTCAGAGAATTTTTTTTAATTTTATAATTAAAAGATGTACTTTTATTAATTAATAAAACGTCCATAAATCCAAAATTATTCTTATCATCATATTCGAATAAATTTGTTACAGATAATCTAAATTTTTTAGATTTAAATTCTGAAAAAATTTTTTTATTAAATTTATCATTTTTAATTTCGATATCAAAAGGTATGTTAAATATCTTATTTTTTGCAGACAATATATTCATAAGTTTATTTTGATCATAATAAAATTTACTCTGGTATATTCTATTTATGAAAAGTACTTCATCTTCTTTGCTATTAAAAAAAATATTACTGTTTTTAATAGTAATTTTGTTTTCATTAGGTTCTGTATTTAAAAGATCAAAAAAAAAGATTATATCTTTCTCATAAATCTTAAAGTCCGTCATATTAAAAACCAAATCTTTAATATTTACAGAATTAAAATTTAGAAAATTATCAAAACTTATAAATACTTTAAAATCTCGTGATAAACCAATTTCTTTATCTTTTCTTAAGATAGTTAGATTTTTTACAAAAAAATGTGGTTTTGGAAAAAATGAGTATTGTATGGCCTCATTCAATTTAATTTGAATATTATATTTTTTAAGTATCTGATCCTTTATCTGAGATTGAATTTGGCTTTTATTATAAAGATTTGGTATAGTCATATAAAGTAAGAATAAGACAAAAATAACTCCTAATCCTCCAAATACTTTGTATTTAGTGTTGAGTTTTGTTTTTTTAAGATTTAGTACAAAAAATCTTAATTTATCAAAATAATTTTCAATAGACTCATTGAAAGATAAAAAATGCCTTTTGAGGTTTTTTAAAAAAAAGTTTTGTTTTGCCATTGTAATTTGCATTACTTATAATAAAAATTATTAAATGGTAAACTCCGAATATCTAAAAAATTTAAATAAAGCTCAAAAAGATGCAGTTCTTCACACTGAAGGACCTTTATTAATAGTGGCTGGAGCTGGATCAGGAAAAACTAAAGTTCTTACATCAAGAATTGCCAACCTTATAAAAGAAAAAAAAGCATTTCCAAATCAAATTCTTGCAGTAACTTTTACAAATAAGGCAGCTAAAGAAATGCAATTGAGAGTTAGCAAGACCCTTGGTTCTGCTGCTGTGGGGCTTCCTTGGCTTGGTACCTTTCATTCCATTTGCGCTAAACTCTTAAGAAAGCATGCCTCAGCTGCTAATCTTAATTCAAATTTTACTATTACTGATACAGATGATCAAATAAGATTAATAAAAAATATTTGTAAAGCTGAAAATATTGATGTTAAACAGTTAGCTCCTAGATATATTCTTGCAATAATTGATAGATGGAAAAATAGAGGGTTTTATCCAATAGAAGTCATTGTTAATCAAAAAGATATATATGAGAAAACTATCCTGCCAATTTATAAGCTTTATCAACAAAAACTAATTGAACTTAACGCGTGTGATTTTGGAGATTTAATTTTACATTGTGTAAAAATTCTTGAAAAAAATAATGATATTCGGGAGATATACTCGAAGAATTTTAAATATATATTGGTTGATGAATATCAAGATACAAATTTTATTCAAAGTAGATGGCTCAATTTACTTACTAACAAAAATAAAAATATATGTTGTGTAGGTGATGATGATCAATCAATTTATAGCTGGCGTGGAGCAGAAATTAAAAATTTTTTAGAATTTGATCAAGTCTATAAAAATACTAAAATTATTAGACTAGAACAAAATTACAGATCTACTCAAAACATTCTCTCAGTAGCATCAAATTTAATCTCTAACAATCAAAATAGAGTTGGTAAAAATTTAAAAACTACTATGGAAGATGGAGACCTAATAAAATTAAATTGTTTTAAGAATGGTAAAGATGAGGCAATTGGGGTTTCAGATGAAATAGAAAAAAATAAAAAGAAGTATTCTTTTAACAATACGGCTATACTTGTTAGAGCAATTTTCCAAACAAGAGAGTTTGAAGAAAGATTTCTTAAAATTGGATTACCTTATAGAATTATTGGAGGAACAAAGTTTTATGAAAGAGCTGAAATTAAAGATTGTGTTGCATACTTGAGACTTGTTTATCAAAATAAAGATGATCTAGCTTTTGAAAGAATTATAAATAATCCTAAAAGGTCTTTAGGAGAAACTACACTTAAATCTATTCATGAATTTGCAAAAAAAAATTTGCTCAATCTAGAATTATCATCAAAAAAAATGTTAGAACAAAATCTAATTAAACCTAAAGCTAAAATTGGATTAACTCTATTTCTGGATTTAATGATGAAATGGAGAAATGATTTAAATTCTAAAAAATGCAATCATGTAAAATTATTACAACTAATCTTAGATGAGTCTGGTTATTCTTCAATGTTAAAAAATAAAAAAGATTTAGAAAATGAAAATAGACTTGAAAATATTAAAGAACTTTTAAATGCAATGAAAGAATTTGATACTTTAGAAAGTTTTTTAGAACATGTTTCTTTAGCAACGTCTGTTGACCAAGAATGGGATGGTGAGAAAATAAATATGATGACAATGCATGCGTCTAAGGGTTTGGAGTTTGATTTAATATTTTTACCTGGATGGGAAGAGGGACTATTCCCACATCAAAAATCTATTGAGGAAAAAGGTCAGAATGGACTAGAGGAAGAAAGAAGGCTAGCTTATGTTGGAATTACTCGAGCCAAAAAAAAAGCAATTATATCCTTTTCAATGAATAGATTTTATCAAGGTGATTGGATTGATAGTATGGCTTCTAGATTTATTGACGAACTACCAGAAAAATATATCGAAAAAAATTCATTTTTTGATGAAACGAGAGATGAAATTGATGATTTTGAATTTAATCAGGATTTAGATGATGATAACGTTAGAAGTCCCGGCTGGATTAGATATCAAAAGAGAATTAAATGATTAATAAAAGAATAAATCTTTTAAGAAAAAAATTTAAAAGCTTAGATATAGATGGATACATAATCCCAAAGAATGATGATTTTTTTTCTGAATATTCAAAAAAAGACAGATTAAAAGTTATCTCAAATTTTACAGGTTCTGCTGGATTTGCAGTTATTCTCAAAAATAAAAATTATTTATTTGTTGATGGAAGATATTCTTTACAGGCTAAAATTGAGTCTGGAAAGTTTTTTAAAATAGTTCCGTATGAGAAAATATTAAATTGTGCATTATTCAAAAATCTCACAATAGGTATTGACCCCTCACTGTTCACATCAAAACAAATTTCAAATTTTTTTTTAAAATATAATAATGTTAAGGAAATAGAAGTAAATCTTATTGATACAATTTTAAATAAATATTTAATCAAAACAAAACCCTTTTTTTCATTGGACAAAAGTATTGCTGGAGAAGGACACAAAGATAAAATCAGAAGGGTTTCCTCTATTTTAAATAAAGATAAAATTAACTATATTTTTATTACCGCCCCTGAAAATGTTGCTTGGTTATTGAATATAAGAGGACATGATAATCCAAATAGTCCTATACCTAACTGTCGGCTTTTAATGAGTGCTGATAAAAAGATATTTCTTATTTGTGAAATAAACAAAGCAAAAAAATTAATAAGAGAGAGAAAAATAATTCAAAAAAGAGTTATAAATCCAAAAAAATTTAATTTATTTTTAGATAGATTAAAAATTAAAGGTAATATTATTACCGATAGTAGAACTTGCTCAATATTTTATGAAAATATTATAAAAAATAGATTTAAAATGATAAGTAAGGAAGATCCTATTTACCTTTTAAAATCTATCAAAAATCCAACAGAAATAAATAATATGATTTCGAGTCATATTATTGATGGAGTAGCTTTAACTAAATTTATTTATTGGATTAAAATATTAAATAATAAAAGAATCTCAGAAGTTGACGCTCAAAATAAATTAGAAAAATTTAGAAAAAAAAGTAAGGATTATTTATTTCCGAGTTTTAACACAATTGCTGGTGCGGGTAAAAATGGAGCAATAATTCATTATAGAGCCAGAAAAGAAAATACTAAAACAATCAATAAAAAAGATATTTTCTTATGTGACTCTGGAGGACAATATAAGTATGGAACCACAGATGTAACCAGAACTTTTTGTTTTTCAAATCCAAAAAAAAATATCAAAAATATTTTTACAAAGGTTTTAAAAGGTCATATTGCTGTTGCAACTTCAAATCTTAAAACCCACTTTAACGGTAAACTTATTGACATTAGAGCTAGAAAATATTTAAAAAAAAGTGGATTAGATTATGCACATGGCACTGGTCATGGTGTTGGTTTTTTTTCAAATGTACATGAGGGTCCTCAAGCTATATCAAAATTTAATTCAATTAGATTAAAACAGGGAATGATACTAAGTAATGAGCCAGGATTTTATAAAAAAGGTGAATTTGGAATACGAATTGAAAATTTAATTTATGTTAAAAAATATGGGAAAAAATTATTTTTTGAAAATTTAACTTTAGCACCAATAGATAAAGAGTTAATTAACTTTAAACTTCTCAGTCAGCACGAACAAAATTATCTATTTAATTACCATTTAAATATTTACTCAAAATTATCAAAATATTTAAATAAAAATGAAAAAAAATGGTTAACTAGTTTTTTTTAGCATAGCGGACCATTCTTTTTGTGTAAGTATCCTTACCTTTAATTCTTTCGCAGATTCTATTTTTCTTTTTGTAGGTTTTTCACCAATTATCAAATAATCAAGTTTTTTTGAAACATTGCTTACAATTGATCCCGAATTTTCCTCAATTATAAATTTAGCCTCCGCTCTACTTATTCCATCAAGCTTACCTGTTAACATGAATGTTTTATTACTCAATATTCCATTATCTTTTGAAATTTTAGCATCTTTTACATGCAGGATTTTTTCAAGTTCTCTTAAAACTTTGATATTCGTATTACTTTTAAAAAAATTTTTTACTGAACTAATCTGAGTTTCACCTATCCCATCAATATTAAGTAATTCATCGAAACTATCACTTTTTGATAATGACAAAAAATTTTTTAAGGATTTCAAATTTTTTGACAATAACTTTGCATTCTCTAAACCAATGTGTCTTATACCCAAGGCATAAATTAATTTTTCAAATGAAATTACTTTTTTTAAGTTTATAGAATATTTAAGGTTAGCTACAGACTGTTTTCCCCAGCCATCTAAATTTTCAATTTTTTTATAATCAAGCTTAAATATATCTTGGGGCAATTTTATCAAATTTAAATTCCAAAAATTTTCTACTATTTTTTTTCCAAATCCTTCTATATTAAAAGCTTCTTTTGATACAAAATGTTTAATTCTTTCTATTGCCATTCTATCACAATCAAAACCTCTGTCTGGACATCTTCTAACTGCATCAAATTTTTTTGTAATTTTATTGAAATCTTTTGTAGTCTCAAAACCACAAGGACACTTTTTGGGAAAATTAAACTTTTTTGAATTAGACTTTCTTTTATTTGTATTTACAGAAACAACATGAGGTATAACATCTCCTGCTCTCTCAACTACAACTGTATCGCCTATTCTTATATCTTTACGAATTATTTCTTCCTCATTATGTAGTGTTGCATTTGACACAACAACACCTCCAATATTAATCGGTTTTATCTTAGCAACAGGTGTTAAAGCTCCAGTTCTTCCAATCTGAATTTCGATATTTTCTATTATTGAAATTGCGTTATTTGCTGAAAATTTATGTGCAATCGCCCATCTTGGTGCATTAGCAACATTGCCAAGTCTTTTTTGTAATTCAAAATCATTTACTTTATAAACAATGCCATCAATATCAAAATCTAATTGATCTCTTTTTTTCTCAATTTCATTATAGTTTTTCATTAAGTTTTCTACTTTTTTGATAGTCTCATTTAAAGGATTTGTTTTAAAACCCCATTCTTTTAATTTGATTAAATATTTATCTTGTGATGATATTTCTAAACCTTTTTCATGGCCAAACGTATAAGCAATAAATTTTAATGGAATTTTTTTTGTCTCCTTAGGATCTTTTTGTCTTAATGAACCTGAAGCAGCGTTTCTTGGATTAGCAAATTTATCACTTAATTTTTTAAAATCACTGTTTTGAATAAACACTTCACCTCTAATATCAATTTCTTCCGGAAAATTTTCTGATTTAATATTATGTGGTATATCCTCAATTGTTTTTAAATTTTCTGTTATATCTTCACCTTCTTTTCCATCACCTCTAGATAATCCAGTGATAAATTTTCCATGCCTATAAATTAAAGATGCTGAAATCCCATCAATCTTTGGTTCAGCACTATACTTAATTTCAAAATCACTTCCTCTATCTAAATAATTTAGAATTTTTTTTTCAAAATTTAATAAATCTTCTTGAGTAAATGCATTAGCAAGTGAGAGCATAGGTACATTGTGTAATATTTTTTTAAAATTTTTTGAAGGTTTAAAACCAATAGAGTCTGATGGTGAATCTTTATCATTGAGATATTTATAATTTTTTTCTAACTCCAAAATCTCATTTTTAAGCTTATCAAAATCACCGTCAGTAAGTTTTGGATTATTTTTTTCAAAGTAAAGAAAGTTATGATGTTTAAATTCTTTAATTTTTTTTTTATAAAGGTCTCTTATTTGTTCTTTTTTCATTTTAAAAAAAAGATTTAATTTTATCTAATAAATCTTTTTTATCTTTCTCTTTTTTTTTGTTGGTAATTGAGGAATAATTCTTGTTAAAAACTTTGTAAGATTGTTTGTACCAATCGCTTGATTGATAGTTATAACCCAAAATTTGAGCATATTTTTGTGCCTCATTTTCAAGCCCAATCTTATAATGTACCTCAACCAACCTATGTAACGCTTCCTCTATATAAATAGTTGTATCATAATTTTCAGTAACAAATTTTAGTCTATTAATAGCAGCAATCCATTTTTGTTTTTTCATATAATGTCTTGCTAAATACATCTCCTTGGCAGCTAATAAATCTTGGATTAACTCGAGCTTATATTTTCCATCCAAAGCATAATCAGATTTGGGATAATTTTTTAAAATAAATTCAAAATACTTTTTTGCCTCATTTAAAGGTCTTATATCTTTTTTTTCATCAATTATACTGTCGTAATAATTTATTGCTAAAAGATAATATGCATAATCTAAATTATTATTTTTTGGATATCGTTTTATAAATCTTTTTAACTCATTTATAGAGTCTCTATAATACCCTTGGGTCCAATAAGCATAAGATGCCATCAAAGCTGCTTTTGGTGCCCATTCAGACTGGGGAAAAAATAATTCAGCTTCATTAAATTTTTTAGCTGCAAATAAAACATCGCCGTTCTCTAAAGCAACTGCTCCTGAATTATAAGCTTCAATCATTTGTTGTTTTAAACTATCGCCTTTAACTTGCGTTTTAATTTCCTCTGTTTTCTGAGAACAAGCCTGAATCAAAATAAATAAAGTTATGTAAATAATATATTTCATTAAAATGAAATTATTTATCAGTTTTTTTATTAAAACTAAACTATTAAGCGATAGATTTTAAATGTCTTCTGTTTACTAATGTATTGGGTACCGTTTTTTCTTTAACTTCAAGAAGTGAAAAGTTACTGTTATTATCAAATACCTTTCTTAAAAGCTGATTAGTAAGCATATGTCCACCTTGAGAACAAATTAAGGTTCCAAGAATTTTGTAACCTGAAAGATATAGATCGCCCATACAATCTAAAATTTTATGGTTAACAAATTCTTTATCATTTCTCAATTTTTCCTTGTTTAAAACTTCATTGTCTTTAACAACGATTGCATTATCTAAAGAACCACCTAAAGCTAAATTATTTGATCTTAGTTTTTCTATATCTTCAAATAGACAAAATGTTCTTGAACTGTAAATATCTTCTAAATTTGATTTATAAACGTCAATTGAATTTCTTTGTGTGCCAAT
Organism: uncultured Pelagibacteraceae bacterium; assembly: GCA_902571925.1. Lineage (GTDB taxonomy): Bacteria > Pseudomonadota > Alphaproteobacteria > Pelagibacterales > Pelagibacteraceae > Pelagibacter. The sequence goes on along the minus strand of CACGDW010000005.1, from coordinate 11,750 downwards.
TAAAGAATTAGTATATTTTATTTCAAAATCTATATCTAAGCTAAGTTTACTTGGTTTTATTTTTATATTTTTCCCATTTAATGATAATTCAATTTCTTTCTCTATTTTGATAATTTTGATTGGAGTATCACTAACTTCAATTCCAACATTTAAAACTTTTTCTACAAAAATTTTTGCAGATCCATCTAAAATAGGGACTTCTTGATTATCAATTTCGATTAAAGCATTATCAATACCTATTCCATAAAGAGCTCCCATTAAATGTTCAATAGTAGATACTGAAATTCCATTATCGTTAGTAATTGTAGTGCAATAAGATGCATTACTCACATTGTAAACATTTGGAACCACAAGATTATCTTTTAAAAGATCAACCCTTTTAAAAACAATACCAAAATTTGGTTCAGCTGGCTTTACAGTCATTACCACTTGTTTTCCTGTATGCAGACCTATACCCTCTAGCGTGAAACTATTCTTAATGGTTTTTTGGTTCAAACTTGACATTGAGAGAAGTTTTAGTACGAAAAAAACTAACATTAAAAACAACAAATGTTACTATTAAATACAAGTTAGCTAAATAAATTAAAAAACTTTTCAAAAAAACCTTTGTTTTTGCTACTTTTGTTACTGAATATAATTTCATTTTCATTACAACCAGAAATTATTTTTTCAGCCATATCGAATATTTTATGCTCATTTTGAGAAAAATACTGGTTTAAATATTCTACACTCACTGCTTGATTTACAGAAATGTGATATCTTTTTAAAATATTCTCTAAATTTTTTATAAATTTATCGGAAATACAAATAAATTTTATATCTAAACAAAAATTACCACACTCTTTATTTTCTGGTAAAGAAGAATAACTGATATTATCAATTAAGTAATTTTCAATAGTAGTATGAACTATTCTTTGATTTTCTAATGTTTTTTGACACTGATCTTTTGCTTCGTTCAATAGATAAATCAAATTTTTCGTGTCAATTGTATTATTATGATCTTTTTTTCTAATAGAGATTTTAATCGGTAAAAAATCATTAGTATCGATAATTAAATAAATATTCTTAATAAATCTTTTGAAAGTTTTTTCTATCTTAAAGATATTTTCGTCGAGAAAATGACTTAAAAATTCTAAATTAATTGAGTTTGATTCAGTATGTACAAATATTTCTTTTTTATAGATTTCCTTGGGATTTAATTCCTCTTTTACAAGAATAGCAATTTTTTTTGGACTAACTAATAAGTAACTTTTAAAATCTTTATCGCTATTCATTTATTACTAATTGATTTATTTGTCGAAGATCAATAACTTTTGCATTACTAAAAGTCTCATCTTTTTTTATCTTAGAATACAATTCTAAAGACTCTCTTATTTTTACTTTTGGTAGTTTAATTAATTGATCCGAATGAGTTTCAAAATCCCATCTTCCTGAGGGGAAAAAGAATAGATTTTTAATTTCTTTATAATCTAATGATGAAGTATCATCTATTATTGATTTAAATATAAAAAATTCTACTTCATTAAACTCACCAAAAACAAAAGGAATATTCTCAAGAGATTTTTTTGTTTCAATTAATTTTCCATTTGATCCTAAAAAAAACAATTTACCATCCTTACTTAAATTAGCTAAAAATTTTGTTTTTATAATCTTAAATTTTAAAGATGAAGGATATTCCTTAACAATAAAATATTTCTCTATTAAATAATTAGAGTTTAAGATATTCTTAATCTTATCTTGATCTAGAATTAAAAGATTTTGCTGTTTTAAATAACTTAGTTTTTCAGATAATCTAATTTTATTGTTCTCTTCAAGACCTAAAACTTCAATTTTTTTTATTTTTGGAAAATTAATATTATTTAAATATTTATTACTAAAAGTCCCACACAATATAAATAAAAAAAAATATACCCAAATCTTTTTATTTTTTCGTAGAGGCATCTTTAAGAACTAATTCAATTAATTTTATAAAACTAATCCCATGATATGCAGCTATCTCGGGAACTAAAGAAAGACTTGTCATACCTGGCTGAGTATTTATTTCAAGAAGATAGAATTTTCCTTCATGAAATTTAAAATCTGATCGAGTTACACCTCTACATCCAATTAGCGTGTGTGCTTTAAAAGCTAAATTCATAATTTTATTATAATTCTTTTTTGATAAATCAACTGGAATAATATGCTTAGTTTTTGCGTTAGAGTTATATTTTGCCTGATAGTCATAAAATTTTCTTTTTGGTTTTAGTTCGATAGCTCCAAGTTTTTTTTGACCAATAATAGCTGCTTGAATTTCTCGACCTGGTATAAACTGCTCAACAATAATTTTTTTATAATCTTTCAACAATTTAATTTTTTCAAATATATTTGATTTTGAACAGATAAATACATTGACGCTTGAACCTTCATTTATTGGTTTGATCACTACTGGAAACTTTATTTTTTTTTCTATTAACTTTACTAATTCTGATTTTGATTTATCAAAACAATATAAAAAATATTTAGGAGTTAATATTCTGTTTTTGATAAATATCTTTTTTGAAAGCTCTTTGTCCATAGCTATTGAAGATGAAATTACGCCTGAGTGAGTGTATGGTATTCCTAAAGTCTCTAAAATAGTCTGAATATATCCATCCTCACCAAATTGACCATGAAGTGCATTAAAAATGATATTTGGTTTAAATAATTTAGTTAAATTTAGTAATTTAAAATTAGGTTCAACAATTTTTACCTTATAATTATTCTTAATAAGTTCTTTTGCTACTTGTCGACCTGTATCAAGGCTTATAACTCTTTCTTTAGATATTCCTCCAGAAATTATTAATATTCTTTTTTTCAAGTTATTTTAAAATTTTTATTTCTTTTTCTAAACTAATCCCAGTCTTTTCCAAAACTTTTTTAGCAACAAAATCGATCAATTTGTTCATATCTTCAAATGAAGCTTGTCCTTTATTTACAAAAAAGTTGCAATGTTTTTGTGAAATACAAGCGTCACCAAAACTTTTATCTAAAGGTACTGACTCTTTAATTAGTTCCCATACTTTTTTTTTTGATTGTGATTTAGGATTTTTAAAAGTACTACCACTAGTTTTAATTTTACTTGGTTGATTTGTTTCTTTCTCAATTTTGAGTTTATTCATCTTATCTTTAATTTTTATTTTATTACTTTTTACTCCTTTAAAAGATGCACTTAAAAAGATCAAATCGTCTGATAAATCACTTTCTCTATATTCAAATTTAATATCTTTTGATGGTATGGTTATTATATTTCCTGATTTGTCAATTGCTTGAACAGATAATAGAATATCTTTAAATTCTTTATCGAAGCATCCCGCATTCATCCTAATTCCTCCACCTACTGTTCCAGGAATACATGATAAAAATTCAAAACCACTTATGCTGTTATTTAATGCAAAATCTGATAAAGATTTATCTAAAACTGCACTACCAGCTATTATTATATCCTCTTTAAGCAGAGAAATATTATTAAAATTTTTATCAAGCTTTATTACTACCCCATCAAATAAATTGTCACTAATAAGAGTATTTGAACCAGCACCAAGAATAAATATTTTTTCACTATTCTGCAATTTTTTCAAAAAATTTACTAATTCTCTTAAATTTTTTGATTTGTAAAAAACTTTCGATTTTCCACCTATATTAAACCAGTTTTTTTTTTTAAGATCATGATTAAATCTAACGCTGTCACCAAACTCACTTAATATTTCTTTTAATTGATTTATATCCATTAGATTAATTGAGGAATCTTTCTCATCCAATTAGAAATAGATCCCGCACCCATTCCAATTACAATTTTTTTTCCATACATATTTTTTTTAATAAATTTTGCCAATTGATTATTATTTTCTACTAAAAATAAATTCACTTTTGAATTTTTTATAATTTCTTTAGCAAATTTCAGATAATTAAATCCTAATTTAATCTTTTCTCCAGCAGTATATATCGGACAAAGAATAACAGTATCAGCATCCTTAAATGCATAAGAAAACTCTTTCCTTAAATCTTTTAATCTAGAAATTCGATGTGGTTGAAATATACAAACCTTATCAAAATTTTGATAAACTTTGTTAACACCTTCTAAAACCACTTTTATTTCAGTTGGATGATGCGCGTAGTCATCATAAAATTCAATGCCATTATATGTAAAAACTTTATTAAATCTTCTTTGAACTCCTTTAAAATTTAATAAACCTTTTTTAATATTTGAAATAGATATACCAACAGTTAATGCAACTGCTGCTGCTGCAACTGAATTCCTAATGTTATGAATTCCAATTAATGGGATTCTTAGATTTTTAAAGGTAGTTTTTTTATTTGGAACATTCATTAATAAATCAAATTTAGAAAATGTCGTACTTTGTTTGATATTTTTAATTAAGAAATTAGATTTAGGACTCAATCCATAAGTATAAAAATTTTTACTTTTAATTTTTTTTATAATTTCACTATTAACTTTATCATCTATACAAATAAATGATTTTCCAAATGATGGAACTTTTTCTATAAACTTAAGAAAATATTTTTTTAAATCATCTATAGACTTATAGTAATCCATATGTTCTCTATCTATATTTGTAATGATTGAGTACGTTGGTGGAATATGAACGAAGCTACCATCGGACTCATCTGCTTCTAAAATAGACCAGTCACTCTTACCAAGTTTGGCTGTATTTCTTATTGAATTAATAACTCCTCCATTAATAATTGTGGGATCTAACTTTGTTTTCTGAAAAATTGAAGTTACTAAAGATGTGGTAGTGGTTTTTCCATGGGAACCAGCAACAACAATATTTTTAGTTAAAGAAACAATATGAGCTAACATTTTACCTCTTGTTATAATTGGTAAATTTTTTTTTTTTGCCTCTACTATTTCTGGATTATTTTTTTTTATCGCTGACGAAATTACAACTATTGTTGCATTTTTTAAATTTTGTTTCTTTTGTCCTATAAAAATTTTTATTTTTTCTTTTTTTAATCTTTCAACATTCTTATTGGAAGTTAAGTCGCTCCCCTGAATTTTAAATCCTTTACCCCTCATAATTAAAGAAAGTCCACTCATTCCAATGCCACCAATCCCTATAAAATGTATAATTTCTGTTTTTGCTATTTCAATTTTCATTTACAGTTTTTAATATTTTTTGGTTTGCATTAGCCCATGTATTTTGAAAATTTAATTTTTTTAAACTTTCTTTTTTTTTTAAATAATTACTTTTATCATATAAAATATCTTTTAATACTTTTTCAATCTTTTCCTCAAATTGATTTTGCTCAACTATCCAACAACAATTTTTCATTTCATAAAAAAATGCATTTTCATATTGGTGATTATCCTTAGAAGTTGGAAGTGGTACTGCTATAAAGGGAACATTTAAAACCGATAACTCAGCTAGCGTTGAAGCTCCAGCTCTAGATATACAAATATCTGATTGAATTATATTATTAGCAAAATTTTCATCAAAACTAAAAATTTCATTTTTGACATTATTTTTTGTATAAAAATTTTTTAAATCAGTAATATTATTCTGATGAGTTTGTTGTATTATTTTAATAGATTTTTCCTTTGAAATTTTTACAATAAGGTTTTTCAAATTTTTATCAAAAATATTTGCCCCTTGACTTCCTCCAACTACTAATAAAGTAAATTCATCTTTATTTTCATTGGGTTGTTTAAGTCTATAGATATTTTCTTTTACTAAAGGGAAAATAGTAATAATTTTATTCTTAAACTTTTCGGGAAAATTCTTAATTTCTTTTGTATAACAAAAAATTTTCTCACAAGAATTTAAAAAAAATTTATTTGCTCGTCCTAATACTTGATTGGGCTCTACCAAATAAATTTTTAATCTTAATAATTTTGCTGCTAGGATTATAGGCAAGGACATATAACCACCTGTAGAAAAAATTTTTTCTATTTCTTTATTTTTTAATAAAAAATATGATTTAAAAGTTAAAATTAAAATCAAAATAAAGTTAATTGGAAAAAAAAAAATATTATTTAACTTTGGGGTATTAATAACTTCAAATTTAATATTATCTTTATTAAAATATTTCAGTCCCCTTTTGTCAGTTGATAATATTATATTTGCAACGCTAGACAAATGTTTATAGAGAATTGTAGCTGGAATTACATGGCCTCCTGAGCCACCTGTTGAAATTAAAAAATTTTTTTTCATTTCAACTTACTCTTCTTTTAGTTAAGTTTAAAATTATACCTGATAAAATTGAAATACTTATAATTGAAGAACCCCCATAACTTATAAAAGGCAAAGTCATTCCAGTTGTGGGAAACAATCTGATATTTACTCCAATATGTATCATTGCCTGCAACAAAATAAGACTTACACATCCAACTAAAACTAATTTTGTTCTTTCCTTATTTTCTAAATTAATTTTTTTAAAAACAGAATAAATTAGTACTAAAAACATTAATAAGATTAAAATTATGGCAATCACACCAAATTCCTCTGAAATAACAGATATTATATAATCTGTATGAGCCTCTGGTACTCGATTTTTTAATGTTCCTTCTCCTATTCCTTTTCCAAAAAAACCTCCACTAGTAATAGAGTCAATTGCTTTTTCTGATTGTGCGTTATGTGTCCCTGTTTCAGTATTAAAAAAAGATAGTATCCTATTCTTAATGTATGCAAATTTTGGAATTAAATTTATAGAAAAATAAAGAGCTAGAGATAAAACAAGGCATGATATTACTAAAAAAATTACATTAATGCCGGATATAAAAATTAAGACTGACCAACTAAAAAAAACTAGTAAAGTTTGTCCAATGTCTGGTTGAGCAGCTAATAATAAACCTATCACTAAGGTTATTAAAAAAGAAATTAAGTATTTAAAGTATATATTGGTATATTTTTCATTACTTAAAATTAAACTGATAAGAATAATTAAAAATGGTTTAACTAATTCTATTGGTTGAAATCTAGGTAATATATTAAAGTCCAACCATCTTTGCGCACTATTTACTTCAATACCTATAATAGGAACTAAAGACAAAAAGGTTAAAGAAAATATGAAAATTATAGGAGAAATCTTAAAAAGTTTTTCTTCATTTATAGAAGATATCATAAAAATTATTACTAATCCTAAGAAAACAAAAGAAAGATGTTTAAAGAAAAAAGTGTAATCATTTGTATCCAATTTATCAGAAACTAATAAAGAGGTTGATAGTAAAGAAAAAAATAATCCAGTAACAAATAAAAGAATGATTAAAGAAAATATAAATTTATCAATATTTTTCCACCATTCATAGTATAGATTATGTATTGAACTATTATAATTCATTTTTATACATCTTCACTAATTTATTAAAATATAAGCCTCTATCCTCAAAATTTTTAAAATTATCAAATGATGCTGCGCATGGACTAAACAATATTGTTGAATTTAATGGTCTTTCTTTTTTAACAATTACAAATATTTCTTTAAGAGCATCCTTTAAGTTATTAAAATTTTTATATTTTATTTTATCTTTAAGCTTTTTACTAAAAATTTTTTTATCTTTTCCATAAATAAAGGCTTTTATATTTTTAAAATATTTTTTTGATAACTCTAATTTATCTCCTTTTTTATATATACCTCCTAATAACCAAAAAATTTTTTTATTTTCTTTTAAAAGACTTATAGAAGATGAAAAGCTTGTTGATTTTGAGTCATTTATAATTGTTAAGTTTTTTTTCCTAAAAATGATTTGTTGACGATATTTTAATCCTTTAAATTTTTGGATCGTTTCTATTAATAAATTTTTTTTGATATAAAATTTTTTTGATATCGCTAAAACAAATGATAAATTTTCTTTATTAGATTCTGTTAAAAAATATTCATTATCTATATTTTTTAAAAATCTATTATCTTTTTTTGTACTTATTTTAATTACCTTACTTTTAAAATTGTTTAATTTTAGTTCCTTATTGATTAGCAGATCATCTTTATTAACAAAGGCCAGATCTTCTTTGCTTTGATTCTTTAATAATTTAAATTTAGCTTTGATATATTCATTAAGATTTTTATGTCTCTCCATGTGGTCAGGGGATAAATTTAGTATCGCAGCATATTTTGATTTAAAAATTCTACTATATTCTAATTGATAAGAAGAAGCCTCGATAACAAAAACTGTTTTTTTCTTAACATTTTTAACTGATAAAACAGGATTTCCAATATTTCCAACTAATCTAGTATCAAATTTTTGACTCGATAAAACATCATACATAAGTTGACAAGTCGTAGATTTGCCATTTGTACCCGTAATTGTAATAAAATCATTTTTATAAAATGAATAGAATACATCTAAGTCTGAAAAAACTTTATTATAATTTTTTTTTAAAAATTTAGACAATTTACATTTATTAATATCAATACCTGGACTAATAATTATTTGATCAAACTTTGTTTTGAGGATTTCTTTATAACTAATCAAATTTTTTTTGGTGCCTAAAGTTTTAATCTTAAGTTTGTTGTCATCATATAAAAAAATATCATTTTTATTTTTTAGAAATTTATAGGAAGATAAGCCACTTATTCCTAAGCCATAAATTAATATTTTTTTATTTAAAAAGATATTCAAGACTCAGTCCTTTATCTTAATTTTAGTGTCGCAAGACCAATCATTGCCAAAATAATGGAAATTATCCAGAATCTTATAACAACAGTTGATTCTGGCCATCCCTTCTTTTCAAAGTGATGATGTATTGGGGCCATTCTAAATATTCTTTTACCAGTTAATTTAAATGAGATTACCTGAACCATTACTGACAAAGCCTCTAAAACAAATAAGCCTCCTGTTATAGCTAAGACTATTTCATGTTTTGTAATTATTCCTACAGCTCCTAAAGATCCCCCTAAAGATAAGGATCCTGTATCACCCATAAATATTTTTGCTGGTGGAGCATTAAACCATAAAAAACCCAAACATGCTCCTATAATTGAACCACAAAAAATAGATATTTCACCTGTTCCTTCAATATATAAAATTTGAAGGTATTCTGAAAAAACAATATTTCCAGTAACATAACTAATAAAAGCAAAGCAACCTGCAACTAAAATCACTGGGACAGTGGCTAAACCATCTAAGCCATCAGTTAAATTTACTGCATTAGATGAACCTATGATAACAAAAACAGAAAAAGGAATAAAAAACCATCCAAGGTTAATAATTAAATTTTTAAAAAATGGAAAATAGAGATTTCTAAATTCTTCATATTCGACAAAATATGTCAAAATAACTAAGCCTATTATAGCTATAAATATTTGTAATGATATTTTTAATTTTGATGAAATGCCAAAAGAACTATTTTTTTTTATTTTTTTATAATCATCATAGGCACCTAAAATTCCAAAAGATGTAACAATGTATAAGCAAAATAAAATATAAATATTTGAAAGATCAGCCCAAAGTAAGACTGAGACTATTAAACCTAATAAAATGATAACACCACCCATTGTTGGTGTTCCAATTTTTTTGACAATATGATCAGATGGTCCATCTTCTCTTATAGGGTTAAAAATTTTTTTATTAGAAAATAATCTTATAAATGGTTCTCCAATTAAAAGGGTAATTAATAATGATGAAAAAAAAGCTAATCCGGTTCTAAAAGTAATATATTTAAAAACATTCAAAAAAGTAAAAGTCTCAACAAAGTTGAGTAAAAATTCATATAGCATGTAAATTTCTTTGTTTTAAACTAGATGTTATTTTATGAAGTCCAGTTGAATTTGATCCTTTGATCATTAAATAATCATTATTATTTAAATTTTTAGTAATTAAATCTACTATACCTAATTTATTATCTAATATTTGAGCTTTTTTATTTTTTTTTAAACTCCTAAAAGTATGTTTGACATATTTTCCAATCACATATACCTGGTTTATATTTGTTTTATTGATAATCTTACTTATTAACTTATGCTGATTTATAGAATGTTTACCTAGTTCAAGCATATCACCCAATATTAGATATTTTTTTGAATTTTTTGATAATATCTTATTATAATTCTCTATTGCTGTTTTTAACGATAATGGATTTGAATTATAAGTCTCATCTACTAAAAAAATCTTTTTATCTTTTAATCTAATTTTTGAAATATCTCCTCTTCCATTAGGGATTTTGAAACCCAGAAAAATATTTTTCTTTAATCTTTTGATATCTTTGTATAAATTTATCAAGGTAAGAGTTGCGAGTATATTGTATAGATTGCTTTTATTATCATTATCAGAATAAAATGAGACATTAACGTTATTAATATTGAAAAACAATTCATATTTATTTTTCATCTTTCTAATTTTAATCAATCTTGCCATAGAAGATTTATTTTCAATCCCAAATGAAATTACTTTTAATTTTTTTTTCATAGCTACCCTTTTATGGTAGCTATAAAAAGTATCATCTGAATTAAGAACAATTATTCCTCCTTCTTTAATATTATTCATCATTTCTGCTTTAGCAGAGGCTATTTGTTTTATATTTTTAAAATTTTTTGAATGGGCATAGCTTATATTGGTAATAATTCCTAAATCTGGTTTTATAATTTTTGTTAAATTGTCTATTTCGCCTTTCTTATCCATCCCTACCTCGAGTACACCAAAATTGTCATTATGTTTTAAATTAAATAAACTTAGAGGAACTCCATACTTGTTATTATAAGATTTTTGAGAATAAGTTGTTTTTGATATTTTTCCTAAGGTATATCCAACCATTTCTTTTAGAGTTGTCTTTCCACAACTTCCTGTAATTGAAATTATTTTCGCATCTGTATTTTCTCTTAAAATACTTGAACATTTTGACAAAAAATTAAGAGTATTATCTACCTTAATTTGTTTAGAAGATGGATAATCTTTATTTATTTTATTCACAATCACCAAACTTGATTTTTTTTTGAAAGCCTCTGAAATAAATTTATTCCCATCAACTCTCTTTCCTTTAATTGCAAAGAAAACATCATCTTCTTTAATTGTTTTTGAATTGATAGAAATATTGTTAATATTAAGTTTATTTGGTATTGCAGAATTTGATACTTCTTTAATAATATTTAATTTTAAATTGTTAGATAAAGATTTATTCTTAAATTTAATTGATTTCAAAATAACTTGAGTATCTGAAAAAAATAATTTTCTTTTTCCATAATCTTGAGTTTCTTCATGGCCTTTTCCAGCTACTAATAATAAATCCCCAGTTTTGAGACGCATTACGGCATCGTAAATTGCTTTTTTCCTACTAGAAAATTCTTGAAATTTAACTTTTTTGAAACCTTTTTTAATATCTTTTCTAATTTTTGAAGGATTTTCATTTCTTGGATTGTCGTCTGTTAAATAAATTTCATCAGAATATTTTTCTGCAATTCTACCCATTATAGATCTTTTTTTATAATCTCTATTACCCCCACAGCCAAATACTAAACTTATCTTGCTTGAAGGAAACTGCTCTCTAAGATTTGATAAAGCAAGTTTTAACGCTTCTGGAGTATGGGCATAATCTAAAATTACCTTACTATTATTTTTAATTTTTCCTATTTTTTCTAATCTACCTTTGACAGGTTTCAATTTATGAATAACTTTAATTATTTTTTCAAATTTAAGACCAGTCTTATGTGCGGCCAATATTGCCATTAATATATTTTTTATTTGTATTTTACCAATTAAGTTAATTTCAATTAAATATATTGATTTGTTTAATCTGATCTGCAAAAGCTGTTTTTCATTTGAAAACTTATGTGAAATTAAC
>CACGDW010000004.1 GCA_902571925.1 uncultured Pelagibacteraceae bacterium | reverse complement strand
TAAAAATGATGATGAAACTTGGTCTACAATAACTACTAATCAAGGATCTGTTTCACATTTAGATTTCTTAACAGATTTAGAAAAAGATGTTTTTAAAACTGCTTTTGAGTTAAATCAAAAATGGATTATTGAATTAAGTGGTGACCGAACACCATTTATCTCTCAAGCCCAATCAGTTAACCTATTTTTGCCTGCTGATGTTCATAAAAAAGAATTACATAGAATTCATTTTGATGCTTGGAAAAAAGGCCTAAAAAGCCTTTACTACTGTAGATCAAAATCAATTCAAAGAGCTGAAAATATCAATGATGCGAAATCAACAGATGTTACAGCCAATGTATATAAATCCAAAAACAAACAATCAACAGAACCAGAATACGAGGAGTGTCTATCATGTCAGTAAAAGAAAAAATTAAAATGCCAAACAAAGAAATAGTTCAACCACAAAAAATGGGACTATTAGTAGAAAATCCAGTTTATAAACCTTTTAGATATCCATGGTGTTATGATGCATGGTTAACACAACAAAGAATTCATTGGCTGCCAGAAGAGGTTCCATTAGGAGATGATGTTAGAGATTGGCAAAAAAATTTGACTCAATCAGAAAAAAACTTATTAACTCAAATATTCAGATTTTTTACCCAAGCAGATGTTGAAGTTAGCAACTGTTATTTAAGACACTATACAACTGTCTTTAAACCAACAGAAGTTTTAATGATGATGACAGCTTTTGCTTCAATGGAAACTGTTCATATCGCAGCGTACTCTCATTTACTTGATACAATTGGAATGCCAGAGTCTGAATACTCTGCTTTCATGAAATATAAAGAAATGAAAGATAAATATGATTACATGCAAAATTTTGATATGAGTTCAAAAGAAGATATTGCTAAAACAGTAGCTGTTTTTAGTGCATTCACTGAAGGTCTTCAACTTTTTGCTAGTTTTGCAATTCTATTAAACTTCCCGAGACATAACAAAATGAAAGGTATGGGCCAAATAGTTACTTGGTCTGTGAGAGATGAAACACTTCATTGTAATTCAATGATAAGAATTTTCAAAGAATTCATAAAGGAAAATCCAGAGATATGGAATGCAAAATTAAAAAAAGAACTTTATGAAGCATGCAGAACTATCATTGAACATGAAGATGCTTTTATTGATCTAGCGTTTGAGATGGGTCCAATGGAAGGTTTAACCGCACAAGAAGTTAAAGACTACATCAGATTTATTGGGAATAGAAGATTAACTCAATTAGGTTTAGAGCCAATCTACGATGTACAGAAAAATCCTCTTGGATGGCTCGATACTATGCTGAACGCTGTTGAACATATGAACTTTTTCGAAGGTCGTGCAACAGAATATTCTAAAGCATCAACGCAAGGTTCTTGGGTAGAAGCATTTAGTTAAACTTCAATGTTTAGAGCAATAAAAATAAATATTTTGATATTTATTTTATTGCTACTAAATAATTGTAATACCATAACAGGAACTGTAGAAGGCACAGTTAGAGGCATATATAAAGATGTTAAGACCACTCATCATTATACAACATGTGTTTTTACGAAAACTCAGTGTGGTGACTTAGACCTAGACTAAAACCTTGGATAATAAATTCTTATTACCAAAAAAAGCTGAAAGAATTATAGTTTTACAAAGAATAGAACTTGCTAGTCCATTAATAAAAAGATTAAGAAAATTATTTGGAAGATATATTTTTTCAAATTTTATTACTAAATTTTTTTTAGATAGAAAAAAAATATCGCAAAATTATTATAGAGCTATGTCAGATGAATATTTCACGATCAAAGACTTCATCAAAAATGAAGATACTTTTTTTTTAAGCATAGGTTCAGGTATTGGAGGATTAGAAGCCATTATAAATGATAATTTGAAAGATAGATCTTTTTATTTTATTGAGAGAGATTACATTTCTAAGAAAGTGAAATATGGTTGGGGAGGTATGGTAAATAACGAAGCATATAATGATTTAGAATTACAAATGAATTTTTTGAAAATAAATAATATAGATGAAAATCAAATTAATATTTATGATTATGATAAAGATGATTTACCAGAAATAAAGTTTGATGTAGTTATTTCTTTGTTCTCATTAGATTATCACTACGATTTTAATGTTTACATCGATTACTTAAAGAAAGTCTCAAAACCTGAAACCAAAATTATTTTTGATACAATCAGAGCAGATTACTTTAATAAGATATTTAAAAATGTTAAAATTATTAGTACAAATCTTAACACAGTACATAAATCAAATCGTATTATTTGTAGTAATTTTATTAATTAACTTATGAAATTTCTAAAATATTTTAGAAAATCTAGTTTTAAAAAAAAGGCTGATGGTGATTTTTTTCTCAACCTAATTAAAACAAAAAAACCGAAATCTTTTTTGGAAGTAGGTGTTTTTCATGGTGTAACGGCTAGGAATGTTTGTGAATTACTTTATCAAATACATAGTGGTGATTTTAAGTATATAGGATTAGATTTATTTGAAGAGAATAGTGATACAAAATCTGAAATAATTCCAAATACAAATTTTTCAAATCCTTTTAAGAGAATATATTTTAGATATATTAAGAGACAAAATCCATATAGCATTGAAGCAGTTGGTGATCTTTTAAAAAAATTTAAGAAAAATATTCATTTAATAAAAGGGAATTCAAATCATATCTTAAAAAAAATTGATATGGCTAAAATTGAATATGTCTTTTTAGACGGTGGTCATGATTATGAAACTATAAAAAATGATTTAAACAGTTGCATTGAAGTAATTAATAATAGGGGAACAATTCTATGTGATGACTATAATTTATCCTATGCCCCAGGTGTTAAAAATGCCATTGATGAATTTGTTAAAAATAATAATTTTAAGTGTGAAATACTTCACAACTCGAGATTTGCAAAAATTGAAAAATCTTAGATTATCTCTGATTAATAGGAATGACTTTTCTATGTTGACTGCCCTTGTAACTTGCTAGAGGTCTGATTAATTTATTAGCTGAGTGTTGCTCCATAATATGAGCAGACCAACCAGTAATTCTCGAAATTACAAAAATTGGTGTAAAAAAGTCTGTGTCAAAACCCATTAAATGATAAGTTGGTCCAGTAGGGTAATCTACATTGGGGTAAATATTTTTTTTATCAATCATCACTTTTTCAACAATGTCATAAATTTTTTCAAATTTTTTATCTTTTTTGATCTTAGCTACTTTTCCAAAATATTTTCTCATAGTAGGTACTCTAGAATCTCCACTTTTATAAACTCTGTGACCAAAACCCATCACAACATCTTTATTATCTAGTGCATTATTTATCCATTCTAATGCATTTTCTGGTTTTTTAATTTTATTCATCATATGCATTACTTCCTCATTAGCACCACCATGTAACGGCCCTTTTAAACTTGCGATTGCTCCAGTGATAGCTCCATGAATATCAGACAAGCTACTAGTTATAGTTCTCGCAGTGAATGTAGAAACATTAAAACTATGTTCTGCGTAAAGAATTAATGATACATCAAAAGCTTTAACAATTTCTTTTTGTGGTACTTTTCCAAAACACATATAAAAAAAATTTTCTGCCATATTTAATTTGTTTTTAGGTTTAATTATTTTTTTACCTTTTCGAAGTCTATAAAATGCTGCCAAAGCAGTAGGTGTTTTTGCTAAAATTCTTATTGCTTTCCTCATGTTAGCTTCTGGAGATGAGTCTGTAGTTTCCTTATCTTCTAATCCCATTATACTCACAGCTGTTCTTGCCACATCCATTGGGTGGGATTTTTTAGGCATTTGTTTGATTGCAGAGTAAAGTTCTTTCGATAAGTCTCGATGACCTCTTTCTTCTTTTTCAAATTTTTTAAGCTGGATATTATTTGGTAAATCTTTATTTAAAATTAGATATGCAACTTCTTCAAATTTACAGTATTCACATAGATCCTGAGCAGCATAACCTCTATAAGTAAGAGAATTAATTTCAGGCATAACTTTTGAAACTTCTGTTTCATCAACAACTATTCCAAGTAAACCTTTTTTTATATCTTCACTCATTATTCATGGCCTTCTGTACTAAAATTGTAAATTTTTTCGTCTAAACTATTATATTTTTCGTAATCAACAAGCTCATATAATCGTTTTCTAGTTTGCATTTTATCAATGATATTGTTTTGATGTCCATTTGCATAAATGTCTCTTAATCCATCCTCAACATTTTTCATTGCTAATCTTTGAGTTGTAACAGGATAAATCACTATATTATATCCAAAACTTTCTAACTCTTTATAGTTGAATAGTTTAGATTTACCAAATTCAGTCATGTTCGCTAGCAAATAACACGAGAGATTTTTTCTTACTTTTTCAAAATCTTTTTCATCCTGAAGAGCTTCTGGAAAGATTATTTCAGCACCGGCATCAGTATAAGCCTTACATCTCTCTATCATCTTATCAATTCCTTCTACACTTTTAGCATCTGATCTAGCAATAATTTTAAAATTTTTATCCTTTCTAGCTGCTACACATTCTTTAATCTTCTTTACCATTGCTTCAGTGGTAATTAATTCTTTATTATCTAAATGTCCGCATCTTTTTCTTTCAATTTGGTCTTCAAGATGTACTGCGGAAATTCCAAATTCTTCAAAAGTTTCTATTGTTTCTTTGCAAGATTTAAAACCAGTATCAATATCTACTATTGTTGGAAGATTAGTTACTCTTGAAATCAAATAAGATCTAGTACTTACATCCTGTAAAGTTGTTAAGCCAATATCAGGAAATCCAAGATCATTAGCCATCACACCTCCTGAAACATAAACAGCATCGTAACCAATTTCTTCAATTAATTTAGCTGTTAAAGGATTGTAAGCTCCTGGTACTCTCAAGATCTTATTTGATTTTAATTTCTCTGCAAAGTCAGCTCTTTTTTGAATGGGTTCTCTCTTAACAAAATGCATTAAAAAATTCCTTTCCTGAAATTTCTTTTAAGTCTACTTTTTTTAACCTCGATATTTAATTTATCTAATTGACCAGACCTCAATTTTTTCAAATTTTGTACAGTTTTTAAAAATCTATCACTTTCTTTTTTATCTAGAATATTATCAGTTAAAGTTAAAAATTTATTTATATAATTTTGTCTTTTAAAAGGTCGTGAACCGTAGGGATGAGCATCAGCCCTATCTTGTTGTTCTATTATTTTTTTGCCATTTTTAAGGGTTATAATCACTTTAGCACCAAATGATTTTTTTTTAGGATCAGGATCATGATATTTTCTTGTCCATTTTTTATCTTCATGTGTCTTAATTGATCTCCAAATTTTAATTGTACTTTTCCTTTTAGCTCTAGCTCTTGTATAAGATTTGACATGATGCCAATTTCCATCCTCTAAAGCTACTGCAAATATATACATTATAGAGTGATCCAAAGTCTCTCTGCTAGCATTAGGATCCATTTTTTGTGGATCATTTGCACCTGTACCAATAACATAATGAGTATGATGACTAGTGTAGATATCAATTTTTTTGATTTGATTTAAATTTGGTATTTTCTTTTTAAGTTTTTTAGCTAAATCGATTAAAGCTTGTGACTGATATTCAGCAGAATATTCCTTAGTATAAGTCTCAAGAATAGCTTTTTTAATTTGACCTTTTTTAGGTAAAGGAACTCTATATAAAGCTTTTTTTCCATCTAAAATTCTGGCAATTACACTATCTTCACCTTCATATATGGGACTTGGTGCTCCTTCACCCCTCATTACTCTATCAACTGCTTCAATAGCAAGTTTACCCGCATGAGCTGGGGCATAAGCTTTCCAACTTGAGATTTCACCTTTTCTTGATTGTCTTGTGGAAATTGTTGTGTGTAGTGCCTGTTGAACCGCCTGATAAATTGTTTCGGTATTTAATTTCAGCATTGTACCAAGACCAGCTGCAACACTTGGTCCCAAATGGGCTATATGATCTACCTTGTGTTTATGCAAACAAATACCTTTAACTAAATTTACTTGTACTTCATAAGCAGTTATAATTCCTTTTAGAAGATCCAAACCACTTTTTTTATTTTGTTGAGCAACACTTAACAATGGAGGAATATTATCTCCAGGGTGACTGTAATCTGCAGCTAAAAATGTATCATGAAAATCTAGCTCTCTAACGGCAGTTCCATTCGACCAAGCTACCCACTCACAATCAAATTTTAATTTATTACTTACACCAAAGAGCAAAGCTCCATTTTTTCTTGAATGTTTTAAAGCCATTTCTCTTGAAGAAATAACAGATCTCCGGTTCAAAGATGCGATAGCAACTGACGCGTTATCAATAATTCTGTTAATTGCCATTTCAATTGCATTTTTATCTAACTTTGCATTATCACTTGCAATTTCAGCAATTTTCCAAGCAAGTTGATTTTTTTTGTGAAGATGAATCTTAGATGGATAAACTTTTACTTTATGTAATATCAAAATAACTCCTAATTTACGGAATTGTTTTTAATAGTTAAAAAAAAATAATCAATCTTAAAGATATTTTAATACAATTTTTTCAATACCTATAAAGTCTCTTATCAGGTGATTATGATATATTTCGCTAGTCTTTTTTTCAGTATAACCATCTTCTAACAAGATTACTGGCATACCAGCTTCTTTTGCAGCATTTGCATCAGTCTCACTATCACCAATCATTAAAGATTTTTTTATATCTCCATCTAAAATCTCTATTACAGATGTTAAATGTCTTGGATCAGGTTTGCAATAATTGAAAGTATTATGACCAGCTACATATTCAAAAAAATCATAAATGCCTATTTTTTTTAATAAATCAACTGCCAGATGTTCTTGTTTATTTGTACAAACACCCATTGAAATATTTTTTTCTTTTGCCCACACTAGGAAATCTTTTACACCACTTATAAGAGTACTTTCGTTTACAATATTTTTTCCATAAAAATCTACAAAATCTTTAACCATTTCTTTCTTAATTTTTTCGTCTTGTACTTTTCCAAATTCTTTTTTCGCTTGTCCCCAAATTGATCTTCCCAACATTGCTCCTGCACCCTGACCAACTAAATTTCTTATTTCCTCAGTTGATTTTGTTGGGTAACCAAATTTTTTCATTACATGATTGTGAGCACGCATCAAATCTGGTGCTGTATCAACTAAAGTTCCATCTAAATCAAAGAGAATTGTAAAATTTTGTTTCATATTTAAAAGTATTTTTAAGAAATATTTTGTGAATTAAGAAATATATATACTTAATATAAAGAATTTCCTAGATGAAACAATTAAAAATACAAAACCTTCAAAATAAACTTAGAAATAAATTTATAAAGTCTGGAGTAAAAATGATTGGACCAGATACAATTTATTTTTCTAAAGATACAAAAATAGGTAAAAATGTAACCATTGAACCTTTTGTTGTTTTTGGATTAAAGGTACATGTTGGAAGCAATGTAACTATTAAATCCTTTTCTCATCTCGAAGATTGTAAAGTTGAAAATAAAGTTAATATTGGTCCTTATGCAAGGATTAGACCTGGTTCAGTTTTAAAAGAAAGTTCTAAAGTTGGTAACTTTGTAGAAGTTAAGAAAAGTATGATTGGTAAAAACTCAAAAATAAATCATTTAACTTATATCGGTGACGCCAATATTGGTAAATCAGTTAATGTTGGAGCTGGTACAATTACTTGTAATTATGATGGAGTAAAAAAAAGCAAAACAACTATTAAAGATAAAGCTTTTATAGGATCAAATTCTTCACTTGTGGCACCAGTTATAATAGAACAAAATAGCATAGTCGGTGCAGGTTCTGTTATAACCAAAAAAGTAAAAAAAGGATCATTAGCACTCACAAGAGCTGTTCAAACTGAAGTAAAAAATTATAAAAGAAAAAGAAAATAACGATGTGTGGCATAATAGGTATAAATAGCAACAAACCTGTTTCAGGGACAATAATAAATTCTCTAAAAAAATTAGAATATAGAGGTTATGACTCTGCAGGTATTGCAACTCTTTCAAGTGGTCAAATTAATGAAGTAAAGTCTGAAGGCAGAGTAGATAATCTTGAAAAAAACTCTCTAGTTCAAAGCATGAATGGAACAATTGGTATTGGTCATGTGAGATGGGCAACGCATGGTTCACCAAACAGTATTAATGCTCACCCTCATTCATCCCAAAATGTATCTGTTGTTCACAATGGAATTATAGAAAATTCAACATTATTAAAAAAATTTTTAGTTGATAAAGGCCATAAGTTTAAATCTCAAACAGATACAGAAGTGATTGTTCATTTAATTACAGAAAATCTTAAAACAGAAAATATTGTTAACTCAATAAAGAAAACTTTAAAGGCTTTGCATGGAAGTTTTGCTCTAGGTATAATATTTAAAGACCAGCCAGATTTAATAATTGGTGCTAGAAGAGGTTCTCCTTTAGCAGTTGGATATGGTCCAAATGAAAATTATTTAGGCTCTGATTCTTATGCCCTTAAATCAATGACCAATAAGATTACTTATTTAAATGATGGTGAGTTTTGTGTAATAAAAAAAGATCACGTTGAATTTTTTGACGAAGAGGGAGTAAAAGTAAATAAAAAAGTTTTAGAATTATCTTCTGAAGAAAAAAAATATGACAAAGGCGATTACAAGCATTTCATGGCAAAAGAAATTGAGGAACAACCAACAACTCTTAAAAATGGAATAAAAGAATATTTAGATAATTCTAATAACGATATAAATATTTATAATTTTCCTTGGAAAGTCAATGAGATTTCTACAATAACTTTAATAGGTTGTGGAACAGCTTATCATTCATGTTTAATGGCAAAATATTGGTTTGAAGAATTAACCTCTTTGGATGTGAATATAGATATAGCATCTGAATTTAGATATCGAAAGAATAGGTTTAAACAAGACACTTTATATGTTTTTGTCTCTCAATCTGGCGAAACAGCAGATACTTATGCTGCGTTAGATTTGTGCAATCAAAACAATATGAAAACATGCTCAGTTGTAAATGTTATTGAAAGCTCAATAGCAAGAGATTCTAAATTTGTTCTACCAATTCATTGTGGAACTGAAATAGGTGTTGCTTCTACCAAGGCTTTTATGAGTCAAATGCTTATTCTTTATATTTTCGCACTAAAACTTGGATTATTGAGAAAAGATATTAAAAAAGAAATATTTATTGAAAAACTTAAATATCTCAAAAAATTGCCAGATCTAGTTCAACAAACTTTATTAACTGATAACAAGATACAAACAATATCTAATACTTTTAATGAAGCAAAAGGATCTATGTTTTTAGGAAGAGGATTTTCATATCCGATCGCATTAGAAGGTGCTTTAAAGCTCAAAGAATTATCGTATATTCATGCAGAGGGTTATCCTGCGGGTGAAATGAAACATGGACCATTAGCTTTAATTGAGGAAGGTATGCCAGTTGTTGTTTTGGCACCCAGAGATAATTATTATAAAAAGACTATTTCGAATATGCAGGAAGTTATCGCGAGGGGTGCAAAAGTTTTATTGATAACTAACAAGAGTAAAGACGAGATAGTTTCTGAAAATATTTGGGAAACAGTTGAAGTGGAAACTACTAATGATGACCTTTTACCTTTCCTTTTAACCATACCTCTTCAAAAATTAGCTTATTACTCAGCACTAAAAAAAGGTTATGACATAGATAAACCGCGTAATTTAGCCAAATCGGTTACCGTTGAATAATTAAAAAACTCTGATACAACAATCTAAGGTTGAACATGAAAAATTGGAAAGTAAATAGCTGGAGAAAATATCCTGTCAAACACGTACCTAAGTACGATGATGAGAAGGAGTTAAACAATGTCTTGAGTAAATTAAAGACATTTCCTCCTTTAGTATTTGCGGGTGAAACTAGACATCTAAAAGATCAATTGGCTAAAGTTGTAGATGGTAAAGCGTTTCTTCTTCAAGGTGGAGACTGCGCAGAGAGTTTCGCAGAATTTCATCCAGATAACATAAGAGATACTTTTAAAGTCATTCTTCAAATGTCTTTAATATTAACTTACTCGGCATCGTTACCAGTGGTTAAGCTCGGAAGGATAGCTGGTCAATTTTCTAAACCAAGGAGTGCGCCTACAGAGAAACAAGGTGACAAAGAATTCCCAAGTTACTTAGGTGATAATATTAATGCTATAGAATTTTCTGAAAAAGCTAGAAGAGCAGATCCTAAAAGATTGTTTAAAGCTTATTCACAATCTGCATCTACACTAAATTTATTACGAGCTTTTTCTAAAGGAGGTTTTGCAGATTTAAATAAAGTTCATTTATGGAATTTAGATTATATTAAAAAAAGTCCTCAAGCTAAAAAATTTAAGGATTTGGAAGATAAAATTGCTGACGCTTTAGCTTTTATGGAAGCCTGTGGTATAACCTCAGATTTTAATAATAGATTATATACTGTAAATTTTTGGACATCTCACGAAGCTTTACATTTACCATTCGAAGAGTGCATGACCAGAGTAGATTCTACAACTGGTGAATATCATGACACATCTGCTCATTTTGTATGGATTGGTGACAGAACTAGACAACTTGATGGTGGACATGTTGAATTCTGCAAAGGAATTGAAAACCCAATTGGAATTAAGTGTGGTCCAACTTCTAAACCTGATGAGATAGCTAAAATTTGTGAAGTTATAAATCCTAAAAATGAAAAGGGTAAAATAACTTTAATATCTAGATTTGGGCATAAGAACGTTGAAAAATTTTTACCTAAATTAATTAGAGGCATTAAGAAAGAGGGATTAAACGTTATTTGGTCATGTGACCCAATGCACGGAAATACTATGCAATCAACTACAGGTTTTAAAACAAGACCTTTTAATGACGTAGTGAGTGAAGTAAAAAATGTTTTTGGTGTACACCAATCAGAGGGTTCATATGCTGGTGGTTTACATGTTGAAATGACTGGGCAGGATGTAACTGAATGCACTGGTGGTGCAAGAAAAATATCTGATGCTGATTTATCTAGCAGATATCACACGCATTGTGATCCAAGACTAAACTCTGATCAAGCTTTAGAATTGGCTTTTTTAATCTCAGATGAGATTAAAAAGAATAGCAGCTATTCTAAAAATGCTATTCAAGCGGCATCTTAGTCTATTGTTTTCAGTAATAAGATTATTAAATAGTTAATTATGAACTCGTTAGAAAAAGTTAAATATATATCTAATTGGATAAAGAAATATGTTGATCAAATGCCATCAAAAGCACAATCTTTAGTAATTGGCATTTCAGGTGGAATAGACTCTTCAGTTTCAAGCACCTTAAGCGCGATGACAGGTTTAAAAACAATTGTTTTAACAATGCCTATTAAACAAATAGAGAACCAACATGATTTAAGCTTAAAACATCAAGAATGGCTGGTTAAAAATTTTAATAATGTTGAAGCTCATACGATCAGTTTAGATAAACTATTTGAAACTTTTTCTTCTACACTTAATAAGTTTGATAATGAACATGGATTTGCTAATTCTAGAGCTAGGTTAAGAATGACTACACTTTATCAAGTGGCAGCAGCTAATAAAGGGATTGTTGTAGGCACTGGTAATAAAGTAGAGGATTTTGGTGTTGGATTTTATACAAAATATGGAGATGGTGGAGTAGATATTTCACCAATAGCAGATTGTAACAAAACTGAAGTTTGGGAATTAGGAAAAGAATTAGGTATATTGAAAGAAATCATTGATGCTCCCCCAACAGATGGTCTGTGGGATGATGGAAGAACTGATGAGGGCCAGTTAGGTTTTAATTATAGTGAATTAGAAGAAGCTATGATTAATCCCGACTCACCACATAAAGATAAATACGAAAAAATAAGAAAACAAAATTTGCATAAAATGGACCCTATTCCTGTATGCAAAATTCCTAGTTAATCAAATAGATTAACAAATCATAAAATAAGGTATATTTCTTAATCTAGTACAATGGATATTTATTTAACAAATAATTTAACTAATAAAAAAGAACATTTTATTCCACGAGATATTAAAAATATAGGAATGTATGTTTGTGGCCCCACAGTTTATGACGATCCTCATATTGGAAATGCAAGACCATTAGTTATTTTTGATATTCTTTTTAAACTTCTTAAAAATAAATTTACTTCAGTAACATATGTAAGAAATATAACAGATATTGATGATAAAATTATAAAATCTTCTAAAGAACAAAATATATCATCGAAAGAATTAACTGAGAAAATAACTAAAAATTTTTTGAGTGACTGTTCCTATTTAAATTGTGAAAGCCCAACTTATCAACCTAAGGCTACTGAACATATAGATTTAATGATCAAAATGATAAATGAATTATTAAAAAAAGGTTTTGCCTATGAAAATAATAAACATGTTTATTTTGAAGTTAAGAAATTTTCTGATTATGGAAAATTATCAAATAAAAAGTTAGAGGATTTGATAGCTGGATCAAGGGTAGAGGTAAGTGAAGATAAAAAAAATTCTGAAGATTTTGTACTATGGAAACCATCAACCGAAGGTGAACCATCGTGGCAATCTCCTTGGGGAAAAGGAAGGCCTGGCTGGCATTTAGAATGCTCTGCTATGTCAAAAAAATTTTTAGGTAATGAATTTGATATTCATGGAGGAGGTATAGACTTAATATTTCCTCATCATGAAAATGAGATTGCTCAATCAAGATGTGCAAATGACACAAAGAATTTTGCAAATTATTGGATTCACAATGCTTTCATAACTATGTCCAAAGAAAAAATGGCTAAGTCTCAAGGAAATATTTTGAAGATTAAAGATTTTAAAAAAAAGATGAGTGGTCAAGTTTTAAGATTAGCTTTAATGAGTGCTCATTATAGACAACCTTTGGACTGGAACGATAAACTCTTAGATGATTGTCAAAATACCTTGAATAAATGGTATCTAGTGTATTCAGATAATTTGAAGGCTAAAACTAAAATTTCAGATGAAACTTTAAAACCTTTATATGAAGATCTTAACACTCCTGGATACATAGCTAATTTACATCAACTTTATGAAAAAGCTAGAAAAGGTGAGGATCAAGAATTATTTATCTCTGCTTGTAAATTTGTTGGATTATTTTGTGAAAGTAATGAAACCTGGGAAAAATTTAAAAAAGATAAAGTAACTATTAGTGAGGTCGAGATACAGAATAAAATAGAATTAAGAAATAAAGCAAGAATAAACAAAGATTATAAAGAGGCAGATAGAATTAGAGATGAGCTTTTAGACAAAGGTGTTTTAATAGAAGATAAAGATGGTACAACACTTTGGAAATTTAAATGAGTAAAGACAGATTATATATTTTTGATACAACATTAAGAGATGGTGCCCAAACTCAAGGTGTGCATTTTTCAATAGATGAAAAAAAAAAAATTGCTCATGCGTTAGATAGTTTAGGTGTTGATTATATTGAGGGTGGCTGGCCAGGTGCAAATCCATCAGATACTGAATTTTTTCAAAAAGGTTTAGATTTAAAGAATTCAAAATTTACAGCTTTTGGAATGACAAAAAAATCTGGCCGTAGTGCTGAAAATGATCCTGGGTTATCAGCTATCATGAATTCTAATACCGAGTCAGTTTGTTTGGTTGGAAAAACTTGGGATTTCCATGTTGATGTTGCATTAGGTATTTCAAATGAAGAAAATTTAGAAAACATAAAAGAAACAACAAAACATTTTGTAAAAAATGATAAGGAATTTATGTTCGATGCTGAACATTTTTTTGACGGATATAAATCAAATCCAACATACGCATTAGAATGTATTAAATCAGCTTATGACAATGGAGCAAAGTGGATAGTTTTATGTGATACAAATGGAGGAACACTTCCTCACGAGGTAACTAAAATTGTTAAAGAGGTAACAAAACATATTCCTGGTGAAAATTTAGGTATACATGCTCATAATGATACAGGTAATGCAGTAGCAAATTCAATTGCAGCCGTTTTGTCGGGTGCAAGACAAATTCAAGGAACAATAAATGGTTTAGGTGAAAGATGTGGAAATGCAAATTTAATGTCTATAATTCCAACATTTCATCTTAAAAAAGAGTTATCAGATAAATATGAAATTAATATCAAAGAGAAAAATATTAAACATATTACACAATGCTCAAGACTACTTGATGAAATATTAAATAGAAAACCTAACAAACATCTTCCTTATGTTGGTGCTGCAGCATTTTCTCATAAAGGTGGCTTACATGTATCTGCTGTTCAAAAGGATCCTAAAACTTATGAACACATAAATCCTGAAGAGGTAGGTAACAATAGAAACATAGTTGTTTCAGATCAATCAGGAAAGTCGAATATTTTATCCAGACTTAAAACAATAGGGATTGAAATTGAAGAAAATGATCCAAAGGTAAAAAAATTACTTGATGAAGTAAAGGATAGAGAATTTATAGGGTATAGTTATGATGGAGCTGATGCCTCTTTTGAATTATTAGCAAGAAGAGTAATGGGTAATATTCCAAGATATATTTCTATTAAAGAATATGACGTATCAGTATCAAAAGATGATAATGATCAAATTATATCTAAAGCGAAAGCTAAATTAGAAGTTGATGGAGAACATATTATTTGCGAAGGGGAGGGAAATGGACCAGTTCATGCTTTAGATAATGCGATCAGAAAAAATGTTACTAAGTTAGAAAAATATTCTGAATATTTAAAAGATTTAAAACTAGTTGACTATAAGGTTAGAATTTTAAATACAGGAACTGAAGCTACTACAAGAGTATCTATTGAAAGTACAGACTCCCAAGGAAAAAATTGGTTTACTATTGGTGTGTCACCAAACATAATTGATGCATCATTTAAAGCTCTTATCGATAGTTTAGATTTCAAATTATTTAAGGATAAGGCTCCTGCAAGTAAATAAATGAAAATTAAGAAATTTTCTAAGAAACCTGATGATATCGAAAGCAGGATAGGAGCAGATCCCGTTGTTTGTTACCCAAATAATAGTATAAATAATGATCTTGAAATATTGCATGAAGCAAGAAAATACATCAAACAAATTGATGAAGTCATAATTCCACCAAGAGATGCTAAAACTTTTAATGTTAAATCAGGTAATTTTTTTAGAATAGAAAGTGTTGAAGGACCACAAGTCGGAGATTTAAATTTATTTCAAGCTGATGATTTAAATGAAAAGTTTTATTCTGGAAAAACTAGGGCTCTCTATGGAACACATATTTCAGTTGGAGACAAAATGTTCAGCAGTTTTCCATATTTAAGATCATTGGCTACAATTACATGGGATACATTAGATTGGTATGGTTATGATAAAGATGGAGGCTCAGTTCATGATGTTATTGGTACTAGATGTGATCCTTACACGTATAAATTAACATCAAACAACGATTATCATTATTGTTGTCATTCAAATTTAACCAGAGCTTTAGTTGAAGAAAAAAATGTAAAATTAGATGATGCAGAAAAAATTGTACACGATGTATTAAATGTATTTATGCTTACTGGTTTTACAAATGATACTAAACAATATTTTATGAAATCAAGTCCAGTAAGACCTGGTGATTATTTAGAATTTTTTGCAGAAACAGATTTATTAGGAGCTTTGTCTGCTTGTCCAGGAGGAGATTGTGGATCAGAACACTCATCTGATGTTGCAAAATGTTATCCATTAAAGGTCTCTATATGGGGTGTTGATCAAAAATTTCTTAAAGGAATTAATCCATCAACCTTATCTAATTATAACAGAAATCATGGCATTAAATAAATGAATAAAAGTAAAGTTACATTTATTTTACACAAACCTCAGCTTTCAGAAAATATTGGAGCTTGCGCAAGAGCAATAAAGAATTTTAACTTTCAAAAGTTATATCTAATTAATCCTAAACCTATTTTTCCTAATGATAAAATATTAGCAACATCTGTAGGAGCAAAAGATATTATAAATAAAAGTAAAGTGTTTAATAATTTAGAAAGTTCCCTAGAGGATATCGATATATTGATAGCTACATCTGCAAGATTTAGAAACAAAAATGTTAAGCATATAAGTCTAGAGGATTTAAAAAAAATAGATTTTAGAAAAAAAATTGGATTTTTATTTGGTTCAGAAGCATCAGGTTTATCAAATAAAGAAATTAGTTATGCAAATTACGCTTTGCAAATTCCAACAAATATTAATTTTAAATCTTTGAATTTATCTCACAGCCTAATTATTATTGCACAATTTATATCAAGTTTTTTAAACTCTAAATCAAACCAGTTCAAAAAATCCAAAAAGATAAAGAAAGCTTCCAAAAAAGAAATTCAAGTAATGATAAATTTATGTTTAAATAATTTAAACGAAATTAACTTTTTTAAGAACAAAGAAAAAAAACCTATAATGCTTGAAAATTTAAGAAATATTTTTTATAGAATGGAACTTTCAGATAAAGAAACACGTATTTTATCAAGTGTATTTGCAAGTTT
This sequence comes from uncultured Pelagibacteraceae bacterium, assembly GCA_902571925.1. Taxonomy (GTDB): domain Bacteria; phylum Pseudomonadota; class Alphaproteobacteria; order Pelagibacterales; family Pelagibacteraceae; genus Pelagibacter. The sequence goes on along the minus strand of CACGDW010000004.1, from coordinate 40,092 downwards.
AGGAAAAAACGTTGATTGACAAATAAGATGTTAAGTTTATAACCCATTTCACTAAATGACAAAAAGATTAAACTCTAAACACAAAGTAGATAGAAGATTAAAGGTTAACTTATGGGGTAGACCCAAAAGTCCTTTTAACACTAGAGCTTATGGTCCAGGCCAACATGGTCAATCCAAGTCATCTAAGCCTTCTGATTATGGTATTCAATTACAAGCTAAACAAAAACTTAAGGCTTACTATGGAAATATTAACGAAAGACAATTTAGAAATATTTATAAAAAAGCTAGTATGCTTAAAGGTGATACTGGCGAAAACTTGATTGGTTTGCTAGAAAGAAGATTAGACTCTGTTATATATAGAGCTAAGTTTGCTACAACAATATTTTCTGCAAGACAATTAATTAATCATGGCCATGTAAAAGTGAATGGAAAAAAAGTTAATATAGCTAGTTACTCTGTTAAGGAGGAAGACACTATTGAAATAAGAGATAAATCTAAACAATTAGCTATTATAGATATAGCTTTAGCAAACAAAGAAAGAGAAACACCTGAGTATATACAGATAGATCAAAAAAATAAAAAGTTTAAATTTATTAGAATTCCTAAATTTGAGGAAGTCCCTTATCCTATTGTAATGGAACCAAATTTAGTGATTGAATATTATTCTAGATAATATCATTTTTTGTAATTAATACCTTTTTCTTCAAAAACCTTTTTTAGATCTCCGCTTTCATACATCTCTTTAATGATATCACAACCACCAATAAATTCTTTTTTAACATATAGTTGAGGTATAGTTGGCCAATCACTAAAAGTTTTAATACCTTCTCTAATTGACTGATCTTCCAATACATTAATAGCTTTAAAGTTTACCTCTAAAATTTTTAATAAATTTGTAACAGCCATTGAGAATCCACACTGAGGAGCATCAGGCGTTCCCTTCATAAACAAGCACACTTCATTATTATCAATATAATCTCTAATTATATCTTTAGTTTTATCATCCATTACAGTTCCTTTGTTTTAATTGCTAAAGCATGAAGTTCATTACCCATTCTACCTTTAAGAGAATTATATACCATTTTATGTTGTTCGATTTTACTCTTACCAGCAAACAATGAGGAAGTCACTGTTGCTGAATAATGGTTTCCATCTCCAGCTAAATCTTGGATATCAATAGACGCATCTGGCATCGCCTCTTTTATAAATTTTTCTATTTCTTTTAAGTCCATTGCCATTATGAATCCATATAGTTATTTAACCAATTACTATTATATGATTTTAATTCGTCAATTGTAACTTTTGTCTTTTCATTAATAATCATTTCATTGTCAATAATAACACCTAATTCCTCATAATGTACTGAATTTTTATTTAAAATTTTAGAAACTTCTTTCATATCATTTGGGTTTATTTCTACAATGTATCTTCCTTGATCTTCAGCAAACAAATACTCGATCTTGTTTATCAAATTTTTAGGTGTCTTTAATTTGATACCCTTGTTTCCTTTAATACACATCTTACTAATTGCAGTGATTATTCCCCCTAAAGAAACATCATGAGCACTTTTTATGAGATCTTTTTCTATAAGATTGAGCAAAGACTCGCCATTATTTTTTTCATTAAATAAATTAACTTCTGGAGGGGGACCTTTATTCTCATCTAATATTGTTCTAGCAAATAGACTTTGATCGATGTGACCTTCAGTTTTTCCAATAATTAAAATAAGATTATCAACCTCTTTAAGACTCATTGTTATCATTTTTTTATAATCTTTTATTAGTCCAACTCCACCAATAGAGGGAGTGGGTTTAATTCCAATTTCTTTTGTTTGATTATAAAAAGATACATTTCCTGATACTACCGGGAAATCTAAATATTTACTTGCCTCACCAATTCCTTGAACACATTCTACAAACTCTCCCATATTATCCTCATTCTCTGGACTTCCAAAGTTCAAACAATTAGTTATTGCAATAGGAGTTGCTCCAACTGAAATTAAATTCCTCCAACTCTCAACTACTACTTGCTTACCACCAGTTAAAGGATGAGCCCAACAATAAACTGCAGAAGAATCTACAGATGCTGCAACTGCCTTATTAGTTCCATGTACTCTCACTACCCCTGCATCTCCACCAGGTTTTTGAATGGTGTCCCCCATAACAGTATGATCATATTGCTGCCAAATCCACTCCTTGCTGCAAACATTTGGATTAGATAAAATTTTTTTTAAAACATCTTTAATTTTGAGTTCATTATAAATTTCTTTTTTAATCTTATTTTTTTTTGGTATCTTGGATTTTTTCCATTTTCGATCATACATTGGAGAATTTTCGACTAATGTATTAACTGGAATATTTGCTACTTCTTTATTTTGAAAATATAATTCAATATTCTTTGTATTTGTAGTCTTACCAATTACAGCAAAATCAAGATTCCACTTATCAAAAATTTTTTTAGCTAAATCTTCTTTTCCACTTTCTAAAACAATTAGCATTCTTTCCTGACTTTCAGATAGCATAATTTCATAAGGAGTCATTTTTGTTTCACGGCAAGGAACTTTATCTAAATTAATTTCAATACCTAGATTTCCTTTTGATGCCATTTCAATACTAGAAGATGTCAGACCAGCTGCACCCATATCTTGGATTGCAATAATCGAGTCACCGGCCATTAATTCTAAACAAGCTTCTAAAAGAAGTTTTTCCGTAAAAGGATCACCCACTTGTACTGTTGGTTTTTTTTCCTCTATTTTTTCATCAAAACTCGCAGAAGCCATACTTGCCCCATGTATTCCATCTCTGCCAGTTTTTGATCCAACATAAATTACAGGTTTATTTAAACCTGCAGCTTTTGAGTAAAAGATCTTATCTTTCTTAACTAAGCCCAATGTCATAGCATTAACAAGAATATTTCCATTATATGACCTGTCAAAAGATGTTTGTCCTGCTATTGTTGGAACACCCATACAATTTCCATAACCGCCAATCCCATGTACAACACCTCTTAATAAATTTTTTGTTTTTTTATGTTGCGTTGATCCAAAATGTATTGAATTTAAGTTTGCAATAGGTCTTGCACCCATCGTAAATACATCTCGCATTATTCCACCAACACCTGTTGCAGCTCCTTGATAAGGTTCAATAAAAGAAGGGTGATTATGACTTTCAATTTTAAACACTATTGCATCACCATCTTCTATATCAATAATTCCTGCATTTTCTCCTGGACCCTGAATGACTTTTTTACCTTTAGTAGGTAGTTTTTTTAAGTGAAGTCTTGATGACTTATACGAACAATGTTCATTCCACATTGCTGAAAATATTCCAAGTTCAGTAAAATTTGGTGTTCTTTTTAAAAGTTCACAAATTTTTTTGTATTCTTCGGTCTTGAGACCATGCTCAATAGCTATTTTTTCGTTTACTAACATTATTTAATATTATTAATTAGGTTTTTAAAGAATATTGATCCATCTTCACCTGTTAAGGATTGATCTATCATTCTTTCAGGGTGGGGCATCATACCAAGGACATTTTTCTCTTTATTAAAAATACCAGCAATATTTTTAATTGATCCATTTGGGTTTGAATTTTCATCTATTTGACCCTTGTTGTTACTATAATATATTGCTACTTGGTTATTATCTTTAATTTCTTTAAGTTGATCATCTGTACAAAAATAATTCCCTTCATTGTGAGCTATATGCAATTCAAAGATGTCTTTATCTAAGTTTTTAAAATAAGGGTTATCTTTATTGTCTAATTTTACAAAAACATTTTTACAGATAAATTCTAAATATTTATTTCTTAATAAAACTCCAGGAACCAAACCTGTTTCAACTAATATTTGAAAACCATTACAAATACCCATTACCAAACCACCAGATTTTGCAAAATTTATCACAGATTGCATAATTTTAGATTTTGAAGCCATACTACCACAACGCAAATAGTCACCGTAAGAAAAACCTCCAGGTAATACAACTAAGTCGCTTTTTGGCAATTCATTATCATTATGCCAAACCATTTTATTATTAAATCCAAATTTTTTTAGAGCAACATCCATGTCTCTATCACAATTTGAACCAGGAAAGGTTATTACAGATGATTTCATTAATTATTGTGTCTCAATAATTTTATAATTTTCAATGACTAGATTAGCTAAAAGTTTTTTACACATATCCTCAACTATTCCTTTAGCTTTAGTTGGATCATTTTCTTTAACATCAATTTCAAAGTATTTACCTTGTCTTACTTCGTTAATATCCTTAAATCCCATACCATCTAAAGTTTGATGTATAACTTTTCCCTGTGGATCTAAAACATCTTTTTTAAGAGTTATAATTGCTGAGACCTTCATTTATTTTTTTTTTTAACTGATGATAGTTTTGTTACATTGACAGCAGTAACATTTGATTGTTCATGAAGAATACCTAATCTTTTTGCAACTTCAGTATAAGCTGGTATTAAATCACCTAGATCTTTTCTAAATCTGTCTTTATCTAGTTTCTTATCAGTAATTGAGTCCCATAATCTACATGTATCAGGGCTTATTTCATCAGCAAGTATGATTTCATTTTTACCATTAATTTTTATTCTCCCAAATTCTAATTTAAAATCTATTAATTTAATTCCAATACCTCTAAACATTCCAATCATAAAGTCGTTAATTCTTAAGATCATTTTTTTTACTTTTTCTATTTCTTTTTTACTAGCCCAATCAAATGCTAAGATATGATCTTCAGCTATTAGAGGATCGCCAAGCTTGTCATCTTTATAGCAATATTCAATTAATGGTTCTTTAAGAACAGTTCCATCTTCAATACCAAGTCTTTTGGTTAAGGATCCAGTAGCAACATTTCTTACAATAAATTCTATTGGAATAATCTCTACTAATTTAATTACTTGCTCTCTCATATTTAATCTTTTAACTAAATGATTTTTAATTCCAATTTGAGATAGATTTGAGAGGATGTGTTCTGAAATTCGATTATTTAAAACTCCTTTACCTTCAATTGTAGTTTTTTTTTGATTATTAAATGCTGTTGCATCATCTTTGAAATATTGAATAACTAGGTCTTTATCTTGAGTAGCATAGATGATCTTAGCTTTACCTTCGTATAATTTTTTACCTTTTTTCATTATCTAAATACTCTTCTAAAGATATAATTTACATTTCTGAAATGTTTAGAATAACTAAAAATAGTTCTTAATTTTTTTGGCGAAATATTAGTCATTATATATTTGTCAGACTGGATAACTTCAAATAAATTTAAGTTTTCTGCAAAACATTTTTTTGCATAAGTTTGAACCATTTTGTAAGATTTTTCTCTACTTAAACCTGATTTAGTTAATTCCAGCATTAGTTCTTGTGAAAAAATTAGTCCTTTAGTTAGATTTAAATTTTCTAACATTTTTTTAGGATATACAATCATATTGTTTAAAATGTTAGTTAATCTAACTAATGCAAAATCTGTTGTAATGTTTGCATCTGGTCCAATATTTCTCTCTACACTTGAATGCGAAATGTCTCTCTCATGCCACAAAGCAATGTTTTCGAGGGCAGGAGTGACTGTACTTCTTACCATTCTTGCAAGACCAGTTAAATTTTCACTTAATATAGGATTTTTTTTATGTGGCATTGCTGAAGAACCTTTTTGATTTTTTGAGAAAAATTCTTGTAATTCATAAACCTCGGTTCTCTGAAGATGTCTTATCTCTGTTGCAACTCTCTCAATAGATCCAGCGATTATTCCTAAAACAGAAAAATAAAAAGCATGGCGGTCTCTAGGTATGACTTGTGTTGATATTGGTTCAACTTTTAAACCTAATTTTTTTGCTACATGTTTTTCTACATTTGGATTAATGTTTGCAAATGTTCCAACAGCCCCTGAAATTGCACAAGTAGATACCTCATCAATTGCATCAACTAATCTTTTTCTATTTCTTTTGAATTCTTCATAAAAAGAGGCCAACTTTAAACCAAAAGTAATTGGCTCAGCATGAATACCGTGGCTTCTACCCATACAAGGAGTAAATTTATATTTCCTTGCTTGTTTCTTTAGCACCTTAAGTATTTGGTTTAAGTCTTTGATAAGAATTTTTCCGGACTGAACTAATTGAATATTGAAACTTGTATCCAAAACATCAGAGGAGGTCATTCCTTGATGAAGATATCTAGCTTTTAGCCCAGCTTTTTCTGTTACAGAGGTTAGAAAAGCAATTACATCATGTTTCACTTGCCCTTCAATTTGATGAATTCTCTTGACATTAATTCTAGCTTTTTTTTTAACAATCGAAGAAACACCTTTTGGTATTTGCCCGAGTTTTTCCATTGCTTGAGCGGCAGCTATTTCAACATCAAGCCAAATTTTATATTTGTTCTCTTCTGACCAAATATCAGTAAGTTCTTTTCTCGAATATCTTTTAATCATTAATTATAAATATGGGGGCTTTAAATAACCTTTAGCAGATTCTGTAAAGATTTCATAACCATTTTCTGTTATTCCTACCGTATGTTCAAATTGTGCAGATAAAGATTTATCTTTAGTAACTGCAGTCCAACCATCATTAAGTACTTTTGTACCAAATTTTCCAGCATTAATCATAGGCTCAATAGTAAACGTCATCCCTGGTTTAATTTCAATCCCAGTATTTTTATTTCCATAATGTAATATATTAGGTGATTCATGGAATACTGTACTAATCCCATGACCACAAAAATCTCTTACAACTGAAAAACCTTTCTCTTCAATATATGATTGAATTTCGTATCCTATATCGCCAAGTTTTATTCCTGGTCTTAGAACTTTTATTCCCCGCATCAAAGACTCGTAAGTAGCATCAATTAAATTATTTAATTTAACTGAAGTTTTTCCAACACAGAACATTCTACTTGTATCTCCATAATGCCCATTAATGATAGCAGTAACATCAACGTTAAGTGCATCTCCTTCTTCTAACAATCTATCTTTGGAAGGAATACCGTGACATACAACATGATTAAGAGAAGTGCATAAAGATTTATTAAAACCTCGATAGTACAATGGCGCAGAATAACCTCCATTGTCTCGAATAAATTCATAACCAAGTTTATCAATATAAGCTGTAGACACACCCTCTTTGATATTACTTGTAAGCATATCTAATGTTTGAGCTGCAAGCTTTCCAGCTATCCTCATTTTTTCAAATTTTTCTGAATAATTAATCATCAATTATTTTTATTTTTTTTTCTATCAAAATTTCTTTTGAAGTTATTTTACATCTATAAGCTAAAAAGTTAACTCCTGCCTTTTGAGCTTTGAGATAATTCTTATAATACTCACTATCAATATCTCTAGCTATCTTAAATTTTTCCATATTTTGTATTTGAACAAGAAATATTAAGTATGCTTTATAACCCTTCTTTATGGCATCAATAAGGGTAAGTAAGTGTTTCGAACCTCTAGAAGTAATAGCATCTGGAAATTCAGCAGTTAACTTATCTCTAAAAAGAGTTACATTTTTCACTTCTATAAAACTCTTTTGCCCATTTTTTTTAGCTAAAAAATCAAACCTTGTTTCTTTATTAAAAAATACTTCTGCTTGAATTGTTTCATTTTCTTTTAACTCCTTAATTAAATTATTACTTAATCCATGATGAACGATTTTGTTAGCCATATGAGTATTAACCCCAACTAAGTTTTTTTTAGCCTTTATCATTTCAAGTCCATACTTTAATTTTCTTTTTGGATTATCATTTTTAAGTAAATAAACCTCATTACCCTCTTCTAACAAACCCATCATAGAGCCAGTATTTGGGCAATGAGCAGTAACTATTTGATTATTTATTTTAACATCAACAAAAAAACGTTTATATCTTTTGATTAGTTTGCCTTTTATTAAAGACTTGGTAAATTTCATATTCAAATTATATATACAAAATGACAAAAAGCACAAAAGTTAATGCCGCTATCCTAATTATTGGAAACGAAATTCTTTCTGGAAGAACACAAGATACTAACACAAGTACTTTAGCAACGTGGTTAAATTCAATCGGTGTTAAGGTGAATGAAGTAAGAGTTATTCCTGATGATGAAAAAATAATTGTTGATACTTTAAATGTTTTAAGAAAATCAAACAATTATGTTTTTACAACTGGAGGTATAGGGCCAACACATGATGATATCACTGCTGAGTCTGTATCAAAAGCATTTGGAATAAAATACGAGATTCACAAAGAGGCATTTAAAATTTTAGAAAAATATTACAAACCTGGTGAGTTTAATGATGGTAGACAAAAAATGGTATGGATGCCAGAAAATGCTGATTTAATTTTAAACCCTACAAGTGGAGCACCAGGGTTTAGTGTTGAAAATGTTTTTTGCTTGCCGGGGGTTCCTTCAATTCTTAAATCAATGTTAGGAGGATTAAAAAATAGGATAGTTGGTGGGGAACCAATCCTAAGTCATTCAATTAGTTTAAGAACAGTAGAAAGTGAAATAGCAAATAATATTACAAAGATTCAAAATGAAAATAAAGACGTAGAAATTGGAAGCTATCCTTTTTTCCATGCCGGCAAGTTAGGTGTTTCAATAGTTTTGCGTTCAGAAAATCAATCTAAAATTGATATTTGCAATACCCAAATTTTAGAATTTATAAAAGAAAAAAAAATTGAAATTGTAGACCGGTAAATGCTTTATTTTGCTTACGGAAGTAATCTTAATCTTTCTCAAATGAAAAGAAGATGCAAGGATAGTATCTTCTTAAAAAAAATTAATTTAGAAAATTTTAGATTAACTTTTAGAAGCAGATACAGAGCTGCAGATATAGAACCAAAAAAAAATTCGTTAGTTCCTGGTGGCCTTTTTGAAATATCTAAGAGTGATGAAAAAAAACTTGATCTATACGAAGATTATCCAATTTTATACAAAAAATATTATTTTATTTTAGATGGTAGTAAAGTAATGACATATACAATGGTTAAAAAAACACCTTTTAGATTTCCTACAGAAAGATATTTAAATGTTGTCAAAAGAGGTTATTTAGATTGTAAATTGGATAAAAAATTTCTGAACAGGGCATTAATAGAATAAATTAAATTATTATTTTTATTCAACGATTAATGTATCTTTAGATCCACCACCTTGAGAACTATTAACAATCGTACTTCCTTTTCTAAGAGCAACTCTAGTTAAGCCACCAGTGGTTACATAGGTAGACTTTCCACTAAGTACAAAAGGTCTTAAATCTAAGTGTCTTGGTTCAATATCATTTTTTGTAATTGTTGGAGCAGTTGAAAGTGTTTCTAATGGTTGAGCTATAAATTCTCTTGGATTATTTTTAATTTTTCTGATGACTTCTTCTCTTTCCTCTTTGCCAGCTTTGGGTCCAATCATTATTCCATAACCTCCAGATGCATTAGCTGGTTTAACTACTAATTTAGATATGTTTTCTATAACATATTTTTTTTGATTTTCGTCGTTACATAGATATGTTTCTACTTGATTAAGTATGGGTTGTTCACCTAAATAGTAAACAATCATTTTATTTACATAAGAATATACAACCTTATCATCAGCAATACCTGTTCCAATTGCATTTAATATTCCCACATTTCCTTTCCTCCAACACTTAAACAATCCAGGAACTCCTATAACAGACTCTTTATTAAATACCTTTGGATCTAAAAAATTATCATCTAACCTTCTATAGATACAATCTACTTTTAGAGGTCCTTTTACAGTTTTCATGTATACATTATCATCTTCAACAAAGAGGTCTTTGCCTTCTACTAAAGCCACTCCCATTTGTTCGGCTAAAAAAGAATGTTCAAAATATGCTGAATTATAAATACCTGGGGTTAAAACAACCATATGAGGGTGGGCTGTTTTTTTTGGTATACATTCAATCATGCAATTAAAAAGTTTATTCGTATATTGATGAATAGAGGCAACCTTATATCTTGTAAAAAGTTCTGGAAACACATCTCTCATTACCATTCTATTTTCCAACATGTAAGATACTCCCGAGGGAACTCTAAGGTTGTCCTCTAAAACTAAGTAATCTCCATTTTTGTTTCTGATTAAATCAATACCTGAAATATTTGACCAAGCTTTATGTTTAGGTGAAAAACCCTCACATTCTTTTATGTAATATGGAGATTTAAAAATAATTTCTTTTGGTACAATATTATCTTTAAAAATCTTTTTTTGATTATAAACATCATCAATAAAAAGGTTGAGAGCCTGAACTCTTTGTTTAAGACCCTTTGATACTTTATTCCATTGGGTTTTTGGAATAATTCTTGGAATTATATCTAATGGCCACTTTTTTTCTTCAGCTCTATTATTTGCAGCATATACTCTAAAGTTAATACCTCTTGCACTAATGGTACTTTGACAATTTTTTTCTATCTCTTGAAGTTTTTTCTTTCCATATCTTTCTAAGATACTTGAAATTATAGTTGCGTGTTTTCTCAACTTATTATCTTTAGTAAAATAACCATCATAGGCATTTTTGGCATTGTAGTTTTTCCAGAGTTTAGTAACCATAAAGATTAGTTTTTATTAGTTAGCTGCAATATACAAATGCAGATTCAATATATCTGATATGTTAAAAATAGATTATATATTAGAGATAATTTTAACTATTAAGATATATGACTTATTGTATAGGCATTAAAGCAAGTGATGGTCTAGTTTTTGCATCAGACTCAAGGACTAACGCAGGATTGGACAATGTGAATATTTACTCAAAAATGTTTACTTATGATGTTGGAGATAGAACAATTATCATTGTAACATCTGGGAATTTAGGAACCTCACAAGCAGTATATAAATCAATTGAAAATGATTTAAATGACAAGTCTGGAATAACTAATTTAAATACTTGTAAAGATTTTGATCAAGTTGCCTCATATATAGGCTCACTCAATATTGAACACTCTATGCCCAAGGGAATTAATACCGATACTGTCTTATTAGGTTCAACTTTTATTGTTGGTGGTCAGATAAAAGGTCAACAAATGGAACTTTATTTAGTTTACCCTCAAGGAAATTATATCAAACCTGCTGACAGCAAACCTTACTTGGTAATTGGTGAAGTAAAATATGGTAAACCAATTTTAGATCGAGTTATAAAACCAGATGTTAAAATAGGTGACGCCTCTAGATGTGCGTTGATTTCGATAGACTCTACACTCAAGAGTGATTTAACAGTTGGACCGCCAATTGATTTTACTGTTTATAAAAAAGATGATTATAAAATTCTTTCACAAAAATGCTTAAATATTACTGACGATGAATATTCAAAAGTATGCAACCAATGGTCTGATGGGATTTTTAAAGTATTCAATTCTTTTTCTAGGTTTGATTGGGAGAAATAAAATTAATTATTAGATAACCAAATAGTCTGAAAGGGATTTAATTTAAGTTTTTTATCAGAAACAAAACTACAATTGTTATCAAGTAAATTTTTCCAATTATTGCACTTCCTATCAATTTTCGGGAATAGAACTTTTGATGATAAGTTTGTCATGCATAAGATTGTTTGTTTTTTATCAATGCTGACCCTTTTAAAACAAAATATTTTTGGGCTCAAATTTAAAGTAGATCTATATGCATTAGGGTGAAAAGCCTTTTGTTTTCTTCTAATAAGTAATAAATTTGAAATGCCTTCATAAAAAATACTTTGTTTAGATCTTTTATCTTGAAGTAGTTTCAAAATATTTTTTTCACTCCATCTATATCTATTAATATCTCTATTATTACCAGTAATCACATATTTAGCCTCATCATTAGATGTTCCAAATAATGAATTAAAATATATTGCTGGAACACCTTCAAAAGCAATCATGATTGAATGTGCAGATATATATCTTTCAAAAAAAAATTTTCCTTTATTATCAAAATCAGTTTTTTTAAGTGCATCAATAATAGTTATATTTGCTTCATAAACCTTTTTAGATTTATTTTTGATTTTTCTAAAAGAAAAACGAGAACCATTCTTTTTAAGTCTTTTAAGTAAATTATTAATTGTTTTTTTATTTAATATCCCTTCGACTGGCCTCATTCCTATGCCATCATGAGAAGCAATAAAATTTAGATAACTATTACCTTTTTTGGTTGAAGGAAGTTTTTTACTCCATTTATTTAGATAAGTACTATTTTCAAATAAAAACGAATGAATTAATAAAGGTGGTAAACTAAAGTTATATATCCAATTAGCTTCATCATTATTTCCAAAATAACTTAAATTTTCTTTTTCGGGTAAATTAGTTTCTGTTACTATTATTGTTTGTACATTAAGAAAACTACAAATTATTCTTAAGAGCTTAATTATTTCGTGTGTTTGTTTAAGATTAATACATTTCGTACCATTCTCCTTCCAGAGATATGCAATTGCATCTAATCTAAAAATAGTTACACCATGATTAATCAAATTAATCATAATCTTTATAAATCTTAATAACACTGCCGGATTTTTAAAATTTAGATCTACTTGATCAGGGCTAAAAGTACGCCAAAGATATTCTTTATTCTCAAAAATATCTATCCTTTTTAATAATTTATGATCTCTAGGTCTAATTACTTTGGATATATCAAATTTTGAATTAACTTTTAAAAAATAATCTTTACCTGGTTTTTTTTCTCTTAAAAAATTTCTAAACCATAATCCCCTTGCAGACGAATGGTTAATTACTATATCTGCCATTACATCATTCTTTTTTGAAAATTTTGAAATATCAGACCAACTACCAAGTTTGTTATCAATCTTATAATGATCTTTTACAGCAAATCCGCTATCACTACTCGAGGGATAAAATGGTAAAAAATGTACAGTGTTAAATAAATTTCTCAATTTTTTTTGAAAAAAATTGTGAAAAGTCCTCATTAATTTTTTTGGTTTGTTAGAAAGAACACTATCTCCATAACATATAACCACTGAAGTTTTTTCTGAAATTATTTTTTTTTTTTTATTTTTTTTTTTATTAAACTTATTAATTATTTCAACTATTTCTCTCAGAGAGAAATTAATATTAAACTTAAAATTATCTTGAGTGTAAATGTTTTTAAGCTTTGACCTAATCCTTTTTTGATCTTTTTGAGATAACATTAACTATATTTTTTGTTATCTTCATTAACAACTTCTTCTAATCTTTTAAGAAAATTTGGAATAGCACTTTTTACTCTGCTCCAAGTTGGTATAAACGGTGTATCCATTGGGTTTAGAATAAATGCTTCACCAGCTTTCATTATATTAACTGCAAATAATTCAACTGCTTTTTCTTCAGTATGGGAGTCAAACTCAAGTCCATTCATATCAGCATCGGTTCTATATATATCAATTAAATCTAAAGCAGATCTGTAATAGGTTGCCTTGAGAGATCTAAATTTTTCTCTGCTAAATGAATTACCTTGGGTTGCTAATTTTTTAATAAATGTCTTAATTATATCTATAGACATTCTAGACAATCCTTTTGTTTCATCATCTATTGATAGAATTTGATGTTTATGTTCATAGGTATCTGCTAAATCGACTTGGCAGATATTTTGAGGAGAAAAACTTCTTTGCATTTCTGACAGAATTCCAACTTCTATTCCCCAATCCGAAGATATCCTTAATTCTGGTAAAACATTACGTCTAAATGAAAATTCACCAGCAAGAGGATATTTAAATGATTTCATAAATTCTAGATAATCACTTTTACCAATAGTTTTTTCTAAAGCTGTTAATAAAGGAAAAACAAGAAGTCTTGCTACTCGGCCATTCATTTTATTATTTGCAACTCTTGGATAATATCCTTTGCAAAATTCAAAGTTAAAAAGAGGATTTACAACAGGATAAAAAAGTTTGGCTAACATTCTTTTATCATAGGTTTTAATATCACAATCATGAAGAGCCACTGAACGTGCAGTGTCTCTTGCTATAGACATCCCAATACAATACCAAACATTTCTTCCTTTACCCAATTCATTAGGAGCTAATTCTTTTTTTTTTAATTCTTGATCAAGTTTTTTCAATCCAGGTCCATCATTCCATAAAATTGAATATGGAGTTTCTAATTTTTTAAAAAATTTCCAAGCTTTTTTTGCTTGATTTTCATTAGCCCTATCAAGACCAACAATAATATGATCTAAATATTTAGTCTTACTTATTTCTTCAACAATGTTTGGTAAAGCTGAACCTTCTAATTCTGAATAAAGACATGGTAAAATTAATTCCATTTTTCTTTCTTTTGAAAATTTTAGTAAATCTTTTTCAATTTCAGTTGTCGACCTCGTTCCAAAGTCATGCAAAGTCGAGATTATTCCATTCTGAGAAAATTCACTCATAAGAAATATTAATCATTATATCTTAATTTAACTAGCGCTTTTTTTATCACATCAGCCCAGCCTTCAGGAGATGCCTCATTAGAAAATATTAAATTATCTATGTTTATTTGATCTAGTTTAAATTTGTCATTAAATACTAAACAAGGGATATCACAATTTTTAAGCATATCTAAATCATTGTAATTGTCACCAACTGCAATTGTCTTAATTTTGTCCTCAGTTTTCTTTAAAATTTTAATCACTCTATTCATTGATTTCACTTTATTAATATTATCACAAAGATTTAAAACACGACCACCTTCTTGTAGAGTCAATGAATTGGAATTTAAAATTTTTAATAATTTGTTTTTTTCGTTTTTGTCACCCCTAAACAAAAAAGGTAAAGTATATTTTCTATCTAATGCATCTTTAAGTTTACTATCTTTTTGACCAAATATTTTTTCCTGTTCTTTTTTATTCATTTTTGAAATTTGAATACATTTATCCTTTAGTTGTTCTGGTATTTTTTCGTTAAAAATTTTCTGTAGTTCCTCTTTTTCTCGACTAAGAATAATTTTATTAGGAAAGTTATGATTGATTAGATTCAGACCATGTATAGATGAACCATTTTCTGAAATATAAGGCAGATCTACTTCAAGCTCCTCATTAAAATTTTCAATTTCTTTTTCAGTTTTACTTGAATTTGGAATAATAATTATTCCCCTATCTACAAGGCTTGAAATATAATTTTTGATTGTATCAAATTTAAAAGTATCTCTATGTAAAAGTGAGCCATCTAAATCAGTAAAAATTACTACTTTAAACTTTTCTTTCATTACTTTATTATTATACATATAGTAATTGCTTCAACCGTAGCAGGATATTTCTCAATATATAAATAACTTTTTTAAAAAAGTAGTAATATTTATCGAGTAAGAAGCAAAGTTTTTTTATCTTTTTTACTTTTCACCTCATTTTTTTGATCACAACATCTCTTAAAAGCATAAGCTGATGATAAACCACCAATTAGTATAAATTTAAATATCTTTAATTTAATTAGTGTTTTAATCATGATTAAATATCAAATTTTTCTAACAAGAAGTGTATTAATAAATTGTAGAAAAATACAAAGCAAGAAATATAGAATAGAAAAATTATTGTTTTAGAATTAAAGATGTATCCAGTTGAGGTTAAAAGCACAATAAATAGGCTAATTGACAAAGCAAGCTTTGATTGAGACTTTTTTTTTAAGTGAGATTTAACAATATCTTTTTTCATTATGCATAATAATAATTATTAAAGATATTTATTCATCATAAATATTGTCCTACTTAGACATTTTTTTTTCCTATGGTACCGAGGCATTTATTTAACTTTTTTAAAGATTTATATGATATTATTAAAATTGTTAAATCCATTTTGAACATTTATAACATAAAATATGATTAAATTTTTAAAATTATTTAAAAGGTCCTTAATATGGAAATATATCGTATTGTTTTTAATTAAACCTATTTTTGATTTTTTTTGGACTTATATTATTAATTTTGAAGCTAAATTTCTTTACTTTAAATGGAATAAAAATAAAAAAAATTTTTACTTATTCATCTTGTTCAATTATAAATATTAGCATAAATACTCATGAAATTCATTAATGCCCTCGTGGTGAAATTGGTAGACACAAAGGACTTAAAATAGTTTGAGTTGAGGAATTTCATAGTCTCTAATAGTCTCTAATTGTCTTAATCCCTTATAATCCCATAATTTTTGAAATCATTTGATTATTTTTATTGGAAAATCTTAACAATTAATTTTTAGATTCTCGGAACAAACTCGGAAACAGAGAGATAAATATTGTATAGTTATGTTTATGAAAAGAATTGTATTTTTATTAGTTTTATCTTTATTACTCTCAAGTTGTGCCGCATCGCCAGAGCATGAAAGCAGTACGTTAGGAGCATTTATTGGTTTTATAGCAATTATAATTGTTGCTATAATACTTGGGCCTTTTATTTGGTTGCAAGATAAAGCTTTACAAATCAAAAATAAAAAGATTTCATCATTTCTTTGGATTGTATCTATAATACTGATTTTAATTGTTTTGTTTAATTTGGTTAATATTTTTGTTTTTTTAGGTAAATTGATTGGTCTTGGAAATTAATGTTTGGGATAACAATTTATCTTATAATACTTTATGTTTTGTATTTTTTTTGGAATAGAAACTCCAAAACAGCTGATAATGAGGGAAAAAAGCTAGATAATAAAGTTTTAGGTTGGTTAATAATTGTTTATATTTGTGGTGGACTTTATCATCTTACTTCTGAAGTCAGTCATGATGAATGCAGTTCAATTGATATGAGAGGCAATCAAAAGTGCATTTCTTATCCTGATTAAATTATAAAATGAAAAAAAATAAATACAGCTTTGATGACTTGGTTGAAAATTTTGATTTAAGTAAATTTATTAAATATTTAGATAAACAATGTAAAAACAAAATTACATATCCTCCTATTATCCAAAAAAACCCTCAGGATATATATAGAGATTTATTTAAATCGAGTACTACTAAAAAAATAAGTTATAAAAAACTTGAGGAAGATGTTGTTGAAAATAGTGGTGATTTTATAGAAGGGGCACTTGAAAGTGGAAATTTATTAAAATACGTTCATAATAATTTTAAACTTGAAAAAGATTACTCCTTCACTTTTGAGGAGGAATTAGGAATTGATTTCTATTTTTTTCACATAATTAGTTCAAAAATTAATAAATCCATTTATATAATAATGTACTATCAAGGTTCTACAGGTTATGCCGTATGTTATTGTATTAAAAAAGTTAAAAATAAAGATTTAGCTTTAAAATTCATTAAAGAAGAGCACGAAAAATTATCCAAAATATATAGATGAAAAAAAATAGATATAGCTGTGATGATTGTGGGGAAAATAAAGAAATATTAATCCAAGTAAGCTGTACTTTAGAAGCTATATATCTTTGTAATGATTGTTATAAAAATAGATATTCTAAGGAAGTAAGAGAAGAAATAGAAAAAGAAAATTATGTAATACCTGAGTTTATTCAGAATTAGATGAGAAAAACCTTAATTTAATAATTACAGGACTTTATAGGATAACTCGGAACAAACTCGGAAACAGAGAGATAAAATAAAAAAAATTTACTTATTCATCTTGTTCAATTATAAATATTAGCATAAACACTCATGAAATTCATTAATGCCCTCGTGGTGAAATTGGTAGACACAAAGGACTTAAAATCCTTGCCGCTTGCGGAGTGCCAGTTCGAGTCTGGCCGAGGGCACCATTAAATGAAAAAACTTCAAATAATTTCTGATAATAATTTAAGATCTTTAAAAATAAAAAGCTCGTTACTTAAAGCCTTAAATAAAAGTGAAGTCAAAAGATCCAACATAATTATTGTGATTGGAGGTGACGGTTTTATGCTTCAAACTTTAAAAAAAAATAATAATCCAAAAATTTTATTTTATGGAGTAAATTCTGGTAATTATGGGTTTCTTATGAATAGATTTTCTTCAAAAAAAATTATCAAAAATTTAAACAGAGCTAATATGATATCAATATCTCCATTAGAAATGTTAGTTAAGAATAATAAGAATCAAACCAAGAAACATTTAGCAATAAATGAAGTATCAATTTTAAGACAAAGCAGACAAGCAGCATCTTTGTCTATAAATTCTGGCTCAAGACAAATCATAAAAAAATTAGTATCTGATGGAGTGTTGGTCTCTACACCTGCAGGAAGCACAGCTTACAATCTTTCCGTCCATGGACCTATTTTAAGTTTGAATTCAAAAAAATTATCTATATCACCAATAAGTCCATTTAGACCTCGTAGGTGGAAAGGAAAAATTGTCAGTGATAAATTAAAGATTAATATTAAAAATTTAAATCCGATTAAAAGACCAATAAGTGCTGTTGCAGATAATATAGAAGTCAGAAATGCGAAAATTATAACGGTCAAGACTAATAAAAAAATTAAGTTCAATCTTCTTTATGATCAAAACAGAAGTCTTCAGAAGAAGATCAAAATTGAACAAATTAGAAAAGAAGTAAATTAAATATTTACAACCAAACCTTCCAAGCTCTTTGTTTGCTTTTCCAAATTTTATTTAATTCAATTTTCTCTCTTAAGGTATCCATGCACCCCCAAAAGCCATGGTGTTTAAAAGCTAATAATTGATTAGTTTTAGTAAGCTTAGGAAGACAATCTTGTTCGAAGATGCTTTTATCATTTTTCAGGTATTTAAATACATTATTTGTTAGAACAAAAAAACCACCATTAATATATTCTGTTGGTTTTTCTTTAATAGCTATAACTCTTCGATTTTTATTAATATTTAAAACTCCCTTGGGATTTTTGTATCTTACAGCGGTAAGTGTCACAGTTTTTTTATTTTTAATGTGAAAATTTATTAATTTTTTTAAATTTACATCACATAGACCATCCCCATAAGATAAACAAAAATATTTGTCATTTTTTAAATATTTTTTTATTCTTCTAATTCTTCCGCCAGTCATTGTTTTAAGGCCCGTGTTAACGTAATTAATATTCCAATCTTCTCCAATTTTGTTCAGTTCTCTTTTTAAAAGATCCCCTTTATAACCAAGACAAATAATAAAGTCATTTATACCAAAATAAGAATAAATTTTCATGATGTGCCATATTATAGGTTTATTGCCAATCTTAACCAAAGGTTTAGGTTTAATTTTAGTCTCCTCCGTTAACCTTGTTCCGTAACCACCAGCTAATATTACAAGTTTCATTTTACTTTTTTATTATTTTATAGACTTTAATTAAAATTCAAATTAATTGTAAATTTTATGTCAATTATTCACAATTATTGCATTACAGGAAAAAATTTCAATTTTCTCAATAATTTAAACATAAATATTATTTTAGCTGGATCTGAGAATAAAAATTTAAGTGATTTTCCTCTTAAATGGATCAAAGATAATGATGGAATCAATATTTCAAATAAAAATAAAAACTTTGGAACCTTAACTTCCCATTATTGGCTCTGGAAAAATAAACTTAAAGATTATGCAGATGATGATTGGATTGGGATAAACCATTATAGAAGATTTTGGGTTAAAAATGACAAAAGAGAAATAGGTGTTTCAAACTTATCAAATAGTATTTTGAGAGAAATTCCAAAAGATAATAATTTTGATGCTTTATTACCTAAAAAAATTGTGATGGAAAATTTAAAATTTATGAAAGTGCTAAAGAAAGGTTTTCAAAATTATATAAGAAAACCATCACTACTTTTTAATAGAAAAAAAATTAGTATAGAATTTCATTTTGATCTATTCCATGGATATAAATATTTATATGAAGCAACAAAACTTATGAATAAAGATGATAGAGGTGATTTTGAGAATTATATTAAACAAAATTCTTTTCATGGTTTCCAAATTTTTGTTTCTAAAAAGAAAATAATCAATGATTTATATGAAAAATCCTTTGAATGGATATTTGAATGTGAAAAAAAATTTTCTAATGAAAAGTTAACTGGCTATGGTAAAGAAAGACTTTATGATTTTTTAGCTGAGCGGTATTACTCTTTTTACTTTGAAAAATATACTAAAACAAAAATTTGGCCCTGGGTAATTCTCAATAAAGATATGGTATGACATACAAAATAGTTAATAGGTGTCAAATTTGTAATTCAAATTTATCAAATTTTCTTAATTTGGGTAAGCAGCCATTATGTGATGATTTGAAATCTAAGCCTTACAAGAATAAATTCTATAAACTACAAATTAAATTCTGCAAAAAATGTCTCACAGGTTTTCAAAAGTATAATATTAATAAAAAACTTTTATTTCCGAAAAATTATCATTATAGATCAGCAAATACCAATGATGTTTTGCTTGGGATGAAAAATTTGGTTAATGAAATAAGTAAAATAAAAAAAGATTTAAAGAATAAGACTGTTCTTGATATTGGCTGTAATGATGGAAGTTTATTGAATTTTTTTAAAAAAAAAGGTTGTAAGACATTTGGATTAGAGCCTACAGGAGCATTTTTTGAAGCTAAAAAAAAAGGACATCAAGTACTTAATAATTATTTTGACAACAAAACATCAAAAATTTTAAAAGATAAAATAAAAACAATTGATGTTATTACATTTACCAATGTTTTTGCACATATAGAAAATTTTAAAGAATTAATAGCTTCATTAAAAAATCTTATTACTAAAGAAACCCTGATTGTAGTTGAAAATCATTATTTAGGTGAGGTAATTAAAAAAAATCAATTTGATACTTTCTACCATGAGCATCCAAGAACTTATAGTCTTAACTCATTCTTTTTTATCTCAAAATTATTAAATATGAATATTATTAAGTACGAATTCGTAAAAAGATATAATGGAAATATTAGAGTTTTTCTTCATAGTAACAAATCATTTTTAAAAGAAAGAAAATTAAAACAAGATTTAAAAAATGAAAAAAAATTAATCAAGAAAGTAAGTTTATTTCAAAAAAAAATAGATAAGTGGAAAATTGTTAAAAAAGATTATTTTAATAACTTATCAAAAAAATTTGGCCCAATTCCAGCCAAGGCATTTCCTGGAAGAGCATCTATTTTAATAAATCTTTTAAATCTATCTAATAAAAATATTTCAAACGTTTACGAAAAGGATGCATCTTTAAAAGTAAATAAATATATTCCAGGAACCAATATAAAAATAGTTAAAGAAAAATTTTTTAGTAAAAAAGAGAGGAATAAAAGAAAAATTATTAATTTAGCATGGCATATTTCTGGTGAAATCAGATCATATTTAAAACAAAAAATGAATTATAATGGTCAAGTAATTGATATAATCTCAAGTAAAGATTTTACGTAATTAAAATATGAATTGGAAATCTTATAAAAAATATTTTAAGGGAAAAAAAATCTTAATTACTGGAAACTCTGGTTTTGTAGGTTCTTATTTATCTTTA
Organism: uncultured Pelagibacteraceae bacterium; assembly: GCA_902571925.1. Taxonomy (GTDB): domain Bacteria; phylum Pseudomonadota; class Alphaproteobacteria; order Pelagibacterales; family Pelagibacteraceae; genus Pelagibacter. The sequence continues at coordinate 18,816 of CACGDW010000004.1, read as the reverse complement.
ACCTTATCCTTATTAGGTTCAAAAATTTTAGGATATTCATTAAGAAAGAAAGATAATAGATACTTGTCTAATTTTTCTGATTACAAAAGAAAAATTAAAACAATTACTGCTGATATTAGAAATATAGAAACTTATCAAAATACTATAATAAAATTTAAACCAGATATACTAATCCATCTAGCGTCCCAACCATTAGTTTCCGAGTCATATATAAAAACAAAAACCAACTATGAAACAAATGTGATGGGTACTGTTAAACTTTTTGAAATTGCAAAAAAAATAAAGAGTTTAAAAAATATAATGATTTTTACATCAGACAAAGTTTATAAAAACCTAGATAAAAAAAGTTTAAATGAAAATTCTCCTTTAGGTGGCAAAGACCCATATAGTGCAAGTAAATCTGCTCAAGATTTAATTTCTAATAGTTATAAATTATCTTTTTTTAAAAAAAATAAAAATATTTTTCTTGTTAGGGCAGGGAATATTATAGGTGGAGGAGATTGGGAAAAAACCAGATTAATACCAGACTTATTTTTATCTAATTTAAAGAAAAAAAATATATATCTAAGAAATCCCAATGCTACACGTCCATGGCAGCATATTTTAGATGTAATAGAGGGAATTTTAAAACTCTTTTTAGTTAAAGGAAAGAAGATTTCAAACACTTCTCATATTTATAATATTGGACCAAAATCTAATAAAGACCTGAAAGTAAAACATTTTATTCAAAAATTTATAGAAAGCGTTCCGTATATAAAGATAAAATATAAATTTAAAAATATAAAATTTAGTGAAAAGAAATTTCTTAGATTATCCAGTAAATTAATAATGAAAGATATAAAGTGGAAGTCTAAATTAAATATAGATGATTCAATTAAACTTACGTCAGAATGGTATCAGCATTTTTTTAAAAATAAAAATCAAATAATTAATTTTACCTCACAACAAATTGAATTTTTTTTCAAAAAGTTATGATAAATGGTTAAATAAAGTATTTTAATTACCTTTTCTTATGTTAACTTTAAAATGTGAAAAAATTTATCCTCATAATATTTTTTGGTTTAATATTAACAAATTGCACTGTCAAATATAAAGTTGTTGGCAAGTATGAAGAGTTTAATGAAGTTTTTATAGGTACTGTAAATAGTGATTTGATGTCAGGTACAGCAGTAATTGAAGTTGAAACTGTTCCATCAAAAATGAAATGTAGCGGGAATTCTAGAATTAATTTTATACCAGCATCAAATTATTTAATCCCAGGGTACTGTAAAGGTCAAAAAGGAATTGCAACTTTGATGTGTTCTTTGACAGGAAGAGTTGAGGGAACATTTACTACAAAATCTTGCACGAAAGGTTACGGTACTGGTTTTGATAAAGAGGGCAGGATGTTTGCGTTTACATTTGGTTTTAGTGAAGAAGATGCAAAAATTGAAATTGATAGGCTGATGGCTGAAGTAAAAAATAAACCAGATCTACCAATTTATGAACCTGAAAAAGTAAGAAAAGAAAAAGGATTTAGTACTGGTACTGGTTTTTTTATTTCTAATGAAGGTCATATGATAACTAATTATCACGTAATCAGAAATGCAAACAATATTACAGTGTCAGTTGATGATAAAGAATTGATTGCTAAAGTAATTGCTCAAGACAAAGTTAATGATATTGCGATTATAAAAATCGATGATGTTGAAAATATTTCTGCATTGCCAATTATTAAAGCAAAAAATTCAGACGTAGGTGAAGAAGTATTTACTTTGGGATATCCTCTTGTCGATGTTCAGGGTAAGGAATTAAAAGCTACGTTTGGAAGAATAAATGCAATGTCTGGTCTAGAGGATGATGTTAGACTTATGCAAATAGATGTTCCAATCCAACCAGGTAATTCTGGTGGACCTTTAATTAATTCAAAGGGCGAAGTTATTGGTATTGTCACCGCAACACTTGACTCAATAGTTACGTTATACAAAAAAGGAGTACTTCCACAAAATGTAAACTTTGCAGTTAAATCTGATTACATTTTTCCTGTGCTAGAAAATATAACTTCTGAAAACAAATCTAATTCAAAAAAAGAATTTTCGGCTTGGGTTAAAAAATATAGGAACAGTGTAAAGATGGTAATCGCAAGATGATATTCCTAACGACTACTACATTTAGCAACAATCTGACAACACTTAATGTTGTAAAAAAAGTTTTTACATAAATTATTTTGATAAAAAAGTAAGTGAAGTGGTGCCCCCGCACGGATTCGAACCGCGGACCTATTGATTACAAATCAATTGCTCTACCAGCTGAGCTACAAGGGCATGAGAGATAACTATTAACTATTTTCGACTTAATCAACTATTTTTTTAAGTAACTTAGATGATGAAAAACAATAGCTGCACTATTTGATATATTTAAACTCTCAATTTTTTTATTAATATCAATTTTTACTGAAAAATCGGCATATTTAGTTGTATGTTCATGCATACCAAATCCTTCAGAGCCAAACAAAAGAATATTATTGCCTTTCCATTCTATATCTGTGAAGATTTTGTCTCCTTTACCATCAAACCCGTAAACCCAAAAGTTTTTATTTTTTAAATTTTTCAAAGCTGAGTTGATGTTGGCTACTTCAAATATATTAATATATTCCATTGCTCCACTTGCAGCTTTATACATTAGTTTACTTTCTTTAGGAAAATGTCTTTCTTTAATAATTATACCATCAATATTGAATGAGGCTGCACTTCTGATTAATGAACCAATATTTCTAGGATCTGTCACACCATCTAAACATACAAAGGTAATATTTGTTTTTTCTTTTATAAAATCTTTGAGAATTGGTTTTTCTAAATGTTCGATTTCAGCCACATACCCTTGATGAAGTAAATTTTCTTTAGTTGAATATTTATCTAATTCTTTTTTTGTTTTAAAATAAACTTTTATATCTTCTAGAAGGTTTTTTTTTGGACTCTTTCTATGAATATTCTTTTTACTTTCCTCAGTCAAAAATACTCTTAAAATCTTTCTTTTTGGATTTTTAAGAGCTTCTATTACTGCATGTTGACCTACTATAAAAAAAGACGATTTATTCATAAAATTATACTAGTTTTACACGTTTTTTTGGAATATTTTCGCAATAAATCACATATTGCAATTGCATAAATAAAATATATAAAACGCTTGTTGTTTGAAGCTTTATTGAACAAGGGGACACTTCCCCAAAAGGAGGGGTTCCAGAGCGGTCAAATGGGGCGGGCTGTAAACCCGTTGACTTCGGTCTTCGAAAGTTCGAATCTTTCCCCCTCCACCATTCAATAAAACCAAAATGACACTGGAGTGTTACTCTTGGGGTTGTGCGGGTGTAGTTCAATGGTAGAACGCTAGCCTTCCAAGCTGGATGTAAGGGTTCGATTCCCTTTACCCGCTCCAAGAATTGAAAATTATTAAAAAAAAAGAAATGTGAGGAATATAAGTAATGTCAAAAGAAAAATTTGTAAGAAATAAACCACATTGTAACATTGGTACAATTGGACACGTAGACCATGGTAAAACAACTTTAACTGCAGCAATCACTAAAGTTTTATCAGAAACTGGTGGTGCTAAAGCAGTTGCGTATGATCAAATTGATAAAGCTCCAGAAGAAAAAGAAAGAGGAATTACAATTTCAACTGCGCACGTTGAATATGAAACTGAAAAAAGACACTATGCGCACGTAGATTGTCCTGGTCACGCTGACTATGTAAAAAATATGATTACTGGTGCAGCTCAAATGGACGGCGCAATTTTAGTAGTTAATGCTGCTGATGGTCCAATGCCACAAACTAGAGAACATATTCTTCTAGCTAGACAGGTTGGTGTACCAGCTATATGTGTTTACTTAAATAAAGTAGATCAAGTTGATGACAAAGAAATGATTGATCTAGTGGAGGAAGAAATTAAAGAACTTTTAACTTCATATAAATTTCCAGGAGACAAAACTCCAATTGCTAAAGGTTCTGCACTCGCTGCAGTAGAGGGAAGAGACGATGAAATTGGAAAAAATTCAATTTTAGAACTAATGAAGAACGTAGACTCTTTTATTCCTCAGCCTGACAGACCCAAAGACAAACCTTTCTTAATGCCTGTAGAAGATGTTTTCTCAATCTCAGGAAGAGGTACAGTTGCAACTGGAAGGGTGGAGTCTGGAGTATTAAAGACTGGAGACGAGATCGAAATTGTGGGTATCAGAGATACTAAAAAATCAGTTTGTACTGGAGTTGAAATGTTTAGAAAACTTTTAGACTCTGGTGAAGCCGGTGATAATGTTGGCGTACTTTTGAGAGGTGTTGAAAGAACTGACATAGAAAGAGGTCAGGTTTTATGTAAACCAGGATCTGTTACACCACATACTAAATTTGAAGCTCAAGCCTATGTACTAAAAAAAGAAGAGGGTGGAAGACACACACCTTTTTTCACAAAGTATAGACCTCAGTTTTATTTTAGAACAACAGATGTAACTGGAGAAGTAGAGCTACCTTCTGGTACCGAAATGGTAATGCCAGGTGATGATGCTAAGTTTACTGTAAAATTAATTACACCAATCGCTATGTCAGAAAAATTGAATTTTGCAATACGAGAAGGTGGAAGAACTGTTGGAGCTGGAGTAGTAACTAAAATTATAGAGTAAACTCTATATAGGAGTGTAGCTCAATTGGTAGAGCGCCGGTCTCCAAAACCGGAGGCTGAGGGTTCGAGTCCCTCCGCTCCTGCCAATAATAAGTTAATAAAATTGATATGAAAAACCCAATTAAATTTATTCAAGAAGTCAAACAAGAAGCTTTTAAAGTGTCGTGGCCTACAGGTAAGGAAACTTTGCAGGGAGCATTAATGGTATTTGTAATGGCTTTGGTAATGTCTTTATTTTTTCTTCTACTAGATCAGTTTTTAAAGTTTTTTTTAGAAATATTACTTAAAGTGAGTATTTAATGAAAAATTGGTACATTGTTCAATCACATTCGAGCTTTGAGAATAAAGTTGCAGGTTTAATAAAAGAGGAAGCAGAAAAAGCTAAAATTTCAGATAAATTTGAGGAAATTGTAGTTCCAACACATGATGTTACTGAAGTTAAAAGAGGAAAGAGAATTCAAAGAAAAAAGAAATATTTTCCTGGATATGTATTGATAAAGAGTGAAATGGATAACAATATCTATCATATGATTAAGAACATTAAAAGAGTTAGTGGTTTTTTAGGATCTAAGGGAATGCCTGCACCAGTTTCTGATAAAGAAATTGAGAAAATTTTAGGACAAATAAAAGATGGTGTAGCTCAGCCAAAATCTGGTATAGAGTACAACGTTGGTGAAAAAGTTCAGGTTGTTGATGGACCTTTTGCATCATTTAGTGGAATGGTTGAAGATATTGATGAGGAGAAATCTAGATTAAAAGTTTCTGTTTCAATATTCGGAAGACCAACACCTGTTGATTTAGAGTATAACCAAGTTGAGAAAGTAAGTTAATGGCTGCAAAAAAAGAAATTAGTGGTTTTATAAAGTTACAAATAAAAGGAGGACAAGCTAATCCTGCTCCACCTGTAGGTCCAGCACTTGGACAGAGAGGTATAAATATTATGGAATTTTGTAAAGCTTTCAATGATAAAACTAAATCATTATCTGGTAAGCCAGTTCCAGTTGAGATAACTGTTTATAAAGATAAAAAATTTGATTTTAAGATAAAATCACCACCAGCATCTTATTTTATAAGAGAAGCAGCTAAATTAAAAAGTGGTTCTCAAGAACCTGGAAGAAATATTGTTGCATCAATTACAAAAAAACAAGCAGAAGAAATAGCAAAACAGAAAATGGAAGATTTGAATGCTTTAGATTTAGAACAAGCTGTAAAAATTATCTCTGGGTCTGCTAGATCTATGGGGATTGAGGTTAAAGAATAATGAGTTCAAAAAGATTTAAAAAACTTCCTGAAAAAACATCTATTCTACCCTCTAAGTCTTTTGATAGTCTTTTGTCTGAGGTGAAAAAAAATTGTACTACTAAATTTGATGAGTCGATTGATTTGAGTTTTCAAATAAATAATAAACAAAAAAAAAATGAAGTTAATATTAGGACTGTTGTTAATCTTCCAGGCGGATCAGGAAAAAAAGTTAAAGTTGCAGTAGTATGTGAAGATGTAAAAGCAAATGTAGCTAAAGATGCGGGTGCAGATATTGTTGGAAGTGATGATTTTGTGGAAAAAATTAAAAATGGTGAGATGAACTTTGAAAAATTAATTTGTACACCTGGCATGATGATTAAATTATCAAAACTTGGTAAAGTTTTAGGACCAAAAGGCCTAATGCCTAATCCAAAGTTAGGATCTGTTACAGAAGATTTAAAAACTGCAATTACTAATGCAAAATCAGGTCAAGTAGAAATAAGAAATGATAAGGATGGAAATATTGGAGTTAGCATTGGAAAAAAATCATTTAATGATGATAAATTAATTAAAAACTATAATGCAATTTTAGATACATTAGATAAAGAAAAGACAAATAATACTATTAAAGGTGACTTGATAAAATCTGTATTTATAACCTCTACTATGGGTGTTTCGTACAAAATTAAATTAGGTAAAAATATTTAACCATTATGATGAATAAAGAACAAAAAAAAAGTTATATTTCTGAAATGACAACTCAGTTTGAGAATAGTAAAGCTATAATGGTCACTCATTACAAAGGCCTAACAATGCCACAACTTGACGAGTTAAGAAAAAAAATGCGTGAACATGGAATAATTTTTAAAATTACAAAAAATAGAATTACTAAATTGGCTCTCGAAAAAACTAAGTGCAAAGATTTAGCAAATTTATTTTCTGGTCCAACTGCAGTTGCCTTTGGAGAGGACGCAATAATGTCAGCAAGAATTTTATCAAATTTTGCGAAAGAGAATGAAAATTTAAAATTAATTGGTGGATTAATGGATAATGAGGTTCTTGATCAAGCTGGTGTCTTAAATGTAGCAAATTTACCCACTTTGGATGAGGCTAGGGCTAATATAGTGGGTATTTTGAATGCCTCTGCTTCAAAAATAGTTAGTATTTTACTTGCACGATCAGAAAAAATGAGTAATTTGACCCCAGAAAATTCTGAACAACAACCTAAAGAGTAGATTATATGCCAGACCTTAATAAAATTATAGAAGATTTATCAAGCTTGACAGTAGCAGAAGCTGCTGATCTTTCAAAACAACTAGAAGAAAAATGGGGTGTAACTCCAATGGCAGCAGCAGCTCCAGCAGCAGCAGGTGGCGCAGCGCCAGCTGAAGATAAGGATGATTTTTCGATTATGCTTATTTCTGCAGGAGATAAAAAAATTAATGTAATCAAAGAAGTACGAGCGGCAACATCTCTTGGTCTTAAGGAAGCTAAAGACTTAGTAGAGGGTGCACCTAAAGAAGTAAAAAATGGTGTACCAAAAAAAGAAGCCGAGGAAATTAAAGCTAAGTTAGAAGCTGCAGGCGCTAAAGTAGAACTTAAATAGATTAATAAGGAAAATTTTAAATACTGGTTATAATTAAATCGGTATTTTAACATAAATGCAATTATCTTTTACTGAAAAAAAGAATATTAGAAAAAGTTTTGGGAAACTTAAAGAGAGTTTATCAATTCCAAATTTAATCGAAGTTCAAAAAAACTCATACAATGAATTAACTGATTTTAATTTTTCAGAAGGTAACTTATCAAAAGGATTTGATAGAGTATTTAAGAGTATTTTCCCAATAGAAGATTTAAATGATAAAGCTACACTGGAGTACGTTTCTTACAGGTTAGAAAAACCAAAATTTGATGTTGAGGAGTGCATTTCACGAGGTCTTACATATTCTTCAGCACTTAAATGTATTCTTAGATTAGTTGTTTATGAAATAGATCAAGAAAATAATACTAAAGATATTTTGTCAGCTAAAGAACAAGAAGTATATATGGGCGAAGTACCAATGATGACAGGAAGTGGTACTTTTATTACTAATGGAGTTCAACGGGTTGTTGTTAACCAGATGCACAGAAGCCCTGGAGTGTTTTTTGATCACGATAAAGGAAAAACACATGCAAGTGGAAAGCTACTTTTTAATTGTAGAGTAATTCCTAATAGAGGCTCTTGGTTAGATTTTGAATTTGATGTGAAAGATTTTCTTTACTTTAAGATTGATAGAAAAAAAAAGATATTCACAACAACTTTGTTATTAGCTTTAGGATTTTCAAAACAAGAAATTGTAAATGAATTTTATGAAAGTGAAACTTACACTTTTGATACAAAAACAGAAAAATGGAAAACAAAATTTAATCCAGAAAACTATAAAACTAAAAATTTTTCAGAAGAAGTTATTGATGCAAAATCTGGTAAAATTATAATTAAAGCTGGTGACAAAATAAATTATCTTAATGCAAAAAAATTATCTAACGAAGGTTTAAAAGATATTTTAATTAGTAAGGATGCTTTGTATGGTAAATTCTTACATAAAGATATTAAAGTAAATGAAGAAGAAGGTGGTACATTTAAAATCGGTGCAGAATTAAATGAGACTATAATCCAGCAAATCTTAGACGCAAAGATTCATACTTTAGAAATCTCTATAACTAATTCTATCAATAAGGGTCCATATCTTTTAACAACATTATTTAATGATAAAAATAATTCAAAAGATGATGCGATAACAGAAATTTACAAAATGTTAAGGCCTGGTGAGCCTCCTACAATAGAAATCGCAGCCCAGATTTTTAATAACCTTTTTTTTAGTTCAGATAGATATGATCTTTCAGATGTAGGTAGAGTTAAAATGAACTCTAGATTAAACCTTGAGTGTTCTGACAAAATAACAATTTTGAGAAATGATGACGTAATTGCAATAATTCATAAGATGTTAGATCTTAGAGATGGAAAAGATGAAGTAGATGATATCGATCATTTAGGAAATAGACGAGTAAGGTCAGTAGGAGAATTAGTTGAAAATCAAGCTCGTATTGGAGTTTATAGAATGGAAAGAGCTATAAAAGAAAAAATGACTACATTAGACGTAGAGTCAGCAATGCCACAAGATTTAATTAATGCAAAACCACTTACTATTTCTCTTAAAGATTTTTTTGCTAGTTCTCAATTATCTCAATTTATGGATCAAACAAATCCATTATCAGAAATTACTCATAAAAGAAGAGTTTCAGCTCTTGGTCCAGGTGGATTAACAAGAGAGAGAGCAGGTTTTGAAGTCCGGGATGTGCATCCAACTCACTATGGTAGAATTTGTCCGATAGAAACCCCAGAAGGTCCAAATATTGGATTAATAAATAGTTTATCTACTTATGCCAAGATAAATAAGTATGGTTTTATAGAAAGTCCATACAAAAGAGTTAAAAGTGGAATAGTTCAAGACGAAGTAGAGTATCTATCAGCAATGGATGAAACAAAATTTACTATTGCTCAAGCAAACACTAAAATTAATAAAGACGGAAAAATAATTGAAGAATTAGTTTCTTGTAGACAAAATTTAAATTTTTTATTGTCAAAACCTGAGACTATAGATTATATTGATGTATCTCCTAAACAACTAGTTTCAGTAGCCGCATCATTAATTCCTTTCTTAGAAAATGATGATGCCAACAGAGCTTTAATGGGTTCAAATATGATGAGACAGGCTGTTCCATTATTGAAACCGGAGTCTCCTTTGGTTGGAACAGGTATTGAAAGTGATGTAGCACTAGATTCTGGTGTAACAATAGTTGCTAAAAGAGATGGAGTTGTTGATAAAATAGATGGAAAAAGAATTGTTATTAAAGCAACTGAAGAGACAGATTTTTCTAAATCAGGTGTAGATATTTACAATTTACAAAAGTTTAAAAGATCAAATCAGAACACATGTATCAATCAAAAGCCACTAGTGAGAGTAGGTGATAAGGTTAAGTCTGGTGACATTATAGCTGATGGTCCCTCAACAAAACTTGGTGAACTAGCTCTAGGAAAAAATGTTACTGTAGCGTTTATGCCATGGCAAGGTTATAATTTTGAAGACTCAATTTTAATTTCTGAAAGATGTGTAACAGATGACGTTTTTACATCAGTTCATATTGTTGAATATGAAATAATGGCTAGAGATACTAAGTTAGGAGAAGAAGAAATTACAAGAGATATTCCAAATGTAAATGAAGAGGCTTTAAAAAATTTGGATGAATCAGGTGTAGTTTATATAGGAGCTGAAGTGAATGCTGGAGATATATTAGTTGGAAAAGTTACTCCTAAAGGTGACTCGGCATCAGGACCTGAGGAAAAACTTTTAAGATCAATATTTGGAGAAAAAGCCATAGATGTTACTGATACATCATTGAGAATGTCGAGGGGAAGCAGTGGTACTGTTGTTGATGTTAGAGTTTTCAATCGTCATGGAATAGAAAAAGATGAAAGATCTATAACGATAGAAAGAGCAGAAATTGATCAGGTTCAACAAGACAAAATAGTTGAAGAAGAAATTCTAGAAAGAAGTATTAAACAAAGAGCATCACAAATATTATCTGGCATAAATATATCAAAGAAAATTAAAGATATTGAAGCAGGAAGTAAACTTAATTTTGAAGCTATTAATCAATTAAGTATTAATGAAATTTTTAAGATTGTTGTTGATAATGAGAAAAATTCTTCGACATTGTTACAGCTTAAAGAACAATATAATAAAGCAAAACTTGATATTACAGAAAGATTTGAAGATAAAGTATTAAAAATAAGAAGTGGTGATGATTTATTACCAAGTGTAATGAAAATGGTGAAAGTTTTTGTTGCAATAAAAAGAAGATTGAGACCAGGAGATAAAATGTCAGGAAGACACGGTAATAAAGGAGTTGTTAGTAAAATTGTTCCTGTCGAAGATATGCCTTACAGGGAAGATGGTAGACCTGTTGATATAGTTTTAAATCCATTAGGTGTACCAAGTCGTATGAACGTTGGGCAAATCCTAGAAACTCATTTAGGATGGGCTTGTAAAGAATTTGGTCAAGAAGTAAGAAGATTAGTCAATGAAAATAACAAACAAATTGAAAAGACACAAAAAATATCTAGTTTTTTAAAATCTGTTTACGGCGAGGAAACTTTCAAAGAAAAAATTGACAAGTTAAGTAAGAATGAATTTGAAGATTTATGTGAAAATCTACAAGATGGTATAGCGATATCAACTCCTGTTTTTGACGGTGCTAAAGAAAAAAATGTAACAGAGATGTTAGATTTAGCAAAATTACCAAAATCAGGACAAACTTATTTATGGGATGGAAGAACAGGAGAGAAATTTGATAGACCTGTCACAGTTGGAATAATATATATGCTGAAACTCCATCATTTAGTAGAGGATAAAATTCATGCTAGATCAACAGGTCCATACAGTCTAGTTACTCAACAACCGTTAGGTGGTAAAGCACAATTAGGAGGTCAACGTTTTGGAGAAATGGAAGTTTGGGCTTTAGAAGCATATGGTGCCTCATATACTTTACAAGAAATATTAACTGTAAAATCTGACGATGTTGCTGGAAGAGTTAAAGTTTATGAGACAATTGTTAAAGGTGAAGAAAACTTTGAGTCAGGTATACCAGAATCATTTAACGTTTTAGTTAAAGAAATAAAATCTTTAGCTTTAAATGTGGAATTAAACTAAATATGAAAAAAAACTTAACAGATTTGTTTAAAAATTCAGAAATTTCTGAAGCACAAAATTTTAATAGCATTAAGATATCTTTAGCAAGTCCTGAAAAAATTAAGTCATGGACTTACGGAGAGATTAAAAAACCAGAAACTATCAATTACAGAACTTTTAGACCTGAAAAAGATGGACTATTTTGTGCAAGAATATTTGGTCCTATCAAAGATTATGAATGTTTATGTGGAAAATATAAACGAATGAAATTTAGAGGTATTATCTGTGAGAAATGTGGTGTTGAGGTAACAAAATCTAATGTTCGAAGAGAACGAATGGGCCATATTAATCTTGCAACACCCGTTGCTCATATTTGGTTTTTAAAATCTTTACCTAGTAGAATAGCTTTAGCTGTGGATATGAAGCTTAAAGAAGTTGAAAGAGTTTTATACTTTGAAAACTTTATAGTTGTTGAACCAGGACTTACAGGTTTAAAGAAAAATCAACTTTTAAACGAGGAAGAGTTAGCTAAATATCAAGATGAATTTGGTGAGGAGGCTTTTACTGCGGGTATAGGTGCTGAAGCTGTTTTAGAAATGTTAAAAAATCTAGATTTAGATTTAGAAAGAAAAAATCTTGTAAGCTATATTAAAGAAACAAAATCTAAAGTGAATGAAGAAAGAGCAATTAAAAGATTAAAATTAATTGAATCATTTATTGAAACTGGTCAGAAACCTGAATGGATGATAATGACAGTTGTACCAGTAATTCCACCTGAATTAAGACCTTTAGTTCCACTAGATGGAGGACGGTTTGCTACATCTGATTTAAATGATCTTTATAGAAGAGTTATAAATAGAAATAATCGTCTAAAAAGATTAATGGATCTTAAAGCTCCAGATATAATTGTTAGAAATGAAAAGCGAATGTTACAAGAGTCTGTTGATGCCCTTTTTGATAATGGTAGACGTGGAAGAGTAATTACTGGAACAGGTAAAAGACCTCTTAAATCATTAGCTGAAATGTTGAAAGGTAAACAAGGAAGATTCAGACAAAATTTATTAGGAAAAAGGGTAGATTATTCTGGTCGATCAGTAATTGTTGTAGGACCAGATTTAAAATTACATGAGTGCGGCTTGCCTAAAAAAATGGCTCTAGAATTGTTTAAACCTTTTTTATATGCAAGACTTAATAAACTAGGTATGGCATCAACTATTAAACAAGCAAAAAAAATTGTTGAAAAAGAAACCAATGCTGTTTGGGATGCACTTGAACTTATAGTAAGAGAACATCCTGTATTACTAAATAGAGCACCTACACTCCATAGACTTGGTGTTCAAGCATTTGAACCAAAACTTATTGAAGGTGATGCTATTGAATTACATCCTTTAACATGTGCAGCATTTAATGCGGATTTTGATGGTGACCAAATGGCTGTTCATGTTCCTTTAAGTTTAGAAGCCCAATTAGAAGCTAGAATTTTAATGCTATCAACTAATAATATTTTATCCCCATCCAACGGTAAGCCTATTATTGTTCCAAGTCAGGACATGATTTTAGGTATTTATTATTTATCTCAAGAACCAATGACAGATAAATCTGTGGGTTATTTCACTGATGCAGATCAAATTGAATTTGCTTTATCATCTGGACAAATAAAGGTTCATAGTACAATAATATCAAGATTTGAAACAGTAGATGAAAAAGGTAATAAAAAATTTGAAAAATATACATCAACAGCGGGAAGATTTTTATTAGCAAACTTGTTACCAAAAAACAAAGATATAAAGTTCTCTTTAGTCGATAGATTATTACCTAAAAAAGTTGTTTCTGAGGTAATTGATATTGTATTTAGATTCTGTGGACAAAAGACTACAGTTATTTTTTGTGACAAGTTAAAAGACCTAGGTTTCAAACACGCTTTTAAAGCTGGTATTTCATTTGGTAAAGATGATCTTGTTATTCCAGAGAGCAAAACTCAATTAATAGATGATACAAAAAAATTAATTGCAGATTATGAAACTCAATATTCTGAAGGTTTAATTACAAGAGGTGAAAAATATAATAAGGTTGTTGATGCATGGTCAAAATGTACAGACAAAGTAGCTGGTGAGATGATGAAAGGAATTTCAGCTACAGAAAAAACTTCTGAAGGATTGAAGATTAACTCGGTTTTTATGATGGCAGACAGTGGTGCAAGAGGTTCAGCAGCACAAATGAAACAATTAGCCGGTATGAGAGGCCTGATAGCTAAACCATCTGGAGAAATTATTGAAAGTCCAATAACTTCAAATTTTAAAGAGGGTTTGACTGCTCTTGAATATTTTAATTCTACTCACGGAGCTAGAAAAGGATTGGCTGATACTGCTCTTAAGACAGCAAGTTCAGGGTATTTAACAAGAAGACTCTGTGATGTGGCACAGGATCTAACGATCACAAAAAAAGAGTGTGATTGTAAAAATCCAGGATTTATAGAACTTTCGGAAATTTTAGAAGGTGGAAATGTTGTTGTAAGTTTATCTGAAAGAGCTTTGGGAAGAATTACATTTGATGATGTAAAAAATCCTATAACAGGAGATATTGTCATTAAAAAATCTGCTATGATTGATGAAGCAGGATGTGATTTAATTGATGCTGCTGGAGTAAAATCAATTAAAGTTTATTCAGTAATGACATGTGGAAGCAAAGAAGGTGTTTGTGCAACCTCTTATGGAAGAGATTTATCTAGAGGAAAAATGGTTCATGTTGGAGAAGCAATTGGAATGATTTCTGCACAATCTATTGGGGAACCAGGAACACAATTAACTATGAGAACATTTCACGTTGGTGGTACAGCTTCAGTAAAACAAGATTCACAAATAGTAACTAAAAATAATGGAATTTTAAAAATAATAAATTCTAATATTTTAGAAGACTCAAAAAAGAATTTAATTGTGATGGGAAGAAATACTCAACTTTCTATTGAGGATGAGAATGGAGTACAAATTGCAATTTATAAAGTTGCATACGGCTCTAAAGTATTCTTTAAAAATGGTGACAAAGTTAAAGCAAATACAAAAATTTGTGAGTGGGATCCTTACACAACACCAGTTATTGCAGAAAAAAGTGGTATTGCAAGTTTTGTTGATCTTATTGATGGAGTTTCAATTCAAGAAACTACTGATGATGCAACAGGAATTTCTTCTAAATCTGTAATTGATTGGAGATCTCAATCAAAAAGTACTGATCTAAAACCACGAATAACATTAAGAGATGATAAAGGAAATGTTATTAAAAAGGCTGACGATAATGAAGCAAGATATTATTTAGTACCAGATTCAATCCTTTCAGTAAAAGATGGACAAAAGGTTTCTGCCGGAGATGTTATTGCGAGACTTCCTAAAGAAACAACAAAAACAAAAGATATTACTGGAGGCTTACCAAGAGTGGCAGAATTATTTGAAGCAAGAAAAGCGAAAGATAGTGCGATAATTGCTGAAAATGATGGTCAAGTTATTTTTGGAAAAGAAGTGAGAGGTAAACAAAGAGTCTCTATAGCTCCTGAAGATGGGTCAGAACCTTCTAATTATCTAATTCCAAAAGGGAAACATATAAATTTTAATCAAGGAGAAAGAATTAAAAAAGGTGAATATTTATTAGATGGCCAACCTTTACCTCACGATATTCTCAGAATTTTGGGAATTAAAGAACTAACAGAATACTTTGTTAATCAAGTTCAAGAAGTTTACAGGCTTCAAGGAGTCATAATTAATGATAAACATATAGAAACAATTTTAAGACAAATGTTAAAGAAAGTGGAAGTTAAAAATTCAGGAGATTCAACTTATTTGCCTGGTGAAATAGTAGATAAAATTAAATTTGAAAATACAAACGAAAAATTAAAATCAGAAGGTAAATTAGAAGCTAAGGGAGAAAGAGTTTTGATGGGTATAACAAAAGCTTCTCTTCAAACAGAGTCATTTATTTCAGCCGCTTCCTTCCAAGAAACAACAAGAGTTCTTACAGATGCAGCTATAAAAGGTAAAGTTGACCCACTAAATGGCCTAAAAGAAAATGTTATAGTTGGAAGATTAGTGCCAGCTGGTACTGGAAATATTAAGAACAAATGGAACAAAAAAGCTCTTGAAGATGACAATAAATTTTTATCTGAGCAAGAAAAAATTGAAGCCTCTGAAACTCAAGTAAATCAATAAAAAAATTCAATTCACGTCCTAGTTTTAGTTTGACAAAATCAAATTAATAAGTATTTTGTCGATATTTTTGGTTGGAATGTAGTACCAAGTTAAGTACTAAACGCTGCCATGAATAACCTGTCAGTTATTTCATTCAAAAATCAAATTAATTATATAAAAATTATGCCAACTATTAACCAGTTGTTAAAAAAAAAGAGAGTTAAACAAGTAACCAGGAATAAGGTTCCTGCATTACAAAAACAACCTTTAAAAAGAGGTGTTTGTGTTAAAGTTTACACTACTACTCCAAAAAAACCAAATTCGGCGCTAAGAAAAGTTGCGAGGGTGAGATTATCAAATGGTTTTGAAGTTACAGCTTATATACCAGGAGAAGGTCATAATCTCCAAGAACACTCTGTTGTATTGATTAGGGGTGGAAGAGTTAAAGATTTACCAGGTGTTAGATACCACATTCTAAGAGGTAATCTAGATACTCAAGGTGTAGCTAATAGAAAAAAAAGAAGATCTTTATACGGAACTAAAAAAGGTAAATAAAATGTCTAGAAAAAAAACTCAACCTAAAAAAAACATTGTTCCAGATCCAAAATTTAAATCCACAATTATTCCAAAATTAATTAATAATATAATGTATGATGGCAAAAGAGGTGTTGCTGCAAAAATTGTTTATGATGCAATAGAAAAAATTAAAACTAAATCAAAAGATGAACCCATTAATATATTCAATGAAGCAATTAATAATATCAAACCAACAGTAGAAGTTAGATCTAGAAGAGTCGGTGGAGCAACTTATCAAGTACCTGTAGAAGTTAAAAGCAAAAGAGCTCAGGCTTTAGCTATAAGATGGTTAGTAGACTCTGCAAGAAAAAGAAAAGATAAACATATGTCAGATAAAATATTTAATGAACTTTATGATGCGTATGAAAAAAAAGGTGCTGCTGTTAAAAAAAGAGAGGATGTGCATAAAATGGCTGAGTCTAACAAAGCATTTGCACATTTTAGGTGGTAATAAGCTATGGCCAGAACTCATACATTAGATAAATATAGAAATATTGGAATTATGGCACATATCGATGCTGGAAAAACAACTACAACTGAAAGAGTTTTATATTACACAGGAAAAAGTCATAAGATTGGTGAAGTTCATGACGGCGCTGCAACCATGGACTGGATGGAACAAGAGCAAGAAAGAGGCATTACAATAACTTCAGCTGCAACCACTTGTTTTTGGCAAGATCATAGAATAAACATTATTGACACTCCAGGTCACGTAGATTTTACAATTGAAGTTGAAAGATCATTAAAAGTGTTAGATGGCGCTGTGGCTGTATTCGACGGAGTAGCAGGTGTTGAACCTCAATCTGAAACAGTATGGAGACAAGCTGACAAGTATAAAGTACCAAGAATTTGCTTTGTAAATAAACTAGATAGAACTGGTGCTGATTTTTTTAGATGTGTAGACATGATTAGAGATAGATTAGGTGCTAAGCCATTAGTAGTCCAGGTTCCTATTGGTATAGAGTCGTCTTTAACTGGAGTGGTTGATCTTGTTAAAATGAAAGCCCAAGTATGGAAGAATGAAGCACTTGGTGCCGAGTGGGAATACAAAGATATTCCAGATGATTTAAAAGACATTTCTAATAAATATAGGACTGAATTAGTTGAAATGGCTGTTGAACAAGATGAAAAACTAATGGAGTCTTATTTGAATGGTGATGAAATCAAAGAGGAGGACTTAATTAGATGTGTTAGAAAAGGTACGTTAAATTTTGATTTTGTTCCAGTCTTGACTGGTTCAGCTTTTAAAAATAAAGGTGTTCAGCCTTTACTTGATGCAGTTGTAAACTATTTACCAAGTCCGGTTGATATTGGCTCTATAAAGGGAACAAAATTAGGCAGTGAAGAGGAACTGGAAATGAAATTTGACGATAAAGCCCCATTTTCTGCTTTAGCATTTAAAGTTGCAAATGATCCTTTTGTAGGTTCTTTAACTTTTATTAGAATATATTCAGGAACAATTAAAACTGGTACTGCTGTCTATAATTCTTCAAAAGAAAAAGAGGAGAGAGTTGGAAGAATGCTTCTTATGCATGCTAACTCAAGAGAAGATATTAAAGAGGCTAATGCAGGAGATATAGTTGCTCTAGCAGGTTTAAAAAATACTATTACCGGACATACATTGTGTGATGAAGAGAATGCAGTTTTACTCGAACCTATGGAGTTTCCTGATCCAGTTATTGAAATAGCAGTTGAACCAAAAACTAAAGCTGACCAAGAAAAAATGGGTGAAGCATTAGGAAGATTAGCAAAAGAGGATCCTTCATTTAGGGTAACCTCAGATGAAGAATCTGGACAAACAATCATTAAAGGAATGGGTGAATTACATTTAGATATTATTGTCGATAGAATGAAAAGAGAATTTAAGGTTGAAGCAAATGTTGGGGCACCTCAAGTTGCATACCGAGAAACTTTAGAAAATGCATCTGAAGTTGAGTATACCCACAAAAAACAAAGTGGTGGAGCAGGACAATTTGCTAAAGTCAAATTGCTTGTAGAACCACAAGAGCCAGGAGCAGGTAGATCAGTTGAAAGCAAAATTAAAGGTGGTGCAATACCAAAAGAATTTATCCCTGGAGTAGAAAAAGGGATTGAAACAGTCTCAGATGGTGGAATTTTAGCTGGATTTCCAATGATAGATTATAAAGTCACGATTTTAGATGGTTTACATCATGACGTGGACTCTAGTGTACTTGCTTTTGAATTAGCAAGCAGAGCGTGTTTTAAAGAAGCTTGTACAAAAGGTACTTTAAAATTATTAGAACCTGTAATGAGAGTAGAAGTAGTAACACCAGAAGATTATATGGGTGACGTTATAGGAGACTTAAATAGTCGTAGAGGACAAATTAGTACTCAAGAACAAAGAGGTAATGCAACTGTTATTACTGCCATGGTACCTTTGGCAAATATGTTTGGCTATATAAACAATTTAAGATCAATGTCTCAAG
>CACGDW010000003.1 GCA_902571925.1 uncultured Pelagibacteraceae bacterium | reverse complement strand
TTGCTGCAACTAATCTATTTCATCAAGGTAATTGGCAAAGAGTATATGCAGCAAAAAATTTTGAAACTTTAAGAAAAAGTTTAATTATATCTTTTTTTATTATTATACCTGTAGTTTTTTACATGGGTTTTACAGGAATGATTGCTTTTTCAATAGACCCAACCACTCGACCTGATCTTGGTTTTTTTACATTATTGCTTAAAGAGCAAACAGAATTGTTATCATTGTTTGTAATTGTATTAGGTTTAGCGCTAACTATTTCAACTGTTGACACACTAGTAAATGCAATATCAAGTCTTATTGTAGTCGATGGTAAAGCAACATTAAGTTTAAATAAAAAAATAGATTATTTAAATTTTTCTAAGTATGTAATTTTATTTTTATCTTTTATTTCATTTATTATTGCATCCAAAGGATTTGATATTTTGTATTTATTCTTATTAGCAGATTTATTTTGTTGCGCTTTCGTGCTTACTGTTTTTTATAGCTTCTATAATAAAAAAATTAATGAAAAAACTGCATATATTTCAATTATAGTTGGATTGATTGCAGGTTTTTTAATGTTTCCTACTCCTGATTTTTCAAGAAGTTTATTAGTCGGTATCATTTTACCTAAAGAATTATTTGCACCTATTGTGTCACAGTCTTTATTATTTCTGTCTTTTGTAGTTGCTACCTTTTTACCAATAATAGTTTTTAAAGCTAAAAGGTTTTAATATTACTAGATTGTATTAAGAAAATTAGTTGTTATATATCTGTTTCGATGACAGATAATCAAATTGCAATTAAAGATCTCTCAAAAGTTTATAACAATGGTTTTATTGCTTTAAAGAATATAAATTTAAATATTAAAAAAGGCGAAATTTTCGCAATGCTTGGACCTAACGGTGCTGGTAAGACAACTTTAATTAGTATCATTTGTGGAATTGTAACTCCATCATCTGGTAAGGTCACAGTAGACGATTTTGATATCATGGATGACTATAGAGAAACTCGATCAAGAATAGGTATAGTCCCACAAGAATTAACTTTAGAACAATTTGAAACAGTTTTTAACAATGTATCTTACTCCAGGGGACTTTATGGCAAGAAACCTGATCCCAATCATATAGAAAAAATTTTAAAACAATTAAGTCTATGGGATAAAAAAAACTTAATACTTAGACAATTATCTGGTGGAATGAAAAGAAGAGTTTTAATTGCTAAAGCCTTATCTCATGAACCAAATATATTATTTTTAGATGAACCTACTGCTGGAGTGGATGTTGAATTAAGACAAGAAATGTGGAAAGTAGTAGAGTCTTTAAGGGATACGGGTGTAACAATAATTTTAACTACACATTACATCGAAGAAGCTGAAGCAATTGCAGATCGGATTGGAGTTATTAATCAGGGAGAAATTATTGTAGTTGAAAAAACTGAAGAACTCTTAAAAAAAATGGGTCATAAAAAACTAACAGTTGAACTTCAAGAAAAAATTGAAAACTTACCAAATACTCTTGATAAATATAATCTCTCACTTGGAAAAAATAATATGTCAGTAGATTATACTTACAGTGTTAGAGAAAAACAGACCGGTATAACTAATTTATTACAAGACTTAAAGGATTCAGGATTAAAACTAAAGGATTTAAAAACAGAACAAAGTACCTTAGAAAAAATTTTTGTTAATTTAGTGAGAGAAAATAATGAAATTTAATTATCAAGGTTTTAAGGCAATTTATCTACATGAAATGGATCGTTTCAGAAGAACTTTGTTGCAATCTCTTATATCACCAGTGCTATCTACTTCTTTGTACTTCATTGTTTTTGGTTCAGTGATTGGTGGATATGTGGAGAATATAGATGGCATAAGTTATGGATCTTACATAGTGCCAGGTTTGTTGATGTTAACTCTCCTTACTCAATCTATAAGTAATACTTCTTTTGGAATTTTTTTCCCCAAATTTAATGGAACCATTTATGAAATTTTAGCTGCTCCAATATCAACTTTTGAAACCGTATTAGCTTTTGTTGGTGCTGGAGCCACAAAAACCTTAATAGTGGGAGTAGTAATTTTCTTTACTTCAACATTTTTTGTTGAAGTTTATGTTGAAAAACCCCTGCTTATGATTTGTTTACTCATACTTGTTGCATTTACATTTGCTTTATTTGGTTTCTTGATTGGTTTGATGAGCTCTAATTTTGAACAACTATCTGTTATTCCAACTTTAGTTATTACACCAATGGTATTTTTAGGTGGAAGTTTATATTCATTAGATATGCTCCCCCCTTTTTGGCAAACAGTAACTTATTTTAATCCAGTTGTTTATTTAATTAATGGCTTAAGATTTGCATTCTATGGGGTTTCAGATTTTAATATTTGGATAAGTGTAAGTTCAATGATTTTCTTTTTAGCAGTTTGCATTTTAATAGTGACCACTGTTCTTAGGAAAGGTTATAATATAAAATCTTAAGATGAAGCGATTTTTTTTTTAGGATCATAAAAGGGTTTTTCAATCACTGTAGAATTAATTTCATTGTTATTAATAGAAATTTTCAAATTATTTCCAATTTCTGAATGATCAATTTCTACCATCGCGAGCGCAATATTCTTTTTAAGTCTAGGTGAATAAACTGCTGAAGTAATTTTACCAACTTTTTTTCCATCTTTAAAAATCGACCAGAAAGTTGTGTTTGGTCCTTCCAAGGGAGCACATTCTATTTCTAAACCAATTTGTTTTCTTTTAATTCCATCTTTTTTTATTTTTTTTAAAGCTTCTTTACCTATAAAGTTAATATCGTTTTCTAAATTAACCAATCTATCTAGGCCTAATTCAAAAGGGTTAGTATCTAAATCTGCATCAGCATGATAAGAGAGCATTCCACCCTCAATTCTTCTTATAGACGATGTGTGACCAGGTTTTAATCCGTGCTCTTTTCCAGCTTCCATTATTTTTTCATAAAGATCATTCCCTCTTGAGCCATCTCTCAAGAATATTTCATACCCAAATTCACTTGACCAACCAGTTCTTGAAACAATCAATGGAATCCCATCTAACTCGTATTCCTTGAACCAATAATATTTAAGATCCTTAATATCTTCGCCAAAAAGTTTGACCATTATGTCGGCTGAAGTAGGTCCTTGCAATTGTAATGGAGATACATCAGGCTCTTTAATTGTAACATTTAGCTCTGAATTTACAGCAACACCTTGTGCCCACAATAAAACATCACTATCAGCAAGAGATAGCCAAAAGTGATTTTCTGCCAATCTTAAAAGAACAGGATCATTTATTATTCCACCTTTATCATTTATAATTAGGACATACTTACATTGACCTATTGATAATTTCGAAAGATCCCGAGGGGTCAATAATTGTATAAATTTATAAGCATCTGGACCAGTAATTTCTACTTGTCTTTCAACAGCAACATCACAAAGAATAGATTTTTCAATTAAATTCCAAAAATTTTGTTCAGGGCTACCAAAATCCCTCGGAATATACATGTGATTGTAGACAGAAAAACCAGTAGCGCCCCATTTAACAGTCGAGTCAAAGAACGGTGATTTTCTAATCTGAGTTCCAAAACCAAAATCTTTTTTTATCATAGAGGCTAATAACATACACATACTGAATTTCAAATAAATTAACTGGCCCATTTCTGAGCCAGTTAACTATTAGATTATTATAAAGAGGATTTTTTTAAAATTGTTCTGATTCCGTAGAACCAGCCATTGCTGTAGTTGAGCTTTTTCCGCTACTAATTGTATTGGAAACTGCATCAAAATAAGAAGTACCAACTTCACGTTGATGTTTTACACTTGTGTAACCATCTTTTTCACGAGCAAATTCTTGTTCTTGTATTTTTGAATACGCTGACATTCCTTCTTTTTTATATTTTTCTGCAAGTTCAAAAATTGCAATATTTTGCGTATGAAATCCTGCAAGAGTTATGAATTGAAATTTATAACCCATTGCACTAATTTCTTTTTGAAATGAAGCTATTTCAGTATCTGACAAATGTTTTTTCCAGTTAAAAGAAGGCGAACAGTTGTAAGCTAAAAGTTTTCCAGGAAATTTTTCATGAATTGCATCTGCAAATTTTTTAGCTTCTTCAAGGTTTGGAGTTGCTGTTTCACACCAAATCAAATCTGAGTATGGTGCATAAGCAAGGCCCCTTGAAATCGCTTGTTCAATTCCCGCTTTCACATAATAAAATCCTTCTGGAGACCTTTCACCTGTCATAAAAGGTTTATCATTTTCGTCATGATCATTAGTAATTAATTTTGCTGCATTAGCGTCCGTTCTTGCTAAAATAATTAAAGGAACATCAGCGATATCAGCAGCTAATCTCGCTGCTTTTAAATTTTTGATCATTGTACTAGTTGGAACAAGCACCTTACCACCCATGTGACCACATTTTTTCTCACTTGCTAATTGATCTTCAAAGTGAACACCAGCAGCACCTGCTTTAATAAATTTTTTTGCAAGTTCAAAAACATTTAATGGACCACCAAAACCCGCTTCACCATCAGCGATAATTGGCAACATATAGTCTACTCTTTTTTCTTTTTTCATGTCTCCATCTTGAAGTTCCATGTGCTGAATTTGATCTGCTCTTATCAAAGCATTATTCATTGACTCAACTAATTTTGGTGCACTATCATAAGGATATAAAGATTGATCAGGGTACATTTCTCCAGCACTGTTAGCATCAGCTGCTACTTGCCAACCACTTAAGTAGATGGCCTTCAATCCTGCTTTTGCATGTTGTACTGCATGATTACCTGATAAAGATCCTAAAGTATTAACATAATTTTCAGTGTTAAGAAGTTTCCATAGTTTTACGGATTGTTGTTTACAAAGTGAATATTCTATTTTAATTGAACCCCTAAGTCTTTCAACTTCTTCTGGAGTATAATCTCTTTTAATACCTGCAAATCTTTTTAGGTCGTATGAGACATTTTCTGCACTCATTGTTTATTCCTGTGGTTTTAAAAGCTATTATTGAAAAATGAAATTTAGTAGAAATTATAAGATTTAGTTTGAGTCGTTTAGTGTCTCAGTTAAATCATTCATTCCACTAGAACCCCAGTCACAATGATCATCTCGCATATAGATTCCTCTGCTATTATGTCTAGCTAGATCCTCATGTCTGATGATTTGAGCTTCGTTTTCTGTGTTTTTTAATTTTTCGTCCATGTAAAGTTTATAATTTACAAGATTTACAAAATCTACAAAAAAGTATAAAAAGCTTGTAAACTGAAGAAAAATTTTGTAAAAATAAATTTACAAAATTTACAATTAGTAAATATGAGTCAATTAGATTTAAAAATTGGTCCAAAAATCAAGGCTTTTAGGAGACAATTAGGTCTTCAAGCTAATAAACTTGCTGAGGAATTAGACATTTCTCCTAGTTACTTGAATTTAATAGAAGGTGGAAAAAGAAAAATTGATGGTGATTTGCTTTTAAAAATTTGTGAAAAACTCAATATTGAGCTCTCTCAACTCACTTCAAAAACTGATTTGAATTTAGAAAATACCTTGTCTGAAATTTTAGACGATAAATTATTTGAAGACTTGGATATTTTGGGTCCAGAAGTTAAAGATCTTGTCGGAACAAATCCAAAAATTGGTAAAGCAATAGTGAGACTAGGAGATATTTTAAAAAAAAAAGATCATGAAATAATTAATAAAATTGAAAAAATATCGGGCAAAATTGTTGATGGAAGAAAAAGCTCTTTTCCAGGAGAAGTAATTTCAGACTTTCTTCAAAAAAATAAAAATTATTTTCCAAAACTAGAAGAGTTTGCAAATAAAGTTTTTGAAAAAGTTCAAAAAAATAATCGTACTAGATATATAGCACTCTGTGAATATTTAAAATCTGAATTTGAAATTACCGTTAAAGATGTTATTCCTGAAGAGAATAAACCTTTTTCAAAAATATATCGCAAAAATAAAAAGGAATTACTATTAAGTGATTATAGTTCTTTAGAAACAAAAAAACTTCATGCAGCTGCTCAAATAGCTCAAGAAGGTGCTTATAAAGAAATTGAAGACTATCTGTCTACTTTTACATTCCCGTCTGAAGAGTCTAAAAAATTAACAAAAGTTGCTTTATTAAATTATTGTGGAGCTGCAATACTAATGCCGTACAAACCTTTTCATACTGAATGTAAAAAACTTAAGTATGATTTAGAACTTTTACAAAATACGTTTGCAACATCTTTTGAACAGGTCACACACAGAGTTACTTGTTTGCAAGACCCAAAGCTCCCGGGAATTCCATTCCATTTTCTAAGAGTTGATATGGCAGGAAATATTTCAAAAAGATTTTCATTATCAGGAATAGAAATACCAAGATATGGTGGAGCCTGTCCAAGATGGAATGTTTATTCTGCATTTACAAGACCAGGTGTAATTCAAGCTGCAGTTAGTAAAATGACTAATGGAGAGAAATATGTTTGTATTGCTAGAACAGTTGAAAAAGGTATCGGTAGATTTGGTCAATCAAAAAGTATTTTATCTATTGGATTAGGATGTGAAGCTAAATATGCAAAGGATTTTGTGTATACAGAAAATGTAAATGTAACAGATAAAACAAGTGAAATACCAATAGGAGTTTCTTGTAGAACATGCGATAGATTAGACTGTTCACAAAGAGCATTTCCCCCATTACATAAAAAATTTGATGTTGATATTAATTCAAGAGGAGTTTCGGTATATGTCGGAGATAAAAACTAAATTTTTAAAGATTTATGCTTAAATTTATTTTACCTGCTATTATAGTTTTTTTGATTGTTTTGTTTTGGGAAAAAATAAATGAAATGATATATAAAAAATTTAACATAAAAATCAATAATATTGTAATTTTGGTCTTTTTAGCAGTGATTATAGCCATAACTGCTTTACTGTATTTTTAGTTTTTGAGATGTTTTATAAATTTAAAATGTAAATAATAATGAGACAAATATTTAAAACTGTAAAAGAAAAATTAGTTTCTAAGTATCTTGAGAATGAAACTTTAAAAAAATATTCCAAAAAAACTAAAAGATTTAAACCAAGAATTAAAGCTAGGATCAGGAAAAATAAACAAATTATAGGTAAAAATATCGGCAATTTTTTTGATTGGATAAAAGGTGCAGAATTAGTTGAATTAAAAGAGTGTAATACTAAAGAAGATCCAGTACGGCCTGAGCTAGATAACGCTTTTAGAAGAAGATATGGGAGAAAGATTTTTGGTGTCAGGTATAAGGGGGAAATTCATGCTGTAATGTGCTTTGCTTACACTAATGAAATTCCAAAGTCTGTAGAAGAACTTGATAGATTAAGCCAAGACGCACATTTACAAAGTACTCTAAGAGGACAAAATGTCGGTAAAATTGCTATTGCATACACAGTCTGGTCCAAAAAAAGGGGAGGTGGAAAACTTATTGTTAAGGAAGTCTTTAAAAAAATTAAAAAATCTAATCATCTTAACAGGTTAGTAACATTATCGCCTTTAACAGATATGGCTTATAAGTTTCATAGCAAGAATGGAGCAAAACTTGTTCAAGTTAATGAGACGACACAAAACTTTGAGTATGAAGTACCAAAAAAATTGATTTAATTATTTAAGTGGTGAAAAAGTAGTTAAATATAGTATAAAACAAAATTAACTTTATGGCGGGGTAGCTCAGTTGGTTAGAGCGCGGGACTCATAAGCCCGAGGTCAGTGGTTCGATCCCACTTCCCGCTACCATTATCTAATGTTTAGACCTATTCTTTTGATTATGTCTTTTTTGTTTAAAGAAGAAAAATAATTAACATTATTCAAGTACCAATCAAAAGTTTTAATTAGACCAGTCTCAAAACTAGTTTTGGGTTTCCATTTTAGTTCTTTAATTAACTTATTACTATTAAGTGCATATCTAATATCGTGACCTGGACGATCTTTAACGAATTCAATTTTTACGTTTTTACCAATTTTAATTTTGGTCTTAGCAATTTTAATTAATTTTTTTGAAATATCTAAATTAATTAAATTTTTATTTGATCCTATATTATAAAAACTTCCAATTTTTCCATTTTTAAAAATTTGAATTAAAGCTTCACAATGATCTTCTACATATATCCACTCCCTCGAATTTGTTCCCTTCCCATAAATTGGAAGGCTTTTATTTGTTAAAATATTATAAATCAACTTTGGAATAAGTTTTTCTGGGTGTTGCTTTGGACCATAATTATTTGAACAATTTGTTACTATTGCTGGTATCTTATAAGTTCTTACATAAGATGAAACTAAGTGATCCGATGAAGCTTTAGATGCAGCATAAGGTGAACTAGGATTATATGGGTAATTCTCTTTAGTCCTTCCAAAAAGAATATCTCCATAAACTTCATCGGTAGAAATATGAATAAGTTTAGTTTTTTTATTTTTTTTTGAGTAATTCTTAAAACACTCCAAAATATTATAAACCCCAAAAATATTACTTTTTATAAAGTTTTCTGGATTATCAATTGACCTATCAACATGTGTTTCTGCCGCTAAATTAAAGATTACATTAGGTTTAAATTTGGAAATTATTTTAGATATTTTTTTATTAGCTATATCACACTTAATAAAAGAGTAATTTCTATTTCTCTTGAATTCTCTTACATTATAGAAATTTGATGAATAAGTATTTTTATCAATATTTAGCACTTTAAACTTCTTTTTCAAAAGAAGCTCAATAAGATTACTCCCAATAAAACCTAAACCACCAGTAACTATTACTTTTTTCATTTTAGGGTTTTTACAATATTTAAAATTAAAGTATATAAGTGATTAATGATATGTATAATTTAAGCAATTTAACGATAGTAATTGTAACTTTTCTGACTAGTAGAGAAACCTTGAATGATTGTCTAAATTCTATAGATAAGAGCATAAAAGTCATTGTTGTAGAAAATTCAATAAAATTTAAAGATCGACAATTTTTTTTAAATAGGTTTAAAAATTTGAGAATTTATTGTTCTGGTAAGAATTTAGGTTATGGAGGGGGCAACAACTTTGGATTAGGAAAAGTAAAGACTGATTTTGCTTTAATATTAAATCCGGACACTATTCTTGATAAGTATTTTTTTAAAAACTTAAAACCATTATTAAATAATAAGAGTTTTTCCGTCATAGGATGTGAACTTATAGATAATAAAAATTATATGACTGGTGGTTTTTTTGATAAGGGTCGCAATCAAGCATTTAAGAATGATTTTTTTAATACTAAAAGAACAAATTTAACTAAAGTAGATTGGGTCACTGGTAGTTCAATGTTATTGAATTTAAAAAGAATAAAAACAAAAAAAATCTTTGATGAAAATTTTTTTCTATATTTTGAGGAATTCGATTTCTGTCAAAATTTGAAAAGCAAAAATTGTTTAGTCTATCTGTGTAAATCTCTTAAAATTTATCATCTTGGTTTTAAAAGCTCTTATTCAAGAAAGAACAACTTTAAAAAAGAGTCTGTTAAACTTCGAAATTGGCATTGGATGTGGTCTCAATTTTATTATTATAAAAAAAATTATGGTTTTATGAATGCTTTTTTAGGATCAGCAGGCAAGTTATTTAAATCAATATTTAAAACTTTTATTTATTTGATAATTTTTGATCACGAAAATATGAATAAATATCTTTATCGTTCTTTAGGTTTAACCTCATCAATTTTTGGATCCAAATCCTCTTATAGAGGTAAATTTTTTAATTAGTGACCAGGAAATTCAAGCAAATTTTCCACTTTATATCCTTTGTTAATTAATTTTTCTGTACCTTTAAGATCAAAAAGATTTATTACAAAAATAAAACTACAAACGTTACCTCCAGATATTTCTATCAGTTTTGCAGCAGCCTCTGCAGTACCACCTGTAGCAATTAAATCATCAATTATTAAAACATTGTCATTTTTCTTTATAGAGTCTTTATGAACTTCTATAGTTGCAGATCCATATTCAAGCTCAAAGTCTACGGAATGGACTTCTGCCGGTAATTTATTTTTTTTTCTTAACATTATAAAAGGTTTTTTTAAAAGATAAGATACAGCTGAAGCAAACACAAAACCTCTAGACTCAATAGCTGCAATTGCATCAAATTTGAATTTTTTTGATTTTTCAACAATCTGGTCTATAGTTTCCGTAAAGGCTTTCTCATCTTCAATTAAAGTAGTGATATCTCTAAATAGTATCCCTTTTTTTGGATAATCTGGAATAGATCTAATAAAATCTTTTAAATTCATAATTGTAATTTATAAAACTATAAATAAATTAATTTTTAAACATGACAATAAATAAATTAGCAATCATAGGTGGTAGCGGTCTTTATGATGTTGAGGACTTCAAAAATAGAGAATTATTAGATGTAAATACGCCTTGGGGAAAACCTTCTGATCAAATTCTAAAAACAAATTATAATGATAAAGAGGTTTATTTTTTACCAAGACATGGAAGAGGCCACTTTATCTCCCCATCAAAAATAAATTTTAGAGCTAACATTGATGCCCTTAAACAATTAGGTGTCACAGATATTGTATCAGTATCTGCGGTGGGTTCTTTGAAAGAGGATTTGCCACCTGGGAAATTTGTAATTGTTGATCAATTCATAGACCGTACATTTGCAAGAGAAAAAACATTTTTTGATGATGAAATTATTGCTCATGTTTCTATGGCACACCCAACATCCCATGGACTAATGAATGCTTGCGAAGAAGCAATTAAAAAAGAAAAAATTGAATATCAAAGAAACGGAACTTACGTTGTTATGGAAGGACCACAATTTTCTACACTTGCAGAGTCGAATCTTTATAGGTCTTGGAAAGCTGATGTTATTGGCATGACAAATATGCCAGAAGCAAAACTAGCAAGAGAAGCTGAAATTAGATATGCATCTGTTTCAATGGTAACAGATTATGATTGTTGGCACCCTGATCATGAAAATGTAGATGTTCAACAAGTTGTCAAAGTTCTTTTAGGAAATGCAGCTAAAGCAAAAAATATGATTAAAAACTTAATTGAAAATTTTGAAAATCATATTGATCCAAAAGACCCAACAAATAATTGTTTAGATGTAGCAATTATCACAGCACCTGAAAAAAGAACTAAAAAAACGAAAGATAAACTTAATACAATAGCAGGAAGGGTACTAATAAAATGAAAAAATTGTTATTGATTATACTATTTTTGGCAATCTCTAGTAACATTTACGCTAATGGAAAAATTTTAAAAAGTGGTTTTATTACCAAATCTGCCTCTGTAAAAAAAGGAATGGATATTAAAGACCCAAAAAATAAAATTATCATTATTTATAATCATGGACAGAATACTAATGACAGAGCTTTAAAGGGCGAATGTATTTGGGTAAATCAAATAAGAAATCAAGCTTCATTAGTAGATGAGGAAATTAACGGAAAAAAAATTATGGTCTATAATTTTTGTTCAAACGACTTTGCTGGAGATATGTCAATAAAAAAAAGTTGGTGGAAATCTAAAACTCCTTACGTTGGTAAACACAAACTAGATAAAAGAGTTGAAAAAAATTTGGAGTTAGTTGAAAAATTTATAGATTTAGGAGTACCAAGAAAACAAATTATTATATCAGGTCATTCTTGTGGAGGACTATTAACTTTAATGTTATTATCTGCTCATCCTGAAAAAGTAGGTGGGGGTATATCATATATGCAAGCTTGTTTTGGTAAACTCTCCTCTCGTTATAAAGTAAAAAAAGTTGGTCCTAATGAGGCTCTAGCTAAATTTGCTAAAAAATATCCAGGTCCTGCTGAACTTAGAGCAAGACAAATTAATAATATTAAACAGTCGAATAATGTTTCTGTTCTAGCTTTTACTCATCCAAAAGATAAGTGGGAAGGATTATTATCTGATTGGTTAGAAGAAGTTCCAGGAGTTAAAAGAATTGTGATTTCAGAGGATTATACAATTAACGGAAAGTCTTGTCTCGTAAAAGGAAATAATTGGCAAGAAAATATTTCAGCTAGAAAAAATCCAGGTCATGAAATGAATCAAGGGCTCTGTTTTCAGTATTATAACTCAACCATTCTTAAATACATCGCTTCACGACTAAAATGAAAATAGAAGGAAAAGAATATCGTACAATTTGGTTTGAAAATAATGTTGTAAAAATTATTGATCAAACAAAACTTCCACATCAATTTATTATTAAAGACTTAAAAACAATTAAAGATGCCATAAATGCTATTAAATTAATGGAAGTAAGAGGCGCACCTTTAATTGGAGCTACTGCAGCTTACGGATTAGTTTTAGCTATAATTGAAAATAATGATCAATCATTTTTAAAGACATCTGCAGAAGATTTAATTAGTTCAAGGCCAACAGCAATAAATCTTAAATGGGCCGTTGATAGAATGATGAATAAATTATCAGGTGTCAACAGTGATAAAATTTTAGAAATAGCTTTGAATGAAGCTAAAGGAATTTGTGAAGAGGATATAAAGTTTTGTGAAAATATTGGAATAAATGGTCTTAAAATAATTGAGGAAATTTATAATAAAAAAAAAAACACTGTAAATATTTTAACACATTGTAATGCAGGTTGGCTTGCAACTATTAATTGGGGAACTGCTACTTCTCCAATTTATCACGCACACAAAAAGGGGATACCAGTCCATGTTTGGGCAGATGAAACAAGACCTAGAAATCAAGGAGCTAACCTAACTTCTTACGAACTAAATGAAGAAGGAATTAAGAATACAATTATTGCAGATAATACCGGTGGGATTTTAATGCAAAGAGGAGAGGTTGATATGTGTATTGTAGGTACAGATAGAACTTTATCAAATGGAGATGTTTGTAACAAAGTTGGAACATATTTAAAGGCTCTTGCAGCACATGATAATAAAATTCCTTTTTATGTAGCTCTTCCAAGTTCAACAATTGATTGGAATATTAAAAATCATAAAGATATCCCTATTGAAGAGAGACATTCAGAAGAGTTATCTCATATGGAGGGATTAGATGAAAAAGGAGATATTAAAAAAATACAGATTTATCCAAAAGAAAGCAAGTCAATGAACTTAGCATTTGATGTGACACCCGCAAAATATGTTACTGGTTTGATTACTGAAAAAGGTATTTGTGAAGCATCAGAAAAAGGACTTAAAGAATTATTTAAATGAAAAATTTAGATCAAAGAAATCAAATTATTGAATATTCTCTAAAATTAAATTCTACAAATCTTTCACCATTAAGATCAGGCAATATATCAATTAGAGTTAATGAAGATAACAAAGAAGGTTATTTAATTACTCCTTCTGGAAAAAAATATGAAACACTAAAATCAGAGGATATAGTTTTTATGTGTCTCAATGAAAATGCAGACAAAATTGATCAAAATAACAAACCGTCATCTGAGTGGAGATTTCACCGAGATATTTATTTAAATAAAAAAGGTGCGTTAGCTATTGTTCATGCTCATTCTCCACACGCAACAGCTGTGTCTTCACATGGAAAAACTATACCTCCATTTCATTACATGGTTGCTCTAGCAGGTGGTGAAGATATTAAATGTGCTGAATACGCTACTTTTGGCACTGAGGAATTATCTAAAAATGTTATTAAAGCTTTAGAAAATAGGAGTGCTTGTTTAATGTCTAATCACGGACAGGTTGCTTTTGGAAAAAATTTAGAGGATGCTTTTGAATTAGCACAAGAGGTAGAAAATATTTGTCATCAATACACTATTGCTCTAAAGTTAGGTAAGCCCAAGATTCTCTCTTTTCAAGAAATGAAGAAAGTTTTGGACAAAGCAAAAAATTATAAAAAAGGGTAAGATGATTAAAGTTGGGGAGCATATTACTTTAGATATAATTGGGACTACCAAAGAGTATGATCCATCTGTTTATGAGAGAGTTATTAACCAAATTGCAAAAGCAGCTGATGTAACAATCTTAAATATTTCAAAATATAAATTTGAACCTCAAGGTTTTACAATTTTAGCTCTTCTTGCTGAAAGTCATATTAGTTTTCATACTTTTCCCGAGCATGGAATAATTAGTTTTGACTTCTTTACATGTGGAAAAATAAGCCCTTCAGTAGCTATTGATATTGTTAAAAAAGAATTCAAACATAAAAGAATTGTTAAAAAAGAATTTAATAGAGACACGAGATCTCTTTATCATGACATTTATAGTTCACCTGGTTTACAAAAATCATATGTTGTAAATGAAGTTCTAGAAGATTTTAAATCAAAAGTTGGTCAACATATTGAAATTTTAGAATTAGAGCAATTTGGAAAATCTTTATTTATTGATGGTGAAATTCAAGTGGCTTCGACAGATGAGCATCTTTATAGCTCAACTTTTGTTGGTGCAGGATTAAAGCTTAATAAATCAAATGAGAGAGCTGCTATAATCGGGGGAGGAGATGGAGGTGTTGCAAGAGAATGTATTTCAAAAAAATTTAATTTTATAGATTGGTTCGAGCTAGACCCTGAAGTAGTAGAAGTTTGTAATAAACATCTAGGGGATATAGGAAAAAAAGCTACAGAAAAAAATTCTGTTAAGTGTGTTTGGGGTGATGCATTCGAAAGTATCAAATCAGTAAAAGATGATACATATGATCATATATTTGTAGATCTCAATGATGACCAATTTTGTATTGATTTAGCTGCAAAAAATATGGACTCTATAATTAGAATTTTAAAACCAAAAGGAGTAATTACAACTCAAGTGGGAAGCCAAGATAAAAAACCTCTTCAAGTAGAAAACTGGCTAAATATCTTTAATCATCATTTTGGTAATACAAATCTATCAAGGGTTTATATACCAAGTTTTGATTGTTCTTGGAATTTCTCTTCATCAATAAACCATTAATTTTAAAATTTTTTAAAGAAAAACAATACTAATTAATAATCTGTATATTCTTTTATTTCTTTAATTTTAGATCCGGTGTGATTATTTATTTTTAGTTTTATTTTTGATCTGTCGTCGTTTAGGAAGTGAATATCTCTTGATAATTTGATGAACTTTTCTCCAAAATCTTTATCTTTTTCACATTGTCTTTTATCATCTTCAGTAACCCAAAGTTTAGCATTGATCTTTTTTAAAGATTCATAAAGATCTTCAATAATATCATCTATTTTTACATTCTGATCTAACTGATTTTTTAAAAGCGAATGTTCATTCGATACAAATTTGAGTTTTTCAGGATCCTTTATTTTATCCTTTTTTATTTCTAAAATTGAAATTTTATCTAAAAGCTCACCAATTGAAATTTCAACTATAATTTTATTCATAAATTTTATTACTATGCTATCTTGTTTGAAATATGTCTAATATTTTAATTATAAAACATGGTTCATTAGGAGATATAGCTCAAGCAAGTGGTGCAATTCAAGATATATCTGAAAATCATAAAAATCATCAAATTTATTTACTTACTTCAAAACCATATTTAAAATTATTTAAGAAAAATCCATTTATTCATGATATCATTTTAGATAAGAGATTACCCAGATATAATTTGATTTACTTATACTTTTTGATGCGAGAGCTTAAAAAATATAAATTTGCAAAAGTTTTTGATTTACAAAATTCTTCGAGAACTAATTTTTACAAAAATATATTATTTCCAAAAGCTACTTATGAGACTTGGTGTAGTTCAATTACAACTTTACCAAATAACAAACATAAAGATGAGTTTGATAAGAATTCTGTAATTGAAAGATTTGACCATCAATTAAAAACATCAGGTTTAAATACTTTAAATACTTCAAGTCCAGATTTTAGATGGGCTTCTTCAGATATAAGTGCAATTAAAAATCAATATAATTTAAAAAAATATATTTTATTATTTCCTTTCTGCTCTCCACATTTAACACTTAAAAAATGGCCTTATTTTAATGATTTGATAAAACTTATCTCAAATAAGTTTGGTGATGAGTATAAAATTTTGACCGCACCAGGACCCGAGGAAGTTGCAGATGCAAAAGATATTAATGCTTTAGCCATAATGGATAATGGAAAGGCACTAGATATATCACAATTAACTACTCTTATAATGGATAGCTCTTTTGTTATAGCTAATGATACAGGTCCCGCACATATTGCTGCTCATGTTGGATCAAAAGGTTTAACCTTATTTGGCAAACATACGACCGCTTATAAAGTAAGCATTGAGAGAGAAAATTTTAAGGCAATACAAGTTCCCGATTTGAATAATTTAAGTGCTGAAAAAGTTTGTGAAAGGTTAGTAAGTTCTATGTCTTAGTTTAGAATTTTTTTATATTCTTCAAATATCTTTTGCCACTCAAATTTAGAAACATATTCTTTTGAATTCTTTCCTAACTCTAAATATTTTTTGTTTTCAATCATAGAATTTAGAGAGGAGTAAATATCATCTAAATTATTTCCATCACATATTAATCCTGTTTTATCATGGTCTATAGCATCTGATGCTCCACCATCTTTACCTCCGAGAGAGGGAACACCATATTGACCAGCTTCTATATAAGCGATTCCAAATCCTTCCACTGAAGTTTTGTGAATTATTGATGGCATCACAAAGATATCTGATTTTGCTAATAAAGCATTTTTTAAATCATTACTGATATCCTTAAAGAACATTACTTGAGAATTTAAATCAAGTTCTTGAACCAATTTTTTTAAATTATGTTCTTCGTCCCCGTAACCAATACAAATATAAACAATATCAGGATACTGTTGTTTTAGATTCCTCAAAGCCATTATCACTTTTTCATGATTTTTTCTTTTATCAAATCTTGAAATAGTTATTAAACGAGGTGTTTTTACTTTCAGTAAACTCTCAACTTTTACTAAAGAATTTTTATTTAATTCGTTAACTGAATTTACTCCAGGATTAATAACTATAATTTTTTCTTTATTAACACCCTTATTAACAGCTAGATCTTTTGTATATTGAGAATTAGCGATCACTACTTCTGTATTATTAAGAACTTTGATAACCCTTTTATTTAAAGAACTTCCTTTTGGATGATTAATTTCCTTACCATGTATTAGACAGTATTTTTTTTTATCAGTTTTAATTAATTCTAAACTTTTCCAGTGATCAGCTAAAATTCCTTGGACTTTATTCTCTTTTAAAAATTCGTTAACTAGTTGAGCTTTTCTAATTTTTCGTAAAAATTTAATTCCTCCAACTCTTTCAATTGAAAAATTTTCTTTTCTATCAAACTCTTTATGTTTCTCTTGATAATCTGCAAAAACTTTGATCATAAAGTTTTTAGACATCTCTTTTGTCAGTCCCCACATTAAACTTTGCATGCCACCTAATTCAGGTGGAAAAGATCTAGTAACTATTAAATACATTAATTATTGTTTCCATTTAATACCACAGCCAGCACTGGGTATTTGGCTCTCAGGTCCTTTTCCTGTCTCAGCTATTTGTCTCATAGCTTTAAGTAAATCACTTTCCCCACTTCTAACAGGAACTAGGTTTTTTAATTCTCTTAATCTACCTCTGTATTGTAATTCTAAATTTTTATTATATCCAAAAAAGTCAGGTGTACATACTGCAGCATAAGTTTTTGCTATTTCTTGAGTTTCATCATTTAGATAAGGAAAACTAAATTGATTTTTTTTCGCGAATTTAATCATATTATCAAAAGAGTCTTCTGGATGACTTTCTGCATCATTTGCACATATTGCAACAGAATTAATGCCGATTTTTTTTAATTCATTACAATCTTCAACAATATCTTTAGTAACTGCTTTTACATAAGGGCAATGATTACAAATAAACATAATTAAAGTTCCATTTTCACCTTTGATATCATTTAAAGATAATATTTTATTGTCAGT
The DNA here is from genome assembly GCA_902571925.1 of uncultured Pelagibacteraceae bacterium. GTDB lineage: Bacteria > Pseudomonadota > Alphaproteobacteria > Pelagibacterales > Pelagibacteraceae > Pelagibacter. Next base: position 40,561 of record CACGDW010000003.1, on the reverse strand, counting down.
AGATTTTAATTCAAAGTTATGAGCTTTTTGCCCAAAATCACATATTGGAGTTTGTATTGGCATAATGTAATAATATATAAATTATGTTTTACGATTTAAAAGATAAAAAACCAAAAAACTCTGGCGAAAATTGGGTAGCCCCTAATGCAACTATAATTGGTGATGTTACTTTAGAAAAGAACTCAAGTATATGGTTTAATGCTACTCTTAGAGGGGATATAGAAAATATTCATATTGGTGAAGGATCAAATGTTCAAGATGGAAGTGTTCTCCATACTGACCCAGGTTACCCTATTAAAGTTGGAAAAGATGTAACTATAGGACATATGGTGATGCTTCATGGATGCAAGATAGGTGACAATAGTTTAATTGGAATTGGTGCAGTAATTTTAAATAACGCCAAAATTGGAAAGAATTGCATTATAGGTGCAAAAGCCCTTATTACTGAGAATAAAGAAATACCTGATAATTCTCTTGTCATTGGTTCACCTGGAAAAGTTGTGCGAGAAGTCACCGAGGATGAAAAAAAAGCAGTTTTTGAAAATACTAAACATTACCAGGACAACTGGAAAAAATATTCAAAATCTATATTCTAATTCTTATGCCAACTTATACCGTAACAAATTCAAATTTTAATTTATCTTCAAAACAACAAAAACATTTAGCAGAGGGAATTACCAAAGTTCATAATGTCGTAACTGGAGCCAATACCTATTTTGCACAAGTAATTTTCAATAAAACTAAAAAAGATAATCATTTTATGGGTGGAAAAAAAGTTAAGGAACCTTCATTATTTTTACTTGGTCAAATTAGAGCTGGACGATCAAAAGAAGTGAAAGATAAATTAATTTCAGATCTAAAAGATATTTTAGTTAAAAAATCCAAATTAGACGAAACACAAGTTTGGGTTTATATAATTGATCTACCACCATCACAAATGATTGAATATGGAGCAGTTTTACCAGAGTCGGGTAAAGAGATGGAGTGGTTTACAAATTTGTCACCAAGACTTAAAAAAAAACTTTCCACTATCGAAAAGTAGTTTAAGGAACTAACCAAGTATCTTTTTTAGTTTCTAAATCAAATCGAGCTCTACGATGACCTTTAGCTGCAAGATAAAGCCATTCAATTGATTTAATTTTACATTGAATTACTGTAAAATTTTTATAACCCTCTTCACTTTGTTTCATGGTAAATTCAAAATTGTCTAATTCAGGTTTCAATCCAGATGTTGGTGTTTCAGATTCTGAACCTGGGCCATTATCAACTAGATAACATTTTCTGCTTATATGCTGAGTTTTTGACCAAGATTCTTTTGTAATATCATTGTTGTGATTTACTACACACTCAATTTTTAATCTGACTTGTATTTTTTCATCTTTGTCATAAAAAAGCATTGCTGCTTTTGGATTTCTTTTTAATTTTTCAATTTTATCCGATCTAATATCACTATGAAATTGAACAATATTATTATGTTGATCTGATTTTCTTAGAACAACAATCCTTCCATCAAAATCAGACTGATTACCACATATAAAAGTAGGTATTCGAAATTGTGATGCCCTGTTAGTTATTGCATCATCAAGCATTAACCATATCTTCTTTTTTATTTCATTAAAATCTTCATAGTATGCTGGTTGCATACAACTCTACTTTCTAAATCTTTTGATTAAGCTTGACGTGTCCCATCGGTTTCCACCTAAACCTTGAACTTCACCATAATATTTATCAACAAGTTCAGTTACTGGTAGTAGAGAACCATTATTTTTAGCTTCTTCCATTGCTATTTTAAGATCTTTTCTCATCCAATCTACCGCAAAACCAAAATCAAATTTGTCATCAATCATAGTTTTGTATCTGTTCTCCATTTGCCATGATTGAGCAGCTCCTTTTGAAATTACTTCTATAACATCTTCCATATTCAATCCTGCTTTCATTCCAAAGTTTATTGCTTCAGATAAGCCTTGAACTAATCCAGCAATACAAATTTGGTTTACCATTTTAGCAAGCTGTCCGTTACCAGGACCGCCAAGCAATTTCATTTTTTTACTGTAACAATCAATTTTGTCTTTTGCTTTGTCAAAGTCTGATTGGTCTCCACCAATCATAACTGTTAGAGCACCATTTTCTGCTCCAGCCTGACCCCCTGATACTGGTGCATCAAGAGATCCAAAACCATTTTTTTTTGCATACGCATGAATTTCTCTTGCAATTGTTGCTGAGGCTGTAGTGTTATCAATGTATACAGATCCTTTCTTAATTGTTTTAAAAATACCATTGTCACCAAAAGTTACTTCTCTTAAATCGTTATCATTTCCAACACATGTAAAAATATATTCCGCTTCTTTTGCAGCTTCAGCTGGAGTTTCAGCCATTTTGCCTTTGTATTCGCTTATCCATTTTTCAGCTTTAGATTTAGTTCTATTAAAAACAGTTACATTGTGTCCAGCTTTTGATATATAACCAGCCATTGGGTAGCCCATTACCCCAAGACCTATGAAAGCAACATTACAAGTCATAATTTTTTTATATGTTTAAGAGTTTAAGTTTAAAAGTAATTATATTTGGATTTATATTTACATTTTTTTCAAGTTTTGGACAGAGTTTTTTTCTTGGCCTATTTAATTCTAGTATACGTGACACACTTTCCATTACCCAGGGACAATTTGGAACAATTTATGCTTCAGCCACTTTATTAAGTAGTTTTCTTTTAATTTGGGTAGGAAAAAAAATTGATGATATCAATATTTTCAAATTTGCATTTTTTGTTACTTTACTACTTTCTTTCTCATGTTTTTTCTTTTCAAAAATTTCCTCTATTGCTTTTTTATTCATCGCAATATTTTTAATGAGATTTTCAGGTCAAGGAATGATGTCTCACACTGCTACAACTACTATTTCAAGATACTTTACAAAATCTAGAGGAAAAGCTTTAAGTACAAGTTGGTTTGGTCTATCAACGGCAGAATTCATCTTGCCTGTTTTAATAGTCTACTTATTGACTATTACCGCTTGGCAAAATATTTGGGTTTCTATCTCAATTTTAGTTTTAATATTTTTACCAATAACTTCTTTTGCCTTAGTCAAAAATTTAAACTTTGATTCAAGAGAGGAAACAAAAAAGGAGGATAATAAAAATATCAAACAATGGAAAAGGATAGATGTTTTGAAAGACTATAGATTTTATGTAGTTTGTTTAAATATGCTGGCTATGCCGTGGATTGCTACAGGAGTATTCGTTTATCAATCATTTATAACTGAGTCTAAAGATTGGGGCACTTTCGTTATAGCGCAATCTTTTATGGTGTATTCAATTTTATCAGTGATTACATTACTAGTTTCAGGTTTTTTAATAGATAAATTCACAAGTAGAAAATTATTAATTTTCATGAATATTCCATTGCTATTTTCTACATTAGTTTTAATTTTTTTTCATAATCCTTTAACTTCATTTATTTTTTTGGGTTTAATTGGTATTTCTAATGGTTTAGCTAATGTTTTGGGTTCTTCGACTTGGGCAGAGATTTATGGAGTTAAACATATAGGATCTATAAAAGCTTTGACTACTGCTTTGATGGTATTTTCAACAGCATTTGGGACAGCCTTATTTGGCCTTTTGATTGATAAAGGATACTCAATTGAGCAAATAGCATTTGTATCTTCCACTTACATATTTTTGTCAATTGCCCTTCTTTTTTTTGTGAGAAATAAGCTTAACCCTCAATATATTTAAAAAGAAATAACTTGATTTTTCAAAGACCACTGTATAGATACTGCGCATGGCAAGAGTAACCGTAGAAGATTGTGTTGATAAAGTAGATAGCCCTTATGAATTAGTTTTAGTTGCTAAAGAGAGAGCGACACAACTTAATTCTGGTATTGAGCCTACTTTAGATAAGGATAACGATAAAAATACAGTCATTGCTTTGAGAGAAATTGCTGATGAAAATATTCAGGTTAAAGATTTAACTGAAAGTGCAGTTTATAAATTAAGAAAACATGTAGAGCAAGTAGATGATGGTACTGAAGATGATGAAGATGTTGGAGATGATTTTGAAAGTTTATATAAAGGTGAAATCTCTAAAAGTGGCGCACCCATTTTACCATCTAAAAGAGCTAGAAAAGCACCTGAAAAGATTCAAGTATCAAAAGATGATTTAGCAGAATTATCTGAAACAGCAAAACCAGATGTTGAAAATTCTGTAAACGATGAATCAGAAACTGATGAGGGAGATTTGTCCCTTGATCAAGTATCTGAAGCTGAAGAGCAAGCTACTGAAACAGTTTCTGACGACAATGAAACAAATAATAGCTAAGTAAATTCTTTTAATATTTTTTCCCTGTGTTCATCTAAATCAGGAATATCACCTCTAGTTTTTTCGTCTATATAAGAAGACATTTTGATTGGATTACCTGCTAGTTTAAAATCACCTATAACTTTATGAAAAGCTTTAACAATCATATTTCGAGATTCAACTTGAGGATTTTCAACTGCTTCTTTGATATTGAATATCGGTCCACAAGGAATTTTTTCTTTTTCCATATCTTTAACCCATTCATCAGTATTTTTTAAAGACAACTTATTCTCAAGAATTTTTTTTAGCTCATCCATATTCTTTGCTCTTGAAGAATTATCTGAAAATTTTGAATCATTAGCTAATTCAGAAATATTCAAAAGATTACAAAGTTTTTCAAATAATTTATCGTTACCTGCAGCAACTATAACATGACTGTCTTTAGTTTTAAAAGCTTCAAAGGGTGCAATCGATGGATGACGAGAACCCATAGGTTTAGGAATTTCATTTTTAGAAAGATAACGTGCTATAGCATTTTCTAAAATTGCTATTTGACAGTCGAGCATAGAGACATCAATATACATTCCTTTTCCAGTTTTTTGTCTATCGTACAGAGCAGCATTAATTCCAATTGTAGTAAATAGTCCAGCAGTAATATCCCCTATGGAAGTTCCAACTCTAGTTGGTTCAGAGTTGGGTTGACCAGTTACACTCATTAAACCTCCCATACCTTGAACAACCATGTCATAGGCAGGTAATTCTTTTAAGGGACCAGTTTGACCAAAGCCAGAGGCTGATGCATAAATCAACTTTGGATATTTTTTACAAATATCTTTCCAACCGTATCCCCACTTTTCAAGGGTTCCAGGTTTAAAATTTTCTACTAATATGTCTGCTTTAGATAAAATTTTATCAAAAATTTTTTTGTCATCAGTATTTTTTAAATTAAGTGCAATACTTTCTTTACCTCTATTTAAAGACATAAAATAAGCAGAATAATCTTTTATAAATGGTCCAAATTTTCTAGAGTCATCACCAATTTCTGGTGCTTCTACTTTTATAACTCTTGCACCTAAATCAGATAATACCATAGTACAATAGGGCCCCACCAATACTCTTGTTAAATCAATAACTAGAAGGTTTTTTAAGGGTCCATCCATAATATATGCTTTAATAAATTTTTTTTGTCGACTTGACTCTTATTAATAAGTTCACTTTAATTGAATTATTAAAAATAACAATAGAGGGAAATAATAATGTTAAAAAAAATATCTTTATACTTAACTTCATTAGTTTTTGTTTTCGCAACTATTGGTTCTGCTTTTGCTGTTACATTAAAAGCTAGTCACCAATGGCCTGGAACTCCAAGAGCTGATGGATCATTTGACCCACGACACGAAATGGTTCAAATTATTGCTGACGAAGTAAAAAAAGCAAATGTTGGAATAGATATAAGAATTTATCCAGCTAAATCATTATATAAACCAAAAGAACAGTGGAAGCCAATGACAACTGGTCAATTGGATATTTCTGCATTCCCATTAGCTTATGCATCAAAGTTCCATCCTGAATTTGACGCTACGTTAATGCCAGGAACAGTAAAAAACCACAAACATGCACTAAGATTTAATAAAGGTCCTATGATGACTGAAATTAAAAATATAATTAATAATGCTGGTGTTGTAGTTTTATCTGATGCTTGGTTAGGTGGTGGTTTTGCTTCAAAAACAAAATGTATCAAAAATCCTAGCGATGCAAAAGGACAAGTCATGAGAGCTGCTGGTAAAGCATTTAATCAAATGTTAGAAGCAGCAGGAGCGGGTATTCAAAGTATGCCATCATCTGAAATTTATACTGGTTTACAAACTGGTGTATTAACAGGTGCAAACACGAGCTCAGGTAGTTTTGTTAGTTACAAAATATATGAGCAAGTTTCATGTGCAACTCCTCCAGGAAAATTTGGTTTATGGTTTATGTATGAACCAATTCTTATGTCTAAAAAGTCTTTTGACGCTTTAAATTCTAAGCAACAAAAAGCTTTAATGAAAGCTGGAAAAGTTGCTGAAAAGTACATGACAGCACAAGTAGAAAACTTAGATAAAAAGTTTGAAGACGCTTATAAAGCGGCTGGTGTTAAGTTAGTGTATATGAACGCAAAAGATCATGCTGCTTGGGTAGAGATTGCTAAGAAATCTTCACACAAGGCATTTGCTGATAAAGTGCCAGGTGGCGATAAGCTAATGGAAATGGCTTTAGCAGTTAAATAAAATAATATATAAAGAACCCCTATTTATTCTCTTTAAGTAGGGGTTTTTTTTATGAAAAATAAATATCTTAAATTTTGTGATTATGTTGCAAAAGCATGTGGTGCTTTTGCTGTATCAGCTTTACTACTCTCAATTTTAGTTATTGTAGAGCTCGTATTTGAAAGATATTTTTTTCAAAGAGCTATTACTTGGCAAACAGAGTTAGTGACTATGCTTTTAGTTGCCTCTACTTTTATTGGTAGTGCATACGTGCTCAGTGAAAAAGCTCATGTAAGTATGGAATGGATATACGATTTTTTATCAAAAAAAAATGTAATTAGATTAAAAATTTTTACATCTCTTTTAAGTTTATTATTTTTTTTGATCTTATTTTATTTTGGTTTTCTTATGGTAGAAGAAGCTTTTACTAAAAATTACTCAACCGGAACAGTCTGGGACCCACCATTATGGATTCCTTACTCATCAATGATGTTAGGAGCTATATTAATGATATTACAATATATAGCTGAAATTATAAAATTAATTGATGAAAAGGATTTCAATTAATGGATCCATTAATAATAGCTTTAATAGTAGCCGTTTTTACTTTGATTGTTCTTTTTTCAGGAATTCCAATTGCATTTGGTTTAAGCTTTGTATCAATAGTTCTTTTAGTGTCATTTGAGGGTTTTCAAATGCTCGACGTTTTCGCAGAAACATTTTACGCTGGACTTAATTCATTTGTTTTACTTTCAATACCAATGTTTATTTTAATGGGAATGGCTGTAGCTAACTCCCCAGCAGGAAAAGATTTATATACAGGATTAGATAGATGGCTTTGGAGAGTTCCAGGAGGATTAGTGATTTCTAATATAGGTGCTTGTTCAATTTTTGCAGCTTTAAGTGGATCCAGTCCTGCAACCTGTGCTGCAATTGGAACAATGGGAATACCTGAAATGAGGAAAAGAGGATATTCAGATCAAATAGCTACTGGAACTATTGCTGCTGGAGGTACATTAGGAGTTTTAATTCCACCCAGTATTGTTTTAATTGTTTATGGTATTGCTACCGGCACTTCAATTGGAAGATTATTCTTATGTGGTCTTATTCCTGGTTTTATGTTGGCAGGAATGTTTGCGATATGGGCTCTTATTCATAGTTATTTTATAGATAAAGACTCTGCAAAAGCCTTAAAGAATAGAACACCACCAACCTTAAAAGAAAAACTTGAAGTATTACCAAGAATTTTTCCCTTCCTTGCCATTATCGTTGGAGTTCTTTATGTTTTATATGGAGGAGTTGCAACACCATCAGAGGCATCAGGAGTAGGTGCATTTTTAGTTTTTGTACTAATTGCTGTTGTTTATAAAATTTATCAACCAAAGAAAATTTGGAATATTGTAAAAGTTTCAATGAAAGAAAGCGTAATGATAATGTTTATTATTGCTGCCTCTTATCTTTTTGCATTCACTCTTTCACAACTTTACGTCACTCAGTCTTTGGCACAAAGCATGGTTGAGTTGAGCTCTAATAAATGGATTGTATTTATTTTGATAAATATATTTCTTTTAATAGCTGGTTTCTTTTTACCTCCAGTTGCCGTTATTGTAATGACTTCAGCAATATTGTTACCAGTAATAACTACTTTAGGATTTGATCCTTATTGGTTTGCTATCGTATTTACCATTAATATGGAAATAGGATTAATAACACCTCCAGTTGGATTGAATCTTTACATAATAAAAGGAATTACCCCAGATGTAAGTTTGTCAGAAATTTTGAAAGGCTCAATACCATTTATGATTATAATGGCTTTAGCTATATTAATTTTATGTATTTTTCCTGAGATAGTGACATGGCTGCCTGATAAAATAATGGGTAAACCTCTTGGATATTAAAAAAAAAATTAGCAGAAAAATTTCAGTTGCTCCGATGATGGATTGTACTGACAGACATGATCGTTTTTTTTTACGACTGATGAGTAAAAATGTAATGCTTTACTCCGAAATGGTAGCCACTAAATCAGCAATTCATGGTGATAGAAAAAAAATCTTATCTTACAGCCCAGAAGAAAAACCTTTAGCTTTACAGGTTGGTGGATCCGATAAAAATGAATTAGCTGAAGTAGCCAAAATTGCGGATGATATGGGATATGATGAAATAAATATAAATTTAGGCTGTCCAAGTAAAAAAGTTCAAAAAAATATGTTTGGTGCATGCCTAATGAAGGAACCTGATTTAGTTGCAGAATGCATTCATTCTATGGTAAGTGCTTGTAAAATTCCTGTTACAGCAAAAACCAGAATTGGGTTTGATGACACAGAGGAATTTGATTATTTAAATAATTTTATTCATAAAATGAAAGATGCTGGGGCAAAAACTTTTATTTTGCATGCTAGAAAAGCTATGCTAACTGGCCTGTCTCCAAAACAAAATTTAAACATTCCTAAACTGAATTATAAAATGGTTTATGAAATAAAAGAGAAAAATCCCAATTTAGAAATCATCATTAATGGGGGTATTACGAAAATTGATGAGATAAATAATCATCTGAATTTTTGTGATGGGGTTATGATTGGAAGATCCATATATCAAAATCCTTATTCTTTAGTTGAGATTGAGAAGGAAATATTCAAAACAAAAACTCACCCCTCTAGAGAACAGGTTGTTGAAAAACTTTTGGAGTATTTGAATAAAGAAGTAAAATTGGGAACTAAAGTTAATCATATAATGAGACACACTGTTGGATTATATCATGGTCAGGTAGGATCAAAAGAATGGAAAAGATATTTAAGTGATAACATGATGGCTAGAGACTCTGATTTTCAAAAAGCTAAACATATTATGACAATTGTACAGAATAATGAAAAAGCTAATCAAACTAATCAGTAATGGAAATTTTAAATTTAAGTGAGTTAATCAATCTATTGGTCGTATTAGCTGCAGCAGCTGCAGTTGCTGGTTTTATGGCTGGGCTATTAGGTGTAGGTGGAGGTATAATAATGGTTCCAGCTTTATACTATGCATTCACAGTTTTAGATTTTGATATTCTTACTAGAATGCATTTATCTGTTGGAACTTCTTTAGCAATTATAATACCAACATCTATAATTTCTACAAAGACACATATGGAATATGATGCGGTAGACTTTAAAATGGTTAAGTCATTTGGTATTTTTATTCTATTTGGTGTAATTGCAGGTACATTTTTAGCAGTAAATTTAAAAACCCCTGCTTTAGTTTTATTTTTTTCTATATTTGCATTCATAGTAGGAGTTTTTTTTATTTTTGTAAGAGAAAATTTAATGGAAAATCCTAAGAAATTATCAAATTTGACAAAAAATATTTCTGGAATGCTAATTGGTTTTATTTCGGTGCCTTTAGGTATCGGAGGAGGTTCGTTAATGGTGCCATTTATGAGAACATTCGGTTATGATATTAGAAAATCAATTGGAACAGCTGCTGCTGTTGGGTTTTTAATTGCAGTAACAGGCACAATCACAATGATAATAGGCGGTAAAATAATTGATAATGTGAATACCCCTTTTAGTATTGGTTATATCAATCTTTTAGGCTTTATAGTTTTTGTACCGGTAACTATGATTATGGCAAGGCTTGGTGCAAAAGCTGTTTATAAAATTAATAAGAAGTTATTAAGTAAAATATTTGGAACATTCTTAATAATAGTTTCATTAAGATCTTTTATCGAATATCTTTCAATTAATTAAAGAACCAATCTACTGATTGGTCCCCCATTTAACTTTATTCCAAATTCTTTCATGAAAATAATAAAAAAATAGTGGGATAATTGAGCCAAGTCCAAGTATACTTGCACCTTTAAACGAACCAGTAAAAATATAACCAAATATCATCCAATAAACAAAAATTAAAAATCTCCAAGAAAATGTTTTGGCTATAGATCTAATTTTTTTATCTGCCATATAGGTTATATTTTAATTAGAGAGTAAGTCGGGTGGCATTAGTCTCCCTCTGCCACCCTCTATTAAACTTTAATCGATTCTATGATTAATGTGTAACTCGTATTAATTGAAAATTGATTTTATTAAATCCCTATAGTTGAGATAATTTTTACGGTAAAGGTTCTGGCTCAGATACCTCAGATATCTCAATATTATCGACCACATACGTTAAAAGGATAGTTGGCTCTTGATATCTCTTAGATTTATCATGATTTTTATTAAATAGTTTAAAATTTTCATTTTCCTCAAGTTTTATAGCTTTATTTAAAATTTTATTTCCCCCGTAAGATATTGACGCTTGATAAACGCTACCTGTTTTGGCACCGGTAAATATAGGACCTAAAAAGGCAGTAGAGGAAACGCAACCAGATAATAAAATTAAACAAGAAAAAACATAAATTTTATTTAGAATAGACACTTGTAGCTATTACATGATTCTTAAATAAAAAAATTTTTTTCTTTAACTTAAATTAATAAGTTTATTTACACGTAAAGATTGTATAAATTGTTTAATCATAAAATAAAATAGAGTTTCATTGAATAATTAAAAAATTTAAACTCATTATAAACACATGTATTATTTTTAAAACTTTTGATAATTGTTAATTTTAAGTATGAGACTAAAGAAAACTATCAAAAAAAAAATCTCAAATTCAAAGGGACTAGGTTCTTTTGTTCAAAAAAATTTTAAGTTACCAAGAATTAAGGTATCTCCAAAAGATGTAATTGAAGAAACTAAAGGTAAAATTGGTAACTTTTATAAAAATTTCAAAAAGGAAAGATTAAAAGAAAAAAAGAGATTAGAAAAAGTAAAGCAATTAGGTGAAAAAAGAGAGGAATTAAGACTAAAAAAACAAGTCCAGAAAGAAAGATTAGATAAAATTAAAGAGGAAAAACGGAAAGAATTAGCTCAAAAAAAATTAATAATAGATAATGAAAGACAAATTAAAAGAAATGAAGAAAAGAGATTAAAAATTGAGGCTAAAAGAATTAAAATTGAACAACAAAAAATAAGAGACGAAGAGGCTAAAAAGTTAAGAGAAGATGCTCGGAAACTTAAAGCTGAAGAACTTCAAATTAAAATTTTTGAAAGACAAAAGGTCCGTGAAGAAAAATTAAGAGTTAAAGCTGAAGCAATTAAAGAAAAAGAATTAGAAGCTCAAAAAATTAGAGAAGAAAAAGAGAGAGAAAGACAAGAAAAAAATAAAATTAGAGAACTTGAAAGACAAAAAAGATTAGACGAAGAACAAAGAATTAGAGAAGCTGCTAGAAAGTTAAAATATGAACAAGAAAAACTAAGAGAAACTGAGGATAGATTAAGACAATTAGAAATTGATAGACAACAAGAAATTCAAAAACAATTATTTAAAGAACAGGAGGAACAAAGATTAAAGGAGGAAGAGCTTAAAGCAAAAGAAGATGAGATAAAAGCAGCAGAAAGAGAAAGAGTATTAAAACAAAAAGAACAAAGAGAAAAAGAAGAAGAATTAAGAAAAGAAGAGGAGAAACGAAAAAAAATAGAAGAAGAGAGTGCTCAAGCTTTAAAACAACAAACTGAGGAAGAGGAAAGATTAAAAGAGGAAAATAGAAGAATTAAGGAGTGGGAAGAAAAATTTGATGAAGAACAGAGAAAAAAAGAAGATGAGTTGATTCAAAGATTTTATTCAGAAGGAAATGAAAATTTTTCAGAAAAAACTCCAAGTGAAGAAAATCTGGAAAAACAATCTGAGGATATTAAAGATAAATAGTTATACAATAATTGTTTTAACAGAACCAATTTTATCAATTTTGCCAGTATAAATTCCCTTACTCTTTATTGGAACAACACCAACAGTTGATCCTGTAAAAACCCAAAAATTTTTATTCAATTTTTTTTTATCTTTTTTAATTTTATTTAAAACAAACCGTAAAGAATTTAGTGGATTTATATAAACAGAATTTGTATTTCCATCAACACTTTGATTAATTTTATAATTAGTAATATTGGTTTTAAGGTTACCTATATTAATTTTTTTAAATTTCTTTTTTGGACCTATTAAAAATTTTACATTAGCTCCAAAATCACTACATAAATCTCCAAAAGATGTTATACCTTTTTTTCTTTGTCTATAACCAACCACTTCAATACAAGTTGCCATATTTAAAATATATTTAGAAATATTTTTTTTAGTAATTAAGCTCTTTGATGTAAAAAAAGATTTCTTAATTTGATAACAAACTTCAAGTTCAATACCTAAAGTTGAATTATTTATTTTTACTCTTTTTCCACTTTTTAAAAAATTTCTTTTATAAACCGATGCGTAGAAAGGCTCCTTTTCTTTTAATTTTTTAATTAACGGAATGCCAGTACCTGCTGCTTTAAAGCCAATTATAGGTTCTTTAATTTTACTTTCACATAATCTTCTTAATTTTTCAGCTTCTTTAAGTTTTTTTGTAAATCTTGATGGAATAGGAGCAATAATCTTATTTTTTAGGAAGGCTCTTACCAGTTTATCCGAAATTCTTTCAATTGAAGTTTTCATGTTTACAAATTCATATTGGGCCAATTATCTTTTTTATTATATCTATCAATTTCTTTTTTTGTAATAGGTCTAAACAAAACCCAACCCACAACAATTACCAACATCAATAGAATTAATGTTTTCATTTTTTTAGTTTAGTATAGACATTGGGTCTAGTCTAGTCTGAAACCAGTTGAGTCTAAAATCTAAATGAGGTCCTGTAGATCTTCCAGTTGAACCTACTGTTCCAATAACATCTCCTTTATTAATCTTATCTCCAACTGTAACCATGACTGTTTCAAGATGTGAATATATTGTTGAAATCCCATGGCCATGATCCATTATGATTGTTCCACCCGTGTAATATAAATCGTCTTCGGCCATTGTAACTACACCAGAACCAGATGATTTAATCAATGTTCCTTTTTTTGCAGCAATATCAATTCCGTAATGCGGCCATCTTGGTTTTCCATTCAAGATTCTTTGACTTCCATAAACGCCACTTATTATTCCTTCTACAGGCATAATAAATTGATTTTTAAAAAAAGATAAGTCTGAATTTATTGCTCTTGCTTCACCAATTTTATTATTTTCCTCTCTTATTCTTTTGTAAACTGACTCAGGTGGTGTGACCTTACTTTCCTCTAATCCATCTATTCTTTGAATATTATATTTTCTTTTAAGAATTTTTTTTACAATCTTTTCTTTTTTCCCATTTGTGATTTTAGTTATTACTAAGTCAAATTTCCTATCTCTATCTATACCAAATACAAAATATCCATCACTTGATACTTTTACATTTTTTTTATCAATTATAATTTTTGAAGATGGATCTGTAATGCCAATAATATAGTGACCTTGAAGGAACTTACCCTTAAACTCAATTGCATTTATTTGAGTAGTTGTAAAAAAAATTATTACAAAAAAAATTTTTGAAATTATTTTGCTGTCCATCCACCATCAACCAATAAAGAGGTTCCTGTAATCATAGACGCTGCATTTGATGCAAGAAAAACTGCTGCTGTTGCTACATCAGATAGTTCTGCAAATCTTCCAAGTGGTATATTTCCTAAAACTTCTCTTTTAAATTTTTTACTTTTTAAGAATTTACTTGTCATAGGAGTAACTACAAATGTAGGACATACAGTATTTACTCTAATATTATATTTCGCTAGATCAATTGACATTCCTTTTGTAAGACCTTCTAAACCAAATTTTGTCATATTATATACACTTCTTATTGGTCCACCAACATGACCCATTTGAGATGACATATTTACTATAGAGCCACCAATTTTTTTTCGATTTCTTGTTTTTATCATTTTAAGAGCACATAATTGAGCAAGATTAAAAGTTGCCATGGTATTGATCTTTACCAAATACTCCATATCTCTGGTCTTTACTTTTGTAAAATGTTCAGGAATGTTGTTTCCTGCGTTGTTTATTAAAATATCTATTTTTGATTGTTTATTTATTATCTCTTTAATTTCATTATAATTAGTAATATCACAGATGTAAGATTTGCATTTTGACCTTAGTTTTCTAATCTTTTTTGAGACTTCATCTAGATCTTTTTTAGTTCTACTGATTATTATAAGATTTGCTCCTGCTTCAGCTAATGCAATTGCGCAAGCTCTACCTATGCCTTTACCAGCTCCAGTTACTACTGCATTTTTGTTTTTAAGATTAAAATTTTTTAAGAACATTATAAAAATAATATTTTAATATCTGTGTAAATCAACTCAATAGCGACCAATAAAATAGCAAATAAACCAGCCCATGCTATCCACTTATACTTTTTAATCCATCCAGATATTAATGTTGCAGCAGTAGCCATTAGTATAATTGATAACGCTAGGCCAAAAATTAATAAACCATAGTGGTCCCCAGCAGCGCCAGCAACTCCCAAAACATTATCTAAGCTCATTGTAAAATCAGCTAATAAAATTGTCCAAATAGCTTTTAAAAAACTTGAATTATCAACTTTAATATCCTCATTGTGAGAAGATCCTCTAATGACGTCTACATATAATTTATAGACTATATAAAGAAGGAGGAGACCTCCTAACAATCTTAAGCCAGTAATTTGTAACAAATATGCAGTTAATAAAGTTAAAATTATTCTTAAAACTACTGCTCCACCAATTCCCCAAAAAATAATTTTTTTTCTTTGTTCTGATGGAAATTTTGAAGCAACCATTCCAATTATAATTGCATTATCTCCAGCTAAAATAAGGTCTATAAGTATAATTTGAGTTAATATTGTTAGTTGTTCTGGTGAAAATAAATCAGCTAGCATTAGAACCTAGTATCATATCTGCGCCTTTTTCTGCAATCATTATTGTGGGTGCATTAGTGTTACCAGATGTAATATTAGGCATTATAGATGCATCTATAACTCTTAAATTTTGTAAACCGTGAACTTTAAGCTCATCATTAACTACAGAATTTTCGTCATTTCCCATTTTACATGTGCCAACAGGATGAAAAATAGTTTGAGTAAATTTACTTCCTTCTTGGACAAGTTCTTCGTCTGATTGAAATTGAGATCCGGGTCTTAATTCCTCTGGTTTATATTTTTTAAAAGTGTCAGTTTGAAAGACAATATCTCTTACTAATCTGAGTCCATCTGCTGCAACTTTTCTATCATCATCTGTTGATAAATAATTCATTTTAATTTTTGGTTTTTCTCTACTATCACTACTGATAATATTTATTTCTCCTCTACTAGTTGGTCTAACATTTGCTACTGTTGGGGTAAAAGCATGAAAGTCATGAAGTGCTGCACCTCCGAGTTTATCAGTGCTTATTGGCTGAACATGAAATTGTAAATTAGGAGTTTCTCTTGAGGAGTCACTTTTTGCAAATAAACAAAGCTGACTCGCACCCATAGTCATTGGTCCTGACCTATTAAATATAAATTCTAAGCCAATCATCAAATTTCCAAATAAACTATTTATTTTTTTATTGAGGGATTTAATATTCTTTATTTTATAAACAGGTCTAAACATTAGGTGGTCTTGCAAATTTTGACCAACACCTCTTAAATCTTTAATTATATTAATTCCTAAATTAGATAATTTGGCACTATTTCCTACTCCGGATGTTTGTAAGATTTGAGTGGATCCAATAGACCCAGCACTTAATAAAATTTCTTTATTTGCACTAATTATATTGGTTTCATTACCTTTCCAAAAAGATACACTGACTGCTTTAGTTCCATCAAAATTTACTTTTTCGACATGACAATCTGTTTCAATCTTTAAATTCTTTCTTTTTTTTATTGGATTTAAATATCCAACTGCTGCACTACATCTTAAACCATTTTTTTCAGTAACTTGAAAATAACCACAACCAAAATTATCTCCTTTATTAAAATCATCAATTTTTGGAATTCCTTTCTCTTCAGCTGCATCCATAAATCTTTCAAGTAAATCTAACTTAATTCTTGGATCTGATACTGATAAAGGGCCGTTATCACCATGATAATCATTTTTGCCTCTTTCTTGATTTTCTGATTTAATAAAATAGGGCAAGACATCTTTCCAACTCCACCCTTTATTTCCAAGCTGACGCCAAATATTGTAGTCTTGTTCTTGACCTCTTATATATAAAAGTCCATTAATAGATGAACTCCCTCCTAAAGTTTTTCCTCTTGGATATGGAATAGATCTATTTGCCATAGTCTTATCTGGCTCTGTTTTATAACACCAATCAACTTCAGGATTGTGCATTGTTTTATAATAACCAACTGGAATATGTATCCAGGGATTGCTATCTTTACCTCCAGCTTCAATTAATAAAACTTTAGTATTAGGATTTTCTGTCAGTCTGTTCGCTAGAACACATCCAGCAGAACCAGCACCAATAATTATATAATCAAAGATTTCCATTTGTAGTTGAATAGTTATTTTATTTATATTTGTTTATACTTAATATTACTCAATTGTCACTTGTGTCAGCTTTGTTTTTCTGATTGAATTATATTGTTATAATTAACTAACAAGAGGAAAAATAATGAAAAAAATCATTTCAATGTTATTTGCAACGGTTTTAGTACTAGGATTTGTATCTAATGCTAACGCTGCAAAAACACTAAAATGTCAGACAGTTCTTAACACTAAAGCTGATGAGGTTAAAATGTTAAAGGACTTTACTGATACAGTAACTGAATTAACGAGTGGATCGTTAAAATTTGAAATACTTCCTGCAGGTGCTGTTGTAGGAGTTAAAGAAACTCTAGATGCAGTTGATAAAGGATTGATTGATTGTGGATTCGCGTGGACTCACTATTGGTCTGGAGATCACCCTGCTGCTATGTTATTTGGTTCGCCAGTAGCTGGTGGTGGAGTTGGTATAGACAACTTAGCGTTCTTATCTTGGTTCCAATACGGTGGTGGTAAAGAATTATACGACCAACTTTGGAAAGAAATGGGAAGAGACATCAAAGGATTTATGCTTCAACCAGTTGGACCAGAGGCTTTAGGTTGGTTTCCAAAACCAATTAAAGATATGGCTGACTTTAGAAAGTATAAATTCAGAACTCCTCCAGGAATACCAGGACAAACATACAAAGACATCGGTATAGCATCTGTAGCTATGGGTGGTGGAGATATTCTGCCAGCTTTGGAAGCAGGTACAATTGATGCCGCTGAATGGTGTTGTCCAAAGCCAGATATGGTTTTTGGTTTCCAAAAAGTATTAAAACACTATTACCTACAAGGTTTACACCAAGTAGTCGTAAATGCTGATTTTTATATTACTGGAAAAACTTATAAAGCAATGAGTGCTCATGAGAAAAAGTCTCTTGAAGTTGCAGCTAATGCTTCATTAGCTAAATCTTTAAGTTACAGAATCTATGAAAACGGAAAAGCTTTACAACAATTAACTACTAAGCATGGAGTAATATTAGAAGATACTCCATCTGACTACTTTGTAGAGTATATGGCAGCTGCTAAAGCTACATTGAACAAAAATGCTGAGAAAAATAAATTTTTCAAAAAAGTATATAATTCAATGAAAGACTTTGCTGATGTTGCTGTTCCTTTCTGGAGTGGTGCTCAAATGTCTAATGCGAAGCTAGGAATGGCTCACGCAGCAACATTAAAGTAATCAGTAATTAATCTTAATTATATTAGAGCGGACTTTTACAGTCCGCTCTAGTTTTTTTAATCAAAATTTTATGACAGACGAACCATCAAAATTAGACATTTCAGATGAAATGATAGCTGAAAGGCGCGGTGGTTCAGAAAAAATGCCAGATGATATGCCATCATGGATGGCAAAAACTATAATTAGAATAGATAAATTTAGTAAGCAAGTAGGTAACGTAGTTTGTTGGATATTAATGCCTTTAATATTTGCAATGACTTATGAAGTACTTGCTAGAAAATTATTTTTAGCTCCTACAATTTGGGCTTACGATATAAGTAGATTTTTATACGGGGCCTTATTTATGTTAGGCGCTGGTTACGCGCTCTCTAGAGGAGTTCATATTAGAGCTGATTTTTTATATAGAAATTTTAAAACCAAAACACAAGGTTTAATAGATTTTTGGTTATATCTGATATTTTATTTTCCTGGATTGATTGTTTTTCTTTACATGACTATTGGATTTGTAGGTGAGTCTATCCAAAGAGGGGAGAGGGGTATGGATACAACATGGATGCCTTATATGTGGCCTATAAAAACTTGCCTTCTAATTGGAATAATATTTTTACTTGTTCAAGGTATATCGGAATTATTAAAAAGTTACTGGGCTGCAAAAAAAGGTGAGTGGCCAGGAGAAAATAAATGATTGCTGAATTTATAGATCCAGCAATTTTAGGTTTTATTCTTGTAGGAGTAATGTTATTTGCGATATTTGTTGGTTTTCCAATTTCTTTTACTTTAATTTTTTTAGGTTTTGTTTTTGGTTATTTAGGTTTTGGTAAATTAGTTTTTTATCTAATGACCCTTCAGTTTTCAATGGTAATGACCGAACAAACTCTTGCAGCCGTTCCACTCTTTGTCTTTATGGGAATAATGATGGAGCAAGCTGGGTTAATGGAAAGATTGTTTTCTGCTTTTCAATTAATGTTAGCTAAAGTGAGGGGTTCTTTATATTATGCAGTTCTATTTGTTTCTGTAATTTTTGCTGCAGCGACAGGAATTGTAGGTGCTTCAGTAACCATATTGGGAATTATGGCAGCAAAATCAATGAATAGATCTGGTTATGATGTAAGACTTGCTGCAGGAACAATTACTGCAGGGGGAACTCTTGGTATATTAATACCACCAAGTATTATGCTTGTTGTTATGGGTCCAATCATGGAAATACCCGTGATTGATTTATTCGCAGCTGCTATTTTTCCAGGAATCCTTCTAGCAACACTTTATGCCGCTTATACGACTATTAGATGTATGATTAATCCAAAATTAGGTCCAGTTTTACCAGAGGATATGAGAGCAGCAAGCATGAAAGAAGTATGGGTCGAATTCTTTTTAGGATTAGTTCCACCTGCTGCTTTAGTTTTCGCTGCATTAGGAAGTATTTTATTTGGATTTGCTACTCCAACAGAAGCTGCTGGTTGTGGTGCCATGGGTGCGTTGTTACTTTCTTTAGCATATAAAAAATTAACACTACCAAAATTACAAGAGGCTTTAGTAAAAACTTTAGAGATTACTGCATTAATAATGGTTCTTGTTGCGGCATCAAACTTTTTTGGAGCTGTGTTTGCTAGATTAGGAACTCCAACATTACTGACTGAGTTTTTATTAGGTTTAGAAATGAATAAATATTTAATTCTTGCAATGATTATGGTTATGATCTTTTTATTAGGATGGCCATTAGAGTGGGTACCAATTGTAATGATAATCATACCAATAATTTTACCATTAGTAGAAGCTCTTGGGTTTAATCTAACTTGGTTTGCTATATTAGTAGCTGTCAATTTACAAACCGCCTGGCTCTCACCCCCTGTTGCCTTATCTGCTTATTTTTTAAAAGGTGTAGTTCCTGAGTGGGATCTAAAAGATATTTATTATGGGATGATGCAATTTATGGTCTTACAAGTAATTGGACTTGTTTTAATTATCGTATTTCCTCAAATTGCACTTTGGTTACCAACTCTCTTATATGGACAGTAGAAAATTTAAGTCTTATATTGTTTGAGTGAGTCTAGATAAATCAAAAAAAACACTTATTAATTGGGATTTAGTTTCAGTAAATCCAAACGATAAAAATTGGAATTGGAAAGATCTTTTTTGTTTCTGGGGTGTAAATATCCAAAGTATTATTGCTTTCTCACTTATAACATCTTTGTATGTAATTTATGATCTTAACTCATCTGTAGTTTTCATAGGAACTATTTTAGGCTCATTATTAGTTTATTTTTTTTCTAACTTAATTGGGAAACCTTCTCAAAAATTTGGATTACCATTTGTAGTTTTATTAAGGTCCTCTTTGGGTTTTAGGGGTGCTAAATATTTTGGACTTATAAGATGCTTAGTTGGAACTTTCTTATTTGGTATACAAACATATTTTTTATCAAAAGCATTTGGATATTTACTAAGAATATTTCTATTTTATCTTGATCCCTCATTGTTAGATAAAGAAATTTTCTTAATATTTTTTCTGGGGATGAATATTATTGACTGGTGTGCAATTATTATTGCTATTTTACTCCAAGCTATTTTGTTTAGTAATGGAATGAAACTAAACAAAAAAATAATTTTATATTCTGCTGTATCCGTTTATTTTGGGATGATATTATTTTTTTTTACAGTTCTTTTGAGTGATGTAAAATCTACCACTAATTCTTTTTATAATTTATTAAGTTTTGAAAATTTAATAGATGCTAACAATTTGGGTCCACTTATCACAGTAATAGGCACTACTTTTGCATATTTCTCGTTTGTCATTTTAAGTTATGGGGATTTTTCCCGGTACGTAAAGAATGAGAGCGAACTTAAAAAAGGAAATTTAAGTTTATTGTTAAATTTAATAATTTTTTCTTTTATGGCATTGTTTATTGTTTCAGGAGTGGATTCTTTTTTAAAACAAGATCCAGAAAATTTGACAAGGATTCTTACCAATCCAACAGATATAATTGGTAAATTAGATAATCTACTTATAACTAACTTGGTTTTAATTTTTATAATAATTGCTTCAGCATCAACTAATTTAATAGCTAACTTTATTCCTTCCCAGTATACATTAATAAACTTTATTCCATCTTCACTTTCATTAAAGAGTTCCAGTATAGTAATTACAATTTTAAGCTTTTTAGTTGGTATTTTTTGGTTAAGTTATTTGAGCCAAATTGGAATTTTGTCTTTTGTGGATACATTTGGAGCAATTTTTGGACCAATATTTGGAGTAATGGTTTCTGATTATTATTTTATTAAAAAGAAAAACATTCTTAATAAAGATATTTATTCTATGGAGAGCAATGGCACATACTATTATAGTGGTGGATGGCATATTAAGGGTGTTTACTCAATAATTATAGGCTTTATTTTTTCTGCATCTACAATTTGGAATTCTAACCTAACATTTCTTCAATCCTTCTCTTGGATTATAGGGGCATTTATTGCTGCAACTGTTTATTATTTATTGGCTAGAAAATAATCGATGGATAAAATTTCTTTTAATTTTAAAAATAGAACAGCTTTAGTCACTGGAGGTGCTCAAGGATTTGGATTAGATATTGCTAAAAGATTCTTAAAGTCAGGTGCAAAAGTAATAATTTGGGATATAGATCCTGAAATGTTAAAAAAGGCGATCACTGAAATAGATGATCCTAATTTAAGCTCAAATATTGTTGATGTTTCGAATTTTAAAGAAGTTGAGAGTTGCATCAACAATATTACAAAAAAATCCAATATAGATATTTTAATTAATAATGCTGGTATTACAGGACCTACAGCTCCACTGTGGGAATACGATACTGACATGTGGAAAAAAGTTGTAGATATAAATTTAATGGGAACTTTTAATTGTTGTAAATTAATTGTACCAAGTATGATTAAAAATAACTACGGCAGGATTGTAAATGTTGCTTCTGTTGCGGGAAAAGATGGGAATGCTAATGCGAGTGCTTACAGTGTTGGGAAAGCTGGTGCAATCGGACTTACAAAGTCTTTAGGTAAAGAACTAGCTGATAAAAATATAGCTGTAAATGCGGTCACTCCTGCTGGAGCTAACACGAGAATTTTAAATCAAATGACTAAAGAACATGTTCAAAGAATGTTATCAAAAGTTCCTAGAGGTAGGTTTCTTGAAGTTGAAGAGTTTACTTCCTTAGTTTGTTGGCTTTCATCTGATGAAAACACTTTTTCTACAGCTGCTGTTTTTGATATTAGTGGTGGTAGATCTACTTATTAATTAAGAGGTTTTTGTTCAACTATCTTTATATTATTAATTTTTGCTCTACTTAACTTAACATCCTTTGACATAACAGGAGCAAAAATCATAATCGACCAGTACATTAAGAGTATAAAAATTGAAATTGTCTTCATAATTAGTATTTAAATCCTAATCTTGATTTTTGGATGTTTAAATATTGTCAAAATAATGTATTAACAATTTTTATTTATGAATTTTTTCATTAAAAGTTTTTTAATTTACCTAGTAGCTATAAATGCCTGTTTTGCTGACGAGTTAAGAGTATTTGATTTCAGTGAAACTGAACTTTCTGAGCTTGAAGTAAGAAAGGTAAGGGGGGCAGAAAATAAAACAATTTATACAGTTGGATCGAACGATAATGGTAACTTCTTAAAAGCTATAGCTAATAATGGAGCATCAGGGCTTGGAAAAGAGGTTAAAATTGATCTAAATAAGACACCATTTATAAATATTTCTTGGAAAATCGAGAAAGATTTATCGGGGATTAAAGAGGATACTAAAAAAGGACATGACTTTGCAGCTAGAGTTTTTGCGGTTAAAAAAACAGGAGCAACACCTCTTTCAAATAGAGCTATTAATTATGTTTTTTCAAGCAACAATGAAATAGGAAAAAATTGGTCAAGCCCGTATACAAAGAAATCAGTGGATAATGTTTTAGCTAGCACCAAAGACAATCTTAATGAATGGGTTACAGTTAAAGCTAACGTAAAAGAGGATTTTAAAAAATTTCATAACTTAGATATTAATGAATTAGACGGATTAGCAATCATGTCAGACACTGATAATTCAAAAATGAAAGCAATTGCCTATTATCAGAATATCTATTTTTCCTCTAAGTAATTAAATTTTTAGATATTTTTTTAAGACATTACTAAATAAAGATAAAACTATAGCCACAATAACATCTTCCAGGGGGCTTGCTTGAGGGAACCCAAAATTCCAAGCTATAACTAATATAACCCATATTATAAAAATGTTCATAATAATACTTATACTCTAGTTTGTGTAAAATAATTAATTATTTGATATAATTCTATTATGCATAAAAATTTCTTTTTTAATTTTAAAGTTTATTACGAGGATACGGACTCTGGTGGAGTTGTGTATTATGCAAATTATTTAAAATTTTTAGAAAGAGCGAGAACAGAAGCTTTGTTTTCAATTGGGTTTAGTAATAAAAAAATTAAAGATATTTTTAATTCTTTAATTATTGTTAAGTCTTGTAATATTGAGTATAAAAAATCAGCTCATCTTGAGGATGAATTGAATGTAAGGTCATTCGTAAAATCGATTACTAGAACCTCTTTTTTTATGAACCAAATTATCACTAAAGAAGATCAGATTATTATTGAAGCTCAAGTTCATTTAGTATTTATCAATGAAGAGGGAAAACCAATAAAAATACCAGACGAAATCTATTCTAAGTTTAAACCATACTTTTGTGATACGATTAAAGTTTAGCGATTTTCTTTGCTTTCCTAAACAATTGATTAATCATTGTAGAAGTTACAACTCTAGTATTTACATTTCTAGGACTAGGATGATAACAGGCTATTAAACTTCTATTATCAGGTAATAAATATTTTTTACCATGTTTAAATTGAAACTTATTTTTAATTTTAAATCTTTTTTTATAAATTTTTAAACAATTATCAAAAGCAACCTTACCTAGAGCTACGATTACTTTTAAATCTTTTAAATTATCTAGCTCTTTTATAAAATAATTTGAGCACGTTGAAAGCTCATCATTCATTGGTTTATCACCTGGTGGAACACATTTTAATATATTAGTGATATAAGTAGAATTTAATTTTAAACCGTCATTAATTTTTTCAGAAAAATTTTGATTAGATATTTTAACTGAGTGAAGACTTTGAAATAGAAAATTGCCAGACTTATCACCCGTAAAAGCTCTTCCTGTTCTAGTCCCTCCATGAGCAGCAGGTGCCAAACCTATAATCATTAACTTTGCATTTGTATCACCAAAGCCGGTAACAGGTTTTCCCCAATATTTTTCATTAATATTTTGCTTTCTTTTTTCTGACGATATCTTTTTAATAAAATTAGTTAAACGAGGACATTTTTTACATTTAACTATTGTTTTATTTAATTTTTTAAATTTAATATTCATTTATGAGATTATTAAACATTATACTAATTATATTTTTCTTTTTAACAAATGAAATTGAGGCAAGTTCAAAAAATCAAATTATAAATAATCTTAAAAAAGGAGGTAATTTAATTTTTATAAGACATGCTTATGCTCCAGGAGGAGGTGATCCTGAAAATTTTGATATAAACGATTGTTCCACCCAAAGAATTTTAAGTGATCTAGGCAGAGAGCAATCAAGAAAAATTGGAAATTTTTTTAAGGAAAATAAAATTCCGATAGACCTAGTGATTTCCAGTGAATGGTGCAGATGTAAAGAAACTGCTTTAATAGCATTTGATAATTTTGAAACAAAGAATTTTCTTAATTCATTTTATAGTTCAAAATTTCAAAAAAATAAAAAAACTCAAATGAAAAATCTCAAAGAATATATTAATAATTGGAGTAGCAACAAAAATTTGATTTTAATTACGCATTATGTGGTAATATCTGAAGTATTAGATTATGCAGCAGGCTCTGGAGAAATTGTTGTTTCTAGTAAGAATTATAAAAAAATAGGTAATTTAGAAATTAATTATTAAAAATATTATGTCCTCTAAGAGAGCGATGAAACAGGCACAAAAACAAGCGTATGCAAAGCATAGGAGTAATATTACTAATAATAGATTTAATTCAAAAAAAAAAAATTTTTCTAAAAAAAAGAGAAAAAACTAACTTTCTCTTTTAAATTTTTCAATTTTTTTACATGTAGAAATTTTAGAAATACCTTCTTCATTATTTAAAACAGTTTTCATAAATATCTCTGATTTTCCTTTTTCAAATAGAATTTGAGTATAAAATTGAGGATATCCATGTTTATGAGTCAATATTTTTCCATCCTCTTCATAAATATTTCTTACAAATGAATTTGATTTTTTTACGCTTAAGTCTGTTATTTTATACTTTTGATATGTTTTATCTTTATAAATATAATTTCTAGTCATAATCAGCTCATTAAGATTTAATATGTACTCATTTTTCAAAAATTCATCTTGTTTGTCATCGCAAGCACTCATAATTATAATTTCAGAACGTAAATTTTGAGTCGAAAATAGTAGGAAAAAAATTGAGAATAATATTAAAAATCTATTCTTTTTCATGTTTTTCTGCAAAAAATAAGCCTATCAAAAGTAAGGCAGTCCAAGCTAATCCTAGAAGCCCTTTATAAATATTAGTATTAGCATCCCATATATCCAATACTAATGCCCCGAAGATAAGCCCCAGAATATAAATAATTATTACTATTGTTGTTCTACTCATTTTTTAAATTTTTTTTAAATAAAGAAATACCATTTTCAATTTTATATGTATAGGACTCTTCGAAACTTTCTAATTGCCAACCAGATAGCCTTTTTTTAATAATTTCTAAATTCTTTTTTTTCCATTCAATAGATGTTTCTTCTAGTTTCCAAATTTTTTTTTCTTCATTAGTTCTACCACAACCATAACAATATCCTGATTTAGGATCAGTTTTGCAAATACTAATGCATGGAGAAATAATCATGATTATATTATAAAGGAAAACTAATACAATTTACAATAATTCTCGTTGGACAAATAGTTTCAATAATATATAAGACCTCTAAATCTGTGGGGCGATGGCGGAATTGGTAGACGCGTCGGTCTTAGGAACCGATAGAGCAATCTGTGAAGGTTCGAGTCCTTTTCGCCCTACCACATAAAAATATGAAAGTAACAATAGAAAATAAAAAGGGCCTTAATAAAGATGTAAAGGTATTTGTTGATAAGAAAACGATGAATACTTACATGGATAAGAAGTATGAGGAAATAAAAGGTACTATTAACCTAAAAGGTTTCCGACCGGGGAAAGTTCCTAGAGAAATCCTTAAGAGACAATTTGGTAAGGCTATTTTTAATGAAGTACTAGACAAAGTTTTAAAAGATACATCTACCAAAGCTTTGGAAGAAAATAAAATTAAACCTGCTGGACAACCAAAATTAGATCTTAAAACCTATGGTGAGGACAAGGAATTAGAATATATTTTAAGTGTTACTGAATTACCAAAGATCGAAGTTAAGTCTATTGAGAATATTAAATTTGATGAATATTCAGTTAAAATTGACTCAAAAGAGACCGATAAAAGAATTCAAGACATTGCTAAAAGTCAACCAAATTTTAAAGAAGCACCGGATGGGACCAAAGCTAAAGAAAAAGATTTAGTTGTCTTTGACTATACCGCAACAATAGACGGGAAATCGTTTAAAGGAGGTGAAGGTAAAAACACTCAACTTACATTAGGTAAAGACTTATTTTTAAAAGGGTTCGATAAACAGTTGATTGGAGTTAAAAAAGAAGAAAATAAAATAGTTGAGGCTGTTCTGCCAGAAAATTTTCCAGAAAAAGATTTAGTTAATAAAAAAGCTAAATTTAGTTGTAAAATTATATCTATTAAAAATCCTGAAGAAGTTAAAATTAATGATGAATTCGCCAAGAACTTGGGTGCTAAAGATCTTGATGATTTAAAGAAACTTATATCAAAGCAAATAAATGATGAGTATAAAAATTCATTAGATCGTATATCAAAAAAACAGATTTTAAAAGAAATCGAAAAGTTTAAGTTAGATGAAATACCAGCAAATTTAATCGAAGACGAAATTAAGATACTTTCTCAAGGCATGAATGAGGATGATAAAAATAAAAATAAAAAAAATTTTGAAGAAGTTGCGAAAAAGAGAATTAAAGTTGGTTTAGTATTAAATGAATTTGGAGAAAAAAACCAAATTAAAGTTACCGAACAAGAATTACAGGCTGAAGTTCAAAAACAAATTAGAATGATGCCAGGTCAAGAAAAAATGGTTATGGATTTTTATCAAAAAAATCCCTCCGCTGTAGCAAGTTTAAGGGGTACAGTTTATGAAGATAAGATTTTAAAACTTGTAAAAGAAAAAGCTAAATCAAATAAGAAAGAAATTTCTAAAGATGAAGCAGAAAAAATTTTAAAAGAGTCTCAAAAACAAGAACTTGATGAATATAGAGTGAACACTAAAGAAGATCAAAAACCTCAAAAGAAGGCAGAAATTAAAAAACCTCAAATAAAAAAAGGTAAAACGAAATTACCTATAAAAAAAACAAAAAAAGTTAGCAAAAAGTAATCCCAAGTTGTATAAGTAAAACGAATCGACTTATGACAAACAAAATATCTGAGCATATGAATAATTTAGTTCCCATGGTTGTAGAGCAATCAAATAAGGGTGAAAGAGCTTATGATATATACTCCCGTCTGTTAAAAGAGCGAATAATTTTTTTAACTGGTCAAATTAATGACAATGTTGCATCGTTAGTTACCGCACAGCTTTTATTTTTAGAAGCTGAAGATCCAAAGAAAGAAATTTATTTATATATTAATAGTCCAGGAGGTTTAGTCACCGCTGGTTTAGGTATTTATGATACAATGCAATATGTTAAACCTGACATCTCCACTCTATGTATCGGACAAGCAGCATCAATGGGATCATTTTTATTAGCAGCTGGAACAAAAAATAAAAGATTTTCTTTGCCAAATTCTAGAATAATGGTCCATCAACCTTCTGCAGGATTTCAAGGTCAAGCAACTGATATTGAAATTCATGCTAAAGAAGTTCTGTCTTTAAAAAAAAGATTAAATGAAATTTATTCCAAACATACAGGTAAATCGGAAGATGAAATTAAAGCAGCACTAGAGAGAGATAATTTTATGACTGCTGAAACTGCTAAATCTTTTGGTTTGATTGATGAAGTAGTAGAAAAGAGATCATAGAATACAACATATAGACATACATTTATTCATAACTTGATAAATATGAGTTATCTATAATAAGATAAGAAAATTGATTCGTTATAAAAATTTATGAGCACTGATAATAAAAATATTCTTTACTGTTCTTTTTGCGGAAAGAGTCAACACGAGGTAAGAAAATTGATAGCTGGTCCTACAGTATTCATATGCGATGAGTGTGTAGAGTTATGTATGGATATAATAAAAGAAGAGAGCAAGGATACATTCGTTAAGCATCAAGATGGACTTCCTTCACCTAAAGAAATTTGCACTGTCTTAGATGATTATGTCATTGGACAGTCTCATGCGAAGAAAGTTTTATCTGTGGCAGTTCACAACCATTATAAAAGATTAAATTATGAAAATAAAACAAGTAAAAACGTAGAACTTACAAAATCAAATATTCTTTTAGTCGGCCCTACAGGTTGTGGAAAAACTTTACTAGCACAAACTCTTGCAAGAATATTGGATGTTCCATTTACAATGGCTGATGCAACAACATTAACGGAAGCAGGTTATGTTGGAGAGGATGTAGAAAATATTATTTTAAAACTTTTACAGTCTGCAGATTATAATGTTGAAAAAGCTCAAAGAGGAATTGTATATATTGATGAGGTAGACAAGATAAGTAGAAAATCTGAAAACCCTTCTATCACTCGTGATGTTTCTGGTGAGGGAGTTCAACAAGCTTTACTTAAAATAATGGAAGGAACAGTTGCTAGCGTACCACCCCAAGGAGGAAGAAAGCATCCGCAACAAGAATTTTTACAAGTTGATACAACTAATATTTTATTTATTTGTGGAGGAGCTTTTGCTGGGCTAGATAAAATTATATCTCAAAGAGATAAAGGAACGTCTATTGGTTTTGGTGCTGATGTTAAAAATATTCAGGAAAAGAAAACTGGTGAGTGGATGAAGGGTTTAGAACCTGAAGATTTATTAAAATATGGTTTAATACCAGAATTTATTGGTCGTTTACCTATGATAGCGACATTAGAGGATTTAGATGAAAAATCTTTAATAAAAATTCTTGAAGAACCAAAAAACTCACTTACTAAACAATATAAAGAATTATTCAAACTTGATGGTGCGAAACTGACATTTAAGGATAACGCACTTAAGGAAATTGCTATCAAAGCAATAAAGAAAAAGACCGGAGCCAGAGGTTTAAGATCTATTCTAGAGAATATTTTGCTTAAAACTATGTATGAACTACCTAGTCAAGAAAATATTGAAGAAGTTATTGTTGACGCTGGTGCTGCAAAAGGTCAGTCCCAACCTATTGTTGTGCATTCAAAATCTGATAGTAAAACTAAATCAAATAAAACAACAGCGGCTTAATATCTTGCAATAATCAAGAAAAAGCTATTGCAATATTTCATATAATATCCATATTCAAACATATGGATGTTAAAATTTCATTACCACTTCTGCCACTAAGAGATATAGTAGTTTTTCCGAGTATGGTCATACCTCTTTTCGTAGGGAGAGATAAATCTATTTCAGCTTTAAATGAGGTAATGAAAAAAGATAAAAAGATTATTTTAGCAACGCAAAAAAATTCTGAGGTAGATGATCCAAAGAAAAACGATATTTTTACTTATGGTTGTGAAGGTAACATTCTTCAACTTTTGAAATTACCAGATGGTACAGTGAAAGTACTAGTTGAGGGAAGTAAAAGAGTTAAAATTATAGATTTTAAAGATAATGAAAAATATATTACTTGTGATTTCACTCAATATAACGACATTGTAAACAAAGATGAAGATCTTTTTCCTTTAGCCGCTACAGCTTTAAGAAGATTAGAAAAGTTAACATCTATAAATAAAAAAATTTCGAGCGAAACAATTAGCTCTATTAAACAACTTAAAGAACCTTCACATATAGCTGATAATATAGCCTCTCACTTGTCAGCTACAATTTTGGAAAAACAACAAATTTTCGAAATGGCTGATGTTAAAAAAAGATTAAATGCCATTATCAAAATAATGGAAAATGAAACAAGTATTATTGGTGTTGAAAAACGAATTAGAGGAAGAGTAAAAACACAAATGGAGAAAACCCAAAGAGAATATTACTTAAATGAACAACTTAAAGCTATTCAAAAAGAACTTGGTGAAATAGAAGATGGGAAAGATGAGAGTACCAGTTTAAACAAAGCTATATTAAAAGCTAAAATGCCCAAAGAGGTTGAAAAAAAATGTTTACAAGAACTTAAAAAATTAAAAAATATGAGTCCGATGTCAGCTGAAGCTACAGTTGTAAGAAATTATCTTGATTGGATGACTGAGTTACCTTGGTACAAAAAAAGTGAGGTTGATATTGATTTATCAAAAGCATTAAATGTTTTAGATAAAGATCATTTTGGACTAGAAAAAGTAAAAGAGAGAATTATTGAGTTCTTAGCTGTACAAAAAAGAATGGAAAAAATCAAGGGCCCAATCTTATGTTTAGTTGGTCCTCCAGGAGTAGGTAAGACATCTTTGGGTAAATCAATAGCCAAAGCTACAAATAGAGAATTTGTAAGAATGTCAGTTGGTGGAATGAGAGATGAAGCAGAAATAAGAGGACATAGAAGAACGTATATAGGTTCGTTACCAGGAAAAATTATTCAAATGATGAAAAAAGCTGGAACTAAAAATCCTTTAATACTTTTAGACGAAATTGATAAAGTTGGAAATGATTATAGGGGAGATCCATCTTCTGCTTTATTGGAAGCTTTAGATCCAGAGCAAAATACTACTTTTAATGATCATTATTTGGAAGTTGATTATGATTTATCAGACGTAATGTTCGTCACAACTGCAAACACATTAAACATCTTACCTCCTTTACTAGATAGAATGGAAGTAATTCGACTAGCTGGTTATACAGAAGATGAAAAAATAAATATTGCCAACAAATACTTACTTCCAAAACAAATTAAAGATAATGGTGTTAAAGATAAGGAAATGAATTTGAGTAACGATATTATTAAAGAAATAATAAGAAGTTATACGAAAGAGTCTGGTGTAAGAAATTTAGAGAGAGAAATATCTAAAGTGGCTAGAAAGGTTGTAAAAAAAGTAGTTTCAGGAGAGGAAAAAGAAGTAAGAGTTGATAATAAAAACTTAGCTGATTTTTTAGGTGTGCCCAAATACAAATTTGGAGAACTAGAAACAGAGGATAGAGTTGGAGTAGTTACAGGATTGGCTTGGACTGAATATGGAGGAGAAATTTTAAAAATTGAGACAGTAACAATGCCAGGTAAAGGGAGAATGCAAATTACTGGTAAGTTGGGTGATGTGATGCAAGAGTCGGTTAAAGCTGCTAAATCTTTTGTGAGATCAAAATGTTTAGAGTATGGAATTATTCCTCCCATATTTGAGAAAAAAGATTTCCATATACACGTCCCAGAGGGAGCGACTCCAAAAGATGGTCCTTCTGCAGGGATAGCAATGGTTACATCTATTGTTTCATCAATAACAAATATTCCTGTTAGAAAAGATCTAGCTATGACAGGAGAAGTTACTTTGACAGGCCAAGTTTTACCTATAGGAGGCCTGAAAGAAAAGTTATTAGCCGCACATAGAGCAGGCATTAAAGAGGCTTTAATTCCAAAAGAAAATGAAAAAGATTTAATCGACATTCCAAAAAAGATTATTGATGAAATTAAGATTACTCCTGTCGAATTTGCTGATGAGGTTATTAAAATTGCTTTAACAAAAGAACTTAAAAAAACAGAGTGGGTTGAAGTTGAAATTTCTAAAAAAGAAGATAAATCTCAAGCTAGTATTCAATAAAAATATCTATACTTCCTTAAAAATATTTATGTTAAATAATGAATTTGTTAATTTATGTATCATAAAAAGATATTAACAAATATCTATCTTAAGTTTTCTAAATTATATGTTTTTTTATTTGGGCGTAAAAAAATGCAGTTCATAAATGACATCATTTTTTCTTTATCGTTAGATGCAAAAGGATTTAAGCATTATGGACATCTTTTTAATTCAGGTGAGAAATCATTTATAAAGCTTATTAAAAATGAAGTAAAATTAAGTTTGGATATAGGAGCAAATATTGGTGATTATACAAAATTATTACTTTCAGAGACAAATTCCAGAGTAGTTTCTTTTGAACCTTTGGCTGATGCATTTGAAGAACTTATAAAAATTAAGCATCAATACAATGATAGATTAGAGATATATAATTTTGCTATAGGCAATGAAAGTAAAAAGCAGAATATTTTTTTTGAACATAAAAAATCTGAAAAGGCATCACTTGTTCCAAATCTTGAAGAAATTTCTGTAATTGGAAAAAAAAATGAAAATAGAATGTTAGTAGATGTAAAAAAGTTGGATGATCTAAAAGATCTTTTTTCTAACCAAAAAATTGATTTTATCAAAATTGATACTGAAGGATATGAGTATGAAGTTTTGGAAGGGTCAAAAAAAATATTAGATGAACATAAACCAAAATTTATTCAAATAGAATTTGGATGGCATCATCTAATAAAGAATCAATCTCTATATAATATTTCTAAGTTAATTGACTTTTCAGATATTTTTAGAATTTTACCTTTTGGAAAAAAATTAATGAAAATTGACCCATCGAGACCTGAAAATAATATTTATCACTTATCTAACTACGTTTTTATAAGAAAGGACATATCAGATAAGTACAAATAAAATATTCTAGTTTTTGACCAATCTATAGCTTAATAAATTTTTTAAAAAATTATCATTTAGCCATTTTTTACTATTAATAAATCTTGACGTTGTCTTAGTAGAAGATATAAAACATTGTATTTTGGTTATGGGCGGTTAGCTCAGTTGGTAGAGCATCTCGTTTACACCGAGGGGGTCAAAGGTTCGAGTCCTTTACTGCCCACCAAAAAGAATCAAAGTGGGGGTGTAGCTCAGTTGGTTAGAGCGATCGCCTGTCACGCGATAGGTCGAGGGTTCGAGTCCCTTCACTCCCGCCACTTTAATCCTTACCGATGATTTATCAGTTTTAATGGTGATAATGATTATCAATAATAGTGTATATTTTGAATAATGTGACCTATCACCACTTCATCTAAATTTAAAAAATGATATATATTCCACAATGACTACAGATTTATTAAAAGATTACTTGCCTATAATTTTATTCTTAATTATTGCATTTGGTTTAAGTTGCGCATTTATAGTAATTAATTTTATTTTATCACCCAAACATCCAGATCCAGAAAAGTTATCTGCATATG
Organism: uncultured Pelagibacteraceae bacterium; assembly: GCA_902571925.1. Taxonomy (GTDB): domain Bacteria; phylum Pseudomonadota; class Alphaproteobacteria; order Pelagibacterales; family Pelagibacteraceae; genus Pelagibacter. Next base: position 6,996 of record CACGDW010000003.1, on the reverse strand, counting down.
AATGTGGCTTCGAGCCGTTTGAAGATTCAAGAATGGAATTTGATGTGAGATTTTATTTAGTAGCTATATTATTTATTATTTTTGATCTTGAAATTGCTTTCTTATTTCCGTGGGCAATATCATTAGGTAATATTGGAATTCTTGGTTTTACATCAATGATGATTTTTTTATTCATACTCACAATTGGATTTATTTATGAATGGAAAAAAGGTGCTTTAGACTGGGAATAATAATTAATTCAAATGAAAAATAATCTAGATCAAGTTCCAGAAGAATTTAAAAAATTAGCTGAAGATTTTAGTAAAAATGGATTTATTACAACTTCAATTGATAATTTAATTAATTGGTCACGCTCTGGCTCTTTACACTGGATGACTTTTGGTCTCGCGTGTTGCGCAGTTGAAATGATGCAGACTGCTATGCCAAGATATGATCTTGAAAGGTTTGGAGCAGCTCCGAGAGGTTCACCTAGACAATCAGATGTAATGATTGTAGCCGGAACACTAACAAATAAAATGGCACCTGCTTTAAGAAAAGTTTATGATCAAATGCCAGAACCAAGATATGTTATTTCCATGGGGAGTTGTGCAAATGGGGGAGGATATTATCACTATTCATATTCCGTAGTAAGAGGATGTGATCGAATAGTTCCAGTTGATATTTATGTTCCAGGTTGCCCACCATCAGCTGAAGCTCTATTGTATGGAATAATGCAACTTCAAAAAAAAATTAGAAACAAAGGTTCATTTAATAGATAAAATGTTAAATTTATTTGATTTAGAAAAAAAAATTAATTCGGAGCTAACAACTAAGATAAATAAAACTGAAATTAAACATAATCAATTATACATGGAAATTGATAAAGAAGATCTTATTGATGTAACTTTATTTATTAAAACAAATAAAGATACTAAATTTAGGCAACTGATAGATATTACGGTTGTTGATTATCCTGAGAAAGCTCAAAGATTTAAAGTTGTATACTTGTTTTTAAGTCATGAATTTAATCAAAGGATGATTTTAAGTTATGATATTAATGAAAATGAAGTCATCTCTTCATTAACAACAATTTTTCCTTCTGCAAATTGGATGGAAAGAGAAGTTTTTGATATGTATGGAGTAAACTTTAAAGACCATCCCGATTTAAGAAGAATTTTAACTGATTATGGTTTTGAGGGACATCCATTAAGGAAAGACTTTCCTTTAACTGGACATTCAGAAGTTAGATATAGTGAAGATCAAAAAAAAGTTATTAATGAACCAGTAAAGCTAGAACAAAATTATAGAAACTTTGATTACGAGAGTCCATGGGAGGGAACTAAATACATTAAAGAACAAACTGATAATGACAAAAAAAATTAAAAATCTTAATCTAAACTTTGGTCCACAACATCCAGCAGCTCATGGCGTACTAAGACTTATTCTTGAGCTAGATGGTGAAGTTGTGGAAAAAGCAGATCCACATATTGGTTTATTACATCGTGGAACGGAAAAATTAATTGAAAACAAAACTTACATGCAAGCAGTACCTTATTTTGATCGTCTTGACTATGTAGCTCCCATGAATCAAGAACATGCCTTTGCATTAGCAATTGAAAAAATTTTAAGGATAAATGTTCCAATAAGAGCACAATACATAAGGGTTATGTTTTGTGAAATTGGTAGGATTTTGAGTCATATATTAAATGTTACAACTCAGGCTTTAGATGTAGGTGCATTAACTCCCTCATTATGGGGTTTTGAGGAAAGAGAAACACTTATGACTTTTTATGAAAGAGCTTCAGGATCAAGATTACATGCAAATTATTTTAGAGCAGGAGGCGTACATCAAGATTTACCAGCAGGATTAGAAAATGATATTGCTAAATTTTGCGAGAGTTTTCCAAAAATCATTAATGATTTAGAAAATTTATTAACAGACAATAGAATTTTTAAACAAAGAAATGTTGATATTGGAATTGTATCAAAAGAAGATGCACTAGATTATTCTTTTAGCGGGGTAATGATTAGAGGCTCTGGAATTCCCTGGGACCTAAGAAAATCTCAACCTTATGATTGCTATAATCAATTAGAGTTTAAGATACCTGTTGGAAAAAATGGTGATTGTTATGATAGATACTTGTGTAGAATTGAGGAGATGAAGGAAAGTATTTCTATAATTAAACAATGTCTTGCTAAAATGGAAAAAGGACCAATAAAAACTCTTGATGGCAAAATTACACCCCCATCTAAAAAAGAGATTAAACAATCAATGGAGGCATTAATTCATCATTTTAAACTTTTCACTGAAGGATATCGTGTACCCAAGGATGAAATATATACAGCTGTAGAAGCTCCAAAAGGAGAATTTGGTGTTTATTTAATTTCTGATGGATCGAGCAAACCTTATAAATGCAAGATAAGAGCACCAGGATTTTCTCATTTACAGTCAATGGATTATTTAATTAAAGGTCATATGTTAGCTGATGTGCCTGCTGTGCTTGGATCACTAGATATAGTTTTTGGGGAGGTTGATAGATGAGTCTAAAAAGACCAGCAAAAAATCAACCAGAAAATTTCGAATTTAACACGTCTTCACTTGAAGCAGCAAAAACTATAATTGCAAAATATCCTAAAGGTAAACAACAAAGTGCAGTTATGGCTTTACTTTATATAGCACAAAGACAAAATGATAATTGGATACCACTAGTAGCAATGAAGTATATCGCAAAATTTTTGGATATGCCTTATATAAAAGTTTATGAAGTAGCTACTTTTTATTCAATGTACAATTTATCTCCAGTAGGAAAATATTTCATACAAGTTTGTACAACAACTCCATGTATGATTAGAGGTGCAAATAAGTTAGTTGAAGCTTGTAAAGAGAAAATTTCTGAAAATGAGTTAGAATTATCAAATGATAAAACTTGTTCTTGGATGGAAGTTGAATGTTTAGGTGCTTGTGTTAATGCTCCAATGATGCAAATTAATGATGATTATTATGAAGATCTTGATAAAGAAAAAACTTTAAAAATTTTTGATACAATTTTAAAAGGTGAAACACCTAAACCAGGTTCTTACAGAGGAAGAATAAATAATGAACCAGAAAACAATAGAAAAACCCTTATGGATTTAAAAAATGCTTAAAGACCAAGATAGAATTTTTAAAAATTTATATAATGATTTAGGATCAGATGTTGTTTCATCTCAAAAGAGAGGAGATTGGGATAATACAAAATCACTTATAGATAAAGGAAGAGATTGGATTATTAATGAAGTTAAAGACTCTCAACTAAGAGGAAGAGGTGGGGCGGGTTTTCCAACTGGATTAAAGTGGTCTTTTGCACCTAAAAAAGTTGGATCAAGGCCACATTATTTAGTCATCAATGCAGACGAGTCTGAACCAGGAACTTGTAAAGATAGAGATTTATTAAGATTTGAACCTCATAAATTAATTGAAGGATGTTTAATTGCTTCTTACGCAGTTCAAGCACATGTATGCTACATTTATATAAGAGGTGAATACTTTATTGAGGGACAAAAACTGCAAAAAGCAATTGACGAAGCTTATGAAAAAAACTTGATTGGTAAAAATGCTGCAGGCACTGGATGGGATTTAGATATTTTCATTCATTATGGAGCAGGAGCGTATATTTGTGGTGAAGAGACAGCCTTACTTGAAAGTATAGAAGGTAAAAAAGGTCAACCAAGATTAAAACCTCCTTTCCCAGCATTAATAGGTCTTTATGGGTGCCCAACAATAATAAATAATGTTGAAACTATAGCAGTCATCCCAACAATTCTTAGAAAAGGTGGTAAATGGTTTTCGTCATTAGGCAGAGAGAAAAATACTGGAACAAAGATTTTTTGTATATCTGGAAATGTAAATAGTCCGTGCAACGTTGAAGAGGAAATGAATATTCCATTAAAAGAATTAATTGAAGTTCATGCTGGTGGTGTAGTTGGCGGTTGGGACAATTTACAAGCTGTAATTCCTGGAGGCTCTTCAATGCCTTTAATACCAAAGGAAAAATGTGAAACCTTAACTATGGATTTTGACTCTTTAGTTGCTGAAAAAAGTGGATTAGGAACAGCTGGTATTGTTGTAATCAATAAGGATCAAGACATTATTAAGTGCATGGCTAGAATTGCAAGATTTTATAAACATGAAAGTTGTGGGCAATGCACACCTTGTAGAGAAGGATCAGGTTGGATGTGGAGAATGTTAGAGAGAATGGCTAAGGGTGAGGCAACTAAAGATGAAGTTGATATGCTAGGTGATGTTACAAATCAAATAGCTGGTCATACAATTTGTGCTTTTGGAGAGGGTTCTTCTTGGCCAGTTCAAGGATTGCTAAGACATTTTAAAAAAGAAATTAAAGAAAGAAATAAGTTTGATCCAATAATTAAAGAGAATAAAAATATTCCTTATTTAGTGGACCAACATTTATTAGATAAAAATGCTTAAATTAAAAGTTAATGATGCAGAAGTAGAAGTCGAAGAAGGACTTACTGTACTTCAAGCTTGTGAAAAAGCAGGTGTAGAAATACCTAGGTTTTGTTATCACGAAAAATTATCAATAGCTGGTAATTGTAGAATGTGTTTAGTTGAAATGGAAAAATCTCCAAAGCCTATTGCTTCATGTGCAATGCCAGCGGCAGAAGGAATGGTTATAAAAACTAATACACCGACTGTTGAAAAGTCAAGAAAAGGTGTTATGGAATTTTTATTAGCAAATCATCCATTAGATTGTCCCGTTTGTGATCAAGGAGGGGAATGTGACCTTCAAGATCAATCGATGTTTTATGGAATAGACAAATCGAGGTTTAAAGAAAATAAAAGATCTGTACCCGACAAAAACATGGGTCCTCTAATAAAGACACAAATGACAAGATGTATTCATTGTACAAGATGTATTAGATTTGCAACTGAAATTGCAGGTGTACCTGAACTAGGTGCTATTGGAAGAGGAGAAGATATGCAAATCACAACTTATTTAGAAAAATCAGTTCAGTCTGAATTATCTGGAAATGTTATTGATCTCTGTCCAGTTGGAGCGTTAACTTCAAAACCTTATGTATTCGAGGCAAGACCTTGGGAATTAAAAAAAACTGAAACTATTGATGTAATGGATGCGGTTGGTTCCAACATAAGAGTTGATACTTACGATTGGGAGGTAAAAAGGGTTTTACCTATTATTAATGAGGATATTAATGAAGAATGGATATCAGATAAAACTAGATATGCTTGTGATGGTTTATTAAATCAAAGACTTGATACACCATATGTGAAATATAACAATAAATTTGAAAAAGCTTCTTGGAACGAAGTTTATAAAATTATTAAATCTAAATTAAAAGATACTAAAAAAGATAAAATATGTGGTTTTGTTGGAGATCTTGCTAATATGGAAGCAAGTTTTATTTTTAAAGAATTTTTTGATAGAACAATAGATACCAAGAGGTATGAGTCTAGATCGTCTAAAAGCTTTATAGATTGTTCACTAAGAGAAAATTATTTATTTAATTCAACGATTAATGGCATTGAAGAATCAGATTTAATCTTGTTAATTGGTACTAATCCTAGATTTGAAGCGACGATGTTAAATGCAAGAATTAGAAAAGCTTATTTAAATAACAATACCAAGATTATTTCATTAAATAACGTTGATGATCTAACCTATCCATATCAAAGTTTAGATGGCAAAACACAAACTATCAAAGATATTTTTGAAGATAAAAATAATGTATCAAATGAAATTAAAGATTCAAAAAAACCATTAATTGTTCTAGGTGAGTCTTTTTTAAAATCTAAATCGGCTGATTATTTATTTTATTCTATTAAAGAATTTTTATTTAAAAACAAAAAATTTTCTAATGATTGGAATCCATTAAATATTTTATCCACTAACGCTTCAACAGTTGGTAGTTTTGATTTAGATATATTTGATGAAAGTAATAAAATATTTGATGACCTCAAAGATAATAAATTTGAAATTATTTATCTTCTTGGACAAGATAATCTTAATTTTGTCAAAAAAGAAGAATTTATAATTTATCAAGGAAGTCATGGAGATAAAGGGGCTGAAATTGCTGATATAATTTTACCAGGAGCTGCTTACACAGAACATTCGGCACATTACACGAATTTAGAAGGTAAAATTCAGAAAGCTTTCAAGGCCTCATATCCACCTGGTAATGCTAAAGAAGATTGGCAAATTATCAACGAAATTGCTGAAATAATGAATAATCGAAAACTTTTTAACGATAAACAGGAGCTCGAAAGTAGTATGTTTAACTACTTGAATCTTAAAAAAGAGAAACAAAAAGAAAATTTGAATACAAATATGAATAAAAAAGAATTTGTGAATGAGGACTTAAAGATTGAATTTAAGGATTATTATTTTTCTAATGTAATTGCTAAAGCATCCAAAACAATGCTTGACTGTAATAATTCAAAAATAGATGTTAAACGTACAGGCACCGAGGGATAATTCATGGAAAATCTTAATATTATTTTTCAAGAAATATATAAAATTTTATTTTTACTGATTCCTGTTCTTGTTTCTGTTGCAATGATTGTTTGGTTAGATAGAAGAGTTTGGGCTTTTGTTCAAAAAAGACAAGGACCCAATGTTGTTGGACCTTTTGGATTACTGCAGTCGGTTGCTGATGCCTTAAAATACATATTTAAAGAAATAATTATACCTTCTAGTTCAAATAAGGTTATTTTTATCCTTGCTCCAATAATAACCATGACTTTAGCTTTAATAGCTTGGGCAGTTATTCCTTTTGATGAGGGGCAAGTCTTAGCAAATATTAATGTTGGAATCTTATATATATTTGCAGTCTCGTCTTTAGGTGTTTACGGAATTATTATGGGTGGATGGGCCTCAAATTCAAAATATCCATTTTTAGGAGCTATAAGATCTGCAGCGCAAATGGTATCGTATGAAGTTTCAATAGGGATTATCATAATCAATGTATTACTTTGTGTAGGGTCCTTAAACCTGAGTG
>CACGDW010000002.1:145000-146797 GCA_902571925.1 uncultured Pelagibacteraceae bacterium | reverse complement strand
TTATTTTTTTTTCTATCAATGATGAAGTCATTTAATATTAAATAATCTAATTTTGTTTTAAAAAAACAAATTATTGCATCTAAAGGTGTTTCAACTATTGGTTCTCCAGCATCGTTAAAGGATGTATTTAATATTACTGGAACATTTGTTATTTTTGAAAAGCTTTTAATTAAATCGTATAAGTCCTTATTTTGATTTTTATTTATTGTTTGAACCCTTGCAGTTTTATCAACATGTATAGCTGATGGTATAAGAGATGCTTTATGTGATTTTGCAACTAACAACATAAATGGGGATGGTTGTTTTAAATCAAAATACTCTTCATTCTTTTCTTCTAATATAACTGGAGCAAAAGGCCTAAACACCTCTCTGTGTTTCACTTGTAAATTTAGATAATCTCTCATTTTACTATTTCTGGCATCTGCTAAAATACTTCTATTTCCTAAAGCACGTGGACCATACTCACTTCTACCAGAGCATCTACCAATTATTTTTCCTTCAGCTATATATTTAGCTACTTTATAATTATCTTTTTTTGAGTAACTAATATTAAATTTTTTAAGTAATTTCTCTATTCGATTATTTGAATAATTCTTACCTGTGTAAGCATGATCAAACGATAGCTTGTTTCTTTTGGTACCTATCATCAGATTAAATGCACCCCACAAAGCAGCACCAAATGAAATACCAGCATCAGAACATGCTGGAAAAACAAAAATATTTTTAAATTTTGAATTATCTAAAAGCTTTTTATTAGCAACTGAATTTAACGCTACTCCTCCAGCTAAACAAATATTTTTCGATTCTGCAGATTTGTACAGTTCTTTACCTAAATGTATCATTGTTTTCTCTGCTACATTTTGAATATCGAAGGCAACACCAGCAAAATATTTGTTCAAATAATTCTTATTTTTACAAAATTTGTGATTAATTTTAATAGGATTTGGTCTTAAATTTTTATTTAATTGATTAAGTACATCTGATAATGGATTCCTCTTCATAAAGCTGCTAAAATCTGTTTTTATTCCATCAAATTTTGGTTTAATTTTAATTTGATTTTTATATTTGATACCGTACGGGGCTAAGCCCATTGTTTTTCCTTCACCACCAGTTCCAAGGTTTAAAATGTGATTTGTTACTGATCCATATGCAGTTCCAATACCAAATTCCCTATATTTTTTGATAAGCTTTATTTTTTTACCCTCTCCTTTAAAAAAAGACGTAGTTTCAAGATCAGAGCCAATACCATCTACAATTAATATGGAAGATTCTTTAAATTTACTCGTGTAATAAACGCTAGCAGCATGAGCTAAATGATGGTCTATCTGTATAATTTTTTTTGTATCAAATTTAAATTTCTCTTTAAAATAATCAAATTCAGAGTAATTATATGATGGTCCAGAACGATGCCATTTTTTAATTTTAATCCAATCTGAGATAATATAATTTATTTTTTTTAGATCCTTTAATCCGAAATAATCTAGACAATACTTAATTGAGTTAACAGGAAAGGTGTAAGGGTGTTTTTTTCTTATAAGTCTTTCTTCTGAAATACAAACGTAGTCTATTTTTTTTGTTTTTGAATTAACTCTGACAAGTGAGGCTCCACTATCAGCATTTGCATAACTTTGAATCCCTAAAAAAAATTTAAACATGATTAAAGTTTTCTAGTTGTTTTTTTTCCAACATAATAGTTAATACCAATGCCATAAGTGCCTTTAAATAAAAATCTACTACTGTTAATAAATTTTTTTACCTTATAAATATCTTTTTTCTTTAATATACTCAAAAAATTAT
>CACGDW010000002.1:0-140000 GCA_902571925.1 uncultured Pelagibacteraceae bacterium | reverse complement strand
TCAGTGTCAGTAATGATCCAGAAAGCTGCCTTCGCAATTGGTATTCTTTCTAATATCTACGAATTTCACCTCTACACTAGAAATTCTGCTTTCCTCTATCAAACTCTAGCTGAAAAGTTTTGATGGCAGTTCCAGAGTTAAGCTCTGGGATTTCACCACCAACTTTTTCAACCACCTACGAACTCTTTAAGCCCAGTAATTCCGAACTACGCTAGGTCCCTTCGTATTACCGCGGCTGCTGGCACGAAGTTAGCCGGACCTTCTTATTCGGGTACAGTCATTTTCTTCCCCGACGAAAGAGCTTTACAACCCAAAGGCCTTCTTCACTCACGCGGCATCGCTGCATCAGAGTTTCCTCCATTGTGCAAGATTCCCCACTGCTGCCTCCCGTAGGAGTTTGGGCCGTGTCTCAGTCCCAATGTGGCTGATCATCCTCTCAAATCAGCTATTGATCACAGTCTTGGTAGGCCATTACCCCACCAACAAACTAATCAAGTGCAGGCTCATCCAATGGTGCATAAAGCTTTCTCCGTAAAGACTTATCCGGTATTAGCACAAGTTTCCTCGTGTTATTCCAGGCCAAAGGGAAGATACCCACATGTTACTCACCCGTCTGCCACTAAGTATTGCTACTTCGTTCGACTTGCATGTGTTAGGCGTGCCGCCAGCGTACGTTCTGAGCCATGATCAAACTCTCAAGTTTAAAAACGGCGCACACTAGCTTCTATATAAATTCTAAGAATAAAATTTATATAATGTTGAAGTGTGTACGACAAATTTTGGTAACCTTAACCGTCCACACTTCTCTTCTTAAATTTTTACTTTTTAAATAGCTAATTGGGTTAAAGTGCCCAATAATGCTCACTTTTTTATTGCATAAACAATATATTTTGTGAGAAAGTTTGATGCTTATAGGCTAAAATAAAGGGAAATCAAGCAATTATGACGTAAAAATCCTCAAAAAAGCATCAGTTTTAAAGGGTTTTTTTTGATTTTTTAATAATCCTAAACTATTAATTGCAGAACTAAAATTTATCAATGTTAAAAAAAATTAAATTAGAAATAAAAAGAAAATCTGAAATTGTAGCTCTAATTTTATTAACTTTGATCACAGTAGCCTCAACAACATACTATAATCATAGTAAAAATAAAATTATCTCTAATTATAAAAATACGATTGAAAATGTTTATTTAAAAAAATCTATTTCATATTTTTTTAATAATCTAGAGCCAAAATTCAAAAAAATTGAACATAAAGTTCAACCAGGTGAAACCTTCTATAATATTCTTAAAAGTTACTCAATTGATGAAAGGGAAATATCTGAAATTAAGAGAAAATTATCTAAAAAGGTTAATTTAAACAAATTAAATACAAATCAAAAAGTTAAATTTGTAATTAATCAGACTGATAACATAATTAAGGAATTCGTTTTTCAACTTTCAACTACTGAAAAAATTTATCTTACACGCAATACTGAGACTGATCAATTTAATCAAAAAACAATTGTTACAAAATTAAAAAAAAAAATTCTTTACAAAGAGAATGTAATTTTACAAAGCCTCTATAAATCAGCTTTAGAAGAGAAAATATCAGCTAATATAATTATTGAGTTTGCAAGAATTTATGGTTTTCAAGTAGATTTTCAAAGAGATATAAGAAAAAAAGATAGTTTCCAAATTTTATATGAAGTTTTTGTGGATGACAATGGAAAGATGATTGAAAACGGGAATATAATTTTTGCGAATCTTAAACTTACTGGTCAAAATAACAAATTATATTTTTTTGATAAAAAAGATAGTGAGGGTCACTACGATAAAAATGGTAAAAGTATAAAAAAAGCATTAATGAAAACCCCAATTAATGGTGCAAGATTATCATCTCCATTTGGTATGAGAAAACATCCTATTGATGGTTTTAATAAAATGCATCGTGGTACCGATTTTGCTGCACCAATGGGTACCCCCATAATGGCATCAGGAGATGGTGTTGTAAAAAAAGCTGGGTGGTGTGGTGGTGGAGGCAATTGTGTTGTTATAAAACATAACTCAACATATCAAACAGTTTATGCGCATATGTCAAAATTTGCTAGCGGTATAAGAAGTGGGGTGAGAGTAAAACAAGGTCAGACAATTGGTTATGTAGGATCAACTGGAAAATCTACAGGACCCCATTTACATTATGAAGTTATAGTTAATGGTAAAAAAATTAATTCTCAAAAACTAAAATTGCCTTCTGGAAAAATTCTTAAAGGTGATGATAGGAAGGTATTTGAGACTAAAAAAATTAAGATAGAAGTTTTAAAATCAGAAAAAATAATTGGAATAAACTAGACAACTTCAGAGCTTGTTTTTTTAGAATTATCTAAATCCGTATTACTCGACTCTTCATTTTTTTTTTCATCTACATTTGACTTCTCAACATTAGAAGCAATATTGTTTGAATTTTTTAATTTTTTTAGTTTTTCTTGATCATCCAAAATTCTTGTAAAATGATCTGCATGCTGAAAATAATTTTCAGACAAGATCTTATCTCCACTAGATAACGCTTCTCTAGCTAAATTATTGTATTTTTCAATTAGCTTTGGTGCATTATGGTTATTTCTTCCAGGTAATTTTCTATGAAAATTATCCCCATTAGAAAAATTAGAATTAAATTTACCTCTATCACCATTAGATTTGAAATTTCTATCATTTCTTCTAAAGTTATTTCTTCTGCCAGTATTGTTTCTAAAAGTAACCATTTTAAAATTTAATCATATTTTTGTACAGATTACACATCTGTCATTCTTAGCAAGATCTTTAATAACCTTATTTATATAAAAACCCTTTTTATTGAGTAATTTTTTAACTTTTTCTTTTTGGTCAAATCCAATTTCTAAAATTAACTTTCCTTTAATTTTTATCAGCTCAGACGATTTTTTTATTACTTTTCTGATTTCTGACAGCCCATCTTGTCCACCATTCAAGGCTAGTTTTGGCTCAAAATTTATTACATCTTTTTCCAAATATTTTAAATCAAATTGATTTATATATGGAGGATTAGATATAATTAAATCATATTTGCCATATTTAAAATTGTCAACATTTGATTTTAAGAATTTAATATTATTTAGTCCGATCTTTAGAGTATTTTTTTTACTCAAATCCACACATTTTTTGCTAATATCAATACCAATACCAGTAAAATCTTTTCTCTCATTCAATACAGATAATATTATACACCCAGATCCAGAGCCAATCTCTAAAATTTTTATATTATTTTTATTCTTTGTTAATTTGAGTGTTTCTTCGACTATTAGTTCTGTGTCTGGTCTTGGTATCAAAACATCTTTATCAGTATCAAATTCATGCTTCCAAAAAAATTTTTTTTTGGTTAGATATGCTACAGGCATACCGGAGGATCTCTGACTTATTAAACTTTTAAAAAAGTTTAGTGATATCTTATTAATTTTGTAATTTTGATTTAATATTATAAACTTTCTATCTTTTTGAATTGCTTTCGACATTAAAATTTCACTATCTAATAAAGGAGATTTAATATCACACTTTTTTAATAATAAAGTTGCTTGTTTAATTGCAATATCAATATTCATAATTTAAAGAGTACTTAAACTTTCTTCTTGAGCACGAAGTGTCAAAGACTCTATCACTTCATCAAATGCTTCACCTTCTAAAAATTCATTTAATTTATGTATCGTAAGATTAATCCTATGATCTGTTACTCTTCCTTGTGGGAAGTTATAGGTTCTTATTCTTTCTGATCTGTCACCAGTACCAATTTTACTTTTTCTATCTTTTGATCTTTCTTGATCTATTCTAGATCTTTCCAACTCATAAAGTCTTGCTCTTAATATTTTCATTCCTTTAGCTTTATTTTTATGTTGAGATTTTTCATCTTGTTGAGATACTGATAGTCCACTTGGAATATGCGTAATTCTAACCGCACTATCAGTTGTGTTAACAGATTGACCTCCTGGTCCACCTGCACGAAAAACATCTATTCTTAAATCAGATTCGTTAATTTTCAAATCAACTTCTTCTGCTTCAGGTAAAACAGCTACTGTCGCTGCAGAAGTATGAACTCTACCCTGTGTTTCAGTATCTGGAACTCTTTGAACTCTATGAACACCACTTTCATATTTTAAAGTAGAATAAATATTAGTACCTTTTATTGATGCTATTACCTCTTTTAATCCTCCTGCCTCACTTCTTGAAATTGAAATCAATTCTAATGACCATTTTTTATTATGGCTAATTTTCTCATACATCTTAAAAAGATCCGCGGCAAATAAACTAGCTTCTAAACCTCCTGTTCCTGCTCTAATTTCTATGATTGCATTTTTTTTATCTGCTTCATCTTTTGGAAGTAAAAATAATTTAAGTTTTTTTTCATTCAAATTGTTATCAATTATCAAATCTTTCAATTCACTTTCTGCCATCATTTTAAATTCTTGATCATTATTTTGATCTTGCAAAATTTTTTCTAGCTCAGCTTTATCTTTTTCAAAGGATATATATTTTTTTGCGATCTCTAAAATATCATTTAAGTCAGAGTATTCTTTCGATTTTTCAGCAAATAATTTTTTATCTATCTTACCTGAAGATAAATCATTTTCTAAAGAAGAGTGTTTATTGATAAGATCCTCAATAGTTTTATGTGGTATCATTTTATTTTTTTTCTAATTTAGAAATTTTTTTTTCAACTTCTTTTACCACTCGAGAGATCATATCTTCTGTCATGACTTTTTCTTTCTGAATACCAGATAAATAAAGCATATTATTTCCATTTTTCCCTCCGGTAATTCCTATATCTGTCATTGATGCCTCGCCAGGGCCATTAACTACACATCCTATAATTGATAAGGTAATTGGTGTTTTTATATGTGAAAGTTTTTTTTCTAAAATTTTTACAGTATCTATAACCTCAAAACCCTGTCTTGCACATGAAGGACAAGAAATAATCTTAACTCCACGATTACGTAAGCCTAATGATTTTAATATTTCATTTCCGATGCTAATCTCTTTGACTGGATCATCTGATAAAGAAATTCTTATAGTGTCTCCAATGCCATTCATTAATAATGATCCGATACCAATTGATGATTTTATACTTCCTGGAATAAAGCTACCTGCTTCCGTAATTCCAAGATGAAGTGGATAATCAATCTTTTTTGAAATTTGACGATACGCCTCTGTAGATAGAAAAACATCTGAAGATTTTACACTGACTTTCAAATTATAAAAATTTTCATCTTCTAAGACCCTAATATTTCTAATGGCGCTCTCAACTAATGCCTCTGGACAGGGTTCTTTATATTTTTCTAAAATATCTTTTTCTAAGGAACCAGCATTTACACCAACACGAATAGAGCAATTGTTATCCTTCGCTGCATTAATAATTTCTCTAATTTTAATTTTATCCCCTATATTTCCAGGATTTATTCTTAAACAACTAGCTCCATTTTTTGCAGCTTCAACAGCCCTTTTATAGTGGAAATGAATATCTGCAATTACGGGAATATCAATATTTTTTATAATTTCTCTCAAAGCTTTAGATGAATCCTCATCTGGACAAGAAACTCTAACTAGATCTGCTCCTTCATCTTGAATTTCTTTAATTTGTTTAACAGTAGACTCTATATCTGTGGTTAAAGTATTAGTCATAGATTGTACTGATATGGGATTATTTCCACCTACCTTAACTGAACCTACATTTATTACTTTTGTTTTTCTTCTATTAATATCTCTAAATGGCCTAATACTCATTTTATTTTTTTATTTATCTAATTTAAATTCCTTATGCAAAACCTCTAAAGCTTTTTTAACATTTTTTTTATCAATCAATACTGAAATTTTGATTTCAGATGTTGAAATAACTTGAATATTTATTCTTTTGTTGGCTAAAGCCTGAAACATTTTATATGTTACTCCTGGGGTAGAAATCATCCCTACTCCAATTATAGATATTTTTGCAACACCTTTCTTTAACAATAATTTTCTAAAATTAATTCTTTTGTTTTCTTTTATTATTTTTTTTGTTTTATTTAAATCCTCAGTTTTGATAGTAAATGTTAAATCTGTCTCTTTGCCATTAGCTGAAATATTTTGAACAACCATATCGACATTAATTGAATTTTTAGATAAAGGTCTAAAAATCGCTGCAGCAACACCTGGTTTATCCTTAACTCCAACTAAAGAAATTTTTGAATCATTATAGGTAGTAGAGATTCCAGTAATAATTTTATCATTTTTAATATTAGATCTTTTTGTGATTAAAGTTCCCGGTTTTTTAACAAAAGAAGATTTTACTTCAACTTCAATTCTATTTAATCTTGCGTCTTGGATTGAAACAGGTTGCATTACTTTTGCTCCTAAAGAGGCCATCTCAAGCATTTCTTCATAAGAAATAATCTTTATTTTTTTTGCTTTTTTTAGTTTGTTGGGATCAGTTGTATAAACGCCCTCAACATCAGTATAAATCACACATCTTTTCGCCTTAAAGAATTTTGCTAATACTATAGCACTTGCGTCTGAGCCACCTCTGCCTATTGTAGTTACTCTTCCTTCTTTATTTGCTCCTTGAAAACCTGTTATAATTGGTATTCCTCCTTCCTTAAGATAATCACTTATTTTTTTTTTATTAACCAGGTGAATTTTAGAATTTTTATGTGGTCCTTTTGTTAAGATTGGTATTTGCCACGCTAACCAGGATCTTGACTTAAAACCCTTATGGATTAGTCTTCCTGCTATTAAGGAACATGCAACTTGCTCTCCAGAAGAAACTAATACATCGTATTCAGCATCTGAAAAATTTTTACTAATTCCTTTAGATTTTTTTATTAACTCATTTGTCACACCACTCATTGCTGAAGAAACAACAATTATCTTGTAATTTTTTTTTTTGTATTCCTCAATAATTTCAGCGACTTTTTTGATTTTCTCTATTGAGCCAACTGATGTACCACCAAATTTTAATATTACAATTTTCATGATAAATTTTCTCTAATTATTAAAATATATTGATAAAATACATGTTGAATATAAAGTCAACTCACTAATGAAAACTAACACAATAAATAAAAAAGAAATAGAAAAATTTTCTAAAATTGCTGAAGAATGGTGGAATCCCGAGGGAAAATTTAAACCACTGCATAAATTTAATCCAATTAGGATTTCGTATATTAGAGATAATATAATTAAAACATTCAAACTCAATAATAAAAAAAAGCCACTAGATAAGATTAAGGTTTTAGATATTGGATGTGGTGGTGGCTTATTGTCCGAGCCCATATATAGACTAGGAGCAGAGGTAACCGGAATAGATGCTTCTCACAAAAATGTAGAAATTGCTAAGTTACATGCAAAGAAAAATAGTTTGAATATAAAATACTTTCACTCATCTCCCGAAAAATTTAAAACAAAAGTAAAATTTGATGTGATATTAAATATGGAAATAGTTGAACATGTAGAGGATGTTGATTTTTTTCTTAAGACTTCATCAAAACTTTTAAAAAAAGGTGGTATAATGTTTGTAGCAACTTTAAATAAAACATTAAAATCTTATGTATTCGCAATTATAGGTGCAGAGTATATATTGAGATGGTTACCTATAGGTACTCATGAATGGGAAAAATTTGTGAAACCTGAGGATTTAATAGATATTTTAAAAAAGTATAATTTAAAACTAGAAGTTTTAGAAGGTATGAAATTTAATTTGATTAAAGACAAATGGATTGTTAGTTCAGATACTTCAATAAATTATATTGGAAAATTTATAAAAAATTAATTACTCTTATCCTCTATCCAGGGTATAACCTCAGCATTTATGCCTTCTTCTTTTAATTCTTTAAGCTCTTTATTTGTTGTTGTGCCAAATATTCCTTTATTCTTTTTTTTATCGTCGTAATGGATAGACCTTGCTTCGTAAGCAAAATTCTTTCCTACATAATCAAAATTTTCTCTAATAAATTTTTGATATTTTTTTATTTTTCCTGTGATTGCTTTAAGCTTAACATCTCTTGTATCTTTGTAATTATCTTGAGCTTTGCTGATAAGTTGAGGTGACATTAAAGTTTTTTCTATCTTTATCGAATTACAACTATGACACTTTAAAAAATTCTTTCTTTTAAGTTTTTCATATTCCTTGGAAGACCCAAACCAACTATCAAAAGATAAATTGCAATCATTACAAATTAATCGATATTTTATCATTCTTTAAATTTAGTTACGCTTTTTTAAAATTCAATAAATATTAGCTTCTATAATCAGCGTTAATTTCAATATATTTTTTGGTAAGATCCATTGTATAAACTGTAAAACTTTTTAAACCATTTGAAATATCTACGTTAATTTCAATATTGTCATTTTTCATGTATTCTGAGGTTTCATTTTCATTGTAATTTATATTTACTTTTCCGTTTTGAATAATACTTATACTTCCAAATTTTATTGACAACTGATCAAAATTTAAAGTTACTCCTGCTTTACCAATTGCCATAATAATTCTTCCCCAATTAGGATCCTCTCCTGCAATTGCAGTTTTTACTAAAGGAGAATTTGCAATTGAAAAAGCAATTTTTTTTGCATCATTTTCATTTTTACAATTTCTTACATTAATTGTAATAAATTTTGATGCACCTTCTCCGTCTGCTACTATTCTTTTTGCAAGATTTAATAGAACTCTATTTAAAGATAAATCAAATTCTTTAATCTTGTCATCATTAATATTATCAATCTTTGAATGTTTTGCTTTTCCAGTTGAAAAAAAAGTTAACATATCGTTGGTACTAGTGTCACTATCACAGCTAATAGCATTAAATGTTGTTATTAAATTTTTTTTTAAAAGTTTTTTTAATATGTCGTTTGATATATCTGCGTCAGTAAAAATATATCCCAATGTGGTAGCCATATTGGGCTGAATCATTCCTGATCCTTTTGCAATTCCAAATATTTTAATTTTAGAGTTACCTATTTTACACTCTTCCATTGCCATCTTTGGTAGGGTGTCAGTTGTCATAATGCCTAATGCAGCTTTCATCCAAATATATTTATTTTGTGTGTATTTAATTCTACTAACTAATTCTGGTATCTTGTTTTTTATTTTTTCATCTGGAAATACCTCACCTATGGTACCGGTGCATCCAAAAATTATGTCTTTTAATTTTATCTTTTTTGGATGATCTTCATCTTTTTTTTGTTTTTCACTGAGTTGAACAGAAATCAATTCAGCAATTTTCTCTAAACTTTTGTATCCTTGTTTGCCTGTAAAACAATTTGCATTTCGTGTATTTACAACTAAAGAAAATATCTTTTTTGCTTTTTGTTTTAAATTCCATCTTATATTTTCTGATATAATCTTCGACTGAGTATAAACAGATGCATAATTTGCGCCATCTCTAAAATAAAACATAACAAGATCATCTCTGTTATTGTTATATAAATTTGCAGAAACTGTCGAAATAGACACTCCATCAATATGATCAAGATCTTGAAACTCTTTCATTTTCTTATTTTTCGTTTTTGAAGTAAAAAAATTAGATAAATTTATTCCCATAGTATTTAAAATTATCATTTAATAATTATATTAAAAGATATATGTAACTATAGATCATAAATAAATGCTAAATCCATTAAAATTTATTTCAAAGTTTATCAAATCTAGTAATCAAAAAGAGCTGGATAGAATTAGTAAGATTGTAACAAAAATCAATTCTTTAGAGGAAAATATACTGGATCTAGAAGATTCTGATTTTCCGAAAAAGACTAATATTTTAAAAAAAAGAATTCATGATGGATTAAGTTTGGAAGAAGTTTTGCCAGAGGCTTTTGCTTTAGTAAGAGAAGCATCCAAAAGAACCAGAGGTGAGCGACATTACGATGTTCAAATAATTGGTGGAATAGTTTTGCATGAGGCAAAAATAGCTGAAATGAAAACTGGGGAAGGAAAAACTTTAACAATCGTCCTCGCTGCTTATCTTAATGCCTTAAAAGGAAAAGGTGTTCATATCGTTACTGTTAATGATTATTTAGCAAGAAGAGATTCTCAAGAAATGGGGGTTATCTTAAATTTTTTAGGACTCTCAGCTGGTTTCATTAATAACGATCAAAATGATTTTGAAAGAAAAAAAAATTATAATTGTGATGTTACTTATGCAACTAATAGTGAGCTTGGTTTTGATTATCTAAGGGATAACATGAAGTTTTCAAAAGATGAGATGGTTCAGAGAGATCATTTTTATGCAATAGTTGACGAAATAGATTCATGCTTAATTGATGAAGCAAGAACTCCACTGGTAATTTCTGGAGCAGCTGAAGATAAAACCAATCAATATTTGGCTGTTGATAAGTTGGTTAAAAATTTAGATAAAAATGATTTTGAAATTGACGAAAAAGATAGAAATATCCTTTTAACTAATGAAGGAATTAATAATGTTGAAAAAATTTTGTCAGATGCGGGAATTTTAAAAAATAACAATTTTTATGATCCAGAAAACTTAACTCTAGTTCATCACGTAAATCAGGCATTAAGAGCAAACCACTTATTTGAAAAAGGTAAGGATTATATTATTAAAGAAAATAGTTTAAAAATTATTGACGAATTGACTGGAAGAATTCTTGAAGGTAGAAGATTTGGAGATGGTCTTCATCAGGCCTTAGAAGCTAAAGAAAAGATAGAAATTCAAGCAGAAAACCAAACATTAGCATCAATTACTTATCAAAATTACTTTAAGCTTTATGAAAAAATTTCTGGATGTACTGGTACAGCTGCTACTGAGTCTGCAGAGTTCTTAGAGATATATGATTTATCAGTAGTAATAATTCCCACAAATAGAAAAATGATAAGAACTGACTTTAACGATCAAATTTTTAGAACTGAAAAAGAAAAAAATTATGCAATCATAAAAAAGATACAAGAATGTCATAGATTAGGGCAACCCCTTCTTGTATTTACATCAAGTATAAATAAGTCTGAAGTTTATTCTCAACTGCTAAATAAAGAAAAAATTAAACACGTTGTTTTAAATGCTAAAAATCATGAAAATGAAGCTCAGATAATTTCAAAAGCAGGTGAAAAAAATTCTATAATTATTACAACAAGTATTTCGGGTAGAGGTGTAGATATTCAATTAGGAGGAAAAAAAGGTTCTATTAAAAAAGAAGAATTAAAAAAAAATAAAGATAAAATCAAATCTATTGGGGGCTTATTTGTTATTGGAACCGAAAGAATGGAGTCAAGAAGGGTAGATAATCAAGCTAGAGGAAGATCTGGACGTCAAGGAGATGAGGGTAAATCAATTTTTTATGTAAGCTTAGAAGATGATTTAATGAGAATATTTGGATCTGACTCAATGAATAATATGCTAGAAAAATTAGGTCTTAAAAATGGTGAAAGCATAGACCATCCGTGGATAAATAAGGCTTTAGAGAGAGCGCAACAAAAAGTGGAGGCAAGAAATTTTGATATCAGAAAAACATTAATAAAATTTGACAATGTTTTGAATGATCAAAGACAAGTAATATTTTCACAAAGAAAAAATGTGATGAATAGTAAAGAAATATTCAGTTACTCTGAAGAATTTTTGGGGGAAATAACAGAAGATCTAATAAGGCTTAAACAAAAAAAATTATCAAATCCCAAAAATAGTGATTTTGACAGTAAACTTAAGGCTATTGTTGGAAAAAGCTTTGAAGAAAAAGAGTTTCGAAATCTTGTAGAAAATCAAGATAAAGATTTCAAAGAAAATATTTTTAAAAAATTTAAAAGTTCAAGAGATGAAAGAGTCAAAATTTTAGGGGAAAAACAAGCTCAAGAAATTGAAAAAAGAATTTTTCTTCAATCAATAGATATAAACTGGAAATCACATATTCAATACTTAGAACAATTGAGACAAGTAATAGGTCTTAGATCCTATGGCCAAAGAGATCCCTTGATAGAGTATAAAAAAGAGGCTTTTGATTTATTTGAAGAATTGCTAAATAAGTTAAAATTAGACTATATCACAATATTATTAAATTTAAAAATAGTAGATCAAATTGATGCACAAAAAAAAAATAATATAAATTCTGAGATTATGAATAACCCTAAATGTCTTTTAGTTTTAAACAAAGATCAAAAGATATCTCGAAATGAAAGATGTGAGTCTACTGGTAAAAAATTTAAGAATTGTTGTGGAGCTCTATAATATAAAAAATAACGAACTTATGATTGTAAATAAGAATATTGTTATCAAAAATATAAATTTTTTTGATTTAAAAATTTGTTTTAAATTTACACCTTCAAATCTTAAAGAGCTTAATTCATCTGTTTTTGACATAAAGCCTTTGTTTCTTCCTATTTTAAGAAACTTGTCTTTTCTTTGATTTACAATTTCATCAGGAGACATATTTTTAAAACTGTTCAAATTATTTTTAATTGACTCTCTAACATTTTCTAAAATTTTGTTTTTATCTCTATGTGCGCCACCTAGAGGCTCAACTATTACTTCATCTATTATTTTTAATTCTAACAAATCTTTAGCTGAAAGTTTCATTGCACGGGCTGCATCAAGCATTTTTTTTGGATCTCTCCATAAAATTGTTGCGCATCCTTCAGGAGATATAACTGAGTAAATTGCATTTTCTAACATTATTACTTTATTTGAAGATGCTAATGCTATTGCTCCACCAGATCCTCCTTCACCAATCACAATAGATAAAGTTGGAACTTTTAATCTCATACAACATTCAATAGATTTTGCTATTGCCTGAGCTTGGCCTCTTTCTTCAGCTCCAACCCCTGGGTATGCGCCAGGAGTGTCTATAAAAGATATAATTGGAATATTAAACTTATTTGCTAGTTCCATTAATCTGATTGTTTTTCTATAGCCCTCAGGTCTCATCATTCCAAAATTTCTCTCTATTCTACTTTCTAAATCTTCACCTTTTTCTTGACCTATAACTAATACTGAAAGACCCTTAAATTTTGCAAAACCTGTTAAAACTGATTTATCTTCTCCGTAATACCTATCTCCTGATAAAGAAACAAAATCCTCGAATAAGTTATCAATAAAAAATTTTGATTTAGGTCTATCTTCATGCCTAGCAACCATCGTAGTTTCCCAAGGATCTAAATTTGAATAAATTTTTTTTAATTTATCGTCTATCTCATTTTGAGTTTTAGAAATTTTTTGAGTATCAACCTCTGATAAACCACTGTCATTAAAAGGATCTTTGAGCTTTTCAACTTCGGTCTCTAATTCTTTAATATCTTTTTCAAAATTGAGATAATTTTTCATTTTTAAATGAATTATTACATAAGTATAATAAATGGCAACAAAAAGTCGATGCTTCTATTAATTATTTGACTTAGTTTTGTGGTAGTTTTAAAAAAAGACTTAATGACAATTAAATATCAAACTGTAGGTAATTTAAGAGTTTCAGAAAAACTACTAAATTTTATTAATAATGAATTGCTGAAAGGCATTGATATTTCAATTGAAAAATTTTGGCTAGGATTTGATGAATCTGCACATCATCTTGCCTCCATAAATAGTGAATTAATAAAAAAAAGAAAAACTTTACAAATTAAAATCGATAATTGGCATATTAAAAACAAATCTAAGGAATTTAAGCTAGAAGAATATAAAAATTTTTTAAAAGAGATAGGATATATTCAAGAAGAAGGACCTGACTTTAAAATTGAAACTTCTAATGTAGATGAAGAAATATCTTCTATAGCTGGACCTCAATTGGTGGTACCAATCATGAATGCGAGATATACGCTCAACGCAGCTAATGCTAGATGGGTGAGTTTATATGATAGTTTGTACGGAACAAATATAATTGAATCAGAGGAAGGTGGAAGTGAAAGATATGATCCAAACCGTGGTCAAGAAGTTATCAAATATGTTAGAGAGTTATTTGATAAGTTTATTCCAATTAATGAAACAAGTTGGAAGAATATTTCCTCTTTAAAAGTTAGTAATAAAGACTTAATAATCTCTAAAGGTGAAAAAGAATACAAGTTAAAAGATCAAAATAAGTTTGTAGGGCACAGAGGAGATGCTAACAAGCCTTCAGCAATAATAATTAAAAATAATAATCTCCATTTTGAAATAATCATAAATCCCAAAGCATTTAGTGCAGCTCATGATATTGCAGGGATTAGTGATGTAATTGTAGAGTCTGCTGTTTCAACAATTTGCGATAATGAAGACAGTGTTGCAGCTGTAGATGCGGAAGATAAAATTATCTGTTATAAAAATTGGCTAGGTTTAATGAAAGGAGATTTAAAGATACAATTTGAAAAAAACGGAAAAAAATTAGAAAGAAAATTAAATCCTGACAGAAGTTACATATCAAGAGATGGCAAGGGATTAAAACTTCATGGCAGAAGTTTGCTTTTAATAAGAAATGTTGGCCACCTAATGACTACACCATCTATTATTTTAAAAGATGGCAAAGAGATGCCCGAGGGAATCATGGATGCTTTTTTAACAACAGCTGCAGCAGTCCATGATTTAAAAAAAAACAAGAATTCAAAAAAAGGTTCAATTTATATTGTAAAACCTAAAATGCATGGTCCTGAAGAAACAGCTTTTACAGACTCTATTTTTTCTAAAGTTGAAGAGTTGTTAAATTTAGAAAAGAATACTTGTAAAATTGGAATAATGGATGAAGAAAGAAGAACTTCAGTAAACTTAAAAGAATGCATAAGAACACTTAAAAATAGGGTTTTTTTTATTAATACTGGATTCCTAGACAGAACTGGAGATGAAATTCATACTTCAATGGAAGCTGGACCAATGATTAAAAAAGGAGATATGAAATCATCAAAATGGATTTCAGCTTATGAAAATAACAATGTTGATATTGGTTTAAAGTGTGGTTTTTCTGGAAAAGCTCAAATAGGAAAGGGTATGTGGGCTATGCCTGATAAAATGAGAGAGATGATGAGTGAAAAAATCAATCATTTAAAAGCAGGCGCTAATTGTGCCTGGGTTCCCTCTCCTACAGCAGCTTCAATACATGCTCTACATTACCATGAAATAGATATCTTTAAAGAGCAACAAAAAATTTTGAATCGTGGAAAAACTAATTTAGACGATCTTTTAACAATCCCAACTGCAGATAGGCCTAACTGGTCTGTTGATGAAATTAATTCAGAGATATCAAACTCTGCCCAAACTTTACTAGGGTATGTTGTTAGATGGATTGATCAGGGAGTTGGGTGTTCAAAAGTTCCTGATATAAATAACATAGGCCTCATGGAAGATAGAGCTACTTTAAGAATTTCATCTCAACATATTGCTAACTGGATACATCATGGAATAACAACAAAAATTCAAGTTGTAGAAATAATGAAAGAAATGGCTAAAGTTGTCGATAAACAAAATGAGGATGATCAAGAGTATACAAAAATGAGCGATAATTATGAAAATTCTTTAGCTTTTAAAACTGCTTGTGATTTAATATTTAAAGGTAAAGATCAACCATCTGGATATACTGAACCTCTTTTACATTTAAATAGGTTAGAAAAAAAGTTAATCTGAATTAGAATTTAACTTAGATCTGTTTTTAAAAGCAGAAAATAAAGTTCCATCATCTAAACTTTCTATTTCTCCACCAATTGGTAACCCTTGAGCAAGTTTTGTCACTTTCACATTACAATTTTTTAAACTTTCTTGAATGTAATATGCAGTTGTTTGACCTTCTACAGTTGCGCTAGTTGCCAAAATAACCTCCTGGATTTCCTCATTATTTGCTCTTTTAACCAGAGAATTTACTAATAGATCTTCTTTACTTTGTCCTACAGAGGAAATAGTTCCTCCTAAAATATGAAAATATCCTTTGTATATACTTGAACTTTCAATGCTCCATTGATCAGAAATATTTTCAACTACACAAATTTTATCATATTTTTTTTCAACAACTTTACAATTATTGTAGCTACATTCTATTGAGTTAAGTTTTAATGTTCCACAAATTTTACATCTAGAAATATTTTTATAAACTTGAACTAATATATTGGCTATTGGCTTAATAAGCTCATCTCTATTGTTAATTAATTTTAATACAATTCTTTTTGCTGATTTAGGACCTAGCCCTGGAAGTTTTGAGATTAATTTTATTAAATCTTCAATCTCATTTATATTTTGCATGAATTCAAAGTGGCCATTTAAATCCTGGAATCCCAAACCCACCTGTTGCTTTTGAAATTTCCTCAGAAGTTTTCGTTTTTAATTTAGTTTTAGCATCATTATGTGCTGCGACTATCAAATCTTCTACTATCGACTTATCCTCTTTTAAGATGGAGTCTGAAATTTCTATATTCTGCATTTCACCTTCACCATCTAGAACTACTTTTACAGAGTTAGAACCTGACACACCTTCCACTCTAATTTTTTTTATATTCTCTTGACTTTCCTTCATTTTGGCTTCTAATTCTTTTGCTTTATCTATTATTTTATTAAAATCGGTCATTTTAATCCTTTTCTTCACCTGAAACTACATCAACTAAATTTGCATCAGGGAACTTTTCTAATACAGCTTTATATAAATTAGTTTGCTTGGCTTTATCTGTTAATAAAGCTCTCTTATTTTTTTGTTTCTCCTTAATTGATATCTCACCTTTTTCCTTACTTAAGGTTATGATCCATCTTTGATCTGTCCATTCAAAAAGTTTTAATGATAATTCTTTAACAAAATTTTTATCTAGACTGTCATTAAAAGATATTTCCATTCTGTTTTTTTCAAATCTTACAAGATTTACATTTTTTTCTAATTCATATTTAAGTTTCATTTCCTTTTTTTCAGAACAAATCTCCAATAATTGATCAAATGAAATAATAGAAATTTTCTTATCTGCTTTTATGTTATTATCTATTTCAGGCTTTATTTTTTTTTCCTGGGTTATATTTTTAATTTGATTGATCGCATCAGATTTAAAATCTGAAATTATTTTTTTTTTTTCACTTAATTCATCTAAGTCTACATTTTTTTCAGATTTATCTTTAGGTTTAGTGGAAACTAAATACATCAATCTTATTAAAAACATCTCTATAGATAAATTTGGATTTGAAACAATCTCTAATTCATCTAGGGTTCTTAATGTAAATTGCCAGAATAATATTAAAACTTCATCATCTATTTTACCTGATATATCCTTAATTCTTGAAAATTCCTGATCGTTAAGAGAAAAGTTTGTGCTTTCAAGAGTAATTGAATTTATATTTTTAAAATAATAAATGAGCTCAAAAAAATCATTCATAAAAATTTTGGGCTCTACACCTTGATCATAAATTTTTCTATAAAGTTCAATCACTTTCTCTTCCTCACCTTTTAAAATCATTTCAAAAATATCAATTAAATAAGTTTTATCAAAATATCCAAAAATTTTTTGTGCAGTCTTAATGTCCAATTCCTCATTTTGATCTAGAGTTAACAACCCTCTATCTAGTAAAGAGAGAGCATCTCTAACAGAGCCCTCAGATATTTTAACAATCAACTTTAAGGCTTCATCAGAAACTTTGCCTTTCTCTTTATCTTTTACTTTTTTGATAAATTCAAATAATTCTAAAGACTTTACTCTTGGCAGATCAAATCTTTGACATCGTGATACTACTGTTATCGGTATTTTTTTAATTTCAGTGGTAGCAAAAATGAATTTTAGATACTCTGGTGGTTCTTCTAATGTTTTTAAAAGAGCATTAAATGCTTGTTTACTTAGCATATGAACCTCATCTATTATAAATACCTTGTATTTAGATGTAGTTGGACTGTATCTTGAAAATTCTATTAAATCTCGCACATCGTCAACTCCTGTTTTGCTAGCAGCATCCATCTCTAGAACATCAATGTGGCTCGATTTTGCAATATCGCTACAGTGACAGTTTTTACATGACTCTTCATTGCATAAATTTTTTGGATCATTTTTACAATTCAATAGTTTGGCAACTATTCTTGCAATTGTTGTTTTTCCTACTCCTCTAATTCCAGTAAATAAAAAAGCATTTGGCATTTTATTCATTTTGATTGAGTTTAAGATTGTTTCAGCAACTATATCTTGACCAATAAGATCATTGAAAGTCTGAGGTCTATACTTCAGTGCTAAAACTTTAGAATTTTTGCTCATTTTTATCCTTAGGAGACTAGACCCGTCAAACTGTCATTACGATTGCTTCCGTTAGGACCTAGTCGGGTTCATGCAGATAACGCCCTAGCCTCCAAGATTATTATAACAGTAATAATTTGTTATCTACAATAAAAGATTAAAATTTATTTATCTCTGACTTTATCTGCTTCAAAAACACCTAGAACGTGAAAATCTTGACAATGAAGTCCTAGTTCCTCTAAAGATTTTTGAACTTTTTCATCTTCTATATGGCCATCTAAATCACATAGAAAAAAGAAAGAGTCGAAAGAATTCTTTTCTGGATAACTTTGAAGCTTAGTTAGATTGACTGAATGAATAGCAAACCCTCCCAGGGCTTGATATAATGCGGCTGGCTTACTCTTTAATTTAAATAAAAATGAAGTTATATATTTTTTATTATCAAATTCAGGTTGTTTAATATTCTTTCCCATTACTAAAAATCTTGTAAGATTACCTTTTTCATTTTCAATATTTTTTTTCATAATTTCAAGACCATAAGTTTGAGCACTTAAAGAGGATGCAATAGCTGATTTTTTTTTATCTTTAATATTAGAGACCATTTCAGCTGAACCAGCTGTATCTGCTCGAACATGTTCATTAAGTTTATTTGATTTAATAAATTTTGAGCATTGAGATAATGCTTGGCCATGAGAATATACATCTTCTATTTCAGAAATTTTTGAACCAGGTAACCCTAATAAATTGTGTTCTATTTTTTGAAAATATTCTGAATAGATATTTAATCTATATTCAAATAACAAATATTCAATTCCTATATTACCTGTAATTCTATTTGACTCGGGTATAATAATTTTAGAATTAGTATCTTTTGAAGCTTTTATAAAGCACTCATCAAAAGTTTTGCAAGGAATAATTTCTGAATTAGGTTCAATAGATAAAGCTGCTAAATGTGAATATGCACCAAAAGATCCTTGAAAATAAATTTTACTCATCAGGATTTATATTCCATTATCTTTTTTATAGCCACATAATCTTCCATTGTATCAAGACCTATGGGAGATGATTTTGCTTGGGCTACATTGATTTTTATATTGTTATCTAGTGCTCTCAACTGCTCTAATCTACTTTTAATTTCTTTAGGGGATTGCTTAATAGAAACATATGTTTTGAGTGTTTCAATATCATAACAATATATTCCTAAATGATGATAAATGTTTTCTTCAAAATGTTCAGACTTTCTCATAAAATTTATTGCCTCTGGAAAATTAGAAACTTGCAAACTTTCTTTAGTTTTTACTTTAACAACATTTTGATTTTCATATAAATCTTTGTTTAAAAAATTTGAGGCTAAAGTACCGATTTTCGATTTACTTAAAATCATCTTATCATTCAAATTTTTAATATCGTCACTTTTCATTAAGGGCTCATCTCCTTGGAGATTAATTATTAAGTCAGTATCTTTTTTATCTAGTTTTTTTAATGCCTCATAAATTCTGTCTGTACCAGTTCTATGATTTTTACTTGTTAAAATTGCTTGACCACCGTTATTATGAATATCATCAACAATTTCCTGATCTTCAGCGGCAACATATACTTCTCCTATATTTGCGTTCTCAGCGTTTTTTACTACATGAGAAATAATAGATAATCCATTTATCTTTAGCAAAGGTTTGCCCGGTAATCTCGTCGCTGATAACCTAGAAGGAATTATAATTAATGTTTTCATTCTTTTTTTATGGTCTAACTAAGATTATAAATAGAGGCAAAATTGTACATTAAAATATAAGCAATTTTTTGTTTATAATGTTATACGTTCAAAATAAATTTTTATAAAATGGATTCTTTTGAAATAAACAAAATAGTTGCAGCTATTTTGCTGGTTGCCCTACTTATCATTGGAATAAGTAAAGTTTCTAGTATAATATTTTTTGTAGAAAAGCCCAAAACCCCTGGCTATAGTGTTGAAGTAGAACAAGTTTCATCTAATATTTCGTCGGCTAGTGAAGTAAAAGAAGAAAAAGTCGATATCGCCGCTCTTATGTCATTAGGTGATGTGGCAAGTGGAGAAAAGATATTTAAAAAATGTGCAGCATGCCACTCAATAGTAAAAGGTGGAAAAAATAGAATCGGCCCAGCATTGTATAATGTCGTTGGCAGAGATGTAGCAGCTGTAGGTGATTATAAATATTCAAAAGCTTTAGACGCATATGAAAAATCTTGGTCATTTGAAGAATTAAATGGTTACCTTATCAAACCTGCAAAATGGATTAAAGGAACAAAAATGGCTTTTGCTGGTTTAAGAAAAGAAAAAGATAGAGCTTCAGTTATAAAGTATCTTAATCAGAATTCAGATAATCCCTTACCTTTACCTTAATTTTCCAAAACAATATAACAAGATACTTTTTTGGACATGTGTTCTATTTAAAGCTTGCTGCCAAACTTTTGATTGTTTACTAAAAAAAACTTTCTCTTCTACCTCAGGCCCTCTCGGTAAACAGTGAAGAAAAATACAATCTTTATTTGTATAACTCATTAATTTTTTTGTAACCTTAAATTTATTGAATCTTAGTAACTTTTGTTTTTTGTTAACCTTATCATTTAGTGAAACCACCTTGTCTGTAAAAATTACATCTGCATTTTGTGACGCTTTTTCAGCACTGTGAAATATATAAATTTTTTTCTTATTCTTCTTAACCCAATTTAAAACACTTTTACTTGGACCGTAATTTTTTGGACACCCAATATTCAATTTAAAATTAAATTTAACTGAAGCTGCAATTAGACTGTTTAAAACATTGTTTGAGTCTCCTATCCAAGTAATATTAAGGTTAGAAATAGATGTCTTTTTAATTTCCTCAATTGTAAAAACATCCGACAAAACTTGCGTAGGATGAGATGATGGGCTTAATCCATTAATCATAGGAATAGTCAAATAATCTTGAAAATTTTCAATCTTTTTATCATTGTCTGTTCGCAGCATAAAGCCATCTCCGTATGTGGATAAAATTTTTGCTGTATCCTCAATTGACTCTCCGCCAGCTCCTAAATGGAGTTCATTGGATCTTAGAGTTAAAGTTCCTCCTCCAAGTTGTTTAATTGCTAGATAAAAGCTCAATCTTGTTCTTAAGCTTGATTTTTCAAACATTTGGATTAATAATTTTCCCTTTAATGGAGCTCCTTTGTCAATTTCTAAAGTGTTAAATATTTTTCTTAATTTTTTTCTTCTTTTTGCATCTTTCAAAATTTTTTTAAGATCTTTCGCAGGAATATCTTTTAAATTAATAAAATGGTTCATTTATTTATATTTTAAGCAAACTTTATTTATTATCTTTAAAGCTTGATTAATTTCATCTTTTTTAACATTTAAAGGTGGTAGAATTCTTATAACATTTTCTGCAGCTTTAATTGTTAGAAGTTTTTCTTTCATTAGGGCGTTTATAAAGTTTGTTTGATCCTTAAAAAGTTGCAAACCGATCAAAAAACCTCTTCCTCTTATTTCTTTTATTATTTTTGGAAATTTTTGTTTAATCTTATTCAATTCAGAATGAAAATATTGAGAATTATTTTTAACATTATTCAAAAATTTTTTACTAGTAATTATATCAAAAACTGTATTACCAATTTTCATAGCGAGGGGATTCCCTCCAAAAGTTGATCCGTGAGTTCCAGGTGTCATTCCAGATGCAACTTTTTTATTCATCAAAACAGCCCCTATGGGAAAACCTCCTCCAATACCTTTTGCTATTGGCACAATATCTGGCTTTACTTTTGATTGTTCAAAAGCAAAAAAATCACCTGTTCTGCCTATACCACATTGGACTTCATCAAGTATCAACAATATCTTTTTTTTACTGCATAATTTTCTTAGTCCTTTTAAACACCAATTTGGTATAATCTTAATTCCTCCTTCACCCATAATAGTTTCAACCATAATGGCAGCTGTTTTTTTATTAATGAGATTTTTTAACTTTTTATGATCTCCAAAGTTAAAATGATCAAAACCACTTACTTTTGGCCCAAATCCTTCACACATTTTTTTAGAACCGCTAGCATTTATTGTTGCTAATGTTCTGCCATGAAACGAATTCTTAATACAAATAATTCTGTTTTTATTTGGTTTACCAATAGAGTAAAAATATCTTCTAGCAGCTTTAATGGCAGCTTCAGTTGCTTCTGCGCCACTATTTTGAAAAATTACATAATCTGCAAATGTCTTTTTTGCTATTTTTTTTGCGAGCTCTTCTCCTTCGGGAATGGTAAAGGCATTTGAAACATGCCAAAGTTTTTTTGCTTGCTTGTTCATAGCTTTAATTAATTTTGGATGAGCATGTCCTAAGGAATTTACAGCTATCCCCTGAACAAAATCTAAATATTTTAATCCATTTTTTGTGTGCAAAAAACTTCCCTTACCATAGGAAAATGATATTTTTTTTCTGTTATAGTTATTTGCTAAATTGCTCATATTTTCTCTAACTTCTTCTATAATGAAAATATTAAGATACAAGCCTCGATTGAATATTTAATATAGGCTTTTTTGATTTTTATGTGCATAACCTTAACAATTTCCTTGTTTATTTAAAATTAATATCAGTATATTGTGTTTTTATAGATTTATAAACACACTATATAGGGTTTAATGAGCTGGAATGATGAAAAAGTAAAAAAATTAAAAGAGCTTTGGGGCAAAGGAAATACTGCTAGTCAAATTGCTGAAATAATCGGCGGTATTACTCGAAATGCAGTAATTGGTAAAGCTCATAGATTAAATCTTTCAGCGAAAATTAAAACTAGAGCAGCCACATCTAGTGAGAGTTTTGACAATGCAATTGATAACAAGAACAATAAAGCTCGAAAAGGTAGAAATCGTTTTAAATCTCTGATTATCGAAAAGGATTTTGAACCAGAGAACCCAAAACAATTGGAGGAATTAGACGAGAATTCATGCAAATGGCCCATTGGACATCCAGATGAAAAATCTTTTTATTTTTGTGGAAGATCTTCGCTAAAGGATTTCTCTTATTGTAAATTACATCTTTTATACGCTTATCAGCCAAAAGGCAAAAAAGAGGAAGTTACGGAGAAAGAAGAAGTGCCAGAGTTTATTGAAAAAAAAATTCAAACTGGATAGTTTTTTTTGTATTGCAGTATTATTTTTTAGAATTACTTTTAGTAATATATCGTTCAGTCGAAAACTGTCCACCCTCTTTCCACATATAACTATACTTTTTAACCTCTTCGTCAAAAAATTTTATACTAGGTATACCTAAATCTGAATTATTCTTATACCTTCCTGATAGTATATTATCATACTTCAAAAGTCTTAATTGATCCTCAGTTAATAGTGGTTTAGGAAAAATTTGAAAGAATTTGGAAGATAAAACTGCGATAGGTAAAGGTAACGGAATTAATAGTCTTTTTTTATTAATATTTTTTAAAAGCTTTTTTATAATTTCTTTAAAGGTTAGAGTTTCAGGTCCAACACATTCAATAATATTTGAATCAATATTTTTTGATATAACATGAAAAATGACTTCTATTAAATCCGTACAGTGAATAGGCATAAATTTTGTATTGCCAGAATAATAAAGTGGGAAAATTGGTAAAATACTTGTCAACGACATTAGATTAGTTGTAAAATTATCATCGACTGAGTAAACTATAGAAGGCCTTAAAATAGTTGCAGATGGATAATTTTTAAGAATGTTTTTTTCACCATCAAGTTTACTTTTGGCATATTTAGAGTCTACCGCTTCATTTATTCCTAAAGCAGATAAATGTATAAATTGTTCTAGATTATTATCTTTACTAAGTTTTGCTAAGTAGGATGGAAATATGGAATGTATGTTTTCAAAAGTATTTATATTTTTTTTTTCATACAAAATCCCAACTAAGTTGATGCATATATTTGTATTCTCAAAAAGTTCTTTAATCTTGTGTTGATCAAAAATACTTGCTTCTACAATGTTGATATAACCTGCATTTCCTTGTGTTTTTATTATATAACTTTTTTGGTGAATATTACGCGTAACAACTGTCACCCTATAGTTATTTTTTGTTAACTTCCTTATTAGATGTCTTCCTATTTGGCCACTTCCACCAAAAATTAGACAATTTTTTTCTTTCATATATATATATTTAACAAATGAATATTGATATTAAACTTCACAAAAATGACTTACCAGATGATTTGGAATTAGGCAATGTATTAGCTGTAGATGGCGAATTCATGGGTTTGAATATCAGAAGAGATCCTCTTTGTATCATACAAATTTCATCGGGAAATAATGACGCTCATATAGTTCAATTGGACAGATCAAATTATAAAGCTCCTAATTTAGTTAAAATTTTAAGTAACAAAGAAATTACAAAAATTTTTCACTATGGAAGAGCAGACATTGCTCATATTAAATATTATCTTAAAACAGAAACTAATAATATTTTAGATACAAAAATAGCCTCGAAGCTTGCGAGATCTTATTCTGATAGTCATTCTCTAAAAACTCTTATAAAAGAATTTTTGAATATAGATATAAGTAAACAATTTCAAAATTCAGATTTTGGTGGTGAGCTTACACCTGCTCAATTAAAGTATTGTGCAAATGACGTGGTCCATCTTCACAAAATCCATTCTGAGTTAAATAAGATTTTGGAGAGAGAAAAAAGGATAAAACTTTATAGAGATTGTTTAGATTTTCTTAAAACTAGAGTTGAACTTGATCTTGCCTTATTTAAGGACGATATATGGTCTCACTAATTAGATGAAAAAAAATTTTATCAATATTGCAAAAAATGTAATTGACTTAGAAATTAAGGGTTTGATTAAATTGAAAAAATTTATCACCCCATCATTTAACAATGCTGTGCATGCTATAGCAAACTGTCAGTCAAAAGTTATATTAGCTGGAGTTGGTAAAAGTGGATTAATTGCATCAAAGTTAGCTGCAACATTCTCATCTGTTGGAACACCCTCTTTTCATATATCTGCAAGTGATTGTTCTCATGGTGATTTAGGGGGGATTACAAAAAAAGATGTTGTTATATTAATTAGTAATTCAGGAAACTCAGAGGAGTTGAAAAATATTATAAAATTTACCAATCGTCACAAAGTCAAACTTATTTGCATAGTTTCAAAAAAAAATTCAATTCTTTATAAGGCATCTGATATAAGACTGCTAATTCCTGATTCACAAGAAGCTGGTTTTGGAATTGTACCTACTACTAGCACAGCAATTCAATTATCTATTGGAGATGCCTTAGCAATTGCTGCAATGCAGTACAAAAAATTTGGGAAACTAGATTTTAAAAAGTTTCATCCTGCAGGAAGCATAAGTAATAAATTAAAAACAGCTGAAGATCTTATGACAACAAAAGTGAAAATTCCTTTTATTAATGAAAATGATACTATTAAGAATGGTTTAAAAGTTTTAAATAACAAGAAGCTTGGAGTTGTCATAGCTAGAAACAATAAAAAAATGACAACTGGTATTTTTACAGATGGAGATATTAAGAGAATAATCCAAAAAAATAATGAAATTTTAAAGAAGAGAATTAAGTTTTTTATGACAAAAAATCCTATTAGTATTGAAAAAGATACTCTTGTTGAAAAAGCATTAAATATCATGAACGAAAGAAAAATTACTTGTTTATGTGTATACAAAAAAGATAACAATAAAAAAACAATTGGTATTCTTCATATACATCAAATATTAGAGTCCAACACAAATTAGAAAATGAATAAAAAAACTTTTATACAAATAGTTTTATTATTATTTCTTTTAATAATTACAGTGAGTTTTTATTATAATTATTTCTCACCTGATATAAAAACAGATAAGAAAGAAATTAAAAATATTGTAAAATCCAATGATCAAAATTTAATAAAAGATTTGAGTTATTTTTCGAAAGACATATATGGGAATGAATATATTATAGCAGCAAAGACTGGTACAGCAGATATAGAAAATCCGAATTTAATAAATTTACAGATTGTAAATGCAAAAATTAAATTTGACAAAAAAAATGAAATTATTGTAACATCTCAAGAAGCTATTTATAATAATATTACTTATAATACTAGATTTAGTGGGGATGTTTTAATAACTTTTGAAAATCAACTAGTCTCTTGTGATTTTATGGAAGCTAAATTATCTGAAAATATTGCTATATTATCTGGTAATATTTTTTATAAAAATTTTTTATCAGAAATTTATGCTGATAAAATAGAATTTAACTTACTGGATAGATCTTCAAAAATTTCAATGTTCAATAAAAATGAAAAAATTAAAATAAATTATATAAAAGATGGCACTAATTAAAAAATTCAGAATAAAAGCTTTTAAAAATAAACTTCCAGTGGCAAGGCTTGAAAAAATATCTTTGTCTTTTGGTAAAAGACAGATATTAGACAATATAAGCTTTAGCATGAATTCTGGAGAAATAATTGGGCTTTTAGGGCCTAATGGAGCAGGTAAAAGTACAATTTTTAATATTCTTATGGGTTTAGTAAAACCTGATTTTGGAAAGATTATTATAGAAGGATCTGATGCAACTTCTTATCCTATCTTTTTGAGGGCAAAAAAATATAAAATTGGATATGTGCCTCAATACGGAGGTTTCTTCAACGATTTAAGTTTATTAGAAAATTTAAAAGCTATAGGAGAAATAATTATTAAAGATGAAAGAGAAAGAGTCTCAAAAATTCATCACCTAATTTCAAAATTTGCTCTCGATAATGTTCAAGAAATAAAAGCCAAGTTTTTATCTGGAGGACAAAGGCGTAAACTAGTTATATGTATGGCTCTTCTTGGTGATCCTAAAATTCTTTTATGTGATGAAATATTTGCAGCATTAGATGTTTTAACAATACATATGTTAAAAGAAATATTAGTCAATTTACAAAAAGAAAAACCAAATATGTGTATAATAATATGTGAACATCAAGCTAGAGAGCTTTTGTCAATAGTAGATAGAGCTCTTATATTGTCAAATTGTAAGATTATTGCCGAAGGCTCTCCTAATAAACTAATTAAAGATCAAAATGCAAAAACTGAATATTTTGGAGAGTTTTTTTAATATCTTTTTATAATTTTTATAATGAAAAAGTCATTAAAAATAAATAAGCTAATTAATTCATTTAATAAAACAATTTCAGTTGAGGGTGATAAAAGCCTTTCAATAAGATGGGTCTTGCTTTCATCTTTATCAAAAAAAAAATCAGTCGCTTATAACTTATTAAAATCTGAAGATGTATTTAGTGCTTTACATTGTGTAAAAAAATTAGGAGCAAAAGTTAAAATGTCTAAAGATAAATGTATCATTATTGGAGTAGGACTCAATTATAAACAAAAAGAAAATTTAATCTTAAACGCTGGAAATTCTGGTACTCTTGGAAGGTTAATATTAGGTTTATTAATAAATTATGATAATAAAATTAAACTAACAGGTGATAAAAGTTTATCTAAGAGAGACTTCTCCAGAGTTATAAAGCCTTTAAAAAAATTTGGTGCTTCATTTTCTCTAAAAAAAACTCTTCCTTTGACCATGAAAGGAATAAATAAACCTAAATCAATTGACTACATTGAAAACAAAGGTTCAGCACAATGCAAAACAAGTATTATGCTTGCTGCATTAAAGTCAGAAGGAGTTACAAAAATAAAAGCAAAAAAATCTAGGGACCACACAGAAATATTATTTAAATACTTAAAGATACCCCTAAGAATAAAAAAATATAAAAAATATGATATAATTCAAGTTAGGGGAGTTAAAAACATCAAGCCTCTTAATTATAAAATTCCTGGTGATATAAGCTCTTGTTCTTTTTTTATAGTTTTGACAATCCTATCTGAAGACTCAAAACTACTAATTAAAAATATTAATATAAACCCCTCAAGAATTGGTATAATTGATATTTTAAAAAAAATGGGGGCTTCAATTAAAATTTTAAACAAGAAAAATTATAAAGGTGAAAAGACTGCGGATATTTTTGTAAAAAGTTCAAAAAATTTAAAAGCTATTAACTGTCCAACAAAATATAATAGTAGAGCAATAGACGAATTTTTAATCATTTTTTTAGTTGCGGCAAAATCGAAGGGTATCTCTATATTTAAAAACCTAGCTGAACTTAATCAAAAAGAAAGTCCAAGATTAATTTGGGGATCAAAGATTTTGAACTATATGGGTATCAGAACTAAATTAACAAAAAATTCTATAAAAATATATGGTAATCCGAATCTAATTATTAAAAATAACATACAAATAAAAAATTTTCTTAAAGATCACAGAGTGTTCATGATGAGTGTTATTGCTGCTCTGACCTTCAAAACTAAGGGGAATTGGGATATATATGACTTTGAGTCAATTAAAACATCTTTTCCCACATTTTTGAAAACTCTTAAAAAATTAATGTAAAAAATAAGCCAAATTTAAACAAATTTTTACTGTTGCTAATTATATTAAATTTAAGTAGAAGTTCCTGCTTTTAATTAAGAGCATATAACATACATGGAAATATACAAAAATTTAAATACACCTCAGTCTAAAGAGTTTGAACAACTTTTAAATAATCAACTTTCAAAGATACAAATTGAAGAAGGAAAAATTATAGAAGGAAAAATAAATAAAATTACTGAAAAATTCGTATTCCTTTTTGTTGAAGGTCTTAAAAGTGAGCCAGTTTTAGATATTAACGAGTTAAAAAGTATGGGTCTTTCAGAAAAGATTAAATTAGGTGAAACAATTCCAGTCTTATTAGAAAAAATTGAGGATAAAAATGGAGAAGTTTTAGTATCAGCTAGTAAAGCCCAAAAAATTAAAGGGTGGGATAAACTTGTGGAGGCTTATGAAAAAAACGAACCTATAATGGGTAAAATTACATCGAAATGTAAGGGAGGATGTATAGTAGAACACATAGATACTGGATCACTAATGTTTTTACCTGGATCTCAAATAAGCGATAAGCCCTTGAAAGATATAAGTCATTTAATGAATGAGCCTCAAAAATTTGCACTTATTAAATTAGACAAAATTAGGGGTAACGCATGTGTGTCTAGACGCGAAATCATCTCTTCATTTAAAAAAGAAGACAAAATTAAGATAATAGAAAAGTATAAGATTGGAGATATTATTAAAGGTGCAGAAGTAAAAGGTTATAGCTCATTTGGATGTTTCTTTAATGTAAATAACGAATTAGATGTATTAGTACACTTACAAGAAATTTCTTATTCAAGAGTTAATCATCCAGATGAAGTTTTTAGTATAGGTGAAAAACATGATCTTAAAGTAATTTCAGTTGATAAAGAAAAATTACAAGTTGGGTGTTCAGTAAAACAATTGTCTCCAGACCCTTTTGAACATATCGAAAATTATGAATTAAATAAAATTTATAAAGCTAAGGTAATGAAGATTATGGATTTTGGTGCTTTTTGTGAGCTTGAACCAGGTCTAACAACGCTTCTTCACTCAAGTGAACTTAGCTGGAATAAAAAAAATGTTTCAGCAAAAAAAATGTTTAATATTGGTGACGAAATAGATTGTGTAATTACAGAAATTGATAAAACAAAAAGAAGAGTGGCAATTTCTCATAAATTGACACAAGATAATCCTTTTGAAAAATTTGAGAAAAAATTTCCTGTAGGAGAAAACTTTACAGGTGAAATTATAAATAAAAATGAATATTCTTTATTTGTAAAACCTGAGGAATTTAATATTGATACATTTTTGCACTGTAATGATCTAACTTATAAAAATAATGGTGAGGAAGAACTTAATAAATACAAAAAAGGTGATAAAATAGAAGTTAAAGTTTTAGAAATCAAAACTTTAGAACAAAAAATTAGAGTTGGTTTAAAACAAACACAAGCAGACCCGTTTGATTGGTTTAAGGATAAAAAAGTTAATCAAATTATAACAGTTAAGATTATTTCTACTGATAATAAGGGTTTGACAGTAAGGCCTGAGGGTTGTGATATGGATTTTCAAATAAAAAAATCTCTTATAGCAATTAATGCAGCAGACGCTAGACCATCAAGGTTTACGGGAGATGAAAGAATTGATTGTGCAATTGCAGATCTAGATTTCACAAAAAGAAAGGTCATTCTTAGTATAAAGCTTTTTGAAGAAATAGAAAAAAAAGAGGCGCTAGAAAAATATGGTTCAGAGGGTTCAGGAAAGAATTTACCCTTTTCGTCTTTGTCTGAGGATTTGAAAAACAAAAAAAGTAAAAAATAGAAAATTATAATTTGGCTATTGTAAAATCAAAGCTTTTAAAACAACTTTCAAAAAATTATCCAAACTTTCTGAAAAAAGATTTAGAAAAAATCATAGACATAATTCTTGATGAAATAAAAATAACTCTAAAAAAAGGAGAAAGAGTCGAATTAAGAGGATTTGGAATTTTTTCAACCAATATACAAAAAGCTAGAATCTCAAGGAATCCAAAAACTGGAGAGAAAGTAAATACCGCCAAAAAAAGAATTATTCACTTCAAAATGACTAAAGATTTGTTTAAAAAAATAAATGATGAATAAAAAAATTATTTTTGTTGCTTGTGATACATCCAACATAAATGAAGTAAAAAAGATAATAAGAAATACCAAAACTTCGAAATTAAAAATAGTACCAAAATTTGGTCTTCAATTTTTTTATTCAAAGGGAGGTAGAAAATTCCTTGAAAATTTTAAAAATGAATTTTGGTTAGATCTAAAAATTAACGATATTCCAAAAACATCTTTTTCCGCTATCGACTCACTTAAGGATTTAAAAAATTGTAAGTATTTAACAGTGCATGCAAGTGGTGGCCTTGAAATGCTTAGAGCTGTTAAAAAAAGAGCAAAAAAAACAAACAAAAATTTAAAAATTTTAGGTGTTACAATATTAACTAGTTTAAATAATGAGTCTCTTAAAAGAATTGGGTATACAAAAAATGTAAGACAGATAGTCCTTAAGCAAGCAAGTTTAATTAAAAAATCAGGTTGTGATGGAATAGTATGTTCAGCCCATGAGGCGAAAGATGTAAGAAAAAAATTTAAGAATTTATTTATTGTAACACCAGGAATTAGACTACCTAACGATAAATCTAATGATCAATCAAGAATAATGACTCCTCTTAATGCTTTTAAGAATAATGTTTCTGGTATTGTAATGGGAAGATCAATAACAAAAAATGATATAAAAAAAAATATTAAAAAGTTGATAAACCACCTAAGTCAATGACACTTAAATCCAAAATATGTGGAGTTTCTGACTCCAAAACATTGCGGTACATAACAAATCACACACACTCACCTCAATTCGTAGGATTTATAGTTAATTATCCAAAATCAAAAAGGCATGTTAGTTTTGAAAAACTAAAAGAATTATTAAAAATAGATAAAAAAAACTGTCAATATGTAGCTGTACTAGTAAAACCTCAAAATAATATACTTGAACAGATTAAAGATTTACCCTTTGACTATTATCAAATATATGACTCTGATCCTGTACAAATTAAATCTATTAAAAAGAAATATAAGAAGAAAGTTATAACTTCGATAACTATTGAAAATAAAAATGATATTAATGAATATAAACTTTATACAGACATAACTGATATCTATTTATTTGATAGCAAAGGATATGAGAAAAGTATGTCGTTTAATCATAAATTAATTGAAAATTTAAAGCTTAATTTGAACAAAGAGGTTATGGTGGCAGGAAATATCCAAATTAATGATAATCTTGAAAATTATAAAAAAATAGCAGATATTATTGATATATCTGGTGGACTTGAAACTGCTGGACTAAAAGATGTTTCCAAAATAGAAATTTTCTTAAACAAAATTAAAAATACATAATATGAAAATTAAAAAAAACATACCTTTAATTGATCAACATGATAAATACGGATTTTGGGGTGGTAAGTTTGGTGGAAGTTTTATTCCTGAAACTTTAAAGAAACCAGTAGAAGACCTTACAAAAGAATTTCAAAAACTTAGAAAAAACAAAGTGTTTTTAAAAAAAAAGGATTATTATTTTAAAAATTATATAGGGTCTCCAACACCATTTCTTAAATTAGAAAATTTATCTACTCATTTAGGGGGTGCACAAATATGGGCAAAAGTTGTTTCAGATGCTAATGGCGGAGCTCATAAAATATATAATGCAACAGTTCATGCCTTAATTTGTAAAGCAATGGGAAAAAAATATATAGTAGGTGATACTGGAGCTGGATATGCAGGAAAAATGTTAAGTATGGCTGCAAAAAAGTTTGGGTTGAAATGTAAGATTTTTATGGGGGCAAAAGATATTAAAAGACAAAAACCTAACTGCATCGCAATTAGGAAAAATGGTGCAGAAATTATACCAGTATATTCTGGAAGCCAAACTTTGGTTGATGCAGTTAGTGAATGTATGAGATATTGGGTTTCAAATTGTGATAATACTCATATGTGTGTTGGCTCTACTGTAGGCCCGAATATTTTTGTTAAAATTTGTGGATTTTCTACTACACAAATATCAAGAGAGCTTAAAACTCAATTAAAGAAAGAATTTAAGAAAATCCCAAAAAAAATAAAACTAATTAATTGTGTTGGAGGTGGAAGTTCGGCCTATGGATTTTGGAGTGAATTTATTGATTATGATAAAAAGCAAATTGAATTAATAGGTGTAGAAGCTGGAGGTCCAGAAAAATCAAAATTACACGCCGCTCCTTTAAGTAGAAATGCTAAAATTGGAATTTTACATGGTGCCGCGTCTTATGTGTGTCAAGATAAAGAGGGACAAATCAATGAAACTGAGTCTATTAGTGCTGGATTAGATTATCCTGGTGTCAGCCCAATTCATTGTTTTTTAAAAGATACAAAAAGAGCGAGGTATACTTATGCAACAGATGAGGCCGCACTAAACGCATATAAGATGGTAACAAAATTTGAAAAACTCAATCCAAGTTTAGAACCGAGCCATGCTTTTGCTGAAGCAATAAAGATTGCACCAAAGTTAAGTAAAGATACAATTCTAATAGTTAATTCCTGTGGTGATGCTAAAAAGGATAGAGATATTTTAAAAAAACGATTAGGTAAGTATTAATGAATAATTCATTAATCAATCAATCTTTTAAAAATGCAAAAAAAGAAAATAGGCCTGCTCTTCTTACATACATAGTAGCAGGTGATAATTCAAAAAAAAAATCATTAGAGATTTTAAAATCAATCTCAAAATATGCAGATATTTGTGAACTAGGATTCCCACACAACACTCCTATTGCAGATGGTGGTCAAATTCAAACTAGTTCTTACCGCGCAATAAAGAATGGGATTAAAATTAATGATGTATTCTCAATTGTTAGTAAATTTAAAAAAATTAAAAATAATAAACCAATTATTCTAATGGGTTATTATAATATGATTTATCAATATAATGAAAATAAATTTATTTCAAAATGTAGACAATCAAAAGTTGATGGCTTGATAGTTGTTGACTTGCCTTATCCAGAAAATAAGAAGTTTGCAATAAAATGTAAAAAAAAAAAAATTAATTTTATTCAACTTATTTCACCTACTACTTCAAAGTTAAGATTAAAAAAAATTATTAAAAACTCCCACGACATGGTGTATTATATTAGTATGTTATCTACTACTGGTGGAAAACTTAAAGTTTCTCCACAAAAAATTTTAAAAGAATATCAAAAAATCAAGAACTTAAATAAATCTAAGAATGTAGTTATCGGATTTGGTATAACTGAAAAAACTATAAAATCATTAAAAAAAGCCGACGGATTAGTTGTAGGAAGCCAAATTTGTAAGGAAATTACAAGTTCCTTAAAAAAAAGACAAAATCCTGTCATAAATGTTACTAATGTAGTTAGAAAATTAATAAATAAAATTAGATGAATTGGATTACTAAAATAATTAAAGCCGGTGAAAAAATAAAATCTGCAATTCACAAAAGGGCTTCAAAAGAGGATATAGCTAATAGTAATTGGACATCATGTTGCAAAGGACCTATTCTCAAAAAAGATCTAGAGAAAAATCTTTGGGTATGTCCTGACTGTAATAAACACCACAGAATTAATCCTAGACAAAGATTTGATATTTTGTTCGGAAAAAATAATTACGAAATATTTAAAACACCTATTCCTAAAGATGACCCTCTAGACTGGACAGACTCGAAATCTTATAAGGACAGACTTAAAAGTGCCAGAAAAAAAACTGGAATGGATTGTGGAATGATGGTTGTTTGTGGAACAATTAATAATATCAAAATTACAGCTGTCGCTTCTGATTTTGAATTTTTAGGTGCTTCAATGGCGGCGGCAGAGGGAGAAGCATTTTTATATGGAGTTCAATATGCGATAGAAAATCAAACACCATTTTTATGTATAAGTTCGGGTGGGGGCATGAGAATGATGGAGAGTTTAATTTCTTTATCTCAAATGACCAGAACCACACTAGCTATAAACGAACTTAAAGATAATAAACTTCCTTATCTGGTTTGTATTACGGACCCTACCGCTGGAGGTATAACCGCATCCTACGCAATGCTAGGTGACATTCATATAGCTGAACCTGATGCCTTAATTGCATTTGCGGGTGCTAGAGTTATTCAAGGCACTGTTAAA
This sequence comes from uncultured Pelagibacteraceae bacterium, assembly GCA_902571925.1. Lineage (GTDB taxonomy): Bacteria > Pseudomonadota > Alphaproteobacteria > Pelagibacterales > Pelagibacteraceae > Pelagibacter. Next base: position 105,315 of record CACGDW010000002.1, on the reverse strand, counting down.
GAGGAATTACCAGAAGGCTTTCAAAAAAGTGAATATGTTGAAAAGACAGGATTTGTCGATTTAATTGTAGAAAGAAAAGATCTTTCAGAAAGAATTGCTAATTTATTATCAATATTGTTAAAGAAAAATTCTGTTATAAGCACTGAAGAAAATGAAATTACAGAAGATACTCAGTCGCTTTCTAAAATTGCATCCTAAAGAAATTGATCTAAGTTTAGATCGAATTTTAAGTCTTTGTAAAAAGCTAGGAAATCCACAAAATAAAATTAAAGTTGTTAATGTAGTAGGTACAAATGGAAAAAATTCAACTATTCAAGCGTGTTATTCAATATTAAAGGAAGCAAAAATTAAATGTAATGTTTATACCAGCCCCCATATACGAAAAATTAATGAAAGGTTTGTATTTAATAATCAAGAATTAAAAGATGATGAAATAGTGGACCTTTTTGAGGAAGTAGAGAAAGTTAATAACGATCAACCAATTACTTTTTTTGAAATTCTTACAGCATGTTATTTTTATAAAGCTGCTCAATATCCAGAAAATATTAATTTAGTTGAGTCAGGTTTATTTTTTAGATTTGATGCTACTAACATAATGAAGAAAAATTTAGCAACCATCATAACATCAATAAGCAAAGATCATTTAGACTGGCTTCCTAAAAATGACCAAACTATAGAAAAAATTGTGTTTGAAAAAACTTCAAATCTTTTAGATTCGAACATTATAGTTGCAAAACAAAATCAAAATACGATGGACTTAATCAAAAAAAATATTTCTAAAAATAAATCAAATAAAATTTACTTTAATGAAGACTTTTCATTTACAAATGGAGAAAATGGTTACTTTTATTATGAAGATAAATTTGGTGGATTGAAATTACCAGAGCCAAATGTTCTTGGGCTGCACCAATTAGAAAATATTTCAACTGCTATAGTAACTTTAAGAACGTTAGATTTTGACATAAAAGATGAAAATATCAAATTAGGCCTTCAAAAAATTAACAATATTGCAAGACTTCAAGAGATTACTACCGGAAACTTAAAAAATTTAGTTAAGGATAATCTTTTTTTAATATCAGGAGATCATAATGAAGATGGTGCAAGGGTATTAAATGATTACCTCCAAGGTTTAGACTGCAATAAACATATAATAGTTGGGATGATGGCTAATAAAGATCACGAAAGTTATATTAGATATCTAAAAAATGTTGCATCAATAACAACCGTCGATATCCCAAATCAACCAAATGCTATTAGCGGTAAAAAGTTAAAAAATAAATTTAAACACTTACCAAATGTTAGTTATGCAGAAAGTGTTGAGAAGGCTATAAAATCTATAGAATTAAATCAAGGAGACTTATTATTAATTACTGGATCACTTTATCTATGTTCAGAAGTTTTAAACTTAAATTAGATATTTTTTTCTAAAAATTCTTTCATGTGGCTTTCTGGAACTCCACCAACTTTTCTATCTACTTCTACACCTTTTTTATAAATAATAACTGTAGGCACGCCTCTTATTCCTGCGGCACTTCCTGTATTTATCCCACCATCTTCAATATCTGCATAATAAAATCCTGCTTTATCTTTATACTCTACAGCTAATTTATCCATGACCGGCTTTAAGGCTTTACATGGTCCACACCAAGCAGCACTAAATTGAATAACTGATACATCTTCATTTTTTACTTTATTATCAAAGTCTTCGTCTTTAAAATCTATAAGCATAATTCCTTTCTATTAATAAGTATCCTAAAGTCAACTAGGCAATTTCATATTTTTTTTCAATAGACATAATAAATTCATTAATTTCATCTAACTTTTTAAGTTCATCTTCATCATCTTTATTATCTGCTTGATCTCGTAATATATCAATCTCGTTATAAGCCATCCCTATTGTTTGCCACTTTTCTTTGTTTTTACTTAAAATTCGTCTCGCAATTTCGCTTTTAATATTTTTATATAAATCTGGTGGTAAAATTTGTGGTGCTTCTTGATAGATAATTTTTTGCCCAAACCAACTACATCTTTTATCTTGAAATTTATCTAACATTCTTAATTTGTCTTCCCAGGAAGAGCTGTGCCATATTTTGAATAGGGAAGTATCTTTATTTGGAATAAACTTTTCATACAAAGTTTCTTCTGGCAATAAATCTTCTTGAGTTTTGGTTTGTGCTTTTTCCTCTGCTGCTTCTCTATTAATAATTTGAATATTTTGACAAAATTTTTCGCTGCTTCTCAATAATTCTGCTCTTTTTTTAATTGTCTCTAAATCAAGATCTGAATATGCCTTTTCTTTTAATGCAAACTTTTTATCTAAAACTATTGGAGCTTTATTAGTCTTAATCACCCGAAGTGCTTTAGGACTGATCTTTTTCAAATTTGCTTTAAGCTCATTTACTGACATATTTAAAAATGGTTGTGGATCTCTTCTTAAATCCCATAAATACCCCCAAGATGTATAAGAAGGATGAAAACAATGAGCTGGATGTAATGTACAAACTAGATACATCATATTTCTTCCCTTAACATTTTCAAAAATTGAATATATGCCTTCGCCTTTTAAAATAGACTCCACACTACTTTTTGTCGAAGTACCTAAAAATTTTTCCCAGTTTGTTTTATGTTTGTCTTTAATAATTCTTAAAATTTTTAAGGAATTATGTGCATCTACATAAGCAGTGTGGGCTGCTGAAGTATCAAAACCTTGCTGACGGGCCAAACCCTCCAAGGCCAAACTCTCATTTCCTGCTTCTGTTAATTCTGTTTTTAATGTTTTAGAATCTATAGTTTGGGCAGCTCTTGCTACATGTAAACCATCATGTTCCTGGTTTGGTGAGGAGTGAGTTAAATAAGGATACCTATTTCCCTTAAAAAAATTGAAATGAAACATTCTTCTGTCAAAATTTAAATTACTCCAGCCCATAAACAAAGCAGGAGCAGCTTTTACAAAGAAATTTTCAACTGCACCTAAAAATTCATAATGTGAATAATTGCCTTTAGTAAGTAAATCAATACTTGTAGAGTTAACTAAAAGTGCTTTAGCAGAAGGGACTTCTCCCTCTGGCATTCTGCCTCTGATATTTAGTTTTCCAATCTCTTTAAGATTTTTATCAACTACAACTGCTCCAACTTCAATAATTGATCCCCAAATAGTACTGTTAGTTGTTTCTGTGTCGTAAATTACTATTTTATCCATTTTTTTGCTAATCTAAATTATTCATTTCATTAAACTTTTTTAATCTTCCCAAAAATAAATTTTGATAAGCTATCAACTCGGAGCCTTGAATTTTAAATTCTTGAAAAAGATTATCTACTGTACAAACAAGAATTACACAAGATGTGATGTTTGTGTTATACACAATATTGTGAGCTAAAGAATATGCACTGGTTTGTAAAAACCAAGAGTCTATATACTCAGCTTTTTTTGGTTTATTGCTTTGTTTAAAATCAATAATTGTTTGTTTATCTTCATAAACTCCAACACAATCAGCAGTTCCCGCATATTTTTCTGGATAGTAAAGTGTGCATTCAACTCCCCATATTTCTTCTAACCTATTTTTTAAACCTTTATCAATAATTTCTTTAGCCATAGATTTGTATTGTTCTCCATCTTCGAAAAAACTTAAATTTTCTCTTCCTAAAAGAAAAGACTCTAAATAGTTATGCATTTTTGAACCTCGACTGCTTGCAGCTTTTGTAATTGCTTCAGCTTCTTTTTGACCAGTTCTTTCGCGCCAATTAGCTAAAGCTGCTTTATCTTCTTCAGATTTAGTTGCGTCTAAAATCGAAGTAACACTTGGTAGTTTTGACTCTCCTAGTACATATCTTCTAATTCCCTCTACTGTTGCTCTTGATGACGAAGGATAATCATATTTTCTATTCCATTGCATGAGGTTTCTTATAATCGGTATTAAAGGAAAAAAGAAATTAATTTTTAAGTTGCTTGTTTCTTTCAACAAACTTTTCTACATTTTCTGATTGAAGAGCTTTCTCAACCTGCTCGGGATCTTTTATATTTTCTAAAGTTCTACTGATTGACCTTGCATCAGTACCAAACTTATCTACTACACTCATCGCTTCTTCTAATTTTTTTCTAAGAGTAATTATATTATCAAAATGTTTTCCAAATCTTGTGGTAATAGTTTTAAGATGATTATATATTTCTGTAGCTCCCTTTTGAACTTTCAATGATTGAAAACCCATATGTAAGGATTGTAAATAAGCTGAAAGAGTATTAGGGCCACAAATTACTATTTTATATTTTTTCATTAGTTCTTGAGTTAATAGTTCTTTAGTGCTTGGATCTTGATATTCAGTCAATTCTTTATAAAGACTTTCTGTTGGTGCATACACTATTGCAAAATCTGTTGATTTAGGTGGAACTATATATTTTTCCATTACACTTTTAGCTTTAGCTTTAAAAGCATTTGCTAGCTTTGTTCTAGCATCAGCAACTTCTCTTTTATCATCAGCTTCATGTGCATCAGTAATTGCTTTAAATTTTTCTACAGGAAAATGAGAGTCTACTGGAACTAAAACATCCCCTTGAAGTTTAATTGCAAATTCTACATTTTCACTCGTATCTTCTTTCATTTTAACATTTGTCATGAATTGAGATGCAGGCAATAAATCTTTAATTAAAGCATCAAGAGAATACTCTGCTAAGGTTCCATATTTTTTAACACCTGCTAAAATTTTAGTAATACCCTCCTGGCTTTGATTTAATAATTGTACCTGTTGATTAAAATTACCAACCTTCTCATCAACTTTTGTTAAGGCTTCAGTCATATCCTTTGTAACCCCAGTTGATAATGCATTGAAGGAAGTCGACATGGTGCCAAGTGAAGTATTTATAGTATTATTTAAGGTATCTTTTAATGTAACTATTTCAGTTTTTAAGTTGGCTATTTCCTCTGACTCTTTATTGTCTGACTTTGGTTTAGATCTGATATTCAAATACAAAATAGCTAATGTCGTACTTAATAAAGAAACTAAAATAATTAATAAAATTGTGTCCATGATTCGTAACTTGTATTATAAGGGTTTTTAATGGAATTTTATCTTATTTTGAAAATTATATTTGTTATAGCCGTTTTGATGGCTCTTTATGCAATATTCAGGAATTTAGATATTATCAAAATAATCCTTATTTATTTTAAAGATAAATTACTTGGTAAGTAATTTGACTAAAGCTTTTAAACCTTTTTTCTTAAAATTTTTCTTTGAGGTAAAAATACATGCTTGGGATTTTAAAATCTCACCATCTTTAAGGACACGTAAGTTATTACTTTTTATAGTCTCACCAGTGGAACTGATATCAGTAATCAAATTCGCGGAACCTGTAAAAGGGTAGGCCTCGGTAGCACCCAAACTTTCGACTAGCTGAAATTGAGTTACACCTTTTGAGAATAAGAATTCTTTAGTTAGATTTGGATATTTAGTAGCAACTCTTAATTTTTTTTTCTTTTTATCTCTAAACTCAAATGCAATTTCTTCTAAATCAGCAACTGTTTGAACATCAATCCATGGATCTGGAATAGCAACAACTAGAGTTGCTTTTCCAAACTCATATTTTTTGATTAAGTTAATTTTTTTTTGAATATTAATCTCTCCTTCTTTAAGCAAATCAAACCCCGAAAAACCTATATCTAAAGAACCATCTCCTAATCTTTGAATAATTTCTCTTGCATGTAAATAAAGAATCTTAACATTTGATTTACTTTTAATAGAACCAATTAAGTCTCTCTCACCTCTTTCAGAAATTAGTTTTAATCTTTTTTTTTTAAAGATATTTAAAACATCTTTTCTTAGTCTGCCTTTACTTGGGATTCCTATATTGATTATATTTTTCATTTTAATAATTTAAATTTAAAGCAGCCCCTACTGCTGATATTTGTTTTTTAGATCCAAGGTCAGAAATTAATTGATCATACCTTCCACCATTAATTATATTTTTAATCTTATTATTTGATTTAATATCAATTTTAAAAACCATACCTGTGTAATATTCAAGTTGTCTTCCAAAAGAAGTAGAAAAAACTACATTTAGTTTTGAAGTTTTGTTCATTGAGGTTGGAAAATATCTTTTATCTACTAATAAGTTTATTTGATATTTCTTAAAAAATTTATTTAAAACATTAGTAGTTTTGTTAATTGGACATTTAATCTTTAAAAACTCTCTAATAATTTTTGATACATTTCTTCCTTTACTTGGACGTCTTGGATCTTTTATCTTTTTATCAAATCGCTTTAAAATTTCATCAATTGATCTTTCAGCAACGATTGAGTTCTTTTCACTTTTAAGCATTTTTAAATAACGTTTTTTATCTATTTCAACAATTGTTGGATCAACATCAGAATTTGTTTCTAACCTTTTTAACAAATCATTAAAGTAGTCTTCTCTCCAAAAATGTCTTGATAATCTTAATTTCCATCTGGTTGGAATATCTAGTTTAGATATTAAAAGTTTAAATATTTCAACATTTCCTAATGTTAAAGTGCCCGAGGTATATTTTAAATTTTTTAGAGAATTTAAAGAGGTATTAATAATTTCTTTATCATCCCTTTTTTCATTCTTAGAACCAATGATTTCAAATCCAATTTGATTTCTAATTATAGAGTCTTTTTTATTTTGAGATTTCCTATAAGCTTGCCCACTATAAAATATTTTTTCTTTACCTCTTAAGTTATTCTCTAAATATCTTAGGCATGAGACTATTGTTAAATCAGGACGTAAACATAACTCATTTCCATTTTGATCAATAAATGAAAAAATGAATTTTCTAAAATTTTCACCAGATCTTTGAACAATGTGATTAGTTTCAATTACTGAGGGTAATTCAACATATTTAAATCCCTTGCCTTTAACAGATCTTAGGATTTTTTCAGAAAAGTTTTTTGATTTCATTTATTAAATTTGATCTAGGAATTGTTTGGTTATTTTCACCCTTTACACCTCTAAGGTTTTTAATTGTCACAGTATTATCGTTAAACTCATTTTCTCCACAAATAATCGCAGCTTTTAATTCACGCTTGTTTGCCAAATCGAGTTGTTTACCAAGGTTTTTTTTAGTATTTAAAAAAACTTCTGCATTAATATTATTGTCTCTTAACTGATCAACAATTTCATAATAATTCTTTAAGTATTTTTCATCCATGACACAAACTAAAACTGGTTTTTGATCTTCTACTTGAATTTGGTTTAATTGCATTAATGCAAATAACAACCTGTCTACACCAAAACTAATTCCAGTCCCAGGAACATCAATGCCTCTAAATCTTGAAATAAGTTTGGCGTACGATCCTCCTGAACAGATACTACCTAACTCAATTTCTTTACCTTTGTTATTAGTCACTTTGAAATTTAAATTTGTTTCGACTATAAATGAATCATAGTACGAAAGCCCTCTCACAATTGTAAAGTTTGTTTTAATTTGATTAAAATTCAAACCATATCCAAGCACTTGCAACACATCTTCTAATTCTTTGATTCCTTCTTGAGATAATGGATTTTTTAAAGTTTCTTTTAATCTTTTTAAATCTTTTATTTTTAAAAAATTTAATATTTGTGCTGCCTGTTCATCGCTTAAATCAGCTCCTTTAGTGACAGCTCCACTTTGATCTTTTCTCTCTTTTTTAAGTAAGTCTTCAACACCCCTTAATCCAAAACCAGGCTTGTCGAGTTTATCAATTGCTCTAATAACTTGTTTTTGTTTTTCTTCAGAAATTTTTAAATCATCAATCAAACCCTGAACTATTTTTCTATTACTCACGTTAATTGTAAATTGATCTTTTTTTAATCCACAATTTACTAGTGTGCTTGATATTAAATTACAAAGCTCTGCATTTGCTTGTGCAGGATCAACATTTCCAACAATATCAAAATCTGCTTGCATAAATTCTCTGTATCGACCATTTCCAGCTTTTTCATTTCTGAATACATTTTGAATTTGATATCGCTTAAAAATTGATGGAAGTTCCTGGTTGTTTTGAGCATAAAATCTTGCAAGAGGGCTTGAGAGATCATAACGAAGAGTTATATTCTTGTCTCCATCCTTAAATGAGAATACATCGGACATAGAATTGGCTTCATCTTCTGCCAAAAAAGATCCAATATTTTCTGAGATTTCGAACGAAGGAGTTTCTAGAGCTTCTGCTCCGAATTTTATAAAATTATTCTCAATAGCTTCTAAAAGCTTTTTTTTGAGAAGAATTTTTTTATCCCAACGATCTTCAAATCCTGAAGGTAATCCAGGAACTAGTTTATTTTCTTTATTCATTTTTTGGTACCCGGGCTGAGAATCGAACTCAAACTTAAAGTTCCACAAACTTTCGTGCTAACCGTTACACCACCCAGGCATTCCTTGTTTTTATATTATTTTTGTGTGGATTTAAAATTATATTATAAATAAATAGCCTATAGGCTATGGAAACAGATTCTGTGAGAACTGTTTGAAGTCATCATCAATGTATTATTTATAATCATGTGGGTCTTTTATGACAAATATTTAAATTATTCAACCCTTAAAAGAAATGGACGTAAATCTATTTCTAAGAAAAACGTCTTTTTAAAATTTTAATATTAGTCTAATTTTTTTAAATTTACAGCTGATGGACCTTTTGGACCATCTTCAAGAGTAAATTCTATTTTATCACCTTCATTGAGGTATCTCATACCAGCTGCTTTAACTGCGCTCGCATGGACAAAAGCATCTTTTTCTTTATCTTCTCTTTCAATGAATCCAAAGCCCTTCTTGCCATTGAACCATTTAACTGTTCCTTTTAATGTACTCATCTTATTTCTTAGTCCTTTTGTTATTATTATCTCCCGATGTTAATTTTTATTATCAGAATTTTCAAGATATTTTGATGGTGCCTCGGGAAGGATTCGCACCTCCGACACAAGCCTTTTCAGGGCTCTGCTCTACTCCTGAGCTACCGAGGCAAAAGATTAACCTCTAAAGATTATTCTGCCTTTTGTAAGATCATAAGGGGTCATTTCTACTGTCACATTATCACCTTGTAATACTCTTATTCTATTTTTTCTTAATTTGCCTGCAGTATGTGCAGTAACAATATGACCATTTTCTAATTGAACTCTAAACATAGCGTTAGGTAATAAGTCAGTTACTTTACCTTTAAATTCAAGTAAGTCTTGTTTTGACAAATTTATTTTCTCCTTATTCTTTTTTTAACAGATTGAGCGTGACCAGCTAACCCTTCATAATTTGCAAGAGTTATAACTGATGGTCCAAGACTTTCAATACCCTTTTTTGATAAATTTATATATGAAATTTTTTTAACAAACTCAGAAACACTTAGACCACTTGAATATTTACTTGACATATTTGTGGGAAGAATATGGTTTGTACCCGGCACACCATAATCTGTCATAGCCATCACTGCATATTTGCCTAAACAAATTGATCCAGCATTTTTAATTTTTAAAACTAGAGACTTATAATTTTTTAAATTTAATTCTAAATGTTCTGGTCCAATTTTATTAGTAATTTCAATAATTTTCTTGTCTGAATTAACAAACATCAGTATCCCATTTGTAATCAAACTTTTTTTTGCAATTGAAGATCTTGGTATTTCTTTTAACTGTCTTACTATCGCGTTTTTTGTTTGTTCTAAAATTTTTTTATCTTTTGAAATCAAAATACATTGTGTAAGTGGATCATGTTCGGCTTGACCTATTAAGTCACTTGCAATCCATTCAGGATTTGAATTTTTATCAGCAACTATTAGAACTTCGGATGGGCCCGCAGTCATTGACTCAATTCCAATATCTCCAAACACCTCTTTTTTAGCCGCAGCTACATAAGAATTACCTGGTCCTACAATTTTATTTACTGGTTTAATTTTTCTTGTTCCATAAGCTACTGCTGCAATTGCTGATGGGCCACCTATTGAATAAATTTCTTTTATCTTACATTTTCTAGCAGCATATAAAACTGCAGGATTTTGTTTTCCTTTATATCCAGGATTGACCATAACAATTCTTTTAACACCAGCAACTAAAGCTGGAATTGCACTCATTAATACACTTGATGGATATGAAGCTGTTGACCCTGGAACATAAATTGCAACTGACTCTAAAGGTACATGTCTATAATTAACTCTATTTTTATATTTATCCGTATACGAAATATCTTTAAATTTTTGTAATGAATGAAATTTATAGATTCTATTATATGCAGCATCAATAGCCTGTTTAACTTTTTTGTCTAACAATTTTATTGAGCTCTTTATTTGACTAGAAGTTGGAGTAATTACATTATTTTTGTTAAATCTTTTTTCATATTTAAAAATAGCTTTATCCCCATTTTTTTTTACATCTTTGATAATTTTCGTTACAGAAATTAAGTTGGACTGGATTTTATTTTTTCTTCTTAAAAGTAAAATATCTAAAGATTTATCAAAATTCTTACTATTACTATTTAATACTTTCATAACTTTTTAATTTCACTTTGATCTTCCAATCTTACTTCAATTGTTTCTGTAGTCAAAGCAATGTGGGCATTGTTATTAAAGATAAGATTTATTTCATAATCATCATTGTTTTTCAAATAATCAATTCCTATCAACTCTAAAATCATTTCGTGTTTTGATTGATCAATGTTTTTGGATCGTACTTTGTCAATAAAGTCAAACCTACAAATACTGCTAATTTTTTTGTCTACTTGATTGCTTTCAATTTTGGTTCTTTCGATTGATATTAAAAAAACTTTGCTTGATTCTAAATATTTTATATCTTCAACTTTAACTTTAGACCCTGAGCTACAGGCTGAAATCATTTGCAGCCCCTCTTGATCACTTGCAATTATTCTAGCTAAATACTTACTCATTATTTAAGTCTTTTAATTTTAACACCAATTTTTTTTAATTTATTCTCAAAATTTTCGGCCCCACGATCAAGATGATATATACGATCAACCTGACTAACTCCTTCAGCTGTCATCGCAGCAAGCACAAGGGCTATTGATGCACGAAGATCAGAGCTCATAAGTGGACAAGCTTTAAAAAAAGTATTTCCCTCTATAAAAGCCTTATTATTTTTAATAGTAATTTTTGCACCAAGTCTTCTTAATTCAGCAACATGCATAAATCTATTTTCAAAAATATTTTCAGTTATAGTGCTTTTTCCATTGGCTTTACACATGAGAACCATTAATTGACTTTGTAAGTCAGTTGCTACTCCTGGAAATTCTTTAGTCCTAATATTTTTGATACTTTTAATTTTTTTTGGCCCTTTAATAAAAATTTTATTATCTTTAGTTTTTATATTCGCTCCAATTTTTTTTAATAAACTTAATTCTGTATAAATTATTTTAGGATCTATATTTTGTATCTCTAGTTCTCCTTTGTTAAGACAAGCAGCTATACAAAAGGTACCCGCCATTATTCTATCACCCATGACAGAATATTCTGTTTCTTTTAATGAATTTACACCAATTATATTACAAGTTCTCCCAGACCACTTTATCTTTGCACCAGCTAAATTTAAAAAATTTGTAAGATCTTTTATTTCTGGTTCTATTGCACAATTTTTTAAAGTTGTCTTTCCTTTCGCTAAGCTTGCTGCGATAATAGTATTTTCAGTTGCTCCTACACTTATTTTGGGGAAATTTATTTTTGTACCTTTAAGTTTCCCTTTCGATTTTCCTAAAATATATCCATCTTTCAAATGATAATTCATTCCTAATTTTTTTAATGCTTGTAGGTGATAATTTACAGGCCTAGCACCCAAATTGCACCCACCTGGTAGCGAACATTTAGAATTATAATACTTCGCAATTAATGGCCCTAAAACTAAAAAAGATCCTCTCATTTTTTTTACAATTGAATAGCTGGCAAAAGTTTTCATTTTTTTCTTATTAATAATTTTCACACTTCTCTTGTCTTTTGAAAAAATTATTTTTGAACCAAGAGATTGTAACAAAGAAATCATTGTCTCTATATCTTTAACTCTTGGTAAGTTTTTAATAACAACTGGTTGATCAAATAATAAAGTTGACGCTAATATTGGTAGTGATGAATTCTTTGAAGGTTCTACTGAAATTTTACCCTTAATTTTACAAGGACCTTCAATCAAAAATTTATCCATAAACTATTTAAATTTTGCTAAAGTAATACCTGTTTGGCCTTGATACTTTCCATTTCTGTCTGCGTAAGAAACTTCAGGTTGCTCACCTTGAAAAAATAGAATTTGAGCAGCTCCACTATTTGCATATAATCTTATTTGATTACTTGTATGATTAGAAAATTCTAAGACCAGGTTGCCACTCCAGCCAGCCTCCAGAACGGTTGGTGGCGTTCCAAGACCACATCTAGCATAAGAAGATTTAGCTGTTACTAGACCTGTGACGTTTCTGGGCATTTTAAAATACTCTAAGCTACTTGCTAAAGCAAAAGAGTTTGGAGGAATTAGAATTGAGTCCTCACCTTTAACTGTTATAAAATTGTCTTCACTAAAATTTTTTGGATCAGCAGTAGCACCTTTAATATTTGTAAATATTTTAAATTCAGAACCACATCTTAAATCATATCCAAAGGAATTAAGTCCATGACTTATACCTTTAGCAACACTTTCATTTACAAAAGGAGTTATCATCTCTTGTTCTGCAGCTAATTGTTTTATTTGCTTATCATTTAATATCATTTTTTTTCTTATTTTTTTTTTGAAATATTTTTCTTTTTTTTAAATTTTTCCTAAGCGCTAATCTTAAACGCTCATTTTTATCTTTAGCGATCATTCTTTATTTGGATTTGTAAGAAAGTCTAGCGTTATAGGTTTAGATGCATCTAATGATTTTTCTTTTGGTTCTTCATTATTTTTAACCCCTTCTTTCGCCAATCTTTTAGCTTTTTTTTCAGCTAATTTTTTTTCTCTTTTTGCCTGTTTCTCCATCAGCTTAGCACTTTTTGTAGATTTATAATCGTAATGAATGCCCATAAAATTTCCTATTTAGATATAGAGTATATTAATAAAAAAATTAAGGCAATAATTTGAAAAAAATGCTTTATTGTTAATAATAATACATTTTCTATTTATTGCTTCTGTAGTTAAATGGTATAACAAGTCCTTGGTAAGGACTAGTTCCCTGGTCAGTACAGGGTGGGAGCACCACTAATTTTTATAAAATAATTTCCTTAAAAAAATTGATGTAAAGATCAAACTAAAAAAGGCTAGCAATGGAATATATATATCTGGTGAAAAAATTATGTCAGTGATAAGTGGAACTTCAGAATTTTGATCGATTACTTTTTCTAACCCATTTCCAATAGAAACCATTAAAAAAACTGTAGGAATGATTCCTATTAATGTTGCAAAATAAAAATTACTTATCTTTACATTAAAAATTGTCGGTAAAAGACAACTTAGTTGCCAAGGAATACCTCCAATTAAACGATAAACCAATAAATATAAGAATTCTGAGTCTTTAAATTTTACTTGAAGATTTTGAAATTTTTTTGAAAATCGTTCTTTAATTATATCTTTTAAGAAATAGTTACCAAAAATATATAAAAAGGTTGCTCCAAAACTTAATCCTAAAATAACTACAATAGTTCCTATCCATTTTCCAAAGATAAAACCACCAAGTAAAGCTATAGGAGATCCAAATCCTAAAAATGGGAACACCCATAATATTGTGAAGATTAAAAAAATTATGGAAACTAAAATTAAGTTAGAATTTTTAAGTTCTAAGAAAAATATTCTATTTTCTTTAATAAAATCATAAGATGTGATTTCCTGAATACTAAATTTTGAAAAAAATAAAAATAGAAATACCGATAATAAAATTAAGTAAGATAAACCTATAAATATTTTAATTTTTTTAGTTTTTTCCATTATTAATTATCGTATTTATAAAATCTTCTATTTGCTATTTATATATTTAATTACTATAAAGGGCGAAATTTTATCACATTTATGAAAAGAACATATCAACCATCTAAAATCAAAAGAGCTAGAAAACATGGTTTTAGGTCAAAAATGAAAACTAAAGGTGGAAAAAAACTTTTAGCTAGAAGACGAGCGCGCGGAAGAAAGTCTTTAACAGTATCTGGTTAAGAAAATGAAAAGCAAAATACTTGCTCTTTCAAAAAAAGAAGAATTTAAAAATTTACTTCAAAAGAAAAAAATATCAAATAAATATGTAACAGTTTTCTTTGGTATTTTAAGTAATAAAGATGATAAAAAATTAAATATAAGTTTTGTTACAAAAAAAAAAATTGGAAATGCCGTTAAAAGAAATAAAATAAAAAGAAGATTAAGAAATATAATTAATGATGCAGTTAAAAAAATATCAATGAAATTTAATTATTCATATCTTGTTATTGCTAAGTCAACTATGTTAAATAATGAGTATACAAATATAAAGGAAACTTTATTTCAAACCTTAAAAAAAATTAAATAATGAAAATTATCATTAAAATATTAATTAAACTCATTAAGGGATATAAATTTTTAATTAGTCCTTTGCTTGGGAATTCTTGTAGATATTTGCCTACATGCTCTGATTACTGTATAGAGGCCTTAAAATCGTATGGTCTATTTAAAGGTTCTTATATGAGCTTAAAAAGAATTTTTTCTTGTCATCCAATTAAATTTTTGGGAGGCGGTGAGGGGTTTGATCCAGTTTGCAAAGATATAAAGGCTAAAAAATAATGGATACTAAAAATGTAATTGCAGCAATTGCCTTATCGTCAGCGGTAATCGTTCTTTATTCGCTTTTCTTTATTCCTGAAAAAACAACAGTAAATAAAAATTTATCAGAAAAAACTAAAACAGAACAAAGTACTGACACGCCTATTTTGGATCAAAAAGAGACATTGGTACAACTTTCAAGAAATGATGCTTTAAGTCAAAGTAAAAGAATTCAATTTGAAAATGAAAGTGTTATTGGATCAATATCTTTAAAAGGAGCTGCAATAGATGATCTAACATTTAAAAATTACAACACCTCTTTAGAAAATAATGAAAAAGTCACACTCTTAGGTCCAAGAGATATTGAGAATGGATATTTTATAGAAAGTGGCTTTGTTACCTCAGACAAAAATATCGAGATTCCTAATTCAGAATCTATTTGGTCAGTGCTAGGTAATAACAAATTAACTGAACAGTCTCCTGTAAAACTTTCTTGGGCTAACAGACAAGGTATTACATTTGAAAAAGAAATATCCATAGATGATAAATATTTATTTACTATTAAACAAAGAGTAATTAATTCAACAGATAATGAATATGATTTTTATTCTTACGGTCAAATCATAAGAAATAAGATCCCCGAAATATCAAATTTTTATATTCTTCATGAAGGTTTAATTGCAACATTGGATGATGAATTAATTGAGGAGGATTATGATGATATCCAAGAGAAAAAATTTTCGAGAGTATCAGAAAAAGGTTGGTTGGGTATCGGAGATAAATATTGGATTACCTCATTAATACCACCAAAACAAAAGGAGTTTAAAACTACCTTTGATTATAAAAAAAAATTTAGGGCAAATTTTATAGCCACTGAACCGTTAGAATTAAAAGGTCAAAGCAAAATTGAGGAAAAATTACAAATTATTGTTGCTGCCAAAAGAGTAGATATTATTGATGGTTACGCTAAATCATTAAATATTGATAAATTTGACTTGGTAATAGATTGGGGTTTTTTATATTTTATAACTAAACCTCTTTTTTTTGGGATTGATTACTTTTTTAAATTGTTGGGAAATTATGGCTTAGCGATTATAGCTATTACAATTTGTATTAGACTAGCTTTTTTTCCCCTAGCTAACTTTTCATTTAGAAGTATGGCAAAGATGAAGGCTCTTCAACCTGAAATGGTAAGACTAAAGGAGCTTCATAAAAATGATAAGATGAAATTACAACAAGAGATGATGGCTCTGTACAAAAAAGAGAAAGTAAACCCAATGTCAGGTTGTCTTCCTATACTAGTTCAAATTCCTGTTTTCTTTGCTTTATATAAAGTTTTATTTGTAACAATTGAAATGAGACAAATGCCATTCTTTGGTTGGATACAAGATCTTAGTGAGCGAGATCCTACTAGTTTATTTAATCTATTTGGTTTGCTTCCGTACGATGTTCCCTCTTTTCTTGTAATTGGAGCTTGGCCTATAGCAATGGGAGTTTCGATGTGGGTCCAGCAAAAACTTAATCCAGCACCTACTGATGCAATGCAAGCAAAAATATTTATGTTTTTTCCACTTTTTTTAACTGTGATATTGGCACCCTTCCCTAGTGGACTTGTGATTTATTGGACTATAAATAATATTTTAACTATGGCTCAACAAATATTTATCATGAAGAGAACAACAGTTAAAACTATTACTTAATGTTTTTTTATCATTTAAAAATAGATTAATGGATTTAGAAAAAATATTACCCAAAAGTGGGCCTCCAATAAATGAGGTAACTAAATATATTGAAAAATACAAAAATGAGTTAATTGTAATCAAATATGGGGGAAATGTTTTTATAGACAGAGAGATATTCAACAATTTCATTTCAGATTTAAACTTGCTAAATAAAATAGGACTTTCTGTTGTAGTTATTCACGGTGGTGGTCCAAGAATAAAAAGAGAACTAGACAAGTCTAACATTGAGTCAAAATTTTTAAGAGGATTAAGAATAACTGACGAAAAAATTATTAAAATTGTGGAGAAAGTTTTAATTGATTTTAATGATGATATCGTATCGTCTTTAAATAAAATTGGAACTCAAGCTATCTCAATTCACACACAAAAAAATAATATTATTGAAGTTAACCCTGAGGAAGAAGAGCTTGGATTTGTTGGAATTCCAAACAAGATAGATATAGATATTATAAAAAGAATTATTGAAAAGAATATAATTCCAATAATATCCCCCTTGGGTTTAGGGAAAAAAAAGCAGACATATAACATAAACGGAGATACTGCAGCGGGAGCAATAGCAAAATCATTGAAATCTAGAAGGTTGCTTTTAATGACAAACGTTAGAGGTGTTCTTGATAAAGAAAAAAAACTTATAGAAGAAATTTCATCATCAGAAATTTTAGAAATGATTAAAAATGGGACTATCACTGAAGGGATGATACCAAAAATTAATACTTGCCTAGATGCTGTAAATAACGGTGTTACTGCTGTTGGAATTATAGACGGTAGAGAAAAACACTCAATATTATTTGAAATATTTTCAGATAAAGGTTCAGGAACATTGATAAGAAAATGAAAGAATTAACTGAGATAAAATATTGGATATTTGATTTAGATAATACTCTTTATAGTGGACAAACAAAGGTATTTTCTGAAGTTGATAAAAGAATGTCCTCTTTTATTTCAGAAAAATTAAAAATTGATATTATTGAGGCAAAAAAAATCCAAAAAGAATATTTTTATGAATATGGAACAACATTATCAGGATTAATGCAAAAAAAAAATATTGATCCAAATGAATTTTTAGAATTTGTACACGATATAGACATATCGTGGCTTCCAAAAGATAAATTATTAAGAGATGAATTAATTAAGATTAAAGAAAAAAAATATATATTTTCAAATGGATCTCATGCTCATATTAGAAATGTAACAAATCAATTAGGTATAGATGATTTATTCGATGGAGCTTTTGATATTACTGATGCCAATTTTCTACCTAAGCCAAGAATTGAGCCCTACAAAAAACTTATACAAAAATTTAAATTAGATCCAAATAAATCAATATTGATTGAAGATATTGCCCATAATCTTGAACAAGCTAAAAATTTAGGAATGAAAACTTGTTGGCTTGAAAATGATGAAACTTTTGCAAAAAAAGATGCTGACAAGCCATACATTGATTATAAGATTAATAACTTGCCTTCTTTTCTTCAAAAAATTAATGTATTAAGAAACAATTAAATCAAAAAAATAATGAGTAATTTAGAAAATATCATCAATGAAGCTTGGGAAAAAAAAGATCAGGTAAATCAAAATTCTGATCAAACTTTTAAAGATGCTATAAATCAAGTTATTAGCGATTTAGATAGTGGAAAATCAAGAGTTGCTGAAAAAATTAATGGGAAATGGGTTACACACCAATATCTAAAAAAAGCAATTATGTTGAGTTTCAGAATTTATCCGATGGAAAATTTAAATGGGCCTTATAGTAGCTGGTACGACAAATCTCATTTATTAAAAGGTAAAACTGCTGGGTGGTCTAAAAAAGATCATGAAAAAGCTGGATTTAGAATGGTTCCAAACTCACCAGTAAGAAAAGGTTCGTTTGTTGGTAAAAATGCTGTTCTTATGCCGTGCTATGTAAACATTGGTGCCTATATCGACGAAGGCACGATGATAGACACGTTCGCAAGAGCTGGGAGTTGTTGTCAGATAGGTAAAAATTGTCATATTTCAGCAGGAAGTGGAGTTGGTGGAGTTTTAGAACCCGCTCAAGCGCTTCCAACTATTATAGAAGACAATGTTTTTTTGGGTGCAATGTCTGAGGTTGTGGAAGGAGTAATAGTAGGTGAAGGTTCAGTTTTAAGTATGGGTATATATATTGGTCAATCAACAAAAATTGTGAATCGAAAAACTGGTGAAGTTTATTATGGAAAGATACCACCTTACTCAGTTGTAGTACCTGGTTCATTACCAGATAAAAATAATCCATCAGCACCATCTTTATATTGTGCGGTAATAATTAAACAAGTTGATGAGAAAACAAGATCAAAAACATCAGTTAATGATCTTTTAAGAGAATAAGATTCATGAAAATTTTTAATGAAGTAAAATTAGCAAAAGAGCTAATCAAATTTCCTTCTGTAACTCCTGTTGATGCTGGAGTCATGAAGTTTTTAGAAAAAAAACTTAAAAAATTAGGATGCAAAACAAAAATTATCGAATTTAAAGAAAAAAATTACAAACCTGTAAAAAATTTATACGCAAAAATAGGAAATAAAAGTCCCAATTTTTGTTACGCTGGACATTTAGATGTTGTTCCTCCAGGTAATATCAGAGATTGGACAATAAATCCCTTTAAACCTTTAATTAAAAAAGGTTATTTAATTGGACGGGGTGCTAATGATATGAAAAGCTCAATTGCAGCTTTTGTTTCAGCAATGAGTTCCTTTCTAAATAAAAATGATAATTTTAATGGATCAATAAGTTTATTGATAACAGGAGATGAAGAGGGAGATGCTGTTAACGGAACTAAAAAAGTTGTTGATTATCTAAAAAAGAAAAAAGAAAAAATTAATTTTTGTTTAGTTGGAGAGCCAACAAATCCAAATAAATTAGGTGAAATGATCAAAATAGGTCGAAGAGGCAGTTTGACTGGAAAACTTATTATTAATGGTGTTCAAGGTCATGTTGCTTATCCCCACAGAGCCAATAACCCTTGTACGACAATTATAAAAATTTTAAATGAAATTAAAAGTATTGAATTTGATAAAGGAACAAAAAATTTTCAACCAACTAATTTAGAGATCACAAGGATTAATATGAACAATAATGCTGATAATGTTATTCCTAAGACAGCAGAAGCTTCTTTTAATATTAGATTTAATAACAAACACTCATCAAGCTCAATAAAAAGAAAACTAAATAAGATTTTTAATAGAATAACTAAGAAAAATAGATCTAAATTCAAAATTGAGTATAAAGTTTCGGGTGAAGCTTTTTTAACAAAGCCTAATGATGTAACTTACATGATTCAAGATATCATAAAAAAGATTACAAAAATCAAACCAAAACTTTCTACGACTGGAGGAACTTCAGATGCTCGATTTATAAAAAAAATTTCTCCATGTCTAGAATTTGGACTAGTAGGAAAAACTATGCATAAAATTGATGAAGCTGTATCTATAAAAGATTTAAAAAAACTTACGAAAATTTATGAGAACATTTTAGAAAAATACTTTAAGTGAAAACTGGACTAATAAGCTCTGATACTTTCCAAAATCATGATACAGGACCTGGACACCCCGAACAAATAGCTAGAGTTACTGTAATTATTGAAAACTTAAAGAAATTTAATAATAAAAATATTTTATGGAAAAAACCATCAATCATCTCTGATGAAATAATTAAAGATGTTCATGATACTAAATATATTAATTTGATAAAAAATTCTATTCCAACTAAAGGTTTTTCTTCACTAGATGGTGATACGATTATTTCACCAGGAAGTAAAAATGCAACATTCGATGCAGCAGCATCAATTATCACAGCGATAGATGGTGTTCAAAATAAAGAATTTAAAAATGCCTTCTGCAATGTTCGCCCTCCGGGTCATCATTGTAATCAAAATAAAGCAGCCGGTTTCTGTATTTTAAATAATATTGCGATTGGTGCAAAGTATTTATTAAATAAGTACAAATATAAGAAAGTTGCTATAGTAGACTTTGATGTTCATCATGGAAATGGAACACAAGACATATTCTACGAAAATGAAAACGTTTTATTTATATCAACACATCAATACCCTTATTATCCAGGATCTGGTGCTGAATATGAAAAGGGAAAGTTTAATAATATTCTTAATATACCCTTGCCAGCTGGTACAAATTCAGAAGAGTACTTGAGTGCTTTTGAACATGCTTTAAAAAAGCTTAAAGAATTTAAACCAGAATTTGTTCTTGTTAGTGCTGGTTTTGACTCTCATGTAAGAGATCCACTTGCACAATTTCAACTTGAAACAGAGGATTTTTATACTATCACAAAAAGAATACTGGAGGCCTCTAAAAATTTTTGTAATGGTAAAGTGATTTCTATTCTTGAGGGTGGATATGATCTACAAGCACTTCAGGATAGTACTAAGAGACACGTTGATGCATTGTTAGAATTTAATTGATAAACATCTAGTTAATTATAAATAATCCACATGAAATTATACAGAATTAAAAAGTCTAAAATTGATAATAAGGGTCGAGGTCTTTATGCAACAAAAGATATCAAAGAAGGAACAAAAATTATTAATTATATAGGAAAAATAATTACAAATAAACAAGTTGACGAGTCTGATAAATATAATAACGATAAACCAATATATTTATTTACTTTAAATAAGAAATATACACTTGATGGGGACTTTGCCTGGAATACAGCAGGACTAATAAATCATAGTTGTGATCCTAATTCTCAATACGATGGTAAAGGTTTAAAGATATGGATAAAGGCTATAAAGGATATAAAAAAAGGGGAAGAGTTTACTTGTGATTATGGATTTGGTTTTGATAAAGACTACAGACAATTTCCTTGTAAATGTCGAGCTAAAAATTGCTGTGGGTATATAGTAAGGGAAGAGTCTAGGTGGCGAATTCATAAAAAATTTGCCATGAGTAACAAAAGAACTAATAAATAATTTTTGATAAATAAAGTCCTTCTGGTGGAGCTAATGGAGCACATAAAGATCTTTGTCTTGACTTCATAACACTCTCAAATCTTTTTAAAGACCATTTTTTTTCACCTAAATACTTTAAGCATCCAACCATAGAACGCACTTGATGTTGCAAAAATGATTGAGACCTAAATTCTATTTCAATTCTATTTTTTAAAGACTTTATTTTAACTAACTTCATAGTCTTTATGGGACTTTTTGCTCTACAGCTTGAAGCCCTAAAAGTAGAAAAATCATTAGTTCCAATTAATTTTTTAGCACCTTTTTTCATTATATGTAAGTTGAGTTTCTTGATAATATGCCAGCATCTATTCTTTTCTAAAGCAGGCTCACTTAAACGATTAATAATGATATAATTGTAAATTCTTAATTTAGCAGAAAATCTTGCATGAAAATTAATGTTCTTTTTTTTTATTGCCAGGATTGTAACATTTTCTTTTCTCAAAAAATGATTTAAAGATTTAATAAATTTATCTTTTTTTTTTATTTCAATATTATGATCAAAGTGAGCTGATTGTTCTATAGCATGAACTCCACTATCAAGTCTTCCAGCTCCATATATTAATATCTTTTTTTTTAAAAGTTTTGAAATTTTTTCTTGGATCAAACCTTGAACTGTTTTACCTTTTTTTTGAACCTGCCAACCTCTAAAATTACTTCCAGCATATTCTATTAATATTTGGTATCTAGGCATTAGATATTAATGACCCTTTTTTAATATTCGATCCACGCATAAATTCATCAATTTTTTGAGCGTTTTTTCCTTGCCTCTGAATTTGAAGAATCTTTATAGATTGGTTATTGGTACAAGCAATTTCTAATTGGTCTGATAAGACCATGCCTGCTTTACCTGAGCCATTTCCAATCACTGCTCTCAATATTTTATATCTTTCACCATCAAAATTAAAAAAAGCTCCAGGGTTCGGAAATAAACCATTAATTTTTCCTAATATATTTGATGCTTTATCATTCCAATTAATTTTTCCCTCCATTTTATCAATCTTTTTTGCGTAAGAAGCTTTTGATTCATCTTGTTTAATAAATTTGGCATTATCTTTTAATATATCATTAACATTTTCTAATATTTTATCAGCAGCTAATAATGCTAACTTTTCAGAAATTTCCCTAGCATTAAAATTTTGATTTAATTTGATTTTATAAGTATTGCTAACTGGTCCACTATCTAATTTTTCATTCATTTTCATAATACTTATTCCTGTTTCATTGTCTAAATTCATAATTGATCTTTGAATTGGTGCTGCTCCTCTCCATTTAGGAAGTATGGATCCATGAATATTTATGAACCCTTTTTTAGTTAAATTTAAATATTCTTTAGGAATTATCTGTCCATAAGCAACTACAATTGCGAGATCAGCATTTAAACTTTTTATAAATTCATACTCTTCGTTATTTTTATTCAAATTTTCTGGACATCTAAAATATATGTTTAATGTTTCAGAAATAAACTGAATTGGAGATTTATTAATTTTTTGACCACGATGGGATTTTTGCGGAGGTTGTGTGTAAACGACTGGAATTGTAAAACCATTTTGACATAAAGACTTTAAAACTGGTACTGCGAATATTGGGGTACCCATAAAAATAATCTTTTTAGACATCTTATACTATTATTCTATCTGGACTTTTTCTTAATTTCGAAATTTTTTTGATAATTAAATCTCTTTTCAGTTTAGACAAATGATCAATTATTAATTTTCCGTCTAAATGATTTATTTCATGCTGAAGACAAGTTGACAATAGTCCGTCACATTTTAAATTTTGAATTCTACCCTTTATATCAATAAATTCGATCTCACAAATTTTAGGTCTTTCGATTTCAATAAAAGTGTCGGGAATAGATAAGCAACCTTCCTCATAAATGGATGTTTCTTCACTTACCTTTTTAATAACTGGATTTATAAATGTCATAGGTTCATTTTTCTTATCTTGATTTGATACATCTATTACTAAAATTCTTTTTAATATACCTACTTGTACTGCGGCCAATCCAATACCTTTTGATTTGTACATTGTTTCGAATAAATCATTTATAAGTTTTGTCTCATTTACTCCAACTTTTTCAATAGGTTCAGAAATTTTTTTTAAAGTTTCATCAGGTACTGTAATGATATCTTTTATAGTCATCCATTAAATAAATAAACTAATTTTTAGACTTTTAAAGGAAGAACTTTAAGTAAAATCTTATTTCTTATAAAATTAATGTCCAATTGATTTAATGTAGTGATAATAAAATATAATGTATCGTCATCAATTCTTTCTAGCTCATCCTGACCAATTACTTCTACTAATCTTAATAATGCTGCTCCTTTTTCATCATTATTAATCATTACTTTTATATCAGTAGGTATTTCAGAAACATCTATCTTATAAAGTTCGTTATATTTTTTTTCAATTTCAATCCCATCATATTTGAGTGACTCTAAAAATATTATATCTTTTTTAGAAAAGAAATATTTCTTATTTTTTTTTATTTTTTTAAGGAAATTATTTACCTCTTTGTTAATCTTTGACTCTGAATAATCACCATTGAAATAATTCAATAGTTTAGATTGAGACATAATATCGTTATTAAATTTTATTTTTTTATCTTTTGTTTTTTCAATTTTAATATTCGAGTAATAAAAGCTATATAAATTGTCAGGAATGTCTGAAGGATCCATATTATTTAAAAAAATTTTCAATTCTTCGTCAAAAGCCTTTTCAATATTATCTTTCTTAAATGAATTTTTTAAAATTTTTAATAATTTTAACCTTTCCTCTAACTCTGACTCTAGTAGTATTTTCTGATATATTAAAGCTCTAGCCTCAATGCTAGATAAAGATTTGTAAGCTGCATTAGCGTTTAAAAGTTGATTAATATTAAATTGAAATCTTTTATAAAGTTCAAATAAATCTTTTTCTGGATAATTTTTATTGTGTACAGCTTTTTCAATAGTCGAAATTTTCTCTAATTCAGAAATTTCAATTTCTTTAAATGAATTAAGTAAGTTAGCAGAAGATAGATATTTCCAAATTATCTTATCTGTAGTGTTAGTGGGTTCAAAACTAAAATCTGTATTCGTTTTATGAGCTAAATGAAAATCAAGTATAGATTTTTCTGATATCTCTCTGCTAGTTGTTGAAATATATCCCAATAGATAATTAATTTTATTTTCAAAGTACTTATTTTTAAATCCTAATTCTTTTTTTAAATCAAAGATTACTTGCGCTTCCTCTTTTTTACCAGAATCTATTAAACAATATATTTGAAATTTTGTGAGATAATCATCATTAATAGGTTTTAAGTTTTTAGACAAAATTTCACAAGATTTTTTTAAATCAAAATTTGATAAATATTCATCCAGCAAAAATTTAGATAATTCTGGATGCAAATTAAAAATTTGATTTTTAATTAAATATTCCTCAATTAATTTTAGATCAGAATTTTTAATTAACCAATCAGATTTAATTTTTAAAAATTCTTTCTCAGTCATGTTTTTATCCGGCTGATATGCGTTTGTTAGCAAAGATATATTCAAAATTTCTGCAGCATCTCTAGAAAGTTTTATTTTATCAATTTTTGAAAAAATAGTCCTTAATTGATCTCCGTCCGAATTGGTCCACATATTCAAATTTAATCCATAGTCCTCTGGATCATATAAGCCTATTATTTTTATTTCTTCTTTTGATAAATTCTTCTCTAGTTTTATAAGATCAGCCTGCTTTTGGGACTGCATATTATATATGCTGGGCTTATTATTATTCTCTATTACTCTCTCGCTTTCAGATGAAATAGAGTTTGTATTTAAATCATCTTCTATTTTTTTTTTTTCAATATTCCAAATATCAACCGGCTTTTCATCTGCAAAAGAATTTAGTCCTATTAATAAACTTATTATGATTAAAAAATATTTTTTATTTAATAACTTTGAAATTTTCATTAGAAATTATTTTTTCTATTTCTTTTGTTGGTGCTGGGAAGTCAATTTTATTAAGTAAAAAAACTATACCTAGACATATAAACAAAAATAAAGATAATTTTATAATTAATCTAGTAATACTTGTACTCGAACTTGTTTTTTTTATAAATTGCATATAAATTTAGTTAATTTCAAATTAAGACATATTTGTGTTTTTTCAATAAAGAAAATTATGAAATCTGGGAAAAATATTGTTTTTTTAGGTATGATGGGTTCTGGAAAGACTTCCATTGGAACACTATTTTCTAAAAAATTAAATTTAGATTTTTTTGATGTCGATAATTACATAGAAAAAGATCAAGGCATGAAAATTTCTTTAATATTTAAAGAAAAAGGAGAAAAATTTTTTAGAGAACTAGAGGAAAAAATCACCCTCAATATATTAAAAAAAAGAGGGGTGGTTATTGCGTTAGGTGGTGGAGCTTTTATGAATAGCAAAATTAGAAAAGAGATCTTGATTAATCATTTTTCTTTTTGGTTAAATTTAGATAGTCAAATATTAATAAAAAGAATAATCAGCAGTAAAAAAAGACCTATTGCATCTAATTCAACAAAAAATGAATTAGTCAAAATAATAAAAAAACGTGCTAACTTTTACGCAAAAGCATTGTATAAGGTTGACTGTGACAACCTTACAAAAACTGAAATAGTCAACAAAATTATAAACATTTATGAAAGAAGCAAAATTAATAATTAAAACTATAGACCAAAAGTATCCAATATTTATAGGTTCAAACTTAGTATCAAAACTGCCTAAAATTTTAAATAATAATTCTATTAAGTTTGAAAAATGCCTTTTAGTAATTGACAGAAATGTCCCCTATACAATGATTAAAAAGATAAGGAACTCAATTAAAAATAAAAAGATATTCACATATTCTCTTAAGGCAAATGAAAAAAATAAAAATTTAAATACAACAAATAATATTCTTAAAGTTTTACTCGAAAAAAATTTTTCTAGACAAGACTGTTTGTTTGCGATTGGTGGGGGTATTACGGGAGATATAAGTGGTTTTGCCGCCAGCCAGTTTAAAAGAGGACTACAATTCATTAATATTCCAACAACTCTTTTGGCTCAAGTGGACTCCTCAATAGGAGGAAAAACTGGAGTAAACACAAAGTTTGGTAAAAATCTTGTTGGAGCTTTTTACCAACCAAAATTAGTAATTGCAGATATTAATTTCTTAAATTCTCTCCATGTTAGAGAAATAATTTGTGGTTATGGAGAAATTTTAAAACATTCATTAATTTCTGATAAAAGATTTTTTAAATTTTTAAAAAAAGAGTTGTCCAATATTTTAAATTTAAGATCTCCCTTTATAGAAAAATCTATAATTGAAAGTTGTAAAATAAAAAAAAAAGTAGTTGAAAAAGATGAAAAAGAAAAAAATTTGAGAAAAATTCTTAATTTTGGTCATACGTTTGCACACGCATATGAAGCTTCTCTTAATTATTCAAAAAAATTAAATCATGGTGAGGCAGTAATATTAGGAATTTTTACTGCCTTAAAATTTAGTTATTATAATAAATTTCTAGGAAGAGATGAATATTTCTCAATAAAAGAACATATTGAAAATTCTAATTTGCCCTACAACATAAAAAAATATTTTTCACTAAAACACCTGAATAAAATTTTGACATTTATGATTAAGGATAAAAAAAATAATTCAGAAAAGATAAACTTAGTTTTATTAAAAAAAATCGGTAATCCAATGATTAATAAAACTTACAAAAAGAGTGTTTTAAAATTATTTCTTAAAAAGGAATTAACAAATTAATATTTGTAATGAATGAATAGAATGTTTCATTTCTTCATTTAAAATACCATATATTCTTTTGTTACTATCAATTCTTCCCATTTTTTTTAATTCTTTAGATTTGATTTTGATTTTTAGGTGAAATTTATCAGGTTGGTTTCCACTGTGGTTTTTATGTAGAAAAGATTTATCCTCAATTTCAATATCCTCGACTGAAATTTTGGATTTAATTTTTTTTTTAACAATTGCAATTAATTCAATTATATCCATAAATGATATCTATTATATCATGAAAAATATTTGTGACTGGAATAATTGTTCAAAAATTGGTGAATATAAAGCCCCTATAGAAAAAGATAACAGTAAAAAATTTAGATTATTATGCTTAGAACATGTAAAGGAGTTTAATAAAAATTGGAATTATTTTTCTGGTATGAATGACAGTCAAGTTATCGATTTTCTAAAATCTGATATGATTTGGCATAAACCAACTCAAAGCTTTAGTTCTTCAGATAATTTTTTTAAAATTTTATGGAATAACACTCTCAAGGATGAATTAGATAATGAGAAATTTAGAAGTAACTTTAATCATATGCGTCAATTTAAATTTGACCATAAAGATATAAAAGCCTTTGGTATTTTAGGAGTTTCAGTGGGTTTAAAGTGGCAAAAAATTCAAGAAAAATTCAAAATACTTGTCAAAAAATTTCACCCTGATATGAATTCTGGAAATAAAAAATACGAAGAAAAACTTAAGTTAATAACTTTAGCTTATACACAATTAAAAAATACATATAGAGAAAAAGTTGATACCTAATTTAAACATGCAGCCAGATATTAAAGTTTCTTTAAAGCAAACTTTTGGATTTGATTCTAAAATGGAGGTTGAGGCTTTCTCTAAAAAAAGTGAGCATGTTCCTGAGATTGACAAAAATTATAAATTTGACAAAGATACAACTATTGCAATTATTTCTGGTTTTGCTTTTAATAAAAGAGTACTTGTACAAGGATACCATGGAACTGGAAAATCAACTCACATTGAACAAATAGCGGCTAGATTAAACTGGCCTTGCATTAGAATTAACCTTGATAGCCATGTTAGTAGAATTGATTTAATTGGTAAGGATGCAATAGTATTAAAAGATGGAAAACAAATTACCCAATTTAATGAGGGTATTCTACCTTGGTGTATTCAAAATCCAGTTGCTTTAGTTTTTGATGAATATGATGCTGGGAGACCAGATGTAATGTTTGTTATTCAAAGAGTGTTAGAAGCTGAAGGTAATTTTACTCTACTTGATAAAAACAAAGTTATTAAACAAAATAAATTCTTTAGATTATTTGCTACTTCAAATACCATTGGTTTAGGTGACACGACTGGCTTGTATCATGGAACTCAACAAATCAATCAGGGTCAGATGGATAGGTGGAATATTGTAACTACTTTAAATTACCTTAGCTTAGATAAAGAGATGGAAATTATTTTATCAAAAAATAAAAGTTTAAATAATCAAAAAGGAAAAGAAGTAGTTTCTAATATGATTAAAGTTGCGACTTTAACTAGAAAGGGTTTTATTGCTGGAGATATTTCTACGGTGATGAGTCCTAGAACTGTACTTCATTGGGCAGAAAATTCTGAAATATTTAAAGATATTGGGTATGCCTTTAGAGTTACTTTTTTAAATAAATGTGATGAGGTTGAAAAAAATATAATTGCTGAATATTATCAAAGATGTTTTGGAGATGAACTGCCAGAATCTTTAGTGAATATTCAAATCTAAATGAGTAATAATAATAAGGATGCAAGCTTAAAAGAGAAACTAAGACAAGCTCTAGCTTCAACCTTTAAAGTCATTTCAGATGATTTAAAAATAAATAAAGATAATAAAAAAGATCAAAATTCTAACAGATTTGAGTTTTTAGATTTAGATACACTTCATACTAAAAATGACTTCATAAAAGCTAGAGCAGAAACAGACTCATCAGCTTTAAAAAAAAGGTTCATGAATGATGAAGTTTATAGGAAAAATTTACCAAATAACTCATCTTGTAAATCCCTTTATTCAATAGCGGAAAAAATAAGATGTGAATGTCTTGGTGGAAAAATGTTAAAAGGAATCCAAAAAAATTTTAAAGAAAACTATAATCAAATAATAAATACAAAAAGAAAAAATCAGCTTAAAACAAAAGACGACGTTAGTGTAAATGAGGCATTTGAATTATATATGCTTAAAAATTTTCATGATTTAAAATTAAATACTCTTTCTAGTAAAATGTTAAGTTTCTGGGAAAATGATTTTAATAAGTCAATAGATCACCATATTAAATTTTTGAAAGACAATTTAAATGATCAAAATAAATATTCCTCTAAATTTTCAGAAATATTACAAGAAATGGATATATTTCAGACAGAAAATGAAGATGAAACTAGTAATGAAAATGAGAATGATGGTCAAGATAATCAATCCAAAGAAGATCAAAACTCCCAAAATGATGACAATAGAGATCAAAATGACGAAAAAGAGACTGAGACAAGTTTAGATGCTGATTATAATATTGATGAATACAAATTAGAAGATCCATTTTCTGATAATGACTTTGATAAAGAAGGTGAAGAACAATTAATTCAAAAAAAAACAGTTAATACTTTAGATCTAGATTACAAGATATTTACTAACCAATTTGATGAAATTACCAAAGCTGAAAATTTAGAAAACTCTGATGAAACTTTAAAATTAAGAAAAACTTTAGATCAACAATTAATTGGGTTTCAAGATATTATAACTAAACTTGCAAATAAATTACAAAGACAGTTATTAGCTAAACAAAACCGCTCATGGGAATTTGATTTAGAAGAAGGCCTATTAGATAGTTCAAAATTACCAAGAATAATAATGGATCCATATAACTCTTTGTCTTTCAAAAAAGAAAAGGACTTAGACTTTAAAGATACAATAGTAACTTTATTAATTGATAATTCAGGATCCATGAGAGGAAGACCCATAACAATAGCTGCAATTTGTGCAGATATTCTCTCAAGAACTTTAGAGCGTTGTTCTGTAAAAGTTGAAATTCTAGGTTTTACTACAAAGAATTGGAAAGGTGGTCAAAGCAGAGAAGATTGGAGTAAAAAAGGAAAACCACAAACACCTGGGAGACTTAATGACTTAAGACATATAATTTATAAATCAGCAGATAATCATTGGAGACAGTCAAAAAATAATCTTGGGCTAATGTTGAAAGAAGGGTTATTAAAAGAGAATATAGATGGTGAAGCTATTTCATGGGCTTTTAGTAGATTGAAGAAAAGAAAAGAAGAAAGAAAAATACTTATGGTTATTTCAGATGGTGCGCCAGTTGACGACTCAACCTTATCTGTAAATTCCGGGGATTATTTAGAAAAACATTTAAAAAAAATGGTAAGATTCATTGAAGATAAAACTGAAATAGAAATTTTAGCTATTGGTATAGGTCATGATGTTTCAAGGTACTATAATCGTGCAATCAAGATCACAGACGTTAATGAGCTGGGGGATGTTATGATTTCACAACTAAGTGATCTATTTGATAACAAAAATAAATTACATTAAATTTTAAATAGGTTTTTATTTTCCCATTTTATAATTATTTCTGCACCACTCCTTGTTTTTGAATTTCTGCAAATAATAGAGGCAAAATTTTTCTCAAGTAAAGTTTTACCTATAAATATTCCTAAACCCAATCCAGCCTTTTCTCTATTTTTTGAGTTTGGTGATTTTAAGTAAGGTTCTCCTATTTTAGATAATATATCACTTGGGTAACCTTCCCCATCATCTTCAACAGTAATTTCGGAAAATTTATTATCTGTTTTTAAATTAATAAAAATTTTACTAAATGAATACTTGTAAGCATTACCAATAAAATTTCTTAATCCATAAATAATTTCAACAGATTTTGTTATTTTTTTTGAATTTGAATCTTGATCGTAATTAAAAATAAATTCTTTATTAGATGTCTCTTTAAACGAAAAAATTATTTCTTTTAAATATTCTCTTAAACTTATGTCTTCATCAATAAATTCGTCTTCTTCAATTGGATTCAAAGATAGTCTTTTTAAAATTTGATTACATCTTTCAACTTGACTATTCAATAATTCTATATCTTGAATTACATCTTTTTGATTTTTAAGCTGTTTCATAAGTTCTTGGGAAATTATCTTAATTGTTGATAATGGAGTTCCTAAAGAGTGCGCAGCAGCAGCGGCCTGACCTCCTAATGATAATAATTCATGTTCTTTAGCCATCACTTCCTCCATTTTATTTAGTGCCTCTTTTCTTAATCTAGACTCAGCACCAAATAAAATTGCAAAATAATTCAAAAACACTAAAGCAATAATCAACGCTAAAGGAACAGAATAATAATAGTAAGGACTTACATGAAAATGATCACTTAAAGGTCTTGGTAAATCCTCGGAAAAAAAAGTGAGAAAAATAATCAAAATAATTGTAATTGTCATTAGTAATATATTTGTTCTAAAGCCTAAATTTGATGATGCGAAAACAGTAGGTATTATCAAAAAAATTATAAATGGATTAATTACTCCGCCTGTAAGATACAATAAAGATCCTAATTGAAATATATCTATGATAAGAAAAAGCAAGGCGGATCTATCGGACAGTTGAATTTTTTTATATATAAAAATGAGGTAAAAATTACTTAAAATTCCTAATACAACTATAAGGTTACATAATATAAAATTGAATTCAAATTTAAAAATAAAATATACAATATTGATAGATATTAATTGACCAATTATACCGATCCATCTTAGTAAAATATAAGTAGATTTTTGAAGTGTGTAATATTTTGAAGTTTCAAAAAACTTCATATCCTATACATCAAGATTTTGGACATTAATTGCATTAGAAATTATAAAGTCCTTTCTCAATGCAACATCATTTCCCATTAAAGTATGAATTAAATTTTGATCTTTTTTACTATCTTTTGAATATTTTACCTGCAACAAATTTCTTGTTTGTGGATCAAGAGTAGTATTCCAAAGCTCATCAGGATTCATCTCACCTAAACCCTTAAATCTTTGAATATTCATTTTAGATTTTTCTAATTCAAATTCTTTGATAAAATCTTTTGAGCCTCTTTTCATTTTCTTTAATTCTTTTTTATTGTTTAAAATATAATCTTCGAGTTCTTTTTCATCTTTAATATAAATTCCTTTACTTCCCTTATTTATTTTAAACAATGGTGGTTGAGCTAAATAAACGTGACCATTTTCAATTAATTTATTAAAGGGTTGATTATTGAAAAATGTGAGTAATAAAGCTCTGATATGAGATCCATCTACGTCAGCATCTGTCATTATGATTATTTTACCATACCTTAGATCTTTTAAGTCTATTTCTTGAGCTTTAGGATCTAATCCAAGTGCATTTATTAAGGTTAAAATCTCATTAGAAGAAATCATTTTTGCTAAAGCTTTGGTTCTTTGATCAGAGCCATTTTTGAGACCATTGCCAATCTTTTTAGATTGTAAGTCCTCAACGTAGGTATTTAAAATTTTACCTCTTAACGGCAGTACAGCTTGATTAGCTCTATTTCGTCCCTGCTTTGCTGAACCACCAGCTGAGTCACCCTCAACAATAAATAATTCTGTTCCATCCTGTTTACCAATTTGACAATCCGCGAGCTTTCCAGGTAACCCACTTAATTCAAGAGCCCCTTTTCTTCTAACACTTTCTCTGGCTTTTCTAGCAACATCTCTGGCTAGAGCAGCCTGGATGATTTTTGCTAAGATAATTTTTGATATTGATGGATTTTGATCAAACCATATTGATAATTTTTCATTTAAAATAGCCTCAACTATCATTCTTACTTCTGATGAAACTAATTTATCTTTTGTTTGCGATGAAAATTTTGGATCTGGAATTTTTGTTGATAATACACATGTTAATCCCTCTTTTATGTCATCTCCTGATATTGTTAGTTTATTTTTTTTTAGTAAATTATGTTCATTTGCATATTTATTGATTACTCTGGTTAAAGCACTTCTAAAACCTAATAAATGTGTTCCTCCATCTTTTTGATAAATATTATTTGTATAAGCAAATACATCCTCTGAATAAGAGGCATTCCACTTTAAAGAACATTCTATTTCAATATTGTTTTTTTTTCCTTCAATATAAATAGGTCTTTTAAATAAATCATTTTCATTTTTATTTTTTAATTTCTCTCTTTTATTATCTAAGAATTCAACATATTCTAAAATTCCACCACTATATTGAAATTCTTCAGTTTTTTCTTTTTTTTGACTTGCATCAGTAAAAATTATTTTTATACCCTTATTTAAAAAAGCTAGCTCTCTCATTCTTTTAATTAAGATATTATGACTAAACTTTATTGAAGAAAAAATTTCTCCAGAAGGTAAAAAGGTAATTTGGGTCCCTGTTTCTTTTGACTTGCCAATTAATTTGAGAGATGCCTTTGCCTCACCATTTCTAAATTCAATAAAATATTTATTTCCATTCCGGCTGATTTCGAGTTTCAACTTCTCAGAAAGTGCGTTTACAACCGAGACACCTACACCATGCAATCCCCCAGAAACTTTGTATGAGTCATGATCAAATTTTCCACCAGCATGCAATTGAGTCATAATCACCTCAGCTGCTGATTTTTTTTCTCCTTTATGAATATCTACAGGAATACCCCTACCGTCATCTTTTACGGTGACTGTTCCATCCTCATTTATTCGAACATGAATTTTTTTGCAATAACCAGCTAAAGCTTCATCTATAGAATTATCCACAACCTCGTAAACCATATGATGTAAGCCTGTACCATCATCAGTATCTCCGATATACATTCCTGGTCTTTTACGAACTGCCTCAAGTCCCTTTAAAACTTTGATAGAATCTGCTTGATACGAGTTGTTTTTCATATTAATGGAAAAAAATATAATAGCATAAATTATACTATTTAAATACAGAAGTTTTAATATATGTTGCTTTATTACAAATCAAAATGATTAAAAAAGGTATAATTCTTGCTGGTGGATTTGGAACTAGGTTAAGTCCTTTAACTAAGTCAATAAATAAACAATTATTGCCAATACATGATAAGCCAATGATTTTTTATCCTTTGTCAGTGATGATGCTTGCGAACATTCGAAATATTTTGATCATTGTTAATCCTGGCCAAATAGAAAATTTTAAGAGTTTACTTGGCAATGGTTCTAGATATGGAATAGATATTACTTATAAGATACAATCAAAACCTAGAGGACTTCCAGACGCCTTTAACCTTGGAAAATCTTTTATAAAAGATCATAGTGTAGCTCTAATTTTAGGTGATAATTTTTTTTATGGACAAAGTTTAACAAAGATCTTGGAGAAATCTTCTAAACACAAATTAGGTGCAACTATCTTTTTAAAAGAAGTAGACAAACCAGAAAATTATGGAGTTGCAAAAATAAAAAAAAATAAGATCGATAAGATTGTTGAAAAGCCAAAAAAATTTTTTTCTAATAAAGCAATAACTGGTTTATATTTTTTTGATAAAAAAGTATGTGATTATGCTAGTAAATTAAAACCCTCTAAAAGAGGTGAGCTTGAGATAACTGACTTAATAAATAAATATAAAAAAAACAATAGACTTAAATATGAATTAATTGGTAGAGGAGCAATTTGGTCAGATGCTGGAAAAATGGAAGATTTAAGTAACGTATCTAATTATGTCAGATCTGTAGAAAAAGTTCAGGGAATAAAAATAGCTTGTTTAGATGAAATTGCCTTTTTAAAAAAATGGATTAGTAAAAAAAATATTAAACAAAATTTAAAATTTTATGGTAATTGCGAATATAGTACATATTTAAAAAAGATTATAGTTTGAAAAAAAAGACATTATTAATTACTGGAACCTCTGGTTTTATTGGAAATCTTTTTTTAAAGAATGCTCTTAAAAAAGGTTATGATATATTTGATATTTTAAGAAGTAATAATAAAAAAAATAAAGATTTAAATTATTTAAGAAGAAAATACAAAAAAAATTATAAATCAATTTTTTATTCAGAATACAGTGATTTATCAAAAAAACTTAGAAATAAAAATATCGACTATTTTATCAACTTTGCAACTTTATATAAAAATACACATTCATATAATGAAATACCAAAATTCATAGATTCTAATATCACATTTCCAACTATGTTGATGGATTTAGTTCATTTAAAAACAAAAAAAATAATTAATTTTGGTACTATGATGCAACATACAAATGGAAAGGATTTTAATTCAAAAAATTTATATGGATCTACTAAATCTGCTTTTGAAATTATTCTTGATTATTATAATTTTAAAAATCGAAAATTGAAACTTTATAACCTTAAATTTTATGAAAGTTTTGATGAAAATGACAAAAGAAAAAAATTAATTCCAACTCTAATTAAAAATTACAAAAAAAATGACAAAACTACTATAATTTCTGAAAAATTAGAATTAAATCTAATTCATGTTGAAGATATTATAAATGCAGTAAATATTTTGTTAAAAAATAATTTAAAAAGTGGAACATATTGCTTAAAAAATGTTAAGAACATTAAGATTAAGAATCTAATAAAAAATATTAATAAAAAAATAAAAAAAAAGTTAAAAATTAAATTTTTAGACCATAAGATAAATAAATTTAATAAGAATTATTTTAAAATTTTGCCTAGTTGGAATAGTGATAAAAATATTGAACAAAAAATTATAAATCAATTCTAATGATTAAAAAAATCAAAACAAATATAAAAGATTTAGTATTAATTAAAACTAAAATATATAAAGATAAAAGAGGATTTTTTAAAGAAGTTGAACAAAACAAAATTCTTAAAAAAAAATTCATTTTTGATTGTTTTTCTTTTTCTAAAAAAAATACTTTAAGAGGTTTGCATTTACAAAAGAAAAAAAGTCAGGCAAAAATTATTACCGTGGTTCAAGGAAAAATTTTAGATGTTGTGGTTGATTTAAGAAAAAATTCGAAAACTTACGGAAAGCATTTTTCTATTGAAATTTCACAAAATTCAAATTTTTCACTTTTTATACCGCAACATTTCGCACATGGCTTTCTTTGTTTAACCAAAAGATGTGGGGTTTACTATAAGTGTACAAATTATAGAGATAAAAATAGCGAAACTACTATTAAATGGAATGATAAAACACTCGGAATTAAGTGGCCGATAAAAAAACCCTTACTCTCAAAAAAAGATCGCAAAGGTTTAAATTTTAAAGATTTTTAATGATTTTAGATGATTTTGGGAAATGGGATATGAGTAATAAACTTTCCACCTCTTTTAATAAATTCTCTCTCTTTTTTAAAAATTTCTTCTTTGAAATTCCAGGCACCTAAAAAAACAAAGTCCGCTTCATTTCGATTTAGCTTTTTATATTTTCTAATTTTAATTTTACTACCTGGTAAATATTTATTGATCTTAAATGAAGTTGTGTCATAAAAAAAATCAATATATTTTTTATTAATTTTACAATAATTTAATACAGTGCACGATTTTGCTGTTGCTCCATAACCAATAATTTTCTTATTTTTTGATCTAAGATTAATAAAAATTTTACACAATTTATTTTTTGAAGTAAAAACTTTTCTGGCAAATTTTTTGTAGGTAATAAGCTTATGTAGTCCAAATCTTTTTTCTAATTTAATATTTTTATTTACTTTCTTATTAATTTTAAATTTCGTATTAATCTTTTTTTTTATAAAATATCTATTTGATCCACCATGTGTTTTGGTATTTTCAATATTAAAAATTACTAATCCAAACTTTTGTAAAATTTTTTGTAATGCGATAGTAGAAAAGACATATATATGTTCACAATAAAATTGGTCGTATGCAACCTTTTTAATACACTCTAATAAAGAAGGATCCTCCAAAATTAAAATACCATTTTTGCTTAAAGATAGCTCAATAGCTTTGAATATCTCAGAAAAATTTTTTATGTGACTAAGCGTATTTGCAGAGTAAATCAAATCTACTTTCCTTTTTTTTGTTATTCTTTTAGCTAAATCTGTATTCCAATATTCTGAATAAGTTTTATAACCTTTTTGTTTTGTTATATTTGCAAGATTTTTACACGGCTCTACACCTATTACTTTTTTCTTGTTAAAATTTTTAATGAAGGCACCATCGTTACTTCCAATTTCCAATATAGCTTGTGGTTTAAATGTTTTTTTAATCTTATTTGAAAGTATTTTAAATGCATCTCTCATAGTTAGTGACTCTGAGGATTTATAAGGATAATCCTTATTAAACATCATTTCTTTAGGGACAGTGTTTAATATTGATACAAGATAATTTTTTTCATCAAAACCTACCGTTAATTTAAATTTTTTTTCCTTTTTGTTAAGATTTTTTGCATTTAAATAAGAATTAGCTAATGGCTGATAACCTAAATCTAAAAATTTTTTCATGATGTTAAATTCTTTTCAAATAATAAAAAATAAATTTTAAAATACCATTAAAATTTGCTAAATTTTTAAGACTATCTTTTAGATGAAATCTAATAATATTAAAGAAAAATAAGAAAAAATTTTGTATTAATTTTCTAATCACCTTAATAAATCTCAACTTATTATTCTTTAGATCATATATAAATTCACCATAAGTAAAATTCTTGCTCCTTAAGCACATTATCTTGTGATCATTAATTGTTGATTGACTACCTTCATGATAAGCAAAAATATTATTAGCTAAAATCATTCTATATTTTGATTGATTCACTCTTTTCATTAAATCTATGTCTTCCCAATACAAAAAATAGTCTTCATCAAATAAACCTATTTCTTTTATTTTTTTTACATCAAACAAAATACATGCTGCATCAATTTTATTTACAAACTTTATTTGTTTATCTTTTCTTTTCTTTTTTTTTAATAAACTAGGAGTAACTAAAATGGCCTTTTTATTATTTTTTAAAATTTTAGACAATCTAATTATACTTTTTCTTTCAATTTTAATATCTGGTTGGGTAAAGAGACAATATTTAGACTGAACTTTTTCTAATAAAAAATTTGATGATTTACTAAGACCAATATTTTTTTTATTAAAAAAATATTTAAAATTTAAGTTAATTTTATTAAAAATTTTTTTTCCAGAATCTTCTCTTCCTTCTTGCTCAAATACAAAAGTTTGAAAACCTTTATAATTTTTTAAATTTACGATTTTTGATAATGGTGTTTTGTATATTGTTGTAATTATAGCTATATCTTTGCTCATTTACTTTTAAGACTTTTCATAATGGCGGAGAGAGTGGGATTCGAACCCACGATAGGGTTGCCCCCATACACACTTTCCAAGCGTGCGCCTTAAACCACTCGGCCATCTCTCCATTTTAATTTTTTCTTTTTTTTTTTGAATTGCCAGTTCTTAAATATTTTTTTTCAAGATTTTTCATATTTTGATAAAAGACAAAGTTTCTAATAAAATTTTTAAAAAACTCTTTTTTAACATAAACATCATTTTTTTCTCCATGTCTGTTTTTAAAAGCTGTAGTATTTTTTTTTTTGATTCTAATAACTTCACTAGTTGGCCTACCCTTAGAAAAATAATAAGTGGCTATTGATTTTCTTGAAATTTCCTCCGGACATTTTAATGGATTTGGATGTCCATGATTAGTAAAATCATTAGTTGAAAAAATAACCATTGTATTAAATGAAGGTAAAATTTTTTTTACACATTTTTTCATATTTTTATCCCATAACTCCAAGTTGCCCCCATAATTTTTTTTCCACCCTTTATTTAAATAAATTAAAACATTAATTCTTCTGTCTATATCTTTAGTAGGATGTTTATTAAAATCAGTATGAATCTTTAGGACACCTCCTCTTTTAATTTCATGTAAACCCCCACCATTTAGTTTTTGATCTGGAAGCAACTTTTCGTTTATAGAAGACAGTTTTTGAATAAAATCAATAAAATTTTTTGAATTTAAATAATTAAAAAATATTTTTGTATTTTTTTTAAAATTTTTTTTCTTATTGTTTGCAAATTTAATTTCATTTTTATTATCATAATTGTTGGAAGATTTAATTTTAGAAAGATCTGGAAATTCATTGAGAATTTGGCTTAAAAACTTTTTATCAAAGAAATTCTTTATGACAATGTGTGGATAAGGTTTTCCTTTTTGATAGATTTTTCTTTTTTTTAAAGCATAATTATTCAAATCATTTAAATTTTTTGACAAAATTTTTTTACCCATCATAAAATCCACTCCGAATATTTTTTAAGATTGTTTTTAATATAATCTGGATAACTTTCATCAATTTTTATATGTTCAAAGATATGTCCTCTATCAAACAGATCTATCTTTTTTTCAATTTTTTCTTTAATTGTTTTTTCATCATAATATTTTTCATCATCCCAACTTGTTTCTGCTAAACTTTTAAATTTTTTTGAGATTTCATCAGGTTTTAACAAATAGTTAAAATGCCATCCTCCATCATTAATTATTTCAATATTTTTTTCTTTGTCAATTCGCCAAAATCCATATTTAAGATTTTTATATAAAACCTTGTGTCTTAACCAATCTATAGATTTTAAATCCTTCTTTTTGCAAATTCTAGTGCCTTCCCAAGGTGTCTCGTATTTATTGAATAAATTCATTTTATAAGTAAACATTTTTTGAAAAAAAATACCAAATTTTTTCTTTAATCGAAAATCTTTTAGTTTTAAAGGATTTGGAATTTCATCAGGATCTGAGAACATTATGTAGTCGTCTAAAGAAGCTTCTTTTATTCCGTCAAATATATGTTCTCTTTGCCATGCTTGGTTTTGCCAAGGTGTGTTCTTGTCAGGAAATTTTTTTTCAATAATAACATGTTCAATCCTATCTTGGAATTTATCAAATTTCTTTTTTGAAAAATTAATTTTTTTTGAATTCCCTCTATGATCATAAGCTGACTCACATACTACAAACTTATCAACTACTTTTTCTAAAATTGAGAATCTTAATTCCATTTGTAAGTTTTCTTGAAAAAATGTTACACAATCGTAGATCTTACTCATTTTATTTATCCTTATTTATTTTTAATACCCCAATAAATGCCTCTTGTGGTATTTCAACTCTTCCAAATTGTTTTGATTTTGCTTTACCTTTTTTTTGTTTTTCTAATAGTTTTCTTTTTCTATCTGTTGCACCACCGCCATGAATTTTTGTTAATACATCTTTTTTAAAACCCTTAATAGTTTCTCTTGCGATTATTTTACCACCTATAGCTGCTTGTACAGGTATCATAAAATTATGTCTTGGAATAAGATCTTTTAACTTTTCACAAACTTCTCTTCCTGTTTTTTGAGCAAAATCTTTGTGTATCATCATTGCAAGAGCATCTACTGGTTCGCTATTTACAAGTATTCCAAGTTTCACTAAGTCTCCTTCTCTATGTTCTATAATTTCATAATCAAAGCTAGCATAACCACTTGTCATAGATTTTATTCTATCATTAAAATCAAAAACCACTTCATTAAGAGGAAGCTCATAGCTTAAAACAGCTCTATTTCCAGAATATGTTAAATTTGTTTGAACCCCTCTTTTATCTTGGCATAATTTAATTATTGAACCTAAGTATTCATCTGGAGTTATAACTGTAGCTTTAATCCAAGGCTCTTCAATAAATTTAATTAGTGTTGGGTCTGGCAGACTTGAGGGATTT
Source organism: uncultured Pelagibacteraceae bacterium (assembly GCA_902571925.1). Lineage (GTDB taxonomy): Bacteria > Pseudomonadota > Alphaproteobacteria > Pelagibacterales > Pelagibacteraceae > Pelagibacter. The sequence goes on along the minus strand of CACGDW010000002.1, from coordinate 64,507 downwards.
TGTAAATCCAAAATATCGCCTTTATTAAGATGGACTTTATAAACTACGCCTGGAGTTGTGGTTAATAAATTAACATCAAACTCTCTTTCAAGTCTCTCAGTTACTATCTCAAGGTGAAGCAAACCTAAAAATCCACATCTAAAACCTAATCCTAAAGCAGATGAAGATTCGGCCTCAAATGAAAAACTAGCATCATTTAGTTGTAATTTAGCTAATCCATCTTTAAGTTTTTGATATTCAGAACTATCGACTGGAAACAATCCACAAAAAACAACAGGCTTACTTGGTTTAAAGCCTGGCAAAGCAACAGTCAAAGGATTTTCTGAGTCACAAATTGTATCACCAACTTTAGTTTCTGATAAAACTTTTATTCCTGTTGTTATAAAACCAATTTCACCTGCATTTAATTCATTAATATCTTTTGGTTTTGGGGTGAAAATACCAACCTTTTCAACAACATAGTCTTGATTTGTCGATAACATTTTAATTTTCATATTCTTTTTAATTTTACCATTTATAACTCTTACTAAAATTACCACTCCAAGATAAGTGTCATACCAACTGTCAACTAACAAACATTTTAAGTCTTCATTAAGATTTCCCTTTGGGCCAGGTAGTTGATTGATTATTTGCTCTAAAATTTCTTCAATACCTTCACCAGTTTTTCCTGAGCATGGAACGGCATTTTCGGTATCTATACCAATCACATCTTCAATTTGTTTATTTGTTTTTTCTAAGTCTGATGCAGGTAAGTCTATTTTGTTTAGTACTGGTATAATTTCGTGATTAGTATCTAGTGCTTGATATACATTGGCTAGAGTTTGGGCTTCTACACCCTGGGTACTGTCAACAATCAATATAGAACCTTCACAGGCATAAAGAGATCTACTTACTTCGTAACTAAAATCAACATGGCCAGGTGTATCTATTATATTTAATATATAATCTTTCCCATTTTTTGCCTTATAATTTAATTTAACCGTCTGAGCTTTTATAGTTATCCCTCTTTCTCTTTCTATATCCATTGAGTCTAGTACTTGTGCCTTCATTTCTCTTTCAGACAAACCACCACACATGTGAATAATTCTATCTGCTATAGTCGATTTTCCGTGATCTATATGAGCAATAATTGCAAAATTTCTAATATTATCAATAGTGCTCATTTAATTTTTAGGATCTAATTTTAGCACCAGTTTTATTTTCTACTGTTTCAATGATTAGTTTATTAATTTTTTCTAAATCACTATCGTTTAATGTTTTATCAAATGACTGTATTGTTAAATTAATTGCTATAGATTTTTGATTTGCTGGAATATTATCACCCTCATAAACATCAAAAACTTTTATATTACTAATCAAATTTTGATCGACACTAGAAATTGCATTTATCAAATCTTGAGAGCTAACTTCTTTTTTTACTACAAAGGCAAAATCTCTCTCAGATTTTTGAAAATCAGAAACAATAAATTTTGTTTTTTGTTTATTCAATGATTCCTTATTTAATTTTAAATGATCTACAAAAATTTCAAAACCTACTAAAAACTCAGATTTAATATCTATCTTCTTTATAATGCTAGGGTGAATTTCACCAAAATAAGCAGCTACTTGTTCCTTTGCTTTATCTAGAAATAATCTACCAGATTTACCAGGATGATAATAATTTGGTGTTTCAGTATCTATAAAAAAATTATTTGAATTAAATCCAGCTTCAACCAAAGTTTGAACTACATCTTTTTTTATATCAAATACATCTATATTTCTCTCTTTGTCAATCCAAGATTGCCTAGATTTTTTACCTGCTGATAACCCACATACTACAGTTTTTTGCTCACCTGGATTAGAGCCAGTGAAGATGGGACCTATCTCGAATATTGATAAATCTTTGAAGCCTCTATCAAGATTTTTATTCATATATATAACTAAATTTGAAAATATTGAATTTCTTAAAACTCCTAACTCTGAACTTATTGGATTTACAATTTTAATTTCTTTATTTTTATCTTTAAAGTAATCATTATAATTAGAGTCTGTGAATGACCATGTAATAGCTTCTAGATAGCCTTTTGAGGCTATAGATCTTTGTAAAAAATGAAATAGTTTTTGGGTTAGAGTTAAAGTAGATTTGGTTCTTTTTTTAATTGGATTAACAATTTTAATTTTTTCGTAACCACTTATTCTAACTAATTCCTCAACAACATCTATTTCTTGGGTGATATCAGGTCTCCAAGATGGGATAGATAATTCTAAATAATTTTTAACTTTTTTATATCCAAATCCGAGTCCATCTAAAATTTTGAGCATTTCTTTAATAGAAATTTTAAAGCCAGATATTTTTTCAAATAAATTATGATCAAATTTAATAGTTTTAGTCTTATAAGTTTCAATTTTTTGAATATCTATTTTACTGATCTCGCCACCACAAATTTCTTTAATTAACAACGCTGCTTTATTTAGTCCATCTTCTATGGATAAAGGATCTATGCCTCTTTCAAACCTGAACTTAGCATCGGTATCGATATTTAATTTTTTAGCAGTCCTTCTAATTGATTTGGGTACAAAATAAGCAGATTCTAACAATATGTTTTTTGTGTTTATTTCAGTTCCTGATCTTGTGCCTCCAACAATTCCACCTAAACCCAAAACTCCTTTACTGTCAGATATTACACACATGTCTTTTTCTAATTTATATTGTTTATTATCAAGGGCATTGAATTCTTCTCCAGATTTTGAATTTCTAACTACAATACCTTTTTCAATTTTGTCTGCATCGTAAGCATGCAATGGACGATTAATATCTAGCATAACATAATTTGTGATATCAACTATCGCTGAAATTGGTTTTTGACCCACTGAGAGTAATTTATCCTTTAACCATCCAGGACTTTCAATATTTTTAACATTGGTTATCAAACAACTGCCAAAAGCAGTACATCCTTGAGCTTTGTCCTTAATTATTTTTACCTTTAGGGTTTGTTTCTTATTAGATTTTATTTTTTTCTCTTTTATGGCCCTCAGTTTACCAAAACCTGAGGCAGCAAGATCTCTTGCAATGCCTTTTATTCCAAGACAGTCTGGTCTATTAGGCGTGATAGATAGGTCAATAAGGTTTGAGCTTAAATTTGAAAAGTAACTTTTCCCAATTTTTTTTTCATACTTTGATTTTACTAATTCTGTTATTCCATCGCTTTCATCAGATAAATTTAATTCATACTCTGAACAAAGCATTCCAAAAGAGGTAATACCTCTAATTTTAGCTATTACCAATTTTGTTTTATTTTTAGGAACTACTGCTCCTGGTGGAGCATATATAGTAATTAACCCTTCTCTAGCATTTGCTGCTCCACATACAACTTTCTTTAATTCTTTTTCTCCAATATCTACATCACAAACTTTTAATCTATCTGCATTAGGGTGTTTTTCAGTTTTTACAATTTTTGCTACTTTAAATAATTCATTGCCAGCAGATAAACTTTCAACAGTTTCAACTTCAAGACCAATCTTGGTTAATTGTTCTAAAAGTTTTTCCTCTTTTAAATTAGTATTTAAGTGATCTTTCAACCAATCAAATGTTATCTTCATCTGCTAAGACCTCGATAACTTGTTGGCACATCTAAAGGATCAAATCCAAAATGGTTCAACCATCGATAATCACATTCAAAGAAAGCCCTTAGATCATTAATGCCATATTTAAGCATAGCTAATCTATCAATCCCAATACCAAATGCATATCCTTGATACTTTGTTGAATCAACTTTTACATTATTTAAAACATTTGGATGAACCATTCCACATCCTAAAATTTCAAGCCATTTATTTCCTTCACCTATTATTAATTTTCCATCTCTTATTTCATATCCAATATCAACTTCAGCAGATGGTTCGGTAAAAGGAAAGTGACTAGGTCTAAATCTCATTTTAATTTTTTTCACTTCAAAAAACTCTGTAATAAAATAGTCTAAACAACCTTTAAGGTGACCCATATTAATGTTTTTATCAATGTGAAGTCCTTCAACTTGATGAAACATGGGTGCATGTGTTTGATCGCTATCTGATCTATAAGTTCTACCAGGTGCAATAATTTTAAAAGGTGGTTTGTCTTTCAACATAGTTCTAATTTGAACTGGGGAAGTGTGAGTACGTAATAGTTTTTCTTTTTTTTCATCAAGATAAAAAGTATCATGCATGTCTCTTGCTGGATGGTTTTTAGGTGTGTTTAATGCAGTAAAATTATTATATTCATTTTCAACATCAGGACCTTCTTCAACACTAAAACCAATTTCAGAAAAAATAGATGATATTTCATCGATTGTTTGTGATACTGGATGAATTTTCCCTCTTACAAAATTTCTTTCGGGTAAAGTAACATCAATTCTTTCCTTTTCTAATTTTTCATTAATTTCTGTATTTTCAATTTCTTGAATCTTAAGATCTATTAAATTTTGTAGTTCGTCTTTTAAAATATTTAAATCTGAAGCAAATTTTTTTCTATCACTCTCAACAATAGATCCTATTTTTTTAAATTGTGATGAGATTAATCCATTTTTTCCAAATAGATCTGATTTAATTTGATTTATTTCTGGTAGATTTAATTTCCCCTTAAGTTTTGTGAGAAATTCATCTTTTATTTTTTTAAGATCAGACATCTTTACAGATTATTTCTTCAGTAAATAAAAACAATAGTGAAGATTAATTTAAAGCAGATTGAGCTTTTTGAACAATAGTTTTAAAGGCTTCTGGGCTATCATACGCTATCTCAGCTAGAATTTTTCTATCAATTTTTATACCACACTTATTTAAGCCATTAATAAACTTTGAATAAGTTAAACCTTCTGCTCTCACTCCAGCGTTTATCCTTTGTATCCAGAGGGATTTAAACTCTCTTTTTTTATTTCTACGATCTCTGTAGGCATATTGCATTGCCTTTTCCATCGCTTGTTTAGCCACTCTAATCGTATTTTTTCTTCTACCCCACTGTCCTTTAACAGCTTTTAAAACTTTTTTATGTTTAGCTCGACTAGTAACTCCTCTTTTAACTCTTGCCATTTTAACCTCTTAAACTATATGGCATATACGATTTAACAATTTTACTATCTTGTTTTGACATCGTAGTTGTGCCTCTTAATTTTCTGATTTGTGAATTTGTTCTTTTAATCATTCCATGTCTTTTACCAGCTTGGGCCATAATAACCTTTCCCCTAGCAGATATCTTAAATCTTTTTTTTGCTGAGCTTTTAGTTTTAAGTTTTGGCATAATTGTGCGAGGTTATACATATAATAGTTAATATTTACAACCTATATAATAAGAATTAAATTGGCTGGATTACCATTATCATTTGTTTCCCATCAAATTTTGGATGTAACTCTACCTTACCGATATCTTTCATATCTTCTTTTATCTTTGTCATAAGTTCGTTTCCTAAATGAGAGTGTTGAAGTTCACGTCCTTTAAATCTGATTGTAAATTTTACCTTGTCGCCTTTGGCAATAAACTTCTTAGCATTTTTAACTTTAAACTCATAATCATGTGTTTCTGTAACTGGTCTCATCTTTATTTCTTTAAGGGCAATAATTTTTTGTTTCTTTTTTGCAAGATTTGCTTTTTTTTGTGCATCATATTTGTATTTCCCCATATCCATAATTTTACAAACTGGTGGATTAGCATTTGGTGCAATCTCTATCAGATCAAGTCCTTGATTTTTTGCTTTTGCAATAGCTTCATTAGTATTGATAATGCCTAAATTTTCTCCATCATTTGTTATGACTTGAACCTCAGGTGACGAAATCCTATTGTTAGATTTTGGACCTCTATCCTTAGTTCTTCTTTGAAAATAATTTTGTTTAAAATCTGCCACTTAATTATTTGAAGATGCTTTGTTTAAAGCAGAAAATGTTTTTAAAAATAAGTTTAGTTCCATATTTTCTTGTTTATTAGAGTCCAATCTTCTAATAGTTACAGTGTTACTGTCAACTTCTTTTTTACCACAAATTAATAAAAGAGGTATTTTTGCTAACGAATGATCTCTAATTTTATTGTTAAGGTTATTCTTTTTCAAGTCTACAATTGAACTAATGTTAGCTTTTTTAATTTTTTCAGATACTTTAATTGCGTAGTCATCGAATTCTTCTGAGATTGGTATCACAACTGTTTGTAACGGTGAAATCCAAAATGGAAATTTACCTGCATAATTTTCAATTAAGATTCCAATAAATCTTTCTAATGAACCAAATAATGCCCTATGTATCATTACTGGGATTTTTTTTGAACCATCTTTATCAATATATGTGGCACCTAATCTTCCCGGTAAATTAAAATCAACTTGTAAAGTTCCACACTGCCAATCTCTTCCTATTGCATCTCTTAAAACAAACTCTATTTTAGGTCCATAAAATGCACCCTCCCCTTTATTTATGCTATATTTTAATTTAGTTGCTTTAACTGCTTCTAATAAGGCACTTTCAGCTTTATCCCATACTTCATCTTCTCCAACTCTCAAACTAGGTCTATCAGAATATTTAAGAATAACATTTTCAAAACCTAAGTCTTTATAAATATCTAAAATAAGATTTGTTACTATCAAACATTCTTTTGTAATTTGATCTTCAGTACAGAATATATGAGCATCGTCTTGTGTAAATGCTCTTACCCTCAAAAGTCCGTGGAGTGCTCCAGACGGTTCATAACGATGTACTTTTCCAAACTCAGACATTTTTAGTGGTAAGTCTTTATAACTTTTAAGACCCTGATTAAAAACTTCTATACAACCTGGACAGTTCATAGGTTTAATTGCAAAAACTTTTTCATCTGGTGTAGTTGATGTATACATATTTGATCCAAATTTTTCCCAATGACCAGATTTTTCCCATAAAGTTCTATCCAAGACCTCTGGAGTATTAATTTCTTTATAACCCGCAATGTCTTGTTTCATTCTCATAAAATCTATCAACTTTTGAAATAATGCCCAACCCCTCTCATGCCAAAAAACAGATCCTGGACTTTCTTCTCTAAAATGAAATAAATCCATTTCTCTTCCCAATTTTCTGTGATCTCTTTTTTCTGCTTCTTCAATTCTTTTTAAATAACCATCTAAGTCTTTCTGAGAAGCCCAACTAGTTCCATATATTCTTTGAAGCATTTCATTATTAGAATCACCTCTCCAATAAGCTCCTGCCACTTTTGTAAGTTTAAAAAATTTTCCTATTTTACCTGTTGAGGGTAAATGTGGGCCTCTACATAGGTCGTGCCATTCACCATGAAAATAAATTGATACCTCCTCATCTTGAGGAATGCTCTCAATTAATTCGGCTTTATACAATTCCCCTTTACTCTTAAAATGTTTAATTGCTTTATCTCGATCCCAAACTTCTCTTTTTGTTTTTTCGTCTCTATCAACTATTTCTTTCATCTTTTCTTCAATTTTTTTTAGATCATCTTCAGTAAAGGGCTCTTTTCTGGCAAAATCATAATAAAAACCATTTTCTATAACTGGTCCAATTGTAACTTGTGTCCCAGGAAACAATTCTTGCACAGCCATAGCTAAAATATGGGCAGTATCATGCCTAATTGTTTCGAGGCCTTCATCATTTTTTGAAGTAAATATTTTAACAGAACAATTTTTTTCAATTAAATAATCTAGATCTTTTAATTCACCATCTACACTTATAACCATTGCTTGCTCAGCCAATGATTTGCTAATTTTTTTGGCTACCTCTAGACCTGTAACCCTTTTTGGAAAATCTAAGTTGTTTCCGTCTGGTAAAGTAATTGTAAGCATTTAATTTAGTAATCTTTTATACTCTGAATAAGTAGAAAAACACATTTTTTCAACATTAAATTTCTTGATGACGTTTTTTCTACCTTCTTTACCTATCAATCTTAGTGATGTCTCATCCATTGTTATTGCACGAATAATTTTTTTACTCAAAGAATTTACATCTCCTGACTCAAACAAAAAACCCGTTTTTTCATTAACTATCGTTTCATTTGAACCACCAATATTACTTGCAATAATCAATTTTTCCATAGATTGTGCCTCAACTGCGACTCTTCCGAATGCCTCTGGTTCTATTGAAGGTGAAATAATAATATCTGAAACTTGATAAGCTAAAGCCATATCTTTGCAATGATCTATAAATTTAATCTGTTTTGTCAAACGATACTGCTCAGTTAGTCGAACTAATTTTTTTTTATATAGATTCCTACCCTGATCACTTCCTAATATTACAACATGAAAGGCCTCATATCCTAACTCTTTTTTTACTAAATTGATGGACTCGATAAACATTTCTTGTCCTTTCCATGCGGTGAGTCTTCCGGGTACAAGAATAATCTTTTTCTCTTTATCAATTTTCCATTTTTTAAGAAGATTTTTTTCCTCACTTTCTAACTTTGATGAAGAATCAAAATAATCAACATTTATCCCTCTAAAGATTACAAGAAATTTTTTTTTAGTATCTAATAATTTTGAGTAATTTTCTTTAATATGAGAAAAAATAAAATTAGAACCAGCAATTATTAAATCAGATCTAACCATAACTGAATTATAAAATTTTTTAATTTTACTATGAAAATTATAAGTACCATGAAATGTTGTAACAAACTTTCTTCTAGTCAACATTGTTGCAAAAAAACATGACCAAGCAGGTGCACGACTTCTAGCATGAACAATTGAGATATTAAAAAATAAAATTATTCCAACTAAAAACAATGAGTTTAATAATATTAATAAAGGATTTTTGCTATGTACTGGTAACCTAATTAATTTTACTTTTTTTTTATCTAAAAATTTAATTAACTCCCCTCCACTTGTTACTATGAAAGATTTGCAATTATTTTCTGGTAAATAATGTGCAATATCATAACAACCAGTTTCGGCTCCTCCATATCCTAATCTTGGAATTACCTGTAAAACTTTTATATTAGACGACATTAAATAAGATTATATAATAATAGAGATAACTAATAAACTTTAATGACTAACTATAAATACTTAAAATTGGGTCTTGCAAAGAGGATCAGATATTTAAAACATGCCAAAAGAAACAGAGATTATATAGTTTTTTTACACGGTTTTATGTCTGATTTAGAAGGAAAAAAACCTGAAACTTTTTTAAGTTTTGCAAAAAGAAATAAGCTTAATTTCCTTGCTCTTGAATATTCAGGTCATGGAAAATCATCTGGAAAATTTATAAATGGAAATATTTCTAAATGGACAAAAGAAACAACTATATTAATAAAAAAAATTGTAAAAAAAAATAAAATTATCATTATCGGTTCTAGTATGGGTGTATGGATTGCTTTAAATCAGTTTAAATTTTTTGAAGGGCAAATTAAAGGTTTTTTAGGTATAGGCTCCGCTCCTGAATTTTTAGAAAATTTGATGTGGAAAAAATTTTCCAAAAAAATGAAATCCGAAATAGTGAAAAAAGGTATTTATAATTTAGAACACGGTGATTATGTGTATCCTATAACTCTTCAACTAATAAAAGATGGTAGAAAAAATAGAGTTTTAAATAAAAAGATGAAATCAAAAATTAATGTTACTATGGTCCACGGTCAAAATGATAAGGCTGTTCCAGTGTCTTACTCGAGAAAAGTTTTAAAAATTTTTAAAAACGCGAAAAAAAAATTAGTAATAGTTAAAAATGGTGATCACAGTTTATCTTCTGCAAAAAATTTAAGATTATTAAAAAAAGAATTAAACTTAATCATTAACTAACAGCTTTGATTTTGGATTTTAATGTAATAGGATTATCAAGTTTATCTAACATCTCTTTTGGACAAATTATAAGGAAATTTTTAACTTCTTCTGCAAAATTAGAAATAATATTTTTTGATAATAAGGATCCTGTTTCTTGTGAATGCTCATGCACTAAGTTTTTTAAAAAATTTATCCAATAATCTGTTTCAATGTTTTGCCATATAACAGAGTCCGGATTAACCTTTTTTTCAAAATCTCTGGTTTTATCGTAAACAAATGCTATACCTCCTGTCATACCAGCTGCAAAATTATCTCCTACTTCCCCAAGTATTACTACTGTTCCTCCAGTCATATATTCACATCCATTTGAGTCACATCCCTCAATAACTGAGGTAGCACCAGAATTTCTTACAGCGAATCTGTCACCTGCTTGACCAGCAGCAAATAGTTTACCTGAAGTGGCGCCGTAGAGAACTGTGTTACCTATGATTGTATTTTCATTCGATATTAAGTTACTTTCATCAGAAAGTTTTATTGTAATTGTTGCTCCTGACAAACCTTTTCCAACATAATCATTTGCATCACCTTTGAGATTTAATTTTAACCCTTTGGAAGAAAAAGCTCCAAAAGATTGTCCTGCCGAGCCCTTAAAATTTAAAGTAAGAAAATTTTCCTCTAATTTTTTATAACCATATTTTTTATAAAGATGGTGTGAAATTCTCGTACCAACAGCCCTATTAGTGTTTTTAATAATAAATTCTTTTTCGATTATTTCTGATCTGTCTAGAGATCTTTCAATCTCTGGCCAAATAGTTTGATCTAGTGTATCTGGAACCTGATTTATTTCCAAGTTTTCACAATATCTTTTATTATTTCCTGGGTCTGCCTGAACAAATAGTGGATTTAAATCTAGATCATCTAAATTAGGTGAGCCTTTGTTGACTTGCATCAACAAATCAGTTCTTCCAATAACATCATTGAGTGATTTAAAGCCTAACTCAGCTAAAATTTCTCTAACCTCGCTAGCTATAAAAGTAAACAAATTTACTACCTTATCTGGTGTACCAGAAAATTTTTCCCTCAGTTTTTCATCTTGAGTGCAAACACCAACAGGGCAAGTATTTGAATGACATTGTCTAACCATAATGCACCCCATAGCTACTAAAGCAGTGGTTGCAACTCCATATTCTTCTGCTCCCATCATAGCAGCGATAACAACATCCCTGCCAGTTTTAATACCTCCATCAGTTCTTAGTGTCACTTTGTGTCTTAGATTGTTTAATGTAAGGACTTGGTTAGCCTCTGTGAGGCCCATCTCCCAAGGTATGCCTACATATTTAACACTAGTTTGTGGTGTTGCACCAGTTCCACCGTTGTGGCCAGATATTAAAATTATATCGGCTTTTGCTTTTGCAACACCTGCTGCAATAGTACCGATCCCAGATGAGGCAACCAATTTAACTCCTACTCTAGCATTTGGGTTTATTTGTTTTAAATCGTAAATTAATTGAGCTAGATCCTCTATTGAATAAATATCATGATGTGGTGGAGGAGAAATTAGTGTTACTCCTGGTGTAGAATGTCTTAATTTAGCAATTTCTTTTGTGACCTTGAAACCAGGTAATTGACCACCTTCGCCTGGTTTTGCACCTTGAGCCATTTTAATTTCAATTTCATTACAATTATTTAAATAATTTATTGTTACACCAAATCTTGCTGATGCTATTTGCTTAACCCTTGAATTTGCACTGTCTCCATTTTCCATAATTTTAAACCTATCTGCGTTCTCTCCACCTTCTCCACTACAAGAAGCACCTTTAATTCTATTCATGCCTATTGCTAATGTTTCGTGTGCTTCCTTTGATAGAGCTCCGTGTGACATGCTTCCGCTACCAAATCTTTTTAATATTTTTTCTATGGGTTCAACTTCGGATACATCAATTGATGGACCTATCTTTTTTTTTCTAAAGTTTATTAGATCCCTTAAATTGATTGGAGGTAAATTATATATTCCCTCAGCATATTTTTTATATCCCGAATATGAATTTGAACCTACAGCACTTTGTAAGAGGTGAATTAATTTTCCTTGATATTGATGTGTTTCACCATTTTTTCTATATCTATAAATACCTCCTATCGGCAATACATTTTCTGTACTTTCAAATGCTTCTTTATGAATCTGACGTATTTTTTTTTCAATACCAACTAAACCTATCCCAGAAATCTTTGAAACAACACCTGGAAAGTAATCATTAACAATAGTTCTACTTAATCCCACTGTCTCAAAATTGCATCCTCCTCTATAAGAACTTAATACAGATATGCCCATTTTTGACATTATCTTTAAAAGACCTGCGTTAACTGATTTTATGTATCTTTGAACACATTCATCAAAATTAAACTGACCAAACAATTTTTTTTCATGTCTTTGATATAAGCTATCAAAAGCTAAATAAGGATTTACTGTTGTAGCACCTACCCCTATTAATGTTGCAAATGAGTGGGTATCCAGAGCCTCACCAGATTGAACATTTATTGAAACGTATCCTCTTAATTTTTTATCAATTAAAAAAGTATTGATAGCCCCCACACATAACAACATTGGCATTGGTAACTTCTCAGAGGAAATTTCTTTATCACTCAATATCAACTGTGTAACTCCCTGTCTTACTGCAATTTCAGCCTCTTTCTGAATTCTTTCTATTGAATCTGACAATTTTTCTTTACTAGAAAATGTACAATTAATAATTAAAGAATTGGTTCCAAAAAAATTTATGAATTTATTAAATTGTGAATTAGATAGTATTGGGCTATTCAGGACAAAAATGTTCTCTTTGGTTAAAGTGTCAAAATCTAAAATATTTCCTAAGTTTCCAAATCGAGTTTTTAAACTCATAACTTTATTTTCTCTTAAAGAGTCAATTGGTGGATTGGTAACTTGACTAAAATTTTGTCTAAAAAAATGATAAAGAGGTCTGTATCTATCAGATAATACTGCTAAAGGAGTATCGTCTCCCATAGAACCTGTTGCCTCTTTGGCATCTTCAGCCATAGGATGTAAAATTAATTCTAAATCCTCTAAACTAATTCCAAAAGTATGCTGCCTTCTTCTTAAGTCTTCTCCATCAAAGTTATTTTTTTCCTTAGAGATTATCAGTTTTTCATCCAAATCAACTATTTGTGAATTAAAATGTTTAAATTCTTTTGATAAATAATCTTTAATCTGATCATTCGAGAAAACCTTTCCTTTTTCAATTCTTACACCTATGATCTCACCCGGACCCAACCTACCTTTAGATAAAATTTTCTTTTCATTTAATTCTATCATTCCAGTCTCTGAGCCAGCAAAAAGAAGTTTGTCCTTAGTTATAGCATATCGAAGAGGTCTTAAACCATTACGGTCATTTGCTGCTATAACCCACTCGTTGTCAGTAGCCGCTATCGCAGCTGGACCGTCCCAAGGTTCCATTGTGCTATTTAGAAAATTAAATAACTGCTGATGACTTTTTGGAAGAGTTTTATTTTTTTTTGACCATGCATCTGGAACTAGCATCAATTTTGCTAATGGAGCAGGTTGACCTGACTTATTTAGTAATTCAAAAACATTGTCTAGCGCCGCAGAGTCTGAAACTCCTTTTCGAATTACTGGCTTTAGATTATCTATATTTTCAAAAAGAGGACTGCTCATCTCTTGTTCATGAACTTTCATCCAATTTTTATTTCCTTTGTAAGTATTTATTTCACCATTATGAGCCACTGCTCTAAATGGTTGGGCTAAGCTCCAGCTAGGTGCAGTATTAGTTGAGAATCTTTGATGAAATATTGCATACCTGGATATAAATCTTTGATCTTTTAAGTCTAAATAAAAATCAGATATCCCCTCAGCTAAAAACATTCCTTTATAAATAATTGATTTTGAGCTCATTGAGCATACATAAAAATCATTTAAGGATAAATTATCAGCTTTAATTTCTATTTTTTTTCTCGTCTCATAAATTTTTCTTTCAAGATCTTTATCTAATAAATCTGGATCATTTGATTTAAATAAAACTTGAATAATTTCAGGCATTGTTTGAAAGGCTTTTTCACCAAGAACTTTCGGGTTTACTGGAACTTGTCTCCAGCCATAAATACTAAAATTACTCTTGGTGAGCTCGCTTTCAACAATAGTTTTACTGCTTTCTTGAGCGGAGTAATCATTTCTTGGTAAAAAAATCATACCAACACAAATTTCAGATTCATCATAGTCGTGACCTGTGACTTGAATTTTTTCAATAAAAAAATCTTTTGGTATTTCTAAGTGAATTCCTGCTCCATCTCCTGTTTTTCCATCAGCGTCCACAGCTCCACGATGCCAAACGGCTTTTAAAGCTTCAATACCATAATCTACTACTTTCCTTGATTTTTTTCCTTCAGTAGAAGCTATTAATCCTATTCCACATGCATCATGTTCCATTTCATTGGAATAAATATGATTTTGACTCAATAATTTTAAATTTTCATTATATTTTTTCATTACGCTACTTTTATTTTTTTTAATTCTATATTTTCAAGATATATTTTAATCGAAGCTGCAGCATCTCTTCCATCTTTAATAGCCCATACAACTAAAGATGCACCTCTTACAATATCTCCAGCTGCAAAGACGCCTTCTAAATTTGTTTCCATTGTATCAAAATCTGTTTTAATAGTTCCCCACTTTGTGACCTGAAGCTCTTTAGCATCAAATAGTAATGGCAAGTTTTCTGGATCAAAACCGAGTGCTTTGATTACCATATCTGCTTTTACTTCAAATTCAGAGCCTTGCTTAATCTCTGGTCTTCTTCTACCTGATTCATCAGGTTCACCTAATTCAATTTGATCAACTAATAAATTTTCTATTTTGTTTTTACCTTTAAATTCTTTTGGGCTTGACAACCACACAAACTCAACTCCTTCCTCTTCAGCATTGGCAACTTCTCTTGCTGATCCCGGCATATTTTCTTTATCTCTTCTGTATAAACATTTGACTGATTTTGCTTTTTGTCTAACTGATGTTCTCACACAATCCATAGCAGTGTCTCCACCTCCAATAACTATAACATCTTTGCCCTCTGCATTTAATATACCTTTGTCAAAAAGTTCCACTTTGTCACCTAATCCCTTTTTATTTGAGGCTGTTAAAAATTCCATTGCAGGGAAAATATTATCTAAATCATTTCCAGGTAATTCGACTTCCCTTGGTTTATAAACTCCAGTAGCAATTAATATTGCATCATGTTTTTTTCTTAATTGATCTAATGAAGCGTCTTTTCCAATTTCAAAATTTTGAACAAAATCTATTCCACCATCTTTTAGCAACTTTGTCCTTCTTTCAACCACATGTTTTTCTAATTTAAAATTAGGGATTCCATAAATTAATAATCCACCCGCACGATCATATCGATCATATACTGTAATCTTATAACCGTTTTTTCGTAACTGTTCTGCTGCAGCTAATCCGGCGGGTCCAGCTCCAATAATTCCTACACTTTGTTTTTTTTCATGTTTTACCTCAATTGGTCTTACCCAACCTTGCTCCCAAGCGTTATCTGTTATATATTTTTCGACTGAGCCAATGGTTACAGTTCCATGACCTGATTGTTCTATAACACAGTTACCCTCACATAATCGATCTTGTGGACATATTCTTCCGCACACTTCAGGCATATTATTGGTGCTTTGAGACAATTCATAAGCTTCTTTTAATCTTCCCTCAGCTGTTAATTTCAACCAATCTGGTATATTATTACTCAGTGGACAATGAACCTGACAAAAAGGTACTCCACATTGCGAGCATCTACTTGATTGTTCTTTTGCTTTTTGATTAATAAATTCATCATAGATCTCGTTAAAATCATCTTTTCTGCTATCAACTTTCCTTTTAGGTGGAGTTTGTTGACCTATTTTTACAAATTTAAGCATTTTATCAGTCATTTTTATTTATAAATTTATGGCAAAATATACATTGTTTTTATTAGTGAAAGAACTATTTAGGTCATATATACTGACCTAAATAATTCAATAATTAGCATTAAATGTAGATATTTTAAATTTTGCATACCTATTATGAGTAAATCGAATTGTTTGAAATCAATATTTTTTAAGTTACCACTTTAAAATGTTTCAAGAATTTATAGAAATCCTTATTCTTTCTATTGTTCAAGGTATTTCTGAGTTTTTACCTATCAGCTCTTCAGCACACTTAATTTTGGTTTCTAATCTTTATGATCTTAAAACAAGCTCACTATTAATAGATATTAGTCTTCATTTAGGTTCTTTGTTTGCAATAATATTTTATTTTAGAAAAGATCTTTTTAATTTGAAGGAAAATAAAAAACTTTTACAACTTATTGTAGTTGGCTCAATACCACTAATTATTTTTGGATATATATTATATACAACTGAGGTTATTCAAATTTTAAGGAATATAAAAGTTATAGCATGTACAACTTTATTTTTTGGAATAATTCTATTTTTTGCCGATCAGAGAAAAGTTGATAAGAATATTTCTGCTGATTTAAACTTTAAAGATATAATATTTATAGGAACATTCCAAATTCTAGCATTAATACCTGGTGTCAGTCGAGCAGGCATTACTTTAACGGCAGCAAGATTTTTGAAGTTTAACAGATTTGAGTCAGGTAAAATTTCATTTTTATTATCTATTCCAGCTTTAACTGGAGCAAGTTTTCTTGGACTCAAAGATGCTTTTGATCAATCTTTCCAATTAAATTATTTAATTATAATAGCTGTAGGATTATCATTTATATTTTCTTATTTTACAGTTAAGTTTTTTTTAATTTATATTAATAAATTTTCTTTGAATGTTTTTGTAATCTACAGAATTTTGATAGCACTTATTTTATTTTTAATAATTTATTGAGCTGTTTTTTTTAAAGGTAATAATTGTGACAATATAACTCCAAATAGAATAAAAAAGCACCCTAATAAATTATTAATGCTTAATATTTGATTTAGTAAAAACCAAGCTGCGATAGTTGCAAAAACACCTTCTAAAGAAAAAATTATAGCAGCTGGTGCTGGAGTAATATTTCTTTGAGCATAAATTTGTAAAACAAATGCGACTCCCCCAGATAAAATTCCGGCATATAAAATTGAATCTATCTCTTTTAAAATATCATCAAAAATAAATTCTTCATAAATTGAACCAATTAAAAAAGAAAATATTGCAACAATTAATGTCTGGACAGCACCTATTGTTAAAGGAATGTTATACTTTGAAATAATCATGCCTGTAAAAATAATATGTGTACTCCAAAACAAAGCGCCTAGTAGTACCAATCCATCTCCTAGCCTTACAGTTGCATCATAAAAATTTGTTAAAAGATATCCACCTATTAAACATAAAATTACTGACGGCCACACGCTCCAATGCAGTGAGCCCCTTTTAAATATAAAAATTATTATCGGTACCATGGGTACATAAAAAATTGTAAAGAAAGCAGCGTTTGCTACATCGGTATAAAGTAAAGCTACTTGTTGTAATGCTGAACCTAAAAAGAGAGATAATCCAATTAAAAAAGATAGAATAAGAAAAGTTCTATGGCCAATTTGAAATTCAAATTTTAATTTTTTCTTTTCAAAGAATAATGCAAGTGGGATAATTGCTAAGAAACCTACAAAAAATCTCACAGCGTTAAACGTAAATGGACCTATATCATCCATTCCAGTATCTTGAGCAATGAATGTAGTTCCCCAAATAAATGTGCATAATAAAGCACTTAATAACGAAATACTCTTAGACATAATTTAAATTAAACAGCTAACTTATATGCAAAGTTTTTACCAAGATTTTCTTTTAATTCATTATTAAAACGTGCTGCTTCTGCACCATCAATAATTCTGTGATCATAAGATAAAGAAAGTGGCAACATAGTACGCGTAACAAATTTTCCATCAATAAATACCTGTTTTCTTTCTGCTCTACCTACTCCTAAAATAGCAACCTCAGGGTAATTTATGATTGGTGTGAAAAAAGATCCCCCAATTCCACCTAGGCTAGTTATAGTCATAGAACCTCCAAATAACTCTTTTTTATCAATTTTAAGATCTCTACATTGCTGGCTTATTTTTTTTAATTCTGTGCTTATTAAAGAAATATTTTTATTGTCAGCATTTCTCAATTTTGGAACCATCAAACCATGTGGAGTATCTACTGCTATGCCAACATGATAATATTTTTTAACAGTCATTTTACCATTTTCGATTTGATCGATTGAGGTATTAAAATTTGGAAATTTTTTTAATGATGTTGCTAATGCTTTTACAATGAAAGCTAATGGAGTAATTTTTTTTTTTTCTCCAGTATATATATCCGTTAGGGAAGTTCTAAATTCCTCTAATTCAGTTATATCAGCTTCATCATGATTGGTTACATGAGGAATTTTTGACCAAGAGTTCATCAAATATTTGGATGATAACTTTTTTACTCTAGGAATGTCTTTTATGTCTACTTCACCAAAATCCGAATGAGAATATTCTAATTCAATTCTTTGTTCAGTTGTATTTTGATCTTTGAAACTTTTATCAGATTTAGTTGCAACAAATAACTTCACATCGCTTTCTGTGACCCTACCCTGTCTTTCGCTACCTGGCACTTTATCAATATTTATTCCAAGTTCTCTTGCAAATTTTCTTACTTTCGGTGATGCAGAGGCTTTTGTAGAAAAATTTTTGATTATAATATTTTCAGATTTATTGTTTTTTTTTACTTCACTTTTTTTTATTTCTTTTGGTAATTGATTTTTTGGTAATTCTTTAAAACTTGTTTCCTTTACTTCTTTCTCGCTTTCAATTTCAATAATTTTATCACCTTCTGATACCCTGTCTCCAATTTTAACATTTAAAGACATTACAGTCCCACTATCAGATGATGGTATTTCCACACTTGATTTATCACTTTCAATAGTAATTAATGGATCATTCTTTTTTATTTTTTGACCTTTTTTAATTAAAACTTCAATGACCTCTACGTCTTTAAATTCACCAATATTTGGAACTTTAATATCTTTATTGGACATTATAATTTTGTTGGTATTGGTTTATCTTTATCAATCTTATATTTCTTTATTGCTTCTTTAGCATATTTTGAGGCAATTAATTGTTCTTTAGCTAAAACACTTAATCCATAAGCAACAACATGCTCTTTATCAACTTCAAAAAACTTTCTTAAATTTTTTCTTGTATCACTTCGACCAAATCCATCTGTTCCTAATGAATAAAAACTTTTATTAATATAGGGTCGAATTTGGTCTGAATTCATCCTCATATAATCAGAAGCAGCTAAAATAGGACCCTCTGTTTTACCTAAACAAATTTCAACATATGATTTTTTAGGAGCCTGATCTGGATTCAGCAGATTATATCTTTCCACCTCTAAACCATCTCTTCTTAATTCATTAAAACTAGTTACACTCCAAACTTCGCTATCAATTTGGTATTCTTTTTGTAATATCTCAGCACCTGCAATCATTTCTCTTAAAATTGTACCTGATCCTAAAAATTGAATTTTAGTTTTCTTATACTTGTTAAATTCTTTAATTTTATACATTCCTTTTAAGATACCTTCTTCACATAATTTATCTTTCGGCATTGCAGGATGACGATAATTTTCATTCATTGTTGTAATATAATAAAAAATATTTTCTTTTCTCTCGTGCATTCTCCTCAACCCCTCTCTAAAAATTGTTGCTAATTCATAATGAAATGTTGGATCATAAGATTTACAGTTTGGAATTGTTGAGGCTAATAAATGACTATGACCATCTTGATGTTGTAAGCCTTCTCCAGCTAATGTAGTTCTTCCTGCGGTAGCACCAATTAAAAAACCTCTAGATTGACTATCTGCCCCTGCCCAAGCAAAGTCACCTATTCTTTGAAATCCAAACATAGAGTAAAAAAGATAAATAGGGATCATTTCAATATCATGATTCGTATAAGAAGTTCCAGCTGCAATCCAAGATGACATTGCTCCTGCCTCATTAATCCCTTCCTCCAATACTTGTCCGCTCTTTTCTTCCCTGTATGAACTTAATTGTGCAGAGTCCTCTGGCTCATATTTTTGTCCTTCGTGAGCATAAATACCTATTTTTTGAAAAAAACCTTCCATACCAAAAGTTCTAGCTTCATCAGGAATAATTGGAACTAATCTTGGAGCAACATTTTTATCTCTTAAAAGATTTGTTAACATCCTGACTAATGCCATAGTTGTGGACATCTCTTTATCTCCTGTAGATTCTTTCATGTTATCAAAAATATTTTTTGGAGGTGCTTTAATAGGTTTAGCATAAGTAGTTCTTTCAGGAATAAAACCACCCAACTGGATTCTTCTTTCTTTAATATATTTTATTTCAGGTGAATTTTGATCTGGCTTATAATATTCAATATTTTGAACTTGCTTATCCGTTAAAGGAACATCAAATCTGTCCCTATAATACATTAAATCATTTATATCTAATTTTTTAGTTTGGTGAGTTGTGTTTACGCTCTCTCCGCTTTTTCCCATACCATAACCTTTAATAGTTTTGGCGATAACAACTGTTGGACTTCCAATATTTTTAGACGCTTTGTCATAGGCTGCAAAAACTTTGTGTGGATCGTGACCACCTCGATTTAATCTCCAAATATCTTTATCCGAGAGACTCGAAACTAATTCTTTTGTCTCTTGATATTTACCAAAAAACTTTTCTCTCACATAAGCACCATCTCTTGCTTTCATTGCTTGATATTCACCATCAACAGTTTCATTCATAGCTTTAATAAGATGGCCTGTTTTATCATTTGCCAATAATGGATCCCAATAAGAGCCCCAAATTACTTTGATAACATTCCATCCCGCACCTCTGAAAATACCCTCTAGTTCTTGTATAATTTTCCCATTTCCTCTTACTGGTCCATCCAGTCTCTGAAGGTTGCAATTAATCACAAATATTAAATTATCTAATTTTTCTCTAGCTGCTAAACCAATTGCCCCTAAAGACTCTGGTTCATCCATTTCTCCATCACCTAAAAAGGCCCACACTTTTCTTCCTTCATCTTTGATGAGACCTCTGTTAATCAGGTATTTCATATACCTGGCTTGATAAATTGCTAACATTGGCCCTAACCCCATCGAGACAGTTGGAAACTGCCAAAAATTAGGCATCAACCATGGATGTGGGTAAGATGATAAACCACCTGGATTAACTTCTTGTCTAAAACTATCTAATTGTTTTTCATTAAGTCTTCCCTCAAGATATGCTCTTGCGTACATGCCTGGAGCACTATGTCCTTGGAAATAAATCAAATCTCCACCAAATTTATTATTTTTTGCTCTCCAAAAATGATTCATACCTACATCATAAAGTGTAGCAGCAGATGCAAATGTCCCTATATGTCCTCCAAGCTCAGGAAATTTCTTATTTGCACGAACGACCATTGCAGCAGAATTCCACCTTATTAATGATCTTATTCTTCTTTCGATATTTTGATCACCATTTGATTTTTTTTCCTCATTTGTAGGAATTGTATTTATATAAGGTGTATTTTGTGTATACGGAATATTTGCACCTTCCATATAAGCTTTATTAATTAATTCTTTGATTAGATAATGTGCTCTTTGACTCCCATCATTGTCAATTACTGCTGAAAGAGACTCTAACCATTCATTAGTTTCCAATGGATCAATGTCACCTTCATTAACAACTTGAATTATTTCAGGTTTTTTTCTCTCAATGTTATTTATTTGAGAAGTTTCCTCATGTTTTTTTTCTAACGATTTTTCAGCTTCTTTAATTAAATTTTCAGTATCTTTTGGAATAATTTCTGATGCAGAAGATTTTTTGTTTGACTTTAAAATTTTTAAAATTAAATCACCTTTTGAAACTTTATCACCTACTTTGACTTTTATTGACTCAATAATACCTGATAACGTTGAGGGTATTTCAACACTAGATTTATCACTTTCAATAGTTACTACTGGGTCGTTTTTAGTAATTTCTTGTCCCTCTTTGACAAGCAATTCAATGACTTCTACGTTTTCGAAATCACCTATATCAGGGACTAATATTTTTTCACTCATTTAATATTAAGATCTTATACATTATAAAATTTTACTTAATTGCTAATTTTAACACATTCTGCTCAATTTTTTGACACTCTTCTGATGTATGGCTTAAAAATGATTAAAAAGTTATTAAATATACTTCTACAACCAAAAAAAAGCACATACACAGATGCTAAAATTTGGATACAAAAAATTTTGCTTGAGGAGAGGTTTAGAAAAATTAATTTTTAAATTCTCTCAACACACAAAGCTATACCCATTCCACCACCAATACATAGTGTAGCGCAACCCTTATTTTTTTTCTGTTTTATCATTTCATGAATTAGAGTGACTAATATTCTTGCACCTGACGCTCCTATTGGATGACCTAATGCTATAGCACCTCCATTAACATTTACTTTTTTTTTATCAATATCTAATTCACGAATAACAGCAATACTTTGAGCAGCGAAAGCTTCATTTATTTCAAATAGATCAATTTCATTCAACTTCCATTCTGCTTTTTTAATAGCATCTTTTACTGCTTCTATTGGCCCCAAACCCATTAATGAGGGATCTACTCCAACTGAAGACCAAGAAACTATTTTTGCTAAAGGTTTAATTGATTTTTTTTTTGCTTCTTCTAAAGAAGTTAATAATAAAGCTGCAGCTCCATCATTTATTCCAGAAGAATTTCCTGCTGTAACAGTTCCATTTTTTTTAAACACTGTCTTTAATTTTTTAAAATCATTGAATTTCAGCTCTGTTCTAGGATGTTCATCTTTATCTAAAATACTTCCACTTTCATTTATTTTTATCAACTCTTCATCAAATCTATTATTATTGATTGCGATTTCTGTTTTTTTTTGTGAGTTAAATGCAAACTCATCTTGTTCTTGTCTAGTTATATCAAATTTTTTTGCAACATTTTCTGCTGTTACGCCCATATGATAATTGTTAAATGCATCAATTAATCCATCATTGATCATTGTATCTATTAATTTTTTTTTCGAAATTATTTTTTTTTCTCTATAAAAAATCGAGTGGGGGGCGATTGACATATTTTCTTGACCTCCAGATATAATATTTTTTGCCTCTCCTAATTTTATTGATTGATAACCTGATATGATAGCTCTAAGTCCAGACCCACATACTTGATTTATTAGATGCGCTGGTTTAGAAACTGGTATACCAGCTTTTATGGAAGCTTGTCTTGCTGGATTTTGTCCATTACCTGCTGTTAATACTTGACCCAAAATTACTTCATCAATTTCTTCTTTACTAAAATTAGACTTATTCAAAACTCCTTTAATTACGATTGATCCAAGTTGATCTGATCTTATATTTTTTAAAGACCCTTTGTATGCACCTATTGGTGTTCTAACTGCACCTACAATAACTACTTCTTTTGTATTGTCATTCATTTAATTTTAAAATTTATCTTATCATTAAAATACACTAAAAATTGATATACTGAATAAAATAATTTAAGGACCAGTAGCTTCAATTGGATAGAGCGCACCGCTACGGACGGTGAGGTTGAGAGTTCGAATCTTTCCTGGTCCACCAACACCACACACGAATACTATAAAAAAAATGATAAAACTTAAATACGAAAGAATTTATTCGATGCTATTAATAAATTTATTAAAAGTAAATTATTTTCTTTATAGAATTTGTATTACAGCTTGTTCACCATCAGGTGAAAATGCTAAGAATTTAAAATCTTTTTCATTAAATACTTCTTTTAATGCCTTATATTCTCCTACACCCCATCCTGGATAATTGTATAGTTCATCAAATATAATTACTGAGTTTTTAACTAGGTGAGGTTTGATCTTTTCTAATATAAATTTTGTTGTTGCATAAGTATCAACATCTATATTAACAAAATTGATATTAGGTTTTTTCTCGTCTAAAAATTTTTCAAGATTATCCTCTATCCAGCCAGTTATTAATTCTACATTATCTTTAACTTTTGGTAATTTTTTTTGTAAATTAAAACTCTCCTCTGATACTCCAGAAAAGCCATGCCAATCATCTTTTAATCCAATAAAGGAGTCAAATCCGTATATTTTGTCGCAAAAATCCGCAAGAATATTTATACTGTCTCCCTTCCAGACACCAAATTCTAAAAAAAATAAATTTTTATCACTATTTAATTTCTGAGATTTTTTTATTGCATATTTTTTGATATCTTTAGTTTTAATAAAAGTACTTGTTTGAAAGTATCTTTTAAACTCATTAAAACACTTTTGTCTTTCTTCATTACAATATAGATCATATACATCAAGTGAGTGACTTGGTAATATTTTTTTGGGCCTTAAGGAAATATTATAATTTATAATTAATTTGATTTTTCTTATTATTTTGAAAAAAAAATTAAGTATTTTTACTATTATTGATTTCATTTTGTATTTATATTTAAGAAGTTACTATAACAAAAAAAACTAAAATTAATCCTTTAAAATACATCATTATAGATTTATTTATTAATGCCAAGACTTAAAATATTGATTAAATATCGTTTAAATTTAACTTACTTTTTAAATTATATTTGTTTATAAAATTTATATTTATAGAGTGTCTATTTCTATTAGATAATTGAAATTTTATATCCTCAGTCAATGATTTTTTTTTAGATCTTTTAATGCTATTTTTTGAAATTAAACTAAAAAAAAGGTCTTTTTTAAAATGAGCATGACTTTTTATCTTTGGCAATAACTCATAAAAATTTGGCATTGTGTTAATCGATAACCAATAAACTTGGGCTCTTTTAATCATTAATTTACTTGGTTTTTTTATATTAGTTATTTTTTTTAAAATTTCAAAATATTCAAATTTATTTTTTGGAGATATTGTAAAATTAAAATTTGAATAAGGCGCATCGGAAGTTGTTATAGCTGGTATACCTAAGCTTGGATATTCATAGCCCGCACTCCCATTTCCAGTTATAATGCCATCAATCAAACTGTAAATTTTGTTGATGTGTATGTTTTCTTTCAAGAAAATAATATTTTTTTGACCAACATTAAGTTCATTCATTATCTTCTCAGCCGTAATTCCTTCAAAGTTATATTCATAAGGATGAGGCTTTATAATCCAATTAACATCTTTAATTTTTTTTATTGTTTGAATTGTTTCATAAAACCAATCATAAGCAGTGTGAAAAATATTCCAGTTATTATTATATAAATTATCTGCCATTACATGAGGAAGTATTAATATATTCTTTTTCCTTTCTAATTTAAAATGATTATAGAATTTTTCTTTTGAATTAAAATTCAATTTATTTTTATCCTTTTGAATTCCCCAAACCGGTTCAAATCCAATATTTTTTACATGTCCTTTTTTAAATAAAATTTTAGAAGTATTCTTTTTAGAAAAAACATCTATTTGAATTTTTGTTAACTTTTTCGACTGCTGCAAAATTATCGAATTCCTGTCTTTATAATCATTATATATCCTACCTACGTGTCCAAAGACTGAATTGCCCCTCCAGGTATACACTGGGGTTTTAGACATCAAAGAATGATGAAATAACATTTTACCAGGTAGAAATTGGTTCTCAGCTAAAATAAAAAACTTATATTTTTTTTCAAAAATTTTTTTTGCAACATTTGAGATCATTAATGATCTATATAATAGCTGGTAAAGTAAGAATTTGTTTTTCTTTTTAGGATCATAATTATGAAATCTAGAATAATGTTCAAGTGCTGATTTTCCTATCTCAAATTTGTTAAATTTTAATTTGAATAATTTTTTTTCAATCAAATTATAATCAATTAAAAACAAAGATTTTATAAAATATGAAATTTTTAAAAAAAAATTTCCTTCATCTAGATAAATGAAATTATTGATATTAAAACTTTTTGCAATTTCTTGTGTTAAAAAATCATATCTATTTACTATTGCAACACAATTACAATTAAAATAATCAGATAAATCTTTTGCTATTAAACAATTTAATACAATTACCTCGGTATGATGTCCCACTAATAATTCTACTAAAATTTTTTCTTTTCTTTTAAATTTTTTTATTTCTTTTTTATTTTTTTCCAAAAATTCATTTACATATGAATTTTTGAACTTTAGATCTGAGTCGTTGAAAAAATGGGATAATAAACTTGTAAATTTTATTTCATTAAATTTTTTTATATAATTGATGACCAAATTAATATTTTTCTTAATTTCCAAAATTATAAAAAAAATTATAAAAATTATTTTTTTAAAAAAATTGAATATTACCATGCCAATTCTTATTTATATGCGAAAAAAATTTGTCCTTTTTAATTTATACATCAAATATTTTCTTAAAAAATGATAAGTATGTTTCATCACTACTACCTATGTCGAATGTCATATATCCTGTAATTAATATTATTTTCAATTTGATTTACTTGTAATTTTTAATTTTTTAAAATAAATAACAAATAGATTAAAAATGTATATAAATAAATGTAGATCTTGCTAATGTCAATTAAGTGCGATTGTAAAGTACTTTACTTCAAACCGGGAAGTTCTAGATTTGTATCATAGCAAGCGCACCATAAAGAGGAATTAGTATGTTAAAATGGCTAATAAAGACTTCACTTCAAATGTCAGTGATTTATTTTTTTTTATTCATTTTTATTATTTTATTAATTTTGACTTTTGTACTATAAAAAATTATGTCTGATAAATTTGAACAAATTAGTATCAAACCTGGTTTTATGAAGCATAATGGAGGAGTTATGTTTAGAAATATCTCTAACGTTGAATATGAATTTAAGACTGTAATAAATGAAAATCACTTAAATGCAGCAGGTATTACCCATGGAGGTTATTTATCTGCATTGGTAGATGCAGGAGCAGGTACTGCAGCTCATAGATCAGCTGAAAATGCTCCATGCGTAACTATTTCATTAGATTTAAAATTTATAGGTTCATCAAAAGTTGGAGATGAAATTATAGGTCATGTCAAAATTTTAAAAAAGACTAAAACATTGGTATTTTTATTTTGTGAATTAAAATGTAGTGACAAAATAATTACCTCTGCTTCAGGAGTTTGGAAGATTTTGAAAAGTAAATCATAGAATTTAAGGCCTTAAAGCTAAATCTTTTTTGTATTTTTTTAAATTTTTTAATAAATTTAATTATGCTAGAATACCCTTAACTAAATATTAAAATGAGAACTTTTTTTCCTCCGATTCGGTCATGTTTTAGTCCATTTTTGTTCTTTAACACCAACTAGATCTGGTATGTAAAAAAAAAATTATACCAAAAGTAGAAATGACAAATAATAAAGTTACCGCTGTTCTAGGTCCAACAAATACTGGTAAAACTCATTTAGCTATAGAAACTATGCTTTCTTTTGATAGTGGAATGATTGGCTTTCCATTAAGATTATTAGCGCGTGAAGTTTACGATAAGGTTATTAAAAAGATTGGATTAGATAAGGTTGCCTTAATAACTGGTGAGGAAAAAATTATACCTAATAATGCAAAATTTTTTTTATGTACAGTTGAGTCTATGCCAATTGATAAGGAGCTAGATTTTGTTGGGGTTGATGAAATACAAATGTGTGCAGATCACGAAAGAGGCCATATTTTTACTGATAGACTTATAAATCTAAGAGGAAATAAATTAACTATGTTTATGGGGTCAAGCACAATTAGGAAAATTATTTCAAAATTAGATGATGATGTTGAGTTTATTAATAGGAATCGACTATCTAAACTTTCCTACATAGGTCATAAGAAAATCTCTAGAATAAATAGAAAAACTGCAATCATTGCATTTTCAGCAGAAGAGGTTTATGCAATTGCAGAATTAATAAGAAGGCAAAAAGGTGGGGCAGCAATAGTAATGGGTTCTCTAAGTCCAAAAACAAGGAATGCTCAAGTTGAATTATATCAATCAGGTGATGTTGATTTCTTAGTCGCAACTGATGCAATCGGTATGGGTATAAATATGGATCTTGATCATATTTATTTTTCAAATCTCAGAAAATTTGATGGCAAGAAGTTAAGGAAACTAAATCTATCAGAAATAGGTCAAATTGCTGGAAGAGCTGGAAGATATCTTAATGATGGTAATTTTGGTGTAACAGGTGAATGTAAAGAAATAAACCCTGAGGAAGTTGAATTATTGGAAAAGCATAAATTTGAAGAAATTCAATCTCTTTTTTGGAGAAATTCAAATTTAAATTTTAATTCTCCTTTTTCATTAATAAAATCTCTAGACGAAAAACCAGATAAAAGTTGGCTAAGAAAAATAAAAGAATGTGAAGATGAAAGAGCTCTTAAATTTTTTTTACAAGAAAAAAAGTCTCTAAATTTTGATTTTAATGACAAAAAATTACTTCTGCTTTGGGAATGTTGTCAGATACCAGATTTTGTAAAAAAGACATATGGTAATCATTATGATGTTATCAGAAACGTTTTTAAATATCTTAGTGGCTCTAAGGGAAAAATTACTGACGAATATATGCGACTACAGCTCATAAAACTTGATAATTTAGATGGAAATGTAGATTCTCTATCAAATAGAATTGCAAATGTTAGAACTTGGTCTTATGTTTCAAATAAAAATAATTGGGTAGAAAATCAAAGTTATTGGATCGAAAAAACAAAATTATTAGAAGATAGGCTTTCAGATAGGCTTCATGAAGAACTTACAAAAACTTTTATTGACAAGCGAGCTAGTGTTCTTGCGAGAGGTTTAAAACAGGATATGGAATTTGATACAAAAATCTTAGAAAATAATGATGTAATAATTGATGGTCAATTTATTGGAAAAATTAATGGGCTTAAATTAGAATTAGATTTAAAAAAAGGTGCTCTTGAAACTGATATTAAATCTTTAAAAAAAGCTGCAAGACAGACGGTTGGACCTGAGCTTGAAAAAAGAATTCAAACAATTATAGATACAGATCTAATTGAATTAAAAGATGATTTTAAAATTTATTGGAATAAATTTCCAATTTCAAAATTGAAAGCTGGAAAAGATTACTTAAACCCAGGCTTAGAATTAATAGTTGATGATATTTTAGATCAAAGTCAAAAAATAAAATTAGCATATTATATTGAAAAATGGCTTAAAAATAAAGTTACAAACGTTCTTACAAGTCTAGTAGATTTAAAAAATCTCAATGAAAAAAACTCTTCGGTTAAAGCTTTAGCTTATCAACTTTATGAAAATAACGGGGTGCTTAAAAGAGAACAAGTTTTAGAATACTTAAAAAATCTAGGTCAAACTGAAAGAAAAATATTACGGGATCTTGGTGTAAAGTTTGGAAGATATCATATTTTCTTATATAGATTGATCAAGCCTGAGGCAGTTGCATTAAGAACACTTTTGTGGAAAAACTATAATCAAAAATATTTTAATTTAAAACCTCCTACCTTTGGTTTGAACTTCTTAGAAAATAAAGATCTTAAAAATAAAAACTTTATGTTACTTTGTGGTTTCGAAAAATTTGATAACTTTTTTGTTAGAATTGATATTTTAGAAAGGCTATTTATGCTGATAATAAAATCTGAAAAAGAAATTAAGATGATACCTGAGATGTTAAATTTACTAGGATGCAATAAAGAAAATTTTAAAAAATTATTAAAAAATATGAATTATAAAGTTACAGAAAAGGATAATGAAGTGTTCTTCAAATATAAACCTGAAAAGAATTATAGAAAAAATATTAAGAGGAATACTTTAAAAGAAAGTCCTTTTGGTATACTTAAAGATTTAAATTTAAGTTAAAATTATGTTTTTTGAACAAGAAGAGAATAATAAAATAGAAGATCTAAGTAAAGTCACAGCTTTATTAATTCATGCGGCTAAAATTGATGAAAAATATTCTGATAATGAAGAAGAAATCATAAAAAAAACTTTATTAGAAATTGGAGCTGAAAGTGTAAATATAGAAAAAATAATTAAAAGAGGAAAAAAAATAGAAGCAAATTCTAACCAAATATTAGATTTTACAAAAAAAGTGAAAAATATGACTGAACAAAATAAATTAAAATTAATTGAGTCACTCTGGAAGATTATTTATTCGGATAAAGAGGCCGATATGTATGAAACTAGTTTGATGAGACGTCTCGCGGGACTATTATATATTGACAATAAAGTTATGGGAGATATCAAAGAAAAAATTAAAAAAGAAAACTCTTAATGACATATATAGTGAATGAAAAATGCATCAAATGTAAATTGATGGATTGTGTTGAGGTGTGCCCAGTTGATTGTTTTTATGAAGGGAAAAATATGCTTGTAATTAAACCTGATGAGTGTATAGATTGTGGCGTTTGCGAACCAGAGTGTCCTGTTGATGCCATTAAAGCTGACACAGAACCTGGTAGTGATAAGTGGTTAGAAATTAACAAAAAGTTTTCTGAAATCTGGCCAAATATTAGTGAAAAAAAAGATCCCCCTAAGGATCATAAAAAATTTGAAAATGAGCAAAATAAGTTTGAAAAATATTTTGAAGAAAACATTTAAGAAATCGAAAACTAAATCTAAAAAAAAATCATCAAATAAGAAGGTTTCAAGTATTAAAAAGAAACCTGTTAAAAAAGTTTCAAAGTCTAAAGTTAAAAAAATACAGACTAAAACTGAAAAAAATACAAAAAAAAATATTGATAAAAAAAACGTAAATTTAAGAATTGCAAAATCAAATGAAGTTAAACCTGAAATAACCAAGATAAAAAAACAACCTTCAGAAAAAAGAGAGTATAAAGTAAAAGATTATGTAGTATATCCAAAACATGGTGTAGGCCAAATAACAGAATTTAAAAAGATAAGTATAGGTGGAATTGATGTGGAAACTTATGTAATAAAATTTGAAAAAGATAAAGCTAATGGAATGGTTCCAGTTAATAAACAATCTCATTTGAGAGCTCTGTCTACTATTAATCAAGTTAATAAATGTATTTCAATACTCAAAAGTAAACCAAAAATTAAAAGATCAATGTGGAGTAGGAGAGCACAAGAATATGAGGCTAAAATTTCATCTGGAAAAGTCTACGAACTTGCTGAGGTAGTAAGAGATCTTAATAAAGGAGATGATCTTATGGTTGATCAATCATATAGCGAAAGACAACTTTTTGAGAAAGCTTACGAAAGAATTTTGTCAGAATTCCAAATTGTTTTAAATGTTTCTTTAGAAGATACTCAAAAAAAACTTGATAAAGCTTTAAAAAGAAATCTTGAAATTCAATCAAAATCAGTATCAGAGCCACAGGCAGCCTCGAAATCACAATCTAATGTGATGCCTATTGAAGAAACAGAATCTGAACCAGTTGAAAATTTAGAATAATAAAAAAAAACGCTCCCCACACGTAAATCGTTATGAGAAGCGTTTTTAATAAAGAATACTAAGTTTTTATCTTCTTCTTCTTTTCTTAGCTTTTTTCTTAGCTTTTTTCTTAGCCTTCTTTGCTTTTTTTCTTCTTTTAGGCATCTTTAGCTCCCTTTTTAGTTAAACGAATCAAAATGATTCGTTGTTAATACATTTTTATTTTTTTATGAACGTTATGTCAATTCTTTAATTAAAGTTAAATTTTTAAAAAATAAAATTAAATTAAAATTTTTTTTTATTATTTAAATGTGTAAAAAAGTTAATGTTTATGCGCTTTATAATCAAATATTTTACTATCATTAATAAAGTTTTTCTAAATCTGGTTTGTATTTTTCTAAAATTTTTTTTCTTTTTAGTTTTAATGTTGGTGTCATCATTCCATTTTCAATTGTAAATTCTTCTTTAATTAATTTAAATTTTTTAATTTTTTCTATAATTGACAAATTATTATTCAATTTTTCAATATAAAGTTGAATTTCTTTTTCATTTTCGTAAATATCTGTAACAATTAAAGCAACTAAGTAAGTCTTTTTATCTCCATAAACTAAACTTTGTTTAATTTTTTCATTCAAACTTAATAGATTTTCAATCTTAGTAGGTGAGATATTGTCTCCACCTAAATTAACTATTATATCTTTCTTTCTATCAGTAATTTTCAAATTACCTTCTTTAGTAATCTCTCCTATGTCACCAGTATGTAGCCAGCCATCTTTAATAATTTCATCAGTTTCTTTTTTCATGTTCCAATATCCAAGCATAACATTTTCTCCCTTAACCAAAATTTCCCCATCTTCAGCTATTTTAACTTTGTTTGTTTTAAAGGGTGGTCCAACCGTTTCTATTCTGATTTTACCGGGAATATTACAACTCACGACTGGAGAGGCCTCTGTTAATCCATAACCTTGTAAAGTTGGTAGTCCAATTGAGTTCAAAAATTCACCAGTTTTTTGATCTAAAGCCCCACCACCAGAAACAAAGGCCCTCAGTTTTCCTCCAAATTGTTTTCTAATTTTTCTTCTTACCAATATCTCACAAATAAAATTAATAAATTTTTTCTTGATGCTAAGAGGCTCTTTATTTAAAATTTTTGTTCCTAATAAAATACTATTTGTTATAAAGTATTTTTTCATCCCTTTTTGCTTAGAAAAATTCAGAGAAATTTTAGTATATAAATTTTGATAAAATCTTGGAACTGCAGTCATGATAGTAGGTTTTGCAATAGACATGTTGGGTAATAACTTTTCTAAACTCTCAGCGTAAAAAACCTTTGCACTGAGTAAAATTTGAACATATTGAACAGTATGTTCATATGAGTGAGACAGTGGAAGCCAAGTTAAGAAAACAGGAAGATCTTTTTTAATTAATGATTTTAAAATTTCTTTTGCACCTTCGCAATTTGATAAAATACCTCCATGACTTAACATCACACCTTTGGGATTGCCAGTTGTACCTGACGTATAAATTATGCAAGCTAAATCATTCCTTTTTAAATCATTATTGTAATAAATTTTTTTTTCTAAAAGTGTTTTAAAGTTTGATTTAGCTTTTAAAAAAATATTCTCAAAAAATTGAATTTCTTTATCAAATTCATCAATTGAAATGATAAAAATATTTTCTTTAATAAATTTTTTAATTTTTTCGAATTGGTCAAAATTTGAAACAATGCAAACTTTCGGCTCACAATCATTTACTATGAATTCATAATCATCTTCAGAATAAGTTGTAAAAAGAGGAACTGTTACTCCACCTGAATTCATTATTGCTATATCAGAAATAAGCCATTCAGGTCTATTCTCAGATAATAAAATACATCTATCGCCTTTAGAAATAATCTTTTTAAGATAATTTGATAGAATAAGAATTTTTGTTTCTATGTTTTCCCAAGAGTAAGTATAAGGACCAGATAACGTATCTGTGAGGTTTTTATTTTTTAATGATACTAAAAAAAGTTCTTTTTTTTCTTCAGTACTTTTTGTCTCAAGTTTCTTAAAAAAAAGTTCAACCAGACTATTTATCTCTTTTAATTTCATATTTTGGTGGGCGAAGAGAGAATCGAACTCTCACTTCTTGCGAAACACGATTTTGAGTCGTGCGCGTCTACCAGTTCCGCCATTCGCCCTCAATTGTTTAATTATTTATTAAATAGTATAAGAACTAAAATTATATTAAAACCAAAAAAATGTTTAATATACTTTACAAAAAATGTTTAGATTTAGCAGCTCATAAAAGTTCTAAATACTACTTAGCAGTTGTTTCTTTTATTGAGAGTTCATTTTTTCCAATTCCACCAGATGTAATGATAATACCTATGGTTATTTCAAAAAAAGAAGATTTTCTAAAAATATCTCTTATCTCAACAATATTTTCTGTCTTAGGTGGTATATTGGGTTACCTTATTGGAGCTTTCTTTTTTGATTTAGCAATGCAGATTATGACTTTTTATGGCTATGAAGAAAAGCTTATTAATTTAAAAAATAATTTAATAAAAAATGAAGGTTTTCTTGCTTGGCTTGGAATACTTTTTTTAGCCGGTTTTACTCCATTACCTTACAAAGTCTTTACTATTGCAAGTGGTTTAATTGGATTTAATCTAATAATTTTTATTTTGATTAGTTTAATATCTAGAGGTTTACGATTCTTTATTGTTGCTTATTTATCTTATAGATTTGGAAATTTGTTTACACAATTCATGAGAGAACATGGGTCTAAATGGTTTACAATTGTTGGAATATTAATTGTTTTAGTTGCAATAGTAGTTTATTTAATTTCAAAATTTTATGTTTAATTTGAAGACAGAATCATATTTAAAAATAATTTTTATAATTTGCTTAACTTCAATTATTTCTGCATATTTTATAGAATATATTCTTGGCCATCAACCTTGCAATCTTTGTTTAATAGAGAGAGTGCCTTACGGATTAAGTTTAATCCTGATAATTATCAATTTTCTATCAAGAAAAAATGAAAAATTTATAATTTTATTATTAATATTTATATTTATCTTTTCTTTTTTAATTTCATTTTATCACTTTGGAATTGAACAAGATTTTTTTAAAGAATCAGCAATTTGTAGCTTTAAAAATTCATCAGAAATTATCTCAAAAGATGAATTACTAAAACAATTAAGTGAAAAAGCTATTAGTTGTAGAGATGTGACATTTAAGATTTTTGGATTATCCCTAACAAGTATTAACATCATAATTAGTTTATTTATATTTATAACATTAATTAAAATTTTTAAAAATTATGAAAAAATCAAACAATAAAGTTGAGGAATTTATTAGAGTTGATCATGCAGGTGAACGTGGAGCTGTTAAAATTTATGAGGGTCAATTATTAGCACTAAATACATTGGTAAAAGACGACAATCTAAAAAAAACTATTGAAGATATGAAAATCCATGAAATAGAACATTGTCAATTTTTTGAAAAAGAGATTAAAAAAAGAAATATAAAGCCAACAAAATTTTTACCTCTTTGGGATTTATTGGGTGTAGGTTTAGGATTTGGCTCAACCCTTTTAGGAAAAAAAGCTGCCATGTTATGTACCGCTTCTGTTGAAGAGGTAATAGATAAACATTATTTAGATCAAATTAATCAGTTAGGTCCAGAAGAAAAAGAATTAAAACAAAAAATTACAAAATTTAGAGAAGATGAATTGCATCATAAAAATATAGCTTATGAGGAGGGTGCATCTAAAAAAGGGCTTTATTATTTCATGGATAAAGTTATTAAGACTGGTTCAAAAATTGCAATAAACATCTCTGAAAAAATTTAAAACTAGGCTTGCAATTCAACATCCCAATATAAATAATCCATCCAACTCTTATGTAAATAATTAGGAGGAAAATTTTTACCATTACGATGTAAATCTTCTGTAGAGGGTCGAAATGGGTATTGAGCAAGGTTCATTCCAGACTTTTTTAACAACTTTCCACCTTTTTTGACATTACAAGCAGAACAAGCGGTAACTACATTATCCCAATTTGTTTCTCCACCTTTAGATCTAGGCAATAAATGATCGAAGGTAAGTTCTTCTCCACTACCGCAATATTGACATGAAAACTTATCCCTTAAAAAAACATTAAATCTTGTAAAACTTGGTTGAGATTGAGGTACAATATAATCTTTTAAAGCAATTACACTTGGCAATTGCATATTGAAAGATGGACTTCTTACTACTCTGTCGTATGTGTTGACTATAATAACTCTGTCCAAGAACACTGATTTAACAGTATCCTGCCAAGACCATAAAGATAATGGATAATAACTTAAGGGTCTATAGTCAGCATTTAAAACTAATGCTGGACATTTTTCTAAAGAAACATCTTTTTCAAAAAAGTTATTCATATTAAAATCTTAGCTTAAATAAAAAAATTATCAATCGTTAGAAAGTATTAAATTTTTTTAAAATATAATTTAATGCAATACTTGATGCTTCGATAGCAATATGATGGTCGCAGTTTTTAATAAGATGTGTCTCTATTCCTATATTATTTCTAATAAAAAAATCTTTTGCCTCAAGCATAAAATGTGCTGGCACAACTTGATCCAATTCACCATGAATCAATAAGGTGTTTGTAGAAACTTTTAGTCTAGATTTTAGGTTTTTTTGATTAATAATTTTTCCCGAAAAACCAACAACACAATTATATTCATTGTTTGATATTAAGCCTAAATTTATAGACATCATACACCCTTGGCTAAACCCTGATAAACAAATCCTTTTACTATCTAAACTGAACTCATTTTTAACTTCCTCGATAAATTGAATTAGTTTTTTTTCAGCATTAATTGTTTGTTCTAAAATGTAATTTGGATCATCTTTGGTAAGATCAAACCATTGAAAACCAGAGGGATTTACAGGACATATCTCATGACCATTAGGACAGATAAAAATAGTGTTTGGTAAATGTCTTTTCCAGTTTAATGACAACATGCTAATATCTTTTCCATCACCTCCATATCCATGTAATAAAATTATTGCACTCTTAATTTTTTCATTATTATTTGGTTTAATAATCGTTGAGTTAAGGCAAAATGTCATAGTTAAAAATTTATGTTTTTTTATTTTTAAAACATCATACAATACAAATATGGTTTCTGGAATATTGGTTAAAGTATTATCTATAACTTTGTTAATAGCAGTTGGTGTAGTCCTAATCTTAGGCATTGGTACATTATTTAAAGGTGGTGAAACAAGTAAAAAATATTCCAACAAACTAATGCAATTGAGAGTGCTTCTACAATTTATAGCAATTATTGTTTTAGTTGGATTTGCATATTTTTTTAAAAATTAATTAAAATTTCTCAACCATTTTACAAAATTTTTGTCCTGAAAGTTTATTGAACCTACAATTCTAGCAAATTCTAATCCATCTTTATTAAATAAAATTGTGGTTGGTATACCTCTTAGTCCAAATTTTTTTGCCAAAGTAACAGGAGAGTCGAAATATAAGTTTAGATTTTTAATATTTAGATCTTTAAAAAAGTTTGAAGCTTTCTCAATATTTTCTTGACCTATATTTATTGGAAATATCTTTAAATTATCAAAATTTTTATTTATTTGTAATCGATCTAGAGATGGCATTTCTTCTTTACAAGGAGCACACCAAGTTGCCCAAAAATTCAATATAATCAAATTTCCCTTATAATCATCTATATTGACCTGCTTTTTTTTCACATCAAGAAATGTTAAATTATTGTATTTCTTCAATTCTTTATTGATAATAAGATTTTTTATATCCATTGCTTCACTAGCAAATGAATTAGATATTAAAAAAATAAATATTATTAAAAATCTCATGTTAAAAGGTATAGTTAATTATCATGACAAAAAATAAAAACAACCCGGCAATATGGAGTACTAGAATTAAGGGCAATGGTTCCATACTTTTT
Organism: uncultured Pelagibacteraceae bacterium; assembly: GCA_902571925.1. Taxonomy (GTDB): domain Bacteria; phylum Pseudomonadota; class Alphaproteobacteria; order Pelagibacterales; family Pelagibacteraceae; genus Pelagibacter. Next base: position 27,508 of record CACGDW010000002.1, on the reverse strand, counting down.
CAAAGAGTTGGTAACTCAATTGATATTGATAAAAGACTTTATAAAGAAGATATTTCCGGATCTATAGCTCATGTGGAAATGTTATTTAAACAAAAGATTATTTCTTTTAAAATTAAAAATAAAATTATTTATGGTCTTAATAAAATTGAGAAAGAGATATCTAAGAAAAAATTTGAATTTGATAAAAAGTATGAGGACATTCATATAAATATTGAAAAAAGACTTTTCCAAATAATCGGAGAAGAAGCAGGCTACATTCATACTGCTAGATCAAGAAATGATCAGGTAATTACAGATTTTAAAATTTGGATTAAATCTGCCACTTTAGATATTATCAACATGATAGATAAAATAGTTATAAGTTCAGTAAAGTTAGCTGAAAAAAATATATATACTATTATGCCTGGTTTTACACATCTCAAAAATGCACAGGCTATTTCATTAGCTCATTACTTAATGGCTTATGTAGAAATGTTTGAAAGAGATAAAAAAAGATTTAAAAACAATTTGGATAATTTAGATGAAAATCCATTAGGTGTTGCCGCATTGTCTGGAACATCTTTTAATATTGATAGAAATTATACTTCAAAAAAACTAGGTTTTAAAAAACCAACAAATAACTCCATAGATACAGTTTCTGATAGAGATTTTGTTTTGGATTTCTTATTTAGTGTTTCAGTGTGTTCTATGCATATTTCTAGAATTGCAGAAGAACTCATAATTTGGAATTCTGACGCTTATAATATTATAAACTTATCAGATAAGATAGTAACAGGTTCATCCATAATGCCTCAAAAAAAAAATCCTGATCTTCTTGAATTTTTAAGAGGGAAATCTGGTATTTCATATGGAAATTTATTTTCTATGCTCACCATCTTAAAAGGATTACCTTTGTCATATTTTAAAGATCTGCAAGACGATAAGGAGATTGTTTTTAAATCGAATGATAATTTAATTGATTGTTTAAAAATATTTGATGAAATTCTTAAAAATATTAGTCCTAATAAAAAACGGATGCTTGAACTTGCAAATTCAGGATATATTACTGCAACAGATTTAGCTGATTATCTTGTAAAAAATTATTCAATTCCTTTTAGGAAGGCTTATCAAAAAACAAGCAGCATTATTAATCTTGCAGAAAAGAAAAAGAAAAGACTTGATGAACTAACTTTAGTAGAATTAAAGATAATTGAACCGAGACTTACTGAAGAAGTTTTAAAAGTGTTTGATTTAAAGAATTCTGTTAATTCAAAAAAATCATTTGGTGGAACATCTTTTGATAATATTAAAAAAATGATAAACAAATATAAGAAAAAAAAATGATAAAAAAAGTTACCTTAATCTTAATTTTAATATATTTTCTTACATCTTGTGGAAAAAAAGGTGATCCAGAATATAAACAGTCTATTAAAAATTTTTTAATTGAAAAAACTTTTATTAAAAGAGCTTGATGAGATATATCAATAAAAAACTAACTATTGAGAATATTTCAGTTGAAAATATAGCAAAAAAGTATGGAACTCCAACGTATTGTTATTCTTATGATAGATTAAAAGAAAATATTAATAATTTCAAAAAAAATTTTAAGTCTTTTTCTCCTTTGATATGTTTTGCAATAAAATCTAATACAAATACTAATTTAATAAGAGTAATTAAAAAATTTGGTCTTGGTGCAGATGTAGTGTCAATGGGTGAGCTAATGATGGCCGTTAAGGCCGGAATAAATCCAAAAAAGATTGTTTTTTCAGGTGTTGGCAAAACCTTCGAAGAAATTAATTATGCTATTAATAAAAATATTCTACTGATAAATGCTGAGTCTGAAAGTGAAATTAAACAAATTGAGAAAATTGCAAAATCAAAAAACAAAAGAGTACAAATAGGTATTAGATTAAACCCAAATACTGATGCAAAAACCTTAAGTCAAATTTCTACTGGAAAAAAAGAAAATAAATTTGGAGTTAATAATAAAACATTTATTAAACTTGTTAATTTTTGTAAAAGATCAAAAAATATATATCTTAAATGTCTCAGCGTTCATATAGGAAGTCAAATCCTTGATTTTAAACCATACGAAAAAATGCTGAAGGAGATTAGTAAAATTTTAGAAAAAGTAGATCATAAATTTGAATTTATTGATCTTGGAGGTGGTATGGGAATCTCATATGATACTGGTCAGAAAAAGCTAAATTATAATAAATATAGTAAAGCTATCAAAAAATTTTTGAAAAATTATAAATCAAAAATTATATTTGAACCTGGGAGATCTATTATAGGAAATACTGGTACTTTAATTTGTAAAATAACTTATATAAAAAAAAATGGAAAAAAAGATTTTATTATACTAGATGCTGCTATGAATGACTTAATGAGACCCGCTTTATATGGTGCTGTTCATAAAATTTTGCCATCTATCAAATCAGGTAAAATATCAAAAAGACCTTATGAATTTGTTGGACCAATTTGTGAAAGTACAGACAAATTTACAACTCTAAATAATTTTCAAGAATTAAAAGAAAAAGATTTTATTGTTATGTGTGACGTTGGGGCTTATGGAATGTCACTAAGTTCTAATTATAATTTAAGACCTAAGCCTGTAGAATTATTGATCAAAGGGTCAAAAATTAAGATTATAAAAAAAAGGCAAAAGCTTAAAGATTTTATTTAGCTTTTGAAAAAATGATAAGAAACCTATTATTTTCAACTTTCTTTTTTAGTGGAATAATTATGATTTCGATAATTTTTTTACCATCATTTTTCTTGCCTCAAAAAGTTGTTCAATTTGGTGGTAAATTAATGGGCTATTGGACTGGTTTTTGTTTAAAATTTTTTTTATCAACAAATATTGAGATTAAAGGAAAAGAAAATATTATTCAAAATGAAAAGTTTTTTATAGCAGCTTCACATCAGTCTATGTTTGAAACTTTTTATCTACAAACTATTTTTAATTCACCTATTTTTATTCTCAAAAAAGAATTAATTTTTATTCCTATATTTGGATGGTATTTAAAAAAGATTGGATCTATCTCCATTAAAAGAAACAGAGTTTCTAAAGATAATTTGAGTTTTTTTGATGATATCTCAAAGGTACTATTGAATTCATCACGACCGTTAATAATTTTTCCTCAAGGAACAAGAGTCTTACCAGATCAGAGACCGTCTTTTAAAAAAGGAGCATCTAGAATATATGAAGAATTAAAGATTAATTGCCAACCTGTCGCAATAAATTCAGGTTATGTTTGGCCTAAAAAAGGTTTGAAAACTAGCAATAAAACAATAACTATTTCAATTTTAAAACCAATAGAAAAAGGACTACCAAAAGAAAAGTTCATGCAACTTTTAGAAAAAAAAATCTATGATGAACTAAATTTAATAAATTAGCCTTTCATTGGCATTACTACAAATATACTATCAAAATCTCCAGGATCTTTTATTAATGCAGGAGAGCCCGAGTCATTGAAAAATATTTCAATTTTCTCTCCATCTAGTTGTGATGCTATATCAATTAGATATCTTGAATTAAAGCTAATTTCTAATTCATGATCAAATTTCACTATTAAAACTTCTTTACCATCTCCACTATTTGCATTATTTACAGATAAATTTAATGTATCTTTTGTTAAACTAAATTTTACGCCATCTTTTTTATCTAAAGATACAGAAGCAACCCTATCCACTGAGTTTAAAAAAAGTTTTAAATTAATATCTAATTTTTTTTGATTATTTTTTGGTATAACTTGAACATAATTTGGAAATTTACCATCAATTAATTTTGAAATTAATATACTGTTATTTAACTCAAACTTTATTTTTGATTTGAGATTAGAAATTTTAACCTCTCCGTCGTAATTATCTAACAAAGAACATAATTGAAAAATAGTTTTCTTTGGTAGTATTATAGGTTCAAATTCTATCTTTTTTTCTAATCTTAATTTAGAAATAGACATTCTATGACTATCTGTTGCTACTGCTGTTAAATAATTTTTATCATCTACCTCTGTCTGATGAATATAAATTCCACTCAGATAATGTCTTGTTTCATCGTTTGAAACAGAAAATTTACACTTATTTAATAATTTAAGTAGTTGTTTAGAATTTATTAAAAATTCATTATTATTAAAGTTTTCATCTGTAAGAGGGAATTCAGAAGGACTTATACAATTTAAATTAAACGAAGATTTTTCTGACTCAAGATGTAATTTATTTGGATCGTTAAGTGTAAGATTAATTTTTTTTCCTGATGAAAATTTTCTAATAATATCGTACATAATTGAAGAAGAAGTTGTAGTTTTTCCTTCCTCTAAAACTTCAATATTCTTTAATTGATGAATAAAAATTAAATCTAAGTCTGTTGCCGTTATTGTCAGTTTTGAGCTTTGAACATCTAATAAAATATTAGATAAAATAGGTAATGTACTTCGCTTTTCTATAACCCCTTGACAATAATTTAATGCTTCTTGAAGGTCTTGTTGATTAACGTTAAATTTCATTTTCCTTATTATATAAAATTTGATTTTTTAATTTATTTATATTGTCAACCATTTCTGGATCTTTTTCTTTTAATTTTTCAATAGTCTTAACAGAATGTATTATTGTCGTATGATCTCTATTGGAAAATTCTCGACCTATCTCAGGTAAGGATTTTGAAGTTAAAATTTTTGTTAAATATATTGCGGTCTGTCGAGGTCTAACTAAATATCTTGATCGTCTTGATGAAAGCATTTCATTTTTACTAATCTTAAAAAATTTACAAACCAAAGTTTGAATCAAATTAATAGTAACTTTATTTTCAGTCATATTTAATAAATCCTTTAAAACTATTTTGGTTTCAGTCAAATTTGGTAACTTTTTGTAAATTCTCGAAAAAGATATTGTTCTATTGATTGCTCCAACCAACTCTCTAACGCTCGCAGTTATTTCAGTGCTAATAAAATTTTGTATCTCCTCAGAAATTTTAATTTGATCAGGATACAATGTATTTAATTCCTCTACTTTTTTCTCAACTAACCTTTTTCTTAAATCATAATCTGGTTTTTGAATATCAACTACTAAACCCCCAGAAAATCTTGACTTTATCCTTTCTTGTATCCTAGATAATTTATTTGGTGCTCTATCAGCTGAAATAACTATTTTTGAACCTTTATCAAATAGAGCGTTAAAAGTATGAAAAAATTCTTCCTGCATTACCTCTTTACCTGTCATGAATTGAATATCATCGATTAATAATACATCTGTATTTCTAAAATATTCTTTAAATTTTACCATATCATTTGCTTTGATCGATTTGACAAACTGATACATGAAGCGTTCAGCAGAAATAAACATTACTTTACTAGTTTTTTTTAATTCATAACCAATTGAGTTTAAGAGATGAGTTTTACCCATTCCTACTCCACCATAAATATAAAGTGGATTGTAGTTAGTCATATTATTTTCTGAAACTTTTAGTGATGCTTCAAAAGCAAGTTTATTACTTGAGCCAGTTATAAAATTTTCAAATCTTTTATTGGGATCAATACGATTGTATTGAAGAAAAGAGTCTTTAATGAAAGAAATGTTTTCTTTATTTTCTGTTGATTCAAATTGTTCATATTCTTGGCTGTCTTTATTACTTTTTTCAACAATCTTAAATTCAATCCTAACCAATTCTTTTTTATAATTTCTAACTGATTGCAAAATTTGATCTAAGTATCTAGAGGTAATCCAATCACGAATAAATCTTGTTGGAACTGATAATAAAAGGTAGTTATTAAATTCCTCTACAAAGCTTATCTTTTTCAACCAACTTTCATAAATATCTAAACCTAACTTGTTTTTCATTTCAACCTGTATCAAATTCCAGTCAATTTTTTCAGACTTTAAGTTGGTTAGATTTTTATTTTTAATTGTCTTATTCATTTTTATTGGGGGAAGTCCAGTTAAGTCTTAAATAAGATTATTGCAACAAATAATTAAAAATTATTAAAAAAAAAATAAAATCTATGATTGTGTTTAGAAGATTTAAAAAAAAATTTTTTTTAGAGTATATTTTTTTTTAAACAAAAAATAAAATTTGTGATTGAATATAAAATATAAATTAATTTACTAAATCTAAATATTGTTAATAAAATAGTTTATAGTATATATGATGCGTATAATCTTAGTTGAATCAACTAGAAGTATAACTTATTAAATAGAAGATATTTTTTTTGTAATCCTAGAGACATTCCTCGCGGCATTTTGTTTTTTGACAATTCCAGTTTTAGCAATTTTCATCAATTCAGAATTCAACTTAGGTAAGAATTTAAGAGCTTCAGACTTTTTTTTACCTTCAATTAATGAATTCATTTTTTTTAAAGCTATCTTATATCTACTTTTTCTAGCTTTATTTACAGCAGTTTGTTTTGCTATTCTTCTTATTCTTTTAATTGCTGATTTTGTGTTTGCCATATGCGGAGGGGTATAACTTGGTAATTAATAATGGTCAATCAAATAATTAATCATATTTGACAAATATTACAAAAGAAAGATGACCTATTCGAAATAATTTTTTTTTTTATGATCCCAGTACATTTTGGCCTTTTGCATTTGAGTCCATCTCTTTGATAAACTTTAAAATCTTTTTGAAAGTCACCTTTAACACCAGAAATACTTTTAAAATCTCTTATACTAGATCCCCCTTTATTAATTGCATCTAAAAGAACTTTTTTGGTATTAGAAACTATTTTTTTACAATTTTTTTTGCTAAGAAGTTTTGCTTTTTTTAATGGATTGATCTTACTTAAAAATAAAATTTCATTTGCATAAATATTTCCAATACCTGAAACAAAATGTTGATCTATCAAAAAATCTTTAATATTTTTTGTTTTTTTTTTAAAAAAAAAATGAATATACTTTTGATTAAATTTTTTATCAAAAGGTTCCGGACCTAAATGATTAAATTTTTTTTCTAATTGTAAGTCATTTTTAATTATTTGAAAAAATCCAAATCGTCTTGGGTCATTATAAACAATTTTTAATTTTTTAAAAAATATCTCAACATGATTGTGTTTTTTAGGTAATTTTGGAGAATTATAAAAACTAGTATTTGTTAATAAATTTTTATCATTGTAATGAACCAGATGAACGGTGCCTGACATACCAAGGTGTAATAAAAAATGACTTTTATTAGATAAATTAAAAATTAAGTATTTTGAAAACCTTTTAACGTTTACTATTTTTTGATTTTTTAAAAATTTCTCAAAATTCTTTGGAATTTTAAGTCTTAGATTTCTATTTCTTACTAATACTTTTTCTACCTTCTTTTTATTAATCTTTTTGTTTAATGACTGTCTGACTATTTCTACTTCTGGTAATTCTGGCATTTAATACTATATTCATTCTAATATTTATTTTTATGCAACAATATCTACAAAATAAAAAAGGACTAGTGCAAAATGTATTTGATCAAGTTTTTGACAAATATGACCTAATGAATGACTTTATGTCACTAGGTATTCATAGATTATGGAAAAAAAATCTAATAAATATGATGAATGCTTCCCCAAAACAAAAATTAGTTGATGTTGCTTGTGGAACAGGTGATATAGCAAAACTTTATCTGAACAACATTAACAGAGATGCTAAAATAACTTGTGTTGACCCTAATAAAGGAATGATAAATAAAGGTAAAGAAAAACTTAAGAAATTTAAAAATTTAAATTGGGTTACAGCTCCTGCAGAAAAACTTCCTTTAAAAAAAGACTCATTTGATTTTTATACAATTAGTTTTGGTTTAAGAAATACAAAAAATTTAGATAAAACTTTATCCGAGGCTTACAGAGTATTAAAACCAGGAGGAAGATTTATTTGTCTTGAATTTTCCAAAATTCAAAATTCCAATTTAAACTTAATCTATAAAAACTATTCAAAACTTATTCCCTCAATTGGAAAATTAATTGTTGGGGAAAAAGAACCCTATGAGTACTTGATTAAAAGCATTGAAAATTTCATAAATCAAGATCAACTGATTGATTTAATGATTAAAAAGAATTTTAAGAAATGTACTTATAGAAACTTATCTGGTGGAATAGTTTCCATTCATAGTGGGTGGAAAATTTCATGATAAAAAAAATGATAATACTGTTCAAGCTTGGTAGAAAAGTCGCCAAGTCTGATATTCTTAATATAATCTCAAAATTTCAAGAACCACCTTGGATGATAAAAGTTTTATTCAAAGTTTTATCTTTTTCATTTTTTCAAAAAAAATTTGTTGAGTCAAAAAAAGATGAGGGAGAGCGATTATCTAGCTCTTTAGAATCTATGGGAACAACTTTCATAAAACTTGGTCAATTTTTAGCTACTAGACCAGATATCATAGGCGAAGAGCTATCTAAAAAACTTGAAAATCTTCAAGACAAACTGCCACCATTTTCTTTAAACCAAGCAAAGCAAATAATTAAAAAAGACTTAGGTGAGACTACTTATAATTCTATAATTAATTTAAGTGAACCAGTAGCTGCTGCTTCTATAGCTCAAGTTCATAAAGCTCAAATTAATGACAATGGAACAATTAAAGATGTAGCTATAAAAATTTTAAGACCCAATATAAAAAAATTATTTAATGAAGAAATAGATGCAATGATGCTTTTTGCATTTTTTATTGAGTCTTTTGTAAAAAAAACAAAAAGATTAAAACTAATTGAAGTAGTTTTTTTTGTTGAAAGAAATTACAAATTTAGAAATGGATTTAAGATTTGAAGCTGCTGCAGCAAATGAATATGCTGAAAATACCAAAAATGATATAGGATTTAAAGTTCCTCAAATTTATTGGAATTTTACAAGTGAGAATGTAATGACACTTGATTGGATAGATGGAATATCAATTAGAGAAACCGAAGAACTAAAAAAAAGAAATTTAAATACCGAAAAAATTGCTGAAGATATTATTCAAAATTTTTTAAGACATGCTGTGAGAGACGGATTTTTTCATGCAGATATGCACCAAGGAAACGTATTTATAGATAATAATGGTCAAATTGTTCCTATTGATTTCGGTATAATGGGAAGATTGGATAAAATGAGTAAAAGATTTTTAGCTGAAATACTTTTTGGTTTTATTCAAAGAGATTATCGAAAGGTAGCTGAAGTACATTTATTAGCAGGATTAGTACCCAAAAACGTTCCAATAGATGATCTTGCTCAGGCATTGCGGTCAATAGGTGAGCCAATTTTTGGTCAAGCAGTAAAAGATATATCAGGAGGAAAACTATTAAAACAATTATTTGACGTTACTGAAAAATTTAATATGCAAACCCAACCTCAGCTTCTTATGCTTCAAAAGACAATGGTAGTTGTTGAAGGTGTAGCAAGAAAACTTAATCCTAATACAAACATCTGGACGACTTCTAAACCAGTCTTAGAAAATTGGTTAAGAGAAACAAAGGATCCTATAATAGCAATTAATGAAACTCTTCAAAATACATCAGAAGTGATTAAAAGATTACCAGAATTTCCTGAAATAATGGATAAAGCAAATCAAGCACTGACTTATTTAGCAAGTGGACAAATTCCACAAAACTCAAATTCTTACACTGCCTTAAAATCGAAAAAATCTGAAATGATTGCTTTTAGAAATCAATCTATTATTGGTTTATTAGTCCTTGTAATTTTTGGTCTATTGGTATTTTAATTCAGCCGATGAGTAATTTAACTAACAAAAAAATTTTGTTTATTATTTGTGGTGGAATATCTGCATATAAAAGTCTCGAAACAATCAGACTATTTAAAAAAAAAGGTGCACAAATAAAGACAATCCTAACAAAAAGTGCCAAGGAATTTGTTACTCCTTTATCTATAGCTTCGTTATCTCAAGGAAAAGTTTATGAAGATCTATTTAGTGTAGAAAATGAAACAGAGATGGACCATATAGCTCTATCGAGATGGGCGGACGTAATTATTGTTGCTCCAATAACAGCTAATACAATTACTAAGTTGAGCCAGGGTTCATCTGAAGATTTGGCTTCTACTGTAATTCTAGCCTCAAATAAACAAATTTTTTTAGCCCCAGCTATGAATGTAAGAATGTGGGAGCACAATTCAACTAAAAATAATTTGCAAACTTTGAAAAAATTTGGATACAAAATCATTGGTCCAGTAGTTGGGGACATGGCATGTGGTGAATATGGAGAGGGCAAAATGTCTAGCCCTTTAGACATTTTTGATACAATTCATAATTTTTTATCAAAGCATGAAAAAAATAAAAAAGTTAAGGCTTTAGTAACTGCTGGTCCAACTAATGAATACATTGATCCCGTAAGGTTTATAACAAATAAATCAAGTGGAAAACAAGGATATGAAATAGCAAAGTCTTTATCAAAAAGAGGTTTTGACACAACTTTAATTTCTGGTCCTACTAATCTAGATATTGATGATAATATAAATCTTATCAAGGTTGAAACTGCTGAAGAAATGTTTAAAGCAACCCAAAAAAATTTACCCTCAGATATAGCAATATTCTCAGCTGCAGTATCTGATTTTAAGGTGACCGAAAAAAAGAAAGATAAAATAAAAAAAAAAGAAAACATCACAATAAATTTAGAAAAAAATATTGATATTCTAGCCTATGTATCTAATCATAATTCAATGCGGCCAAAATTAGTTATTGGTTTTGCTGCTGAAACGATTGATTTAGAAAAAAATGCTATCAGCAAATTAACAAGTAAAAATTGTGACTGGATTATAGCCAATGACATATCAAAGAGAAACAGTGGTTTTGAAAGTGATTATAATGAGGTTACGATTCATTATAATAATAATAAAAAAGAAAAACTTTCACACAAAAAAAAATCTGAGATATCAGAGGAAATAGTTGATAGAATTGTAAATCAAATGAATTAATTGTGAAGGTACTCGTCAAAAAACTAGACCCTGCAGTAAAACTTCCTTCTTATAAAACTAAAGGAGCTTCAGGAGTGGATTTAATAGCATTTATAAAAGATCCTATAAATATTAAACCTCAAACATCTAAATTAATTTCAACAGGTCTATCAGTTGCTTTTTCCGAAAGTTATGAGATCCAAATTAGACCTAGGTCTGGTCTTGCAGCAAAAAATAATGTTAGTGTTTTAAACACACCTGGAACTATAGATAGTGATTATAGAGGAGAGCTTAAGATAATTATTTATAATCATGGAAATGAGGATTTTGTCATTAAAAATGGTGATAGGATTGCCCAGATGGTTTTGGTACCAATTGTTAAAATGGAATTTGAAGAAACAAACGATTTACCTGAAACCATTAGAGGAAAAGGTGGATTTGGATCAACAGGTAAATGAATTCAAAGTTAGATAAAAACCAAATAGAGAGATTTTCAAGACAAATTATCCTTAAAGACATCGGTACCTTAGGTCAAAAAAAAATTATACAATCAAGAGTGTTAATTATTGGTATGGGTGGGTTAGGATGTCCTGCTGCAGAGTTTTTAACAAGAGCTGGCGTTGGTTTCTTAGGAATCATTGACTCAGATAACGTTGAGATATCAAATATTCACCGTCAAAGCCTTTTTGATATCAAAGATTTAGGGGAATCTAAAGTTATTGCTGCAAAAAATAAATTAAAGAAAATAAATTCGAAAACAAAAGTTAATTGTTACAAAATTAGATTAAATGAAACTAATTATAATCAGATAATTAGAGAATATGATTATATCGTAGATGGGTCTGATAACTTTGATACCAAGTTTTTAGTGAACGATTTTTGTAAAAAAACTAAAAAATTTTTAGTTACTGGAGCTATAAGTAAATTTAATGGTCATATTTTTTCTTTTGATTTTAAAAATAAAAAAACACCCTGCATCAGATCATTTTTTCAGGAAAAAAAAATTTCAAATGATATATTAAACTGTGAATATGAAGGTGTTTTGGGTACTGCTGCTGGAATTATTGGTATAATTCAAGCTAATGAGATTTTAAAAAAAATTTTAAATATTGGTAAAAATTTAAATGGTTATATCCTAATTATTGATTTATTAAATTTAAGCTTTAGAAAAGTTAAATTAAATAAGATCAAAAATGTTTAAAAAGAAAAATCTAAAAAAAATTTTATTTTCGTTTTTTATAATTTTTTTTTCATCATTTTCCTATGCAGATGAAATTTTTTTATCTTTGAAAAAGGATAAAGTTAACGTTAGGTATGGTCCTAGCTTTAAATCTCCTATTAAGTATGTATATAAAAAATTAAATTTACCTATCAAACAAATAGATACAAAAGAAAATTTTAGAAGAATAATAGATTTTAAAAATAACAGTGGTTGGATACATGTCTCTCAATTAAAGAAAGTAAATTCTGTAATACCTTTAAAAGATAAAATTTTATTTAAAAAACCCTCTAACTTTTCAAATCCTATTGCAAAAATTAAAAAGGGTAGAGTTCTTGTTATTCTGAAATGTGAGGACAATTGGTGTAAAATAACAACTCAAGAATTTAAAGGATGGATAACAAACAACGACGTCTGGGGTAAAAATAATTAAATATTTAACCAAATATTCAATTATTTCTGTTGAGCACAAACATCTTTTATGACTGGAGTATTAGCACAGTCTACACACTTTGTTTTTTGAACTATGCATCCATCATCAAGGATTTCTACATCTACTACTTTATCACACTTTGAGCAGCTAGATGAAACAGTAAGTCCACATTTTTTACAATTATAATTTTCAATTAACATAATTTTAAGTTAGTTAACAAAATAAAACATTCAACAAAAAATTGTGAGAACAATTATCATTAGCACATTTTTTTTGAGAATGATTATTGTTATCGAATAATTATATGGAAAATGAAAAAAATTTTATCTCTTAGTTGTTTTTTTTCTTATATTTGCCTGTCCACCATTTATCTAAAATAAAGTACCAAACTGCATTTGCTAATGGCTCAACTATTGCATCGGTAAGTGCTATCATAAAAGACACGTCAGCAACCAACATCAAAACTGTAATAGCGATAGCAAAATGACCAATTGTATAAATAACAGTTCTTAAGATTGAACCTTTATTATTACTGTAGATATTTTCAGCTGCTTTAAATATACCGCTAGTTAGTTCCATTTATTTTTTGAAAGGACTTTCTAGAACACACGCTACTAAATGTATTCTTGCCTGTTCACCACCATTAAAAAAATTATGATATTTGGTATTATTTGTGATCCAAACTTTACCATCGGCTGGAAGATGTTTTGCAACATTTTCTATTACCATCGAACAACCTTTATTAGTTATAATTGGTACATGAAGTCTACATTCAGGATCTTTATGCCAACTTAAAGTTGATCTTGGTTCTTTTAATAGAAGTCTAACTCTTCCTAATTTATATTTTTTACTTAATATTTCGAATACTTCTTTAAAATAAGTTTTTTCGAATTCAGGAACTAATTGAGTATATTTAGACTCATCTATATCTACATCCCTTGAAACTTCTTTTCCAGTATCATCAGCGATTGTCCAATATTTACCTCTTATGTTGTTACCTTTAATGGAATTCTCATCATTTGGAATTTGATTTATTGGTATTGCACCAAAATGTGTAACTCCCGGTGAGTTGAACTTTTTATTTTTCAGTATTTTATCTAAATCTGACTTTAGTCTTGAAATATCAAAATTTAGATTAGGTACTTCATAAAAATCTTCAAAATTAGCATTTTCCATATTTTTTTATAGTAATCTATTTTAATTAAGTTTTAAATCAAATCTATCAGCGTTCATTACTTTTACCCATGCCGTGATAAAATCACTTACAAATTTATATTGTGAGTCCTCACATGCATAAACTTCGGCTAGAGCTCTTAGTTGTGAATTTGACCCAAAGATGAGATCAACTCTTGTACCTTTCCATTTTGCTTTTTTGGTCTTTCTGTCTATTCCAACAAATGTTTGTTCAGATTTATCCGTTTCTTTCCATGTTGTATTCATATCTAATAAATTTATGAAATAATCATTCGTTAACACACCAGGTTTTTTTGTGAAAACTCCATGTATTGAATTGTCAAAATTAGTATTTAAAACTCGCATTCCACCCACTAATACTGTCATTTCTGGAGCAGTAAGACCCATTAATTGTGCTTTATCAATTAGCTTTTCTTCAGCTGATACAATAGATTTACCACCATTTAGATAATTTCTAAAACCATCTGCTTGGGGTTCTAGTAATCCAAATGAATTCACATCTGTTTGATCTTGTCTTGCATCTCCTCTACCGGGAAAAAATGGAACTTTTACTTTATATCCAGCTTTTTTAGCAGCCATTTCAACTCCCACCCCTCCAGCTAAGACAATTAAATCGGCCATTGAAGCCGTTTTCTTTTTATTATCAAATTGTTTCTTAATTTTTTTTAACGCTGAGATAACTTTCGAAAGATTAGAAGGATTATTAACTTTCCAATTTTTTTGTGGTTCTAACATTATTCTTGCCCCATTAGCACCCCCTCTTTTGTCAGAGCCTCTAAAAGTTGAAGCTGAAGACCAAGCAGTAGAAACTAAATCAGAAACTGATATTTTGGATTTTGATATTTTCAATTTTAAATCATTTATATCTTTTGATTTTAATTTATATTTTGGTTTATCAATTGGGTCTTGCCAAATTAATTGTTCTTTTGGAACATCACTACCAAGATAACAAACTCTTGGTCCCATATCTCTATGAGTTAGTTTAAACCACGCCCTAGCAAATGCATCATGAAATTCTTTTGGATTTTTATGAAAATGTTTTGTAATAGGCCCATAACTTGGATCAACTTTCATAGAAATATCTGTTGTTTGCATCATTGGAGGGTGAAGAACACTTTTATCGTGTGCATCAGGAACCATTTTTATCTTTTGTCCATTTTTTTTTGGTGTCCACTGATGAGCGCCAGCAGGACTTTTTGTAAGCTCCCATTCGTGATCATAAAGACAATCTAAATAACCCATATCCCATTGAATTGGATTTTGTGTCCAAGCACCTTCAATACCGCTACTGATTGTATCAACGCCCTTACCAGATTTATATCCACTGTTCCATCCAGTAGATTGATCTTGAATTCTTGAAGCTTCAGGATCAGGACCTTTGTGTGACTCTGGTGCTGCTCCATGTGATTTTCCAAATGTATGTCCACCAGCCACTAACGCTGCTGTTTCATAATCGTTCATTGCCATTCTTCCAAAAGTTTCTCTAATATCATGTGCTGCAAGTTTTGGATCTGGATTAGCGTCAGGTCCTTGTGGATTAACATATATTAAACCCATGTGAGAAGCACCTAAAGGCTGCTCTAAATCTCTTTTATCAGTATATCTTTCTACGCCTAACATTTCTTTTTCAGATCCCCAGTAAATGTCATCTTCTGGTTCCCAAATATCAGTTCTTCCAGCTCCAAAACCAAATGTTTTGAATCCCATAGAATCTAATGCAACATTGCCTACTAAAATAAAAAGATCTGCCCAAGAAATTTTATTTCCATATTTCTTTTTAATTGGCCATAAAAGTAATCTTGCTTTATCTAAGTTAACATTATCTGGCCAAGAGTTTAAAGGTGCAAATCTTTGATTTCCTGTTCCAGCTCCACCTCTCCCATCACCAGTTCTGTATGTACCAGCCGCGTGCCAAGCTAATCTTATAAATAAAGGTCCATAATGACCGTAATCAGCTGGCCACCATTCTTGAGAATCTGTCATCAGCTTCTTTAAGTCTTTTTTAAGAGCTTTGTAGTTAAGTTTTTTAAATTCTTTAGCATAGCTAAATTTTTTATCCATTGGATTTGATAATCCTGAATGCTGACTTAAGATTTTAAGATTTAAACTATTTGGCCAAAAATCTCTAACTGATTGACCCCTACCTGCTGAAAATTTAGCTGGAGTTCCTGCTCCTGTAAAAGGACATTTACTTAATTCATTACTTTTAAAAGATTTATCTTTAAAATTTTCAGTGCTCATTTAGTTCCCCATAAGTAAATTTAATTTTATCGTAGTTTATAATGATTCTAAATAAGTGTCAATTGGTTAATAATGACGCTCAAATAATTAATGAGTTAATCTTCAAGCTTTACTAGAACCTCAACGGACTTAATTTTCTTTCCATTAATTTTTCTTTTAATACTTATAGGTCCTACATCTGAATTTTCTAAGTCGATAAGTTTTTCTTCGTTTAGATCATAAAAATGATGATGATCTGTAACATTAGTATCAAAATAAGTTTGATCTGAATTTATAGGGATTTGTTTCAAATATCCTTTCTTTTCAAAAGCATGAACTGTGTTATAGACTGTCGCTAAGGATATCTTGTTGTTTGTCTTATCCTTAATTTTTTGCTCTAATTCATTTATTGTAAAGTGGAATGTTTTTTCGGTATCAAACAATACTTCACATATTTGAAGTCTTTGTTTAGTGGGTCGTAATCCAGAATTCCTTAGTTTTTCGGTATAATTTGTCATTAAGCTATATTGTTACTTATAATTATTCTAAACTACTATTATAGTTATATTATATAATGACAAAATCAAGTAAATAAGAATACACATTTTTATGAAAAAAAAACTCCTACTCTTTTGATGAGCTTATCAATTGTGGTGAAGGCAAATTATTTGGTCCGGGTAATGCTAAATTACCTCTTCCACCAATGCTAATGTTTGATAGAATTACTGAAATTAATGATGACAAAGGCGCTTTTAAAAAAGGTTCATTAAAAGCAGAATTGGATATTAAGAAAAACCTCTGGTTTTTTGATTGTCATTTTAAGGAGGACCCGGTCATGCCGGGATGTCTTGGTCTTGATGCTATGTGGCAACTAGTAGGTTTTTACTTGGGTTGGATTGGAAATCCAGGAAAAGGAAGAGCTTTAGGAGTTGGAACTGTTAAATTTACAGGTGAAGTTTTACAAAATGTAAAACTAGTAAGATATGAGATCGATATGAAAAAAATTATGTCTCCTGGTGGAACGACTGTTGGTCTGGCTAATGGAGTGGTTTTAGCAGATGATAAAAAAATTTATTCAGCAGATAGTTTGAAGGTGGGATTGTTTAAATAATGAGAAGAGTAGTAATTACAGGTTTAGGAATTGTATCTTGTTTGGGTAATAATCAAGAGGAGGTTTATCAATCTCTTTTAAATTCAAAATCAGGAATATCTTTCAGTGAGGAATATAAAGAACATAATCTCAAGAGTCATGTTCATGGTAAACCGAATATAAAACTTGAAGATCATATTGATCGAAAAACAATCAGATTCATGGGTTCAGGTTCAGCATATAACTATATTGCAATGAAAGAAGCTATTGAAGATTCTGGATTAGAGGAAAAAGAAGTAAGTAATTTTAAAACAGGGATAGTTATGGGTTCAGGAGGGCCTTCAATTGAAAATGTGATTTTAGCAGCAGATAAAACTAGAGCTAAAACTCCAAAACTTATGGGACCATTTATTGTTCCAAGAACAATGGCAAGTACTGCATCTGCGACTTTGGCTGTACCTTTTAAAATTAAAGGGACAAATTATACAATGAGTTCAGCTTGTGCAACAAGTGGACATTGTATTGGAAATTCAATGGAACTAATTCAAATGGGTAAACAAGATATTGTTTTTGCAGGTGGTAGCGAAGAAATTCACTGGGCAATGACTGCTATGTTTGATGCCATGACTGCTTTATCATCAAAATATAATGATACACCTGGAACAGCATCAAGAGCTTATGACAAAACTAGAGATGGTTTTGTAATTGCTGGAGGCGGAGGAGTGCTAGTACTTGAAGAATACGAACACGCTAAGGCAAGAGGAGCGAAAATTTACGCAGAATTAACTGGTTATGGTGCAACTTCAGATGGATATGATATGGTGGCACCATCAGGTGAAGGTGCTGTAAGATGTATGAAAATGGCAATGGCAACAATAAAAAATAAAATTGATTACATTAATACTCATGGAACATCTACACCAGTTGGAGATATTACTGAATTAAATGCTGTTAAGGAGACTTTTGGAGATAACATTCCAAAAATTAGTTCAACTAAGTCTTTATCAGGACATCCTTTAGGGGCAGCATCAGTACATGAAGCTATTTATTGCTTAATTATGATGAAAAATAATTTTATTGCTGGATCTGCTAATATCAATGAAATGGACGATCAGGCTAAAAAATTTCCAATTGTTGCTAAGACTGAAACAAGTGTAACTTTAAATACAGTTATGTCTAATAGCTTTGGTTTTGGTGGAACTAATGCAGCTTTAATTTTTGAGAAAGTATAATTATGAGTTTAATGAAAGGTAAAAAAGGATTGATCATGGGAGTTGCTAATGAAAGGTCTATTGCTTGGGGAATTTCACAAAAACTTTCTGAAGCTGGAGCTGAACTTGCATTCACTTATCTTGGTGATGCTTTAAAAAAAAGAGTTCTTCCTTTAGCTGAAAAACTAAATTCAAAAGTTACCTTCAGTTGTGATGTAGAGAAAAAAGAGGATATAACTAAACTATTTAAAGATATCAAATCACAGTGGGGTGAGATCGATTTTGTAGTCCACGCAATTGCATTTTCAGATAAATCAGAGTTATCCGGAGAATATTTAAATACTACTAGAGAAAATTTTTTAAGAAGTATGTTGATCTCATGCTTTTCATTTACTGAGGTTTCAAAAGAAGCTTCAAAAATAATGAAAAATGGTGGAAGTTTAATAACCTTAAGTTATGAAGCAAACAAAGCAATTCCTAACTATAATGTTATGGGTGTTTGTAAGGCAGCATTAGAGTCTAGTGTAAAATATCTTGCTAGAGATTTAGGTGCCAAAGGTATGAGAGTTAATGCTATAAGTGCTGGACCAATTAAAACTTTAGCGGCTTCCGCTATTGGAGATGCAAAATTCTTATATAAGTGGAATGAAGACCATTCTTTACTAAAGAGGAATGTGGATATTAATGATGTTGGAAATTCAGCATTATATTTATTAAGCGACCTAGCAAATGGTGTTACAGGTGAAATTCATTATGTAGATGCTGGGTATAACAAGGTTGGTATGCCCGATCCAAGAAATATTACTAAGTAAACAAAAAATTATGGAAATAATTATACCTTTAATTTGTGTAATATTTGTAATTTACTATTTATTTAGACCCACCTCTAAAAAAGAAAAAGAGCAATTTGATGATAAAAATAATTGGAGAGGTGGGTTCTAAATTTTATTCAGCAGCTTGTTTCATCGAAAGTTTTACTTTACCTCTATCAAAACCAATTACTTTTACTTTTACTTCGTCACCCTCTTTGACAACATCGGTAACTTTAGCTACTCTTTTATCTGCCAGTTCAGATATATGAACAAGTCCATCTTGTTTTCCTAAGAAATTAACAAATGCGCCAAATTCCATTATCTTCATAACTTTACCTGAATAAACTTTATTTAATTCAGCTTTTGCAGTGATATCTTTAATCATTTGCATAGCGATGTTTCTTGCCTCTTCATCAGGAGCAGCAACTGTGACAACTCCTTCATCATTAACATCTACTTTGGCACCTGATTTTTCAACTATCTCTCTGATCGTTGCTCCACCTTTTCCAATTACAGCGGCAATATCTTTTTTATCGACAGTTACTTGTTCCATTTTTGGAGTATGTTTTCCAACATCATCTCTTGAGGCTGACAATGCTTTATTCATTTCACCTAAAATATAAATTCTTCCCTCTTTAGCCTGTCTTAAAGCCTGCTCCATGATTTCAAAAGTAATACCAGTAATTTTGATATCCATTTGAAGTGAAGTAATTCCATCTTTAGTTCCAGCAACTTTAAAATCCATATCTCCAAGGTGATCTTCATCCCCTAAAATATCCGATAGAACACTAAAATCATCACCCTCTTTAATTAATCCCATTGCAATACCTGCAACTGGTTCTTTAATTGGAACACCAGCATCCATCAATGCTAGAGATGCACCACAAACAGTGGCCATTGACGAAGATCCATTAGACTCGGTAATTTCTGATACAATCCTAAATGTATATGGAAATGAGTCTTTTGATGGTAATGAAGAATTAATTGCTCTCCATGCGAGTTTACCATGTCCTATTTCTCGTCTTCCAGTTCCAATTCTTCCAGTTTCTCCAACTGAGAATGGGGGGAAGTTATAATGAAGCATAAATCTTTCTCTATGTTGTCCATCTAAACTCTCCAATCTTTGCTCATCATCAGATGTTCCTAAGGTAGTAACTACAATTGCTTGAGTTTCTCCTCTAGTAAATAATGCTGAACCATGGGTTCTTGGTAAGACCCCAACTTCGCATGAAATAGATCTTACATCAGACAAACCCCTACCATCAATTCTATTTTTATTTTTTAGAATATCAGTTCTTACAATAGATTTTTCTAAACTCTTTAATTGACTGTTTACATCAAGATCAGAGTAATTTTCATCTTCCTCATAAAGTTTTTTAGCTTTATCTGTAATTTCTGAAATTTGATTAGATCTATCTTGCTTATCTTTTATTGCAAAAGCTTTTTTAAGATCATCTGTAAATGCTGCTTCAAGTTTTTTCTTAACTTCCGATAGGTCTTTTTTCTCAACAATCCAATCTTGTTTTTTGCATTCTTTTGCAAGCTCTTCTATCATTCCAATTACAGGAACAAATCCTTCGTGACCAAACTTAACAGCATTCAACATTTCTTCTTCAGATAAACCGTTTGCTTCTGACTCAACCATCAGGACCGCATCTTTAGTGCCTGCAACAACTAAATCTAAACTTGAATCTTCTAATTCAGTTTTTGATGGATTAAGAATATATTTTCCATTAACAAAACCTACCCTTGATGCCCCTACAGGGCCCATAAATGGCATTCCTGAAATTGCTAATGCTGCCGAAGAAGCGATAATTGCTAGAATGTCTGGTTGATTTTCTTTATCGTAAGAAATTACAGTTGGTAATAACTGAACTTCATTTTTAAATTCATCAGGAAACAATGGTCTGATTGGTCTATCAATTAATCTTGAAATTAATGTTTCACTTTCAGTTGGTCTTGCTTCCCTTTTAAAATATCCTCCTGGAATTTTTCCACCTGCATAATATTTTTCTTGATAATTTACTGAAAGTGGAAAATAATCCATATCAGGATTTACTTTCTTTGCTCCTACTACTGTTGCTAAAATAACTGTTTCACCACACGTTGCTATGATTGCTCCATCTGCCTGTCTTGCTACTTTACCTGTCTCTAAACTTATTTTCTTTCCTTCTACTTCAATTTCCTTTTTGTATACTTTAAACATTTCATTTCCATTTCTTTTCGTTCGTTTCGTTCAATTCCGCGCTATCTAGCTTGAGACTTTATTTTCTTAAATTCAATTTCGATAGTACATTTTTGTAAGAATCCATTTTATTTTTTTTTAAGTATTCTAACAATTTCTTTCTTCTATTTACCGCTCTCAACAATCCAACTGAAGAATGTTTATCTTTTTTAAACTTCTTTATGTGGTTTGAAAGAGTTTCAATCTTATCAGTTAACAAAGCTATCTGAATTTCTGACGATCCAGTATCTTTATCATGCATTGCTAATTCTTGTGCCTTTTTATTCATGTTTTTTTTCCTGTTTATTAGTTTGTTTTATTAAATTTTCAATTTTTTCTGCATATTCAAAAGACTCATCTTTTCTAAAAAGTAGTTTTGGTAAAAATTTCATATTAACCTTTTGAGATAAAATTTTTCTAATTAAAAATGAGTAATCTTTTAAAATTTGGATTATTTCTTCTGCATTTTTTCCTCCTAATGGAAGAACATATGCTTTTGCAATTTTCAAGTCTTGGCTCATTCTAACCTCAGTCACAGTTATTGTATTTGTTTCTAAATTCGGAACCTTAGCCTCATTTCTGATAAAAATCATGCTCAAAGACTGTTTAATCATCTCTCCGACTCTAAGTTGCCTTTGCGATATTGGTTTTCCTATTCTATCTGCCATTATATTGATCTTTCTGTAGATGTTATATTGAATGCTTCAATAATATCGTTTTTTTGGAAATCCATGTAATCTTTAACTGTAATTCCACACTCCTGACCACTATTAACCTGTTTTACCTGATTTTTTTCTCTAAATAAAGTTCCAACTTTTCCGGTGTAAATTATTAAACCATCCCTAATTATCCTTACCTCTGAAATACTGGTGATTTCGCCTTCAGTTACCTTTGAACCTGCAACTTTTCCTGATCCAGAAACTTTAAATATTTCTAATATTTGTGCACTTCCAGTAACTGTTTCTTTAACATCTGGAGTAAGTAAACCAGACATTTTTTTTTTGATATAGTCTAAAACCTCATAAATTATGTTGTAAGATGAAATTACAATTTTTTCATTTTCAGCAAGTTTTTTTGCTTCCTTACTAGGTTTAACATTAAAGGCTATTAAAATAGCATTTGAGGCTTTTGCTAATGTAACATCTGTCTCTGTAACCATTCCAATATCAGATAAAATAATTTTTGGTTTTACTTCATCATGCTTAATTTGACTAATTGCATTTTTAATTGCTTCTGAAGATCCATGAACATCAGACTTTACTATTAAATTCAGTTCTTCTGTAGACTTATCTGAAAAAGCTGAGTCTTGAGTTGCAAACTTCAAAGGATTTTTTTCCACTTTATTTTCTTGAGCTCTATTAGCACTAAGTGTTTTGGCCTCTTTTTCGCTACTAAGTACAATAAAATCATCACCTGATTTTGAGGCACCATTTATTCCTAAGATTTCAACTGGAGTTGAGGGTAAGGCTTCATTAAGACTATTTCCTTTGTCGTCAATTATTGCTCTTATTTTTCCCCATCTTAAACCACTTACAAAAAAATCACCTTTTTTAAGAGTTCCTGCTGTAATTATTATTGTGGCTACTGGCCCTCTGCCAGTATCAATTTTAGATTCTAAAACAATCCCGGTTGCTTTTGTTTCAAAATCAGTTTTTAAATCTAAAATTTCAGCTTGGAGAATAATTGCTTCAACTAATTTATCTAAATTTAATTTTGTTTTTGCTGAAATTTCTACCATTAAAGTATCACCCGATAAATCTTCGGCTATCAATTCATGTTCTAATAATTGATTTTTAATTTTTTGAGGATCCGCATCTGGTAAATCACACTTATTAATAGCAACAACTATTGGAACATTTGCGGCTTTTGCATGTCTAATGGATTCTACTGTTTGAGGTTTTACTCCATCATCTGCTGCAACTACTAAAACGACAACATCTGTTAATTTTGAACCGCGAGCTCTCATTTCTGTAAATGCAGCATGACCAGGTGTATCAATAAAAGTTAATTTATTTGAATTATTTTCTATTTGATAAGCTCCTATATGTTGAGTTATTCCTCCAAATTCTCCTGATACAACGTTGGCACTTCTTAAAACATCTAGGACAGATGTCTTTCCATGATCCACGTGTCCCATCACTGTTATAATCGGGGGTCTATTTTTCAAATTTTCTGATCTAGACTCTTTTATTTTTTTTATTATCTCCTCAGCTTTTTCCTCTCTGATGGGATTGTGCCCAAATTCTTTTACTAAAAACTCAGCAGTATCTGCTGCTAATGTCTGATTTATCGTTACTGTTACTCCCATTCCAAACAAGTACTTAATAACATTACTAGATTGTTCAGCCATTCTATTAGCAAGTTCTCTTACAGTTATAGCTTCTGGGATATTTATATCTCTTTTTACAGGTTTTAAATTTTCTTTGTCAGTATCTTTGTTTGAATTTTTAAGCTCTTTTTGTCTTGCTCTTTTTACAGAAGCCAAGCTTCTTTCTCTTGTTTCTATCTCATCACTTAGAGCTCTTGAAACAGTGAGCTTAAGTTCCCTTTTTTTTGCTCCCGATCCTAATTTTGACT
This sequence comes from uncultured Pelagibacteraceae bacterium, assembly GCA_902571925.1. Classification (GTDB taxonomy): domain Bacteria; phylum Pseudomonadota; class Alphaproteobacteria; order Pelagibacterales; family Pelagibacteraceae; genus Pelagibacter. The sequence goes on along the minus strand of CACGDW010000002.1, from coordinate 3,695 downwards.
TTTTTTCTTTGTTATCTAAGTCTCCTTTTAATCTCTTAGTAGCTCTTTGTTCTGCTAATTTACGTCTTTCAAAGTCACTAGAGAATGAACTTGGATTTTTTTGCGTTAGATTTGGTTTTGAAGCAAAATTTTTCTTTTGATTAAAAGTATTTGATTTAAATCCTGTTTGTTTAACTGAATTTCTTTTCACAAAAGGCTTTTTTGATTGATTGTCTATAATAACTGACTTTTTATCTAATGACTTATTTTTATCAAAATTTTTAAATGATTTTTTGGGATTTCCTGAAATAGTAAGCTTTGTTTTTTTTTCCATCTCTCATGCCTCAATCTTTGTAAACTATATTTCGTGCAGACATAATAAGGTCGTCTGCCTCATTTTTTGATAAAGCAAAATCCTCTAGATACCCTTGAATTTTAACTTTTTCACCTTTAACAACGTCAAAACCACCGGTCAACTCATCAGATGCCAAATCGGCAAAATCTTCTAATTTTAAGATTTTTTGTTCTCCAAGAGTTACTAGCATACCCGGAGTAAGACCTTTTAAATTTATTAATGAGTCCTCCAATCCTAAATCTTTAATTCTTTGAGAAATATCTTCCTGATCTTTTTGATAAAATTCCTTAGCCCTTTCTATTAAAGCCTTGGCAGTTTCTTCCTCTATTCCTTCAATTTTTATTAAGCTTTCTATCGAACTATCTTTGATATCATCTATTGTTGAAAAGCCTTCAGCGACTAATAATTGACCTAGTGTTTCATCTAATTCTAAATTTTTAACAAAATTTTCAGTTTTTTCTTTAAATTCTAATTGTCTTCTCTCAGAATCTTCTTGATCAGTCATAATATTTATTTCATAATTTAATAGCTTTGTAGCCAACCTTACATTCTGACCTCTTCTTCCTATGGCTTTGCTTAAGTTTTCCTCACTTAAAATAACGTCAAGTTTCTTTCTTTCTGTATCAACGTTAACTCTTTGTACTTCGGCTGGTGAAAGAGCATTAGAAACCAAAATGGCAGGATCCTCTGACCAGTTAACAATATCAATTTTTTCTCCCTGTAGTTCGTTTACTACAGCTTGGACTCTAGATCCTCTCATACCAACACATGCACCTACAGGATCTAAAGATGTGTCAACTGCTTTAACACAAATTTTTGCCCTACTTCCAGGGTCTCTTGATGAAGATTTTATTTCTATTAATCCATCATAAATTTCTGGCACTTCTTGGATAAAAAGTTTTTCCATAAATTTATGGTGAGCTCTGGATAAAAAGATTTGTTGTCCTCTGGGTTCCTTTCTTACATCATAACAATAAGCTTTAATCCTATCACCTGCTTTAATATTTTCTCTAGGAATTAATTCATTTTTTTGTATAATTGACTCAGTTCTTCCAAGATCAACTATCACATTTCCAAATTCTAATCTTTTTACTATTCCACTCAGAATGCTATCCTTTTTATCTATAAAGTCATTAAATTGTCTTTCTCTTTCAGCTTCTCTAACATTAGAATTTATTACTTGTTTCGCTATTTGTGCCGCTATTCTTCCAAAATCAAATGATGGTAAAGGTTGTAAAATTTCATCACCAATTTTTTTATCTTTAAATATTGCATTCAAATTTACAGCGTCATCAAGTTTAATTTCTTTATTGGAATCTTGAGGACTTTCGGTAATAATTAACTTTCTAAAAATTTCGATATCACCATTTTCTCTATTGATTAAAACCTGTATTTCATTTTCTTGACCAAATTTTGACTTAGCGGCTTTAGCAATCCCAGTTTCCATCGAATTGATAATTAATTCTTTATCAATAGATTTTTCTAAAGCAACTGCTTCAGCTATTCTTAATAATTCTAATTTATCTGCTCTTTTATTTAACATAATTTATAAATTCCAAAAAAAAATGGGCCAAAGCCCATTTTGTAAATTTAGCGATTTTAAATTAATATAATAAAGATTTTGTTGAATTCAACTAGTCTATTTAGAAAAAATATCAATTTTATTAGTTTTTTCCCATGAAAATGAGCCGTTATCTTCAGGCATCCTTCCAAAATGACCATAAGCAGATGTTTTTTCATATATAGGTTTGTTCAAATTTAACATTTCTCTGATACCCCTTGGACTTAAATCAAAATTTTCATTTATTTTTTCAACAACGAATTTATTTTTATCCAAATCTTTATCAAATAAATCAACATAAATAGATAGTGGTTTAGAAACACCGATAGCATAAGCCAGTTGAATTAAGCATTTATCTGAAATTTTTGAAGCAACAATATTTTTTGCAATATATCTTGCAGCATAAGCTGCAGATCTGTCAACTTTAGTTGGATCTTTTCCTGAAAAAGCTCCACCCCCATGAGGTGCTGCACCTCCATAGGTATCAACTATAATTTTTCTACCTGTCAAGCCACAATCACCGTCTGGACCACCAATTACAAAATTTCCAGTTGGATTAACGTAGAACTCATCTTCATTAAAATCTGAAAGAAAATTTTTTGGTATAGATTTCAACATATAAGGTCTTAACAAATCTCTTACTTGATTTTGATTAACATCTTGCGAATGCTGAGATGATATTACTACTGATTTAATCTTAGAAGGTTTTCCGTCTAAATATTCAAAAGTCACCTGGCTTTTAGAGTCTGGTTCAATATTTTTCAATTTTCCTGATTTTCTATCTTCTGCCATCAATCTTAAAATCTTATGAGAATAATGAATTGGTGCAGGCATCAATTCTTCGGTTTCATTACACGCAAAACCAAACATAATTCCTTGATCACCAGCTCCTTCATCTTTATTTCCTGAGGAGTCTACACCCATAGCAATATCAGTTGATTGAGAATGCAGATGACTTTCTACTTTTGTTGCCTCTTTCCATGTAAAACCTTCTTGATCATAACCAATATCTTTTATGCAATTTCTAACCTTTTCAATTAATATATCTTTCTTAATTTCTGGTCCTCTAATTTCACCAGCTAAAACAACCTTATTAGTTGTTGTGAGAGTTTCACATGCTACTCTAGAAAATGGATCCTTAGTCAAATAACTATCAACCACCATATCTGAGATTCTATCTGATACTTTATCTGGGTGACCCTCAGACACCGACTCACTTGTAAAAAGATAATTTTTTAGATTACTCATTTTTAATTTTATTAAATGAAAATATTAAGAAAATATACAAGAAAATTAATAATACAAAAACTTTATTACCGTATTTAGAAAATATTGTCGGTTGTATTTTTCTTATTTCTTTTAGATCTATGTATCCTGACTGACCATGATTAATCTTTTGCTCTATAATTCCTATTGGATTTATTATTCCCGCAACCCCATTATTTGATGAACGTAAAACATATTTTCCACTTTCTATAGCTCTTAAAATACTATGATCAAAGTGTTGTTTGGGTCCTATCGATTGACCAAACCATCCATCTTCTGAAATATTGATAATTAAATCAAAATTAGGATTTTTAAATAATTTTCCTGAATAAATTATTTCATAGCAAATAAGTGGTAAAATTTTTAGTGAAAAATTGCTTTCTTTAATTTCTATTATTTTTCTTTCATTCCCTTTTGAAAAAGACTGATAATTATTTGTTAAAGATCTTAAACCAAAACTTTTAAGTATATTCTCTAAAGGTAGAAATTCACCAAATGGTACTAAATTAATTTTGTTATAAGAGTTTAAAAGAT
>CACGDW010000001.1 GCA_902571925.1 uncultured Pelagibacteraceae bacterium | reverse complement strand
TTTATGTAAATCATGAAATTATTTTGATTTTAATAATTCAATATTTCTTTTTTATATCTCCATTATTACTTTTAAAAATTGTAGTGCCTGAAACAAGGATATTAGCACCTGCCTCTATAGCTTTTTTTGAATTATCAAAATTTATTCCACCATCTATTTCAATTTCAAAATCTAAATTCTTTTCTACTTGAAGTCTCTTTAATTTCTTAACTTTATCTAAAACTTCTGGCATAAATTTCTGACCTCCAAATCCAGGATTGACACTCATAATTAAAACTAAATCAATTTCAGATAAGTATTCCATGATACCATCAATCTGGGTTTTGGGATTTAACGAAATCCCAACTTTTTTTTTTAAATCTTTTATTTTATTAATAGACAGCTTTAAATCTTCAGTAGCTTCAGGGTGAATTGTTATTATATCAGCTCCAGCATCAGCGTAATCTTCTATATATTTATGTACTGGTGAAATCATTAAATGAACGTCAAAAAGTATTGATGAATTTTTTTTTAATGCTTTAATAACAGGTGGACCAATTGTTAGATTTGGGACAAAGTGACCATCCATAACATCAACATGAATCATGTCAGCCCCTGCTTCCTCTAATCTTTTTATTTCATTTCCTAATTGACTAAAATCAGCAGATAATATTGAGGGTGATATTTGTATTTTTTTCATTGATGATCAATTTTACTTGTATCAATTTTTAAAATTTAATTTAATTAAAAAATTGATAAATTTGTCTCGAAATTTCACTTTCAAGAGGAAAAGACAACATCCCCATCACTGAGTAGCCTAAAATCCAAGGCATTAGGTAAAATCTAATCATAAAGAAAAACCATGCCACATAAAGTGGTACTAAGGGCTGAATTATAAATGTTGGAGTTAAAATTTTAAACAACTTAATTAATGGATTAGTGAATTTAACAAAAACCTTCATAAAAAAGAACTCCGAGTCCTCTTTTTGAAAAATATTCATTGCCACCCTGCCAATTAAAGTCCACATAATTATGCCAAGTATATAATCAATTATATATACCAAAGGGTGGAAATTAGCAGACATTTGAAAACTTATATTGGAAATTTAATTTAATTAAAAGGGGCGAAATTAATCGCCCCTCAATAATATTATTTAGTGTTGTTTGCCAAGGATCGATTTACCTGATGGTACACGAACCTCATCAACCATTCTTTGAGTAGCAGCACTTGGTTCTGAAGTAATTAAACTTACAACAACCATAGATACTAAACTAACTGCTGAACCGAAGATACCAAAAGTTAACTGAGTGATACCTAAGAATCCACTTCCACCACTTCGTACCCAAATTAGGTAACCCATACCAGAAATAAGACCTAAAGCCATACCAGCTATAGCACCTTCTTTGTTAGCTCTCTTCCACCATACACCAAGTACAAGTGGGAAGAATAATCCAGACATCGCAAAGTCAAAAGCCCAGATTACTGAACCTAAGATACCTTGGATCTCCATTGCCGCAATAGTTGCTCCAGCAAAACCAATTACTACAAGTAATACCCTTGCAACAAGAAGTCTTTTTGCAGTTTCTGCTTTTGGATCAATGATCTTATAATAAACATCATGTGAGATCGCATTAGCAATCGCTAGAATCAAACCATCAGCTGTTGACATGGCAGCAGCCATACCTCCAGCAGCAACCAGACCTGAGATTACATATGGTAATCCAGCTATTTCCGGAGTTGCTAACACAACGGCTTTACCACCCATGAAAAACTCATTTAATTCAAGAGTTCCATTTCCGTTAAAGTCGCTTACAAACATCAAGTTTGCTTGGTTCCAGTTTTGATACCAATCTATCGCCTGAACATCCGCAATTGATTTACCAATAATACCCGTAGATAAATTCGGATCCATCAATGACAGTTTAGATAGTGTAGCTAACATTGGAGCAGAAGAATAAAGTAGGAAGATAAAGAACAAAGACCAACCTACTGATTTTCTAGCTGCTTTTACACTTGGAGTAGTAAAGTATCTCATCATAACGTGAGGCAACGAAGCTGTTCCCATCATCATTGCTAGCGCTAATGAAATAAATCCCCAAGGTGTAGCGTTAACTGCAGAGTGAGCTTTAGTAATTCCAGCTAACCCTTTAGGTACTGTTTTTAGATCAGCAGCTGCATTTTTTACAAATCCAAACTGTTGTTCTAATTCACCAATTCTAGCTACTTCATCAGCTAACATAAAGTGAGGGAAGAAACCCGCACCTATTTTGTTACTGATCCAGAATACTGGAAGCAAGTAAGCTATGATTAGTACGATATATTGTGCAACCTGTGTCCAAGTTACTCCTCTCATACCACCTAACATTGAACATAATAAGATACTTATTAATCCAACATATACAGCGTATTGAAATGGAATATCAAGTGCAACAGACGCAATAGTACCTGTGGCATTAATTTGTGCAGTCACATAGGTAAATGAAGCAACAGTTAAAACTACTACTGCAAGAAACCTAGTTAAATTACCACCGTATCTTGTACCAATAAAATCTGGAACTGTGTAACAGCCAAATTTTCTTAAGTATGGTGCTAATAGAGACGCAACTAATACATATCCACCAGTCCAACCTACAAGTAGTGCCATATAACCATAACCTTTAAAGTAAATACCACCTGCCATTGCAACGAATGAAGCACCAGACATCCAGTCTGCTGCAGTCGCCATTCCATTGAACACGGTTGGTACTTGCCTTCCAGCTACGTAATACGCATCTGCTTGGGCTGTTCGTGATAGATAACCAATTATAGCGTAGATGGCTACTGTGAAGGCAACGAAACAAATACCAATTGTTTTCGCTGTCATACCCATCTGCTCTCCAATTGCCATAATGATTATGAAACCTAAAAATCCACCTGTATAGATTCCATAAACTCTTGGCAAATTGTCTATAAAATTACCTTTTATCATTAATCATCTCCTCTTTCTGAAAAGCCAAACTCTTCGTCAATTTTTTCTTGTCTATTTGCAAACCAGAAAATTAGGATTACAAAAATTCCAAGAGAACCCTGACATGTGAACCAATAAGTTAATGGGTAACCAAATGGTCCCGTAACTTCGTTCATTTCAGCTCCAAAAAGAAAGATGCCAATTGAGAATACAAACCAAATTGCTAAAGTCATCATTAACAATCCTCTGGTTTTTTCCCAGTGTTGTGCTTGTTTTGACATTATATACCTCTCTCTTTTAGTTATAACTGGGCAAAACCATACTGATTATGAAGTAGATTTAAAGTGTAAAAATTGTTCATATTAGTCGTTTTTTTAGGTTATAAACTCTAAAAACACTTATTTTATGGGAAAATACAATTTAACCTGGAGAGATTTAACTTTGAGAGATGTTAAAACTTATATTTTTGCTCTTTTCAAAGCCTTTATACCCAAGAAAAAAATTAAGGACTTAGATGAGCTGGAAAACTTTATACAAAGTAAAGCAGCTTGGGTAGCACAAGTTACACTTTATGGGTATTTAAAGACCAGGATGGGAACCAGGTACGTTCTTCACTTTGAAAATGATAAATTTATGTCGTCCGTCAATCAAGCCAAGTGGAATATTTATTCTGTAGCTCTTCAAGATCTAACGTTTTTTATATTTTCATATTTAAAGGTAAATAGAAATTATCAAGAAATTAATAAAGCAAGAGAAATTTTTTTCAAAATTTTAGATGACGAGATTTCAAATAAAATGCCATTAGATATAATAGAAAAAGCAAAAAAGAATTTTGACGAAAGATTTAAAGAGTTAAATTGGGATCTTCATTATAATGATTTACCATTTAACAATAGCGCATTATCTCTTTACAAATGGGCACCAATAGCAGATGATTTAAAATCTCTAGATCGAAAAATAGTTTTAAACTCAGTTATTTTAAAATGGGGTGTTGTTCAAAAAGAGTTTAATGAGAGAATACAGTTTTAAATATTCTTTCTATTTTCAACTAAACTAGAAACTACACTTGGATCTGCTAAAGTAGTGGTATCTCCCAATTGGTCATGTTCATTTGCTGCAATTTTTCTAAGTATCCTTCTCATAATTTTTCCAGATCTAGTTTTTGGCAATCCAGGGCTAAAATGAATTAGATCAGGTGTTGCTAGCGGTCCAATTTGTTTTCTCACCCAAAGTTTAAGGTCTCTTTCAAGATCACCACTTTCATTCTCACCAGCATTTAAAGTTACATAACAATATAGACCATTTCCCTTGATGTCATGTGGGTAACCTACGACTGCAGCTTCAGCAACTTTAGGATGAGCAACAAATGCACTTTCAATTTCTGCTGTTCCTAAATTATGTCCTGATACAATTATTACATCATCGACTCTGCCAGTAATCCAGTAATATCCATCCTTATCTCTTTTACATCCGTCACCAGTAAAATATTTACCATCAAATTGAGAAAAATATGTGTCTATGAATCTTTGATGGTCACCATAAACAGTTCTCATTTGACCTGGCCATGATTGAGATATACAAAGTCTGCCTTCCCCTGCTCCTTTAATTTCTTTACCATTTTTATCCACTATAACTGGTTTAATACCATAAAAAGGTTTTGTTGCAGAACCTGGCTTCAATGGAATAGCTCCAGTTTGAGGTGAGATTAAAATTCCTCCAGTTTCGGTTTGCCACCATGTATCTACTATTGGACATTTAGAGTTACCAACAATTTTATAATACCACATCCAAGCCTCAGGATTTATTGGTTCTCCTACAGTTCCTAATAATTTTAGAGATTTTCTAGATGTCTTATTTACAGGGTCGTTCCCTTCTCTCATCAAAGCTCTTATTGCTGTAGGTGCTGTGTAAAATGTATTAACTTTAAATTTATCTACAATTTGCCACCACCTAGAACTATCAGGATAATTTGGCACACCTTCAAACATAATGGTTGTTGCTCCATTAGATAAAGGGCCATAAATAATATAACTATGACCAGTAACCCACCCTATGTCAGCAGTACACCAATAAATATCTTTGGGTTTATAATTAAAGATGTATTGATGAGTCATTGAAGCATAAACCATATATCCCCCAGTTGTATGAAGAACACCCTTTGGCTTTCCTGTTGATCCCGAAGTATAAAGAATAAATAATGGATCTTCAGCATTCATTTCCTCAGGTTCGCAGTGGTTAGATACATCTTTTATTAAATCGTGGTACCAAACGTCTCGATCATTATTCCAATAAACATAATTTCCAGTTCTTTTAACAACAATACATTTTTTAACATTAGGACAGTTTGTTAATGCTTCATCTGTTGTTGCTTTTAGTGGAATAGATTTTCCTCCTCTAACTCCTTCATCTGCAGTTATTATGTATTCAGACTCACAGTCGTTAACTCTTCCAGAAATTGACTCAGCTGAAAAACCACCAAAAATTATTGAATGAACAGCTCCAATTCGAGCACACGCTAGCATTAAAATTGCTAGTTCTGGGATCATAGTAAGATATATCGTTACTCGATCACCTTTTTTAATCCCAAGTTTTTTTAACCCATTGGCTGCTCTTGAAACCTTTTGATGAAGTTGTTTGTATGAAATTTTTTGTGTATCTTTAGGATCGTCCCCAACCCAAATTATAGCAGTTTTATCTTTTTTATCCTTAAGATGTCTATCTATACAGTTTGATGATGCGTTTAATGTACCATCCTCATACCATTTAATTCTGACTTCCTCTTTGCTGTACTTAATATCTTTAATTTTTTTGTAGGGTTTAATCCAAGAAATTCTTTTTCCTTCTCTTTTCCAAAATGCATTATTGTTTTTAACAGACTCATTATATTTATTTTGATATTGAGATTTATTAGCGAGGCTATTTTTGATCCATTCTTTTTTTGTTTTAAAAATTAGCTCTGTGGATAAATTTTTTTGTATTTTAACTCCAGGTCTTTTTTTTGTTACTTTTTTTTGTGAAGTTTTTTTCTTTATTCTATTTCTTTTCCTTTTTAAGGGTTTTTTTTTGATTTTATTTACTCTCTTCTTTAAAGGTTTTTTTTTAATTCTAGATTTTTTCTTTTTTTTTGGCATAAAATTTTTTATATTAAATCTTACCCATGTTATTTATGATTTTCCAGCTTTTAGAGTCTATTGGCATAACAGATAACCTACTTTGTTTAATTAATGATAAATGGCTTAATTGCTTGTTTTTTTTAATTTCTTCAAGTGTAATGGGCTTAACTAGTTTTTCTAAAAATTTAACAGTTACAGCTACAAATCGACCAGATGGGTCTGTTTTGTCTAAGTAATGCTCTTTTACAACTTCTACAATTCCAACGATTTCTTTACCAATATTTGAATGATAAAAAAAACATCTATCTCCATTCCTCATAGCTTTTAAATTTTTAGCAGCTTGATAATTTCTAACTCCATCCCATGGAGCTCCCTTTATTCCAGCTTTTTTCTGTTGTTCTATTGACCAAACATCAGGTTCTGATTTCATTAGCCAATACTGCATTATAATTGAACCCCAGCACCTTTAAGAAAAACCGCATTTTCATCTAGTGGCCACCTAGGTTTAGCTGGATAATCTAATTTATCAAATTGTTTTAATTTAAATTTTTCTAATCCAACCATAGCAATCATTGCAGCATTATCGCTACAAAGTTGGATTGGTGGAAAAATACTTTCATAGTTTTCCTGTTTACATAAGTTAATTAACATAGATCTGATACTTTTATTAGAAGCCACCCCACCCGCAATAACAAATATTTTATTCTTTAAGTTATTTTGTTTTTCAAACTCAGTAAAAGCAATCCTAGTCTTTTTGTATAATATTTCTTCAATTGTTTTTTGAAAAGAAGCTGCAAGATCAAATTTTTCTTGATCTGTTTTAATATTTTTAGTTATTTTAAGAATAGCTGTTTTAAGTCCTGCGAAAGATAAGTTACAACCACCTTTATTTAAGATTGGTTTAGGTAGATTGTATTTATTTGGATTTCCTTTTTTTGCTAAGATCTCAATCATTGGACCACCAGGAAACTCAATTCCTAAAAGTTTTGCTGTTTTATCGAAAGCTTCTCCTAAAGCATCATCAATAGTTGTTCCTAATCTTTTGTACTTTCCAAGAGCTTGAACATTTAAAAATTGTGAGTGTCCTCCGGAGATTAACAAAACTAGATATGGATAATTTAATTTAGAATTTAGTTTAGGACTTAATGCGTGCCCTTCTAAATGATTTACTGCTATAAAAGGTTTATTAATTAAAGATGAGAATGCTTTTCCAAAACTTAATCCAACTGATAAACACACAACTAAACCAGGTCCAGCTGTTGAAGCTACCGCATCAATTTCTTCTATTTTTTTTCCACTTTCATCAATGGCTTTTTGAACGATCGAATCTATCTTCTCTATATGAGAACGAGCAGCAAGTTCTGGAACTACCCCCCCAAATTTTTTATGTACCTCAGTTTGGCTTGAAACAATATTCGATAAAATAATAGGATTTCCTTGCTCATTTTCAGTTATAATGGATGCTGCCGTCTCATCACAACTAGTTTCTATTCCAAGAATTAAGGGTTTTTTACTCATTCAATTAGTTTTTAATAATTGTACAATCTCAATACAAGTAAGAAATAAATTTATTTATGCAAAAGAAAATAATCATTGGATCTAGAGGAAGTAAGTTAGCGTTAATTTATGCACAAAATGCTAAAAATTCTATAATTCAAAAAACAAAATTAAATGATGAAGATATTATAATTAAAGAAATAACTACAAAAGGAGATGAATTTGAAGATATAAGATTATCTGAAGTAGGTGGCAAAGGTTTGTTTTCAACAAGTATAGAAAAAGAACTTAAAGATAAAAAGATAGATATAGCAGTTCATGCATTGAAAGATATGCCTGCAATTGAGACAGATGGATTAAGAACAGACTCATTTTTGAAAAGAAATGACCCAAGAGAAATTTTAATAACTAAAGACAAAAAAAAATTAAAAGATTTAAAAATTGATTCAGTAATTGGAACTTCATCCTATAGGAGGGAATTTCAAATTAAAAAAATTAGATCAGATCTAAATTGTAAACTTATAAGAGGTAATGTTGATACAAGGATAAAAAAACTTAATGATGGTTTGTACGATGCAATAATGCTATCTTATGCAGGGGTAAAATCTTTAACATTAAACAATAATGTGACTCAAGTGTTTTCAATAGAAGAAGTAATCCCGAGTGCGGGACAAGGAATAATAGCACTTCAATGTCGACATGATGATGAAAAAATTATTTCCTATCTAGATAAAATCAATGATCAAGAAACATTTTTCAGAGCACATGCTGAAAGAAATGTTTTAAAAGTTTTAGAAGGTGATTGTGAGACAGCAGTTGGAGTTCATGCCACTATAGATGAAGATAAAATTTTTTTAAAAGCTGAGTTATTTTCTTTAGATGGAAAGCAGAGATTTTTTGAAAAAAGATCTTCTAAAATTGAAAATGCAAAAGACCTTGGGTTAGAGGTTGGAAAAATATTGAAAATGAAATCAAAAAATTCTTATAAAAGATAACATGCATATTTTATTCACTAGACCTCTTGAAGACTCCTCTGAGATGATTTTAAAATTTCAAAAATTGGGGCATAAAGTTTCTCATTTACCATTATTAAAAATCGAAGAAATAAACATTGGGGAAATAAATTTTTTTGAGTATCAAGGAATTATTTTTACAAGTGCTAATGCTGTAAAGTTTTTAGATATTAAAAAAATTGATAAAAATACTTTATGTTTTTGTGTGGGTAACGCAACTGAAAAAAAAGCAAGAGGTAGAGGGTTTCAAAACGTAATTACAGCTGAAGGGAATGTTAGAAATTTAAAGGAGTTAATCCTCCAAAACTTTAACAAAAAAGATGGAAAGCTTCTTTATGTTAGTGGGAAAATTGTATCCATTGACCTAAGTCAACAGTTAGAAAAAGAAGGTTATAAAATTAAAAAGATTATTAACTATCGTGCTGACTATAATAAAAATTTTGATGAAAATTTCATTAGTGAGCTTAAGTTAAAATTACCTGACATAATTTACATTTATTCTGAAAATAGCGCTTCTAGCTTTTTAAATTTTATAAAAACTTACCAGTTTGATAGTCTATTTATGGATACAAATTTAATGTGTATTAGTGAAAAAACATCAGCAATACTTAATGAAATTAAGTGGAAAAAAATTTTTCTTTTTAATCCTGGAGAAGAAGAGTTTTTGTTATATAAAATTTAATTATGGAAATAATAAATAATTTTTCAGAAGTATTTTTGTCTGTATGGAATAAAGGTATTCTAGGTGTTGATATTTTTCAAATATTAATTGGAATCGGAATTTTTTTAATTTTTCTTATTTTCAGAGGTCTGATTAGTAAACTTATCATTAAAAAATTAGAAGTTATTTCTAAGAGAACTACTAATAAATTAGACGATACTTTTGTTTATTCCTTAACCGGGCCAGCAAGATTTCTTCCGATAGTATTAGGTTTTTTTATTGCAAGTTATTATATGACCTTCTCTACAGAAGGCAGAGAAGTAGTAGATACAATAAATAGAACCTTAATTACTATTTTAATTTTTTGGGTTATTCATCAGATAATTGAGCCAGTTTCATATGTTTTAAGTGGTCTTGATAAACTTTTAACAAGAGAATTAATTGGGTGGATTATCAAATCTCTAAAAATATTAATTTTTATACTAGGACTTGCTGCAGTTTTAGAATTATGGGGAATCAAGATTGGACCAATTATTGCTGGATTAGGCTTATTCGGAGTAGCAGTTGCATTGGGTGCACAGGATTTATTTAAAAATTTAATTTCAGGAATTTTAGTTCTTGTTGAAAAAAGATTTAAAATTGGTGATTGGATTTTGGTCGATGGAATAATAGAAGGAATAGTTGAAAAAATTGGTTTTAGGTCAACAACAATAAGAAAATTTGATAAATCCTTAGCAATTATTCCAAATTTTCAATTTGCAGAAAATGCAGTCATTAATGTTAGTGAAACTTCAAACTGGCTGATAAGTTGGATTATTACTCTTCAATACGATACAACCGTAGATCAATTGAAAACCATTCGAGATCAAATCGAATCTCATATTAACAAAAGTGACGATTTTAATACAAGCATAGGAATTGCAGTGAGAGTTGATAAATTTTCAGATAGTTCAATTGATATGTATGTTCGTTGTTTTACCAAATCAGGTAGTTGGAATGAGTGGCTTTCTGTTAAAGAAAAATTAGCTATAGCTATAAAACAAATTGTAGAAAACAATAAAGCATCATTTGCATTTCCAAGCTCATCTATTTATATCGAGAAAAAATGATAGCCATCTTTTATTTGGTACTTCAGATACTTAAACTTTATTCGTATGTAGTTATTGCGAATGTAATTATTAGTTGGTTGATAGCTTTTAATATTTTAAATACTCAGAATAGATTTATTTATTCTATTCTAGAATTAACTTATAGACTTACAGATCCAATATTAAATAGAATTAGACGTTTTTTACCTAATTTAGGTTCTTTAGATATATCTCCTATAATTTTACTATTATTGATTTGGTTTGTAGAAATGTGTATGAAGCTTTACGTTGCACCTCTAATATTCTAAAGAATTATGATTTTAATTGATGGAAAAAAAATAGCAGCTGAATTAAGAAAGGAACTTAAAGAAGAAGTTTCTAATTTAAAAATTAAATATAAGAAGGTACCTGGACTTTCAGTTATTTTGATTGGGGATTTGGCACCAAGTCAAATCTATGTGAAGAATAAAGAAAAATCAGCGATCGAGGTTGGTTTAAAATCAAATATAATAAAATACCCAGACACTGTTAAGGAAAAAGTCATTTTAGATAAAATTGATGAGTTAAATAAAGATGAAACTGTTTCTGGTATTTTGGTTCAACTTCCTCTCCCAAATCATATTGATAAACAAAAAGTAATTGAAATGATTGATCCCCTAAAAGATGTTGATGGTTTTCATCCAATAAACGTTGGAAACCTTTCTTCTGGTTATCAAAGTATGATACCGTGCACACCATTAGGGTGCTATTTATTGATTAAGAATATTGAGTCAGACTTAAATGGAAAAAAAGCAGTAATCATAGGGAGATCAAATTTAAATGGCAAACCAATGGCGCAACTTCTGTTAAAGGAAAATTGTACTGTAACAATTACTCATTCAAAAACAAAAGATTTAAAAGCTGAGTGTTTAGCTGCTGATATAGTTGTTGCAGCTGTAGGTATCCCAGAGCTTGTTAAAAGAGATTGGATTAAAAAGGATGCTATTGTTATTGACGTTGGTATTAATAAAACAGACAAAGGAATTGTAGGTGATGTAGCATTTGACGAAGTTTCAAAAAATGCGAAAGCTATTACGCCTGTTCCAGGTGGAGTGGGCCCTATGACTATTGCGTGTTTACTTAAAAATACAATTGAATGTTTCAAAAGATCGCAAGTTTTATAATTAAACGATCAATCTTTTTTGATAAGATGGTTTATGAAAAAACCCAGATATCCTTATAGAATAGCTATTCTGATGGCAATATTAACTATACCTCCTATTGGGGCAACTCAAATTGGATGGTATCTATACGATATGCAGACAGGTTTTGATTATGGTATGATTGTCGGAACATTTTCAGTAATTTATGCGGCATGGTTAATGTATGAAAAAAATTGGAGAGAGGAAGATGAGGATTAATTTATGGAAAAAATAATTTTTTTTAGTTTAGTTATTCCAATTTTTCTTTTTGTGCTTTACTTGGGTGGGAGAGCTATAATGACAGGTTTTAGCGCTAAGAGCTCTAATAAATCTGACCCTGAAATAGAAACAAATGAAAACATAGATAGTATCCCAAATAGACCTGAAAATCTTTCTGAAGAATTAAATAAATTAAATGAACTTTTAAAAAGTGGCGCTTTAACTCAAGAAGAGTTTGAAAAAGCAAAAAAAAAAATTCTAGATAGTTAATTATTTATAAAATTTTTAAGTGGATTAATTTCTCCAATTTTAAAAATTATCGCATCCTCTTTATTAAAACCAAATTTCTCCGCACTTGCTTTAAATCGAGCTGGTGGTTCCATAATTGGTTCTAAAGATAAAACAAAGGTGCCCCAGTGCGTTCCTATAACTTTCTTACTCTTTAAATCTCGACCTATACTCAAAGCTTCTTCAGGATTAGTATGATAAGCAGATTTGTCTTTATAAGGTGAAATTGGATAAAAATTGTAAGCACCAATGTTAATAAAAGAAATGTCTATTGGGCCATATTTATTTCCTAAATCTTTATAAATATTTCCAACTCCAGTGTCACATGCAAATAAAATCTTTTTTCCATCATATTCAATTAAAAAGTTACCCCATAGAGTTTTATTAGTATCAGTTAAGCTTCTTTTGGACCAGTGAACTGCAGGAAGAAATGTAATTTTTAATTTTTCGTTAATCTTTATTTCATCATACCAATCCATTTCATTTACATCTCTATACCCGTTTTTTGTAAAATATTTACCAAGTTTCAGCGGCAGCATCACTTTTGCATCTTTAAAAGGAAATCTACGAATTGTCATCATATCCTGATGGTCGTAATGATTGTGAGTAAGCAAAAATAAATTAATTTTAGGAATTTCATTTAATTTTAAGGCTGGTTCAGTGTATCTCTTTGGACCAAATATTAACGGTCCTGCATTTTTAGAAAAGACTGGGTCAGTTATAATTGTAGTATTTCCTAATTTGATAATAAATGTAGCATGACCAATCCAAGCAATGTAATCGTCATTTTTCAATTTTGATAAATCTGATAGTACTTTTTCTTTTTTTAAAACATGCTCTTCTGGAACTGTCATATCAAGTTTCTTTTTTTCTTTATTAAAAACTTTATATGACCATTTAAAATTTGTATTTCTTTCAGGAGATCCCTCTGGATTTCTAAATGTTCCATCCGAAACGTGATGATAAGGTTTTTTTTCCATTGTTAATCCAATATGATTATATGAAGTTATCCCAATTAATAGACATAAAATTATTATTAACTTTTTTCCATTAGCCACAAATTATCTCCTGCTAAAAAATAAATTTTTCCATTGATTGGATGAACTTGTATATCTCTTATTCTTCCGATTTTGTCTTTAAAAATTATCTCTTCCTTAACATTTGATTTATCATCAAATATTAATTTTCTTAATGATTTATCCTTAAGAGATGTAATTAAAGCGTGGCTGTTCCATTCCTTAAACTCATCGCCTTTATAAATAGTAATTGCACTAGTAGCGATAGAAGGTACCCAGTATTGAATTGCTTTAGTAAAGCCTGGTTTCCATTTAGGTCCAATTTTAGTTCCAGTATAATTTTTTCCTCCCCAGCCTAATATTTTCCAACCATAGTTTTCACCTTTTTTTACTTCGCCAAACCAGTCACCTCCTTTTGCACCATGGTTGCTCATATAAATTTTTCCATCAAAAGGTGACAAAGATAAACCTTGAGGGTTTCGAATTCCAATTTGATAAATTTCAGGAAGCCAGTTTGAATTACCTTTAAACTTAGGATTGTCATTGGGAATACTTCCATCCAAATGAATCCTTATAATGCTTCCAGGATGATTTGTAGGGTCCTGTGCAATCATACCTTGCCCTCTTTCTCCAGCTGATGCAAAAAGGTAATTGTCTTTAATTACTAATCTTGAACCAAAATGATAACCTGAGTCAATTGGAGGTTCAGCTTGAAAGATGTTTTTAAAGTTAAGTTTGATTTTATCAAATTTTGCTTTTGCAATCGAAGTACTTGACTTCCAATTACCTCTATTTTCAGAATAAGAAATATAAACAAAATTATCTTTAAATAGAATATCTAATAAACCCCCTTGGCCATAATCTAAAAAATTTAAATTATGGTCAACCTCAGAAATTTTATTGGATTTGATATTTACAATTTTTATTTTTCCGCTTTTCTCTGTAATTATTATTTCATTTTCATTCAAGAATGAAGAGCCCCATGGCCCATCAAGTTTTGTTAATTTTTGAAAACTATAATTTTGAGAAAAAGATTTTGAGGTAAAAAAAAAAATTAATAGAGTTAAAAATAAAACTTTTTTCACTTTAAGAAAGTTTAGATCTTCCACCATCTACTGCAATTATTTGTCCTGTGACCCAAGAACTATCTTCAGTAATAAGAAACTTTGCTAGTGAAGCAGAATCTTTTCCCTCACCCAATCTCTTAAGCGGATGAGCTTTTGCTATTCCATCAGCTAGAGCTTTATTTTTTAACATTGGCTCTGCAATTTTAGAATGTGTTAGACTAGGAGCTATGCAGTTAACTCTAATGTTTGGTGCAAACTCAGCTGCTAAAGAAACAGTCAATCCTTCAACTGCAGCTTTTGTAGAAGCGATTATAGCATGATTCGTAAATCCTCTTTGAGCAGCGACTGTAGAAAATAAAACTACTGATCCTTTATTTTTTTTTAAACTTTCTTGGTATCCTTTTATAGCTTCAACTGCAGAATAAAGATTTAGTTTCATACATTTGTTAAAATCTTGTTCTGTAACCATTCTTAAAGGTTTTAAATCAATTGAACCTACGCAGTAAGCGATACCTTTAGTTTCTGCAATATCATTTTTTACTTTATCAATAAATCCTTCCTCCAAAACATCAGCTACGGTGGATGTACATCCAAGTTTGTCAGAAATATTCTTTAGCTCAGCTTCATTTCTTGCAACTAAATGAACACTATTTCCTGAACTTACTAATTGTTCTGCTAAACTTGATCCGATTGAACCTGTCGCACCAAAAACAATATATTTTTCTGACATAAAAAATTTTATTAGTTATATTTAATTATGAAGTTATTTTTTATACTTGGTAATCAGTTATTTCCATCAAAATACCTCGACCGCTTCAAAAAAGACCATATATTCTTTATGGCAGAAGACAATGGTTTATGTACTTATGAAAAACATCATAAACAGAAAATACTATTATTCTTGTCTTCCATGCGATCTTATGCGGATAAACTCAAAAAGAATAAATTTAAATTAGAGTACACAAAAATTGAAGATAAAGATTTTAAAGATGATTACCTTAAAAAATTAAAAAAGATTATTAATTCAAAAAAAATTAAAGAAATCTCTAGCTTTGAAATTGAAGATAAGTTTTTTGAAAAAAAAATTTCTCAATTCTTAAAAAAAGAAAAAATTTATTGGAATGTTGTTCAAACACCCATGTTTTTAAATTCAAGAGGTGAATTTAAAAATTACTTAGGAAAATCTAAAAAACCTTTTATGGCAACATTTTACAAAGAGGTTCGAAAAAAATCAGGAATATTGATGGGAGCTGATGGAAATCCAATTGGAGGAAAATGGAGTTTTGACGAGGAGAATAGGAATAAATTACCAAAAGATATCTCAATACCAAAATTTCCTAAAATTAATGAAACTAATCATACAAAAAAATTAAAACCAATTGTTGAAAAATTATTTAAAGACCATCCAGGTAGTACAGAAAACTTCTGGTTAGCAACAGAATTTGATGATGTAATTAAACTATTAAATTTTTTTATAAAAGAAAAATCGAATCTATTTGGAGATTATGAAGATGCTGTAAATCAGAAAGATAATATTTTATTTCATAGCGCTTTAAGTCCCTATATTAATTTAGGATTAATAACCCCTGAATTGATTATTCAAAAAGTTTTAGACTTTCATAAAAAAAATAAAATAAGAATGAATTCGTTAGAAGGTTACATTCGTCAAGTAATTGGTTGGAGAGAGTTTATGCGTGGAATATATCAAACCTATTCAAATGAAATGGAAACAAGAAACTTTTTCAAACAAAATAGAAAAATGAAAAAATCTTGGTATGATGGAACAACAGGTTTGCCCCCATTAGATTATGCCATTAAAAACGCATTAAACAACGGTTGGTCCCACCATATTGAAAGACTAATGATTTTATCAAACATCATGAACCTTTGTGAGATTAAACCAGTTGTAGTTTATAAATGGTTTATGGAAATGTTTGTAGATTCTTCCGACTGGGTGATGGTTCCAAATGTTTATGGTATGGGATTATTTAGTGATGGTGGAATATTTGCAACTAAACCTTATATTTGCGGATCTGCTTATTTCATGAAAATGATGGATTTTAAAAAAGGAGACTGGTGCAATACAATGGATGGTCTTTATTGGAGATTTATTGATCGAAATAGAAAGTTTTTTTCAAAAAATCCTAGACTATCTATGATGGTCCATATTTTTGATAAGATGAAAAAAGATAGAAAAAAATTAATCTTATCTGAAGCTGACAGATTTATTAAATTAAATACAATTTAATGAGAAAAGAAAATTTACCATCCAAAACCTGTCCTGTTTGCAAAAGACCTTTTGTTTGGCGCAAGAAATGGAAACTTAATTGGGATAGAGTAAAATATTGTTCAAAGAAGTGTTCTAAGCTAAGCTAATTTTAAGAAACTTTTATGAATAATAAAATTTTTGAATGGGCAGGGGTTATTACGGCAATTTTATATTCATTGTTTGTTGCCTTAAATATTGGAATAGAATTTTTTGGTTTTTGTTTATTGCTTATATCTGCAATTTTAATTGGAATTTGGGCTTATAGGGGTGGTCATAGGGGAATATTATTTTTACAATTCTTTTATGCAACGGCTGGAATTATCGGAATGTTTAGGTGGTTTTAATTAAAAGTTGTAATTATTTTTGGAATATAATTTTTAAAATTAAAAAAACCTTTATTACAATATTGCCAAGAAAATTGGTCTAATTTTCTATACAGAAATTCTATTTTTAAATTATTTGTATTTATAAAATCTAGGTTTTCACCAACTGTAGGATATAAACCATAAGAAGTTTCATTAATATTCTGTATCTCACTCAAATCTATAATTTCAGTATTGATTGATTTTTCTTCTAGCCTCTTTTTTTGATCTTCAATTAATTGAGACTTGAATTTTACTAATTTTTCACTGAGCTCTATGGTCCGATTTTCATTTTTGTTAGAAATTAAAAAAACCTTTTTAAATTTTTGATCTTTAAAATCACCTATTTCAAAAGATAAATTATTCTCAAAAATAAGAAGATTTTTTTCTTTAAGATTTTGTGGATTGTTAAACTCCAATTTTGATGCAGCATAAGTTTTATTGCTTGTTTTTGGAGGAGCATTTTCATTAAGTTTAATATTACTAAATCTGTTATTGGTAAATTTTTTAATGTTCCATTCACTAGCTAGATAATTTTTTCCTTGTGTTTGAATTCCAGCAACCCATCTCCATCCTAAAGTATTGGACGCAGCATCTCCATCATAAAGATGCTTCATAAAAAACTCTGCACCCAGTTGCCAAGGTAAATCTAAAGTAAAGATCCAGATACTTGCAAACCACATTCTTGCGTGATTGTGTAAATAATTAGTTTCTTTTAATTCTTTTACCCATTCATTAAAACACTCGATGTTTGTATGACCCTCAATAGCATTTTTATATTTTTGGGTATCTTTAAATTCTTCACGAATTCTTTTTAATTCGTTTAAGTAATCAGTCCAAACATTAGGTCTTAATTCTAACCAACCTTTCCAATATATTCTCCATAAAACTTCTTGAATGAATTTTTCATTTTTAGAGAATGAAAATTTGCTCAGTGATTTTTTGATTACTTCTAATTCTGATATAACTCCATGAGTAATATAAGGTGAAAGGTATGAAATATTTGATCTATTGTCTGGACCATAATCAAAATTTCTTAACTTAGAATATTCAAATAAATTTTGATCAACGAATTTATTTAAACTTTCAATAGCCGAAGCTCTTGACGTTCCAAAGTTCATTTTGATTATTTATTTTTTTTTCTTTTAAGACCTAATTTGTCGCTATGTCTCAATCTTAAAATCACTATCGCACCAGCGATAAGAACTATAGCAACAGCTTCATAAACTAAAGCAGTTGGATCCATCTCTTTTCCTTGAAGAATAATAAATCGCGCGAGTGCAGTAATTGCTATTAGAAGTGGCAAGGTTATACTTATTGATTGCTGATCCCAAAAAACCCTAACCATTGCTAGTACTTCTAAGTAAAGAAACATCAACAGTAAATCTGCCAAAGTTACAGATTGAGCTAGAAACATTTTATTTATTTCAATCCCAACAGCAATAACAGTACTGATTAAAATAATAACCATTAATACTAGCTGTAAATTTTTAGCAATCTTTTCCATTACTTATCTTTACTAAATGGCAGCCATTTTTCAAATACTGATTTTGAAGAACCATCGTAGGGAATCGAGTAAGAATATGGGTTTGGACTGGTTAAGACCTCAATACCTTTTGAAAAAACAAAAATAAATACAATTACAAAAACAATAACCATTATTTTAAATGGATCAAAATTTTTGGTTTTAAAAACACTAGCTGAACTTTCTTCGGCTCTGTGAAAATGTTTAAATGTCATATACACCGCAAATATCAATCCAACATGGGCCACAAAAAGTCCCGCCCAACCAAACGCAAAAGTGGTGTAAGAAAATACGTACAAACTAAAAACAGTAGTCCAAATAAAACTTAAAACTAAAAGAATTTGTAATCTTACAGTTTTAGGAAGAGCTCTTAAATCATTTTTACTATCATCAAATAAAATGTTTGCAGCATCTTTCATCCAATTTTTTAAAGATTCCATAATACTAAGATATAGTTTCTAAAAAATTAAACAAATGATAAATTGACCTGAGGTTTAAGAACGTAGTTTTTTCTTATGAAAATTTATAAATTTCTCAACATTTTTTTTATTAAACGATTTATTTTCCTCAAATGAAACTTTTTTCATCGAATAAGCTTTACCACTTGTTACCCTTGATTCTATTGATATGTTACCTTTATAAAGTTTAAGTTTTACGCTGCCATTAACTTTATTTTTTTTAAGATCTACAATTTTTTGAAGTTTAAATCTTTCTTTTGAATACCAATAACCATTATAGATTAGTTCAGCATATCTAGACATTATATTGTCTTTTTTATGCATAGTATCTTTATCTAAAGTGACAGACTCAATTGCTCTATGAGCCTTAATTAGCAGTGTTCCTCCTGGTGTTTCATATACTCCTCTTGATTTAATTCCTAGAAATCTATTTTCTACTAAGTCCACCCTCCCAATTCCATTTTTACCAGCCAATTGATTTAATCTCTCCAGTAATTTTGCAGGACTTAATCTTTTTCCATTTACCCCAAAAGGATCTCCATTTTTAAAATTTATAGTTACAAAAGATGCTCTATGAGGTGCTTTTTCTGGTGAAACTGTTCTTTGAAAAATAAACTCTGGTGCAGAATTTTTTGGATTTTCTAAAACTTTTCCTTCAGTTGAAGTATGAAATAAATTATCATCAACTGAAAAAGGAGGAGCACCTTTTTTATCTTTTGGAATAACAATCCTATGTTTTTTTGCATATTTAATTAAGTCTGTTCTGGAATTTAATTTCCAAATTCTCCATGGTGCAATTATTTTTATTTTTGGTCCAAAAAAATGATAACCAAGTTCAAATCTAACTTGATCATTACCTTTTCCAGTCGAACCATGAGATACCGCATAAGCTTTATATTTTTTAGCAATTCTAATTTGATCTTTTGCAATTAATGGTCTTGCTATAGAGGTACCCAATAAATAAATACCCTCATAAACTGCGTGACCTCTGAGCATTGGGAAAACATAATCTTTTACAAATGTATCCTTAAGATCTTTTATTATTATTTTTCTAACCCCTAATTTTTTTGCATTATTAATTATTTTTTTTTTATCAATTTCTTGACCTATATCAGCCGTATAACAAATTATTTCAGCTTTGTAATTTTCTTGAAGCCATTTAAGAATAATAGACGTATCCAACCCACCAGAATAAGCGAGTACAATTCTTTTTTTTGATTTCATTTATTAGCTGCAGGCTTTTTTTGCAGTATTATAAGCTTTAGTAAATCCCAATAATGAGTAATGATCAATGGTCTGTGATCCTTTTTCGTTATATCCTGCAACCATAATTCTTGATCCTTTTTTCATAACTTTTACCATTATATTTTCTTTTTTATTGCTAGTCATCCATGCAAATCCTTGTTGCTTAATATCGAATTTAAATTTGTTATTTCCTGAGGTAGCTAAAACAGAATTATTTTTATTAAATTCATAACCTGCAGTAGTGCTTATTTCATTAGAAATTTTTTCATTTGGTCTAAAAGTTATAAATAATCTAGCATCTCTCTTATTTGTCTTAGGTGCTTGCAAAACAGGAGTTGATTGTGCGAAACATACTTTACCTGATGTTCCTGCCATTATCATTACTTCCCAATCTTTAAATTTTCCGACTTTTTTTAAGTCTTCAGCAAATATTTTTGATCCTGATAGGGCAAAAATGGCAATTGATAAAAATAAAATTTTTTTAATTAGGGGCATGGGTTTGGGTATTTTTTTTGAATATTGTTAATCTCATTAATAATTTCATTAGATAAACTTACATTTACACTTTCTATATTTGTTTTCAACTGTTCCATTGTAGTTGCACCAATAATTACACTTGTCATAAAAGGCTGAATTTCACAAAATTTTAAGGACATTTGTGTAAAATCAATATTATATTTTTTTGATATTTTATAATATTCATCAATAGCTTTTTGACCATTTTCATTTTTATATCTAGTAAAATCTTTGAATAAATCCATTCTAGATTTCTTAGGAAGAGTATTATTTCTGTATTTGCCAGTAAGATATCCAAATGCTAATGGTGAGTAAGCCAATAATCCGCTTTTTTCTCTAACAGATATTTCTGCAAGCCCAACCTCATAAGTTCTATTAAGTAAATTATAGGGATTTTGAACAGACATCATTTTAGGTAGACTTTTTAATTTTGAAAGCTCAAGAAATTTAGCTAGGCCCCACGCAGTTTCATTTGATAAACCCACATATCTAATTTTTCCTTCATTAATAAATTTATTTAAACTTTCTAAGATTTCCTCAAAGGGTGTCCAACTTTTATCTTCTTCATCATGTGCATAACCATGTTTACCAAAAAAATTTGTAGTTCTTTCGGGCCAATGAAGTTGATATAAATCAATGTAATCTGTTTTAAGTCTTCTTAAACTTTCCTCTAATGCTTGTGCAATTTTTTTTTTTCCAAAATTGTATCCACCACCCCTAATATATTTGTTGGAAGTATTTCCACAAACTTTAGTAGCTAATATAACTTTATTTCTCTTATTTGTTTTTTTAAACCAATTTCCAATTATTCTCTCAGTTTCTCCATAAGTCTCTTCCCTCATCGGAATAGAATAAATCTCTGCAGTATCCCAAAAGTTAACTCCCTGATCTATAGCATAATCCATTTGTTCAAAGCCTTCTTCTTGGGTGTTTTGTTCCCCCCAAGTCATGGTACCGAGACAAATTGTACTGACATCAAGATTAGTATTACCTAATTTTTTGTAGTTCATTAAGGTTTTTTAAGTATTAATTTTTTAATAATCTTTTAAGGCATCTTGAATAATTAGTAAAAGACTATATATTCTCATCATTATGGAATTCGACAAAAAAGGAATCTTAGGTAGAGCAAAAGTAGCTCAACAATCAACTGTAGTAATGGATGAAGGTTTAAGAGCCTACATGCTAAAAGTATATAATTACATGGCAACGGGGATATTATTAACTGGAATTATTGCTCTTTTAACATTCAAGATGTCAGTAGTAACTGATGCTGGTGGGTCTATTGTTGGTCTTACACAAATGGGTAATGCAATTTACATGTCAGGACTTAAATGGATTGTTATGCTTGCACCGTTAGGGATTGTTTTTTACATGAGCTTTGGAATAAATAAGATGAGTGCATCAAAAGCTCAAACTACTTTTTGGATTTTTGCAGCATTAATGGGTCTATCCTTATCCTCAATTTTACTAATTTATACTGGAATGAGTGTTACTAGAGTTTTCTTTATATGTTCAGCAACATTTGGGGCTATGAGCATCTACGGTTACACAACTAAAAGAGATTTAACAAAATTAGGATCTTTTTTAATTATGGGATTGATTGGAATTATTATTGCTTCATTAGTAAACATTTTTATGAAGTCTTCTATGATGTATTTTGTTATTTCGGTATTAGGGGTTTTAATTTTCGTTGGTCTTACAGCATACGATACTCAAAAAATTAAAAATATGTATGCTTCAAGTGACTCAGGCGAAGTAATAGGAAAAAAAGCTGTAATGGGAGCTTTAACTCTTTATTTAGACTTTATTAATTTATTTATTATGCTTTTAAGACTTTTCGGTCAGAGAAGATAATTATTTTAAAGTTTTTTCCAATTAGTATTTTTTAAAAGCAAATTTAAATCAAAAGAGTTTTTTAATATTTTGCCATTAGTGTCAGTTATCAGATATTTAAGGTTTTTATTTTTGGGTTTAAAGTTTTTGCATATTTTATAAAGTGCATTTTCTGTTGCATTTTTAAAAACACTAAAACCAACTTGTTTACTTGATATGCTAAGTCCATAATCTTTCCAAGAACCTTCAGAGACCATTTTTGCATATAAATCTAAAATAATTTTTAATTCATTCTTTTCAAAAAAATGTTTGCCTTCTAATTTTTTGTCATTAACATTGTTTACTACTAATCGTAAATTATTATTCATTTGTTTTATACTTGTTTATTAATCCTATTTGGAAAGCTGTAAAAATAAATGTTATTGGTAATAAGCCCCATACTTTAAAATTTACCCAAAATTCCTCTGATTGTGTCCTCCAAACTAGCTCATTTAAAATTGCCAAACCAAAAAAGAAGTATATCCATCTTTTATTTAATATTTCCCAACCCTCATTAGTCAATGAAACCGATTTTCCCATTAATTTTTTAAGAATAGGTTCACTAGTAAAAAATTTTCCGAAAATTAGAGCTAAACCAAATAAAATATTTATAATTGTTGGTTTAATATAAATAAACATCGGGTTATTGAAATAAATAGTTAATCCTCCAAAAAATGTAATCAATATCCCACTTAATAAAGGAACTTTTGGAATTTTTTTTTCTATAATCCACATTAGAACTAATGCTATTATTGTCGCAATGATAAAGGGAGGAATCGCTATTTTTAAATCTTTTCCACTATCATAATAATAGTAAAAAAAAATCACTAATGGTCCAAAATCGGTAAGAAACTTTAAAAAGGATTTATTCACTTTAAAGATATTAACATAAAATATATTTTAACAAAAATTTTAAATTTTTCTTATTGATTTTTATTTTTAAATACCCATACTTAGTTAAATGCCAACTCAAAAAGCAAAATTTTCAATAGGAGATATTGTAAAACATAAACACTTTGAATTTAGAGGTGTAATTTATGATGTAGATTTTGAGTTTAATAACTCTGAAGAATGGTATCAATCAATACCAAAAAACGTTAGACCTAGAAAAGACCAGCCTTTTTACCATCTTTTGGCAGAAAATGATGAAATTACTTATGAGGCTTACGTATCTGAACAAAATTTATTGATGGATGACTCAGATGAGCCAATAAAACACCCTTTGATTGAGGAGATTTTTTCAGGGAAAAAAGGATCCAG
Source organism: uncultured Pelagibacteraceae bacterium (assembly GCA_902571925.1). Taxonomy (GTDB): domain Bacteria; phylum Pseudomonadota; class Alphaproteobacteria; order Pelagibacterales; family Pelagibacteraceae; genus Pelagibacter. The sequence goes on along the minus strand of CACGDW010000001.1, from coordinate 129,930 downwards.
TTATTTTAAGCTTTCTAACTAAAAAATCACTTTTTAAACACATTTAGCTCAAATCTTCGTCACAGCTATTAGATATAAAAATTGTAATTCTGGTCAAGAGTGTAAATTATTTACCCTTCGTTATTATCTCCCTCTACATTCTTGATCAGATAATTTTTTCATAATAAAAGATCTATAAATTAAAATACATTTTACTTATGTTTAAATACTTTCAACCTAATAAGATCTTTTCGGTAACGTCTAGGGCCCCAAAATATGTTTTTATATTATTTATTACTGTCTTATCTATAGGCCTTGTTGAGTCTCTAATTTTATCTCCTGAGGATTATAAACAAAGTCATTCAGTAAGAATCATGTATGTACACGTTCCAGCGGCATGGATTACACTTGGAATTTTTTCATCTATGACTTTCTTATCAATAATTGGATATATTTTTAAAATAAGAAATTTTTTTTTGATTTCAAAAAGTTTGGCTCCATCTGGTTTAGTATTTAATATCATTGCACTTGTTACCGGTTCAATTTGGGGAAAGCCAACCTGGGGAACTTGGTGGGCTTGGGATGCTAGAATTACCTCAATGTTAATCCTTGGTCTATTTTATATTATGTACCTAATAGTATGGAGAATTTATGAAGACGATGAAAAAGCATTTAGGATGTCCTCGATCATAACAATCCTTGGAATTATTAATGTCCCTATTATTAAATATTCTGTAGACTGGTGGAATACATTACATCAATCATCTTCTATAAATATTTTAGCAAAGTCATCAATTCATTCTTCTATGCTCTTGCCATTAGTCATTATGACTGCGGCATTTGCACTATTTTCATTATTAATTTTTTTAATGAAATATAATACAGAACTGATAAAGATAAAAAATAAAGGTTTAGATAGATTATGATTAATGAAATATTATTTATGGATGGATATGGAGCCTACGTTTGGTCTGCTTTTATATTCACATGTCTAAGTTTTACATCACTTTATACAATTACAAAAGTTCAATATACTAGAGAAAAGAAAAAGTTTATTGCTAAATTTGGAACACTAGAATCTGAGAAGGCAGCCTTTGCAAAATCTCAAACTATTAATAAAGAAATTCTATCTAACTTATCAGGCATTTAATTTTTAAACCATGTATGGTCGTAAAGTTAAATTAAGATTTTTTTTTGTATTGTCTGTATTATTTATTTTAGCTTTTTCAGCATTTCTTATTCTGAAATCTCTTGAGGAAAATGTTATTTATTTTCAGTCCCCATCAGAAATTAAATCTTTGTCGGAAATCGAAAAAAAGAAGATAAGAGTTGGAGGAATGGTAAAAGGTGGCTCCATATCCATTCAAGCAACTGATCTTAAATTTGTTATTACAGATTTTAAAAATGAAATTAACGTTGTTTATTCTGGAGCAATTCCAAATCTTTTTGAGGAAGGCAAAGGAGTTGTGGCAGAGGGATTTTTAAAGGATAAAAATTTTTTTTTAGCAACTAAAATTTTGGCTAAACATGATGAAAATTATATGCCCCCAGAGGTAAAAGCAGCAATTGAGGAGAAATAAATTTTGGCTAGTTTAATTGGATCATATTCTCTAATTTTAGGATTTTGTTGTTCTTTGATTATTTTTTTCTTTTCAGTAAGAAATTTCAAAAGTCCCAAAAGGTTTGATTATAAAATTTTATCATTCACATTTTTACAACTGTTTTTCGTAATAGTAAGTTTTGTTGGATTGATCATATCATTTATAAATTCAGATTTTAGCAATGAAACAGTATTTAATCATTCACACACAACAAAACCTTTATTTTATAAAATTTCTGGAACATGGGGAAACCATGAGGGAAGTTTATTACTTTGGCTATTAGTATTAACATTATTTATATTTTTATTTTTGATTAAATCAAAAAAACAACCAAATAATTACAGAATTTTAACCTCAATGTTTCAACAAATAATTATAATTGGTTTCTTTATTTTTTTAATAAAAACATCAAATCCATTTAGTTACATTTTTCCAATACCAAACGAAGGATTAGGACTAAATCCTATTCTTCAAGATCCAGCACTAGCTATTCATCCACCAATTTTATATTTAGGATATGTTGGATCATCAATTATTTTTTCATCCGCTCTAGCCGCTACAACTTTGAATTTTATTTCAAAAGACTGGGCAAAACACATTAAAGTTTGGGTTTTAATTTCTTGGATCTTTTTAACTTTAGGAATTTTGTTAGGATCTATTTGGGCATATTACGAACTAGGTTGGGGTGGATTTTGGTTTTGGGATCCAGTTGAAAACGTTTCTTTAATGCCATGGTTAGCTTTAACTACTCTTTTGCATTGTATTTTAGCTCTGGAAAAAAGACTGATTTTAACATCGTGGGTAATAATATTATCCATTGCAACATTTACTTTAAGTATGTGTGGTACTTTTTTAGTAAGATCAGGAATATTAAACTCAGTTCACACTTTCGCAAACGATCCTGAAAGAGGATTATTTATTCTTATTTTTTTATTCTCTTTAGTCTTTTTGTCTCTTTTTATTTTTTTCTTTTTTCATAAAAATGAAAACAACAACAATAGTTTTTTTTGGTTAAGCAAAGAGTCTTCAATTTTAGTAAATAATTGGTTCATGATGTATTTTCTCTCAGTTGTCTTAGTTGGTACTATTTATCCAATTTTCTTAGAGGTTATAACTTCTGAAAAAATATCAGTAGGGCCACCTTTTTATAATAAATTGATAATTCCTTTTTTAATTCCATTTTTACTTTCAATGGCAATTGGACCAAAGTTAAAATGGATAAAATCAGAAATTCAAAATAAAATGTATTTGGTTTTATTTTTATTTATCTCATTTTTTATATCATTTATAATAATAAAAAATTTAGATATAAATTTTCTTATAAATTCTATTTTATTGACCTCATCTTTTTATTTGTTTTTTATAACTTTGAGAGATTTTTTTATTAAAGGATATCAAAATTTATCTCAAAATCTAGCCCACTTTGGATTCAGCTTACTAATATTAAGTATCTTATTTAACAATATTTATTCTACAGAAGTTATTACAAATTTAAAAGTTGGCCAAACTTTTAAATCTAAAAGTCTTATTATAGATTTTCAAAGTATAGATAAAAAAAACGAGAAAAATTTCCAAGCAATTATTGGTAAGTTTAAAATAAAAGAGTTGGATAATGAGACAATAATTTTAAACCCGGAATTAAGAGTATACAACCAACCAAACATTATTACTAGTGAGGCGGATATTAAAACTAATTTATTAAAAGATAGATTTATAACTATGAATTTAGTTTCAAATCAGGATTATTTCAATATCAGGTATCAAGACAAACCTTTTATGATTTGGATTTGGCTTTCAGTATTACTAATAAGTTTTGCAGGATTAATGAGTTTATTAAAAAAAAGATATGAAAATTAAAATTTCACCTCTTATTTATACACTTATATTTTTGATCATTTTTTTTATCTTTTATAAAGGGTTACAAAATTCAAATATCTACACACCAAATTTAAAAATTGAAGAAAATATTCCATCTTTTAAAGCAAAGATTTTTAACAATGATAAATTTATTTCAGAAAAAATTTTTCAAAAAGATAAATTTTATCTTTTAAATATATGGGCATCTTGGTGTGTTCCTTGTAGAGAGGAACATTCTTTTTTAACAAAATTGAATAAAGAGGAAAAAATTAAAATTATAGGATTAAATTATAAAGATGATAAAAAGAACGCAAAAATTTTTTTAAAAGAGTTAAGCAATCCATACGATGTTATTTTATTAGATGAAGATGGAACTGTAGCAATTGAATGGGGGGCTTATGGTGTACCAGAGTCTTTCTTAATTTATAATAACAAAATTGTGAAAAAAATTATAGGACCAATTAATGAAGAGTTATTAACCGAAATAAAAATATTAATTCAATGAGATTTTTTAAATTTTTTATAGTTATTTTTTTTTTAGTTTATTCTAATTTATCAAATGCGCAGGACAGTGATCTTAAAAATGAAATTACAAAAAATTTGAGGTGTTTAATTTGTCAAGGGCAATCTGTTTATGATTCTGACTCTGAATTTGCTAATAGTTTAAAAATATTGGTTGAAAAAAAACTGAATGAAGGTCTTAAAGAAAAACAAATTTATGAATATTTGAAAAGCAAATATGGTGAATGGATATTATATGATCCTGAATTTAACAAAAATACTTATTTTCTGTGGTTATTACCTATCTTGATGTTTTTAATTGGTGGTGCAATAATACTAAAATTGTTTATTCAAAAAAAAAATTAAGTATACATATTTTATGAAGTTTAAAAGGATATTTATAATCATTTTCGTGTTTTTCATGGGCTCTTCTTTATTGTTTGCAGAAGAAGTAAAATTAGAGAAAAATACAGAACTAAATGTTTATACCGGAATGTTTGATTTCAGTGATGATGGTAAAAGATCAACTTTAATTGGTTTCCAACATCAAAATGAGGAATTAAATCGAGATACTTTTTTAGGGAATCTTTCCCCTGTAACTGGTGGTATGATGACAGCAGACAATGCTGCATATCTATATACTGGTGTTCAAGCTCAATATAAGATTGGAAATTTAAATTTTACCCCAAGTTTTGCACCAGGATTTTATAGCCAAGGAGACGGTAAAGATCTTGGTCATGCTTTAGAGTTCAAAAGTGAAATACAACTATCTTTAGATTTACCTTCAGATAGTCAGTTTGGTTTTTCATATAATCACTTATCTAATGCAAGTTTAGGAGATAAAAATCCTGGGGCAAATAGTTATATGTTTAACTTGCTTAAAAAGTTTTAAATTAATTAATGAACTTAAATAATTGCCATAATTTTAGTGATTTTAGAAAATTAGCTAAAAAAAAACTTCCTTCTCCTATATTTCATTATATTGATGGAGCAGCTGATGATGAGATTACTTATGCCAGAAATACAAGTGCTTTTGATGATGTAGATTTAGTACCAAATGTTTTAAGAGGTGTAGAAAATGTCGATTTATCGACAACAATATTTGGAAAAAAATTAGATCTTCCTTTTTATCTTGCACCTACTGCGTTGCAAAGACTTTTTCATTATGACGGAGAAAGAGCAGTTGGAAAAGCAGCTAAAAAATTTAATACTATGTTTGGAGTCTCAGCTCTTGCCACAGTAAGTGTGGAAGAAATATCTTCCATGATTGATACCCCAAAAATGTTTCAATTTTATTTTCATAAAGATAGAGGTTTAAATGATTCTTGTTTAGAACGTGCTAAAGCTGCAAAATTTGACGTGATGGCTTTAACAGTAGACACAATAACAGGCGGAAATCGAGAAAGAGATTTAAGAACGGGCTTTACTTCACCACCAAAATTAACTTTATCAAGTTTATTTAGCTTTGCTACAAAACCAATGTGGGGAATCAACTATCTTACCAAAGGTAAGTTTGAATTACCACATCTACAAGATTTTGTAAAAGAGGGTACAAGCACCAATTCTTCGATTGGTAATTATTTTTCTACTATGCTAGATCAGTCTATGAATTGGAAAGACGCAGAAAAGCTTTGTTCACAATGGGGAGGGCATTTTGCACTTAAAGGTGTAATGAGTGTTGAAGATGCTAAAAGGGCTGTAGATATAGGATGCACAGGAATAATGGTTTCAAATCATGGTGGACGTCAGCTTGATGGATCTAGATCTCCTTTTGATCAACTTGCTGAGATTGTAGATGCTGTAGGAGATAAACTTGATGTAATATGTGAAGGAGGAATTCATAGAGGTACTCATATGTTAAAAGCATTATCATTAGGTGCAAAAGCATGCTCTGGAGGTAGATTATATTTATATGCTTTAGCCGCAGCTGGACAAGCGGGTGTAGAAAGAGCGTTAGGACAATACAAATCTGAACTACAAAGAGATATGAAGTTGATGGGCTGTACAAAGATAAGTGACTTAAGTAGAAGTAATTTACGATTTCGAAAATAGTGAGTTTAAAAAACTGTCATAATTTTGAAGATTTTAGAAAGTTAGCAAAAAAGAAATTACCTTCACCAATTTTTCATTACATAGATGGTGGATCTGATGATGAGTCAACTCTAAGAAGAAATACAGAGTCTTTTAATGATTGTGATTTAATTCCGAATGTTCTTGCAAGCGTTGGTAAACCTGATTTATCGACTACTTTATTTGGAAGAAAAATAGATATGCCTATTTTTCTTTCCCCAGCTGCTATGCAAAGATTATATCATCCTGATGGTGATAAAGCGTCAGCAAGGGCTGCCGAAAAATTTGGAACCTTTTATAGCATGTCATCAATGGGCAATAATACTATTGAGGAAGTATCAAATATTTCAGGTGGCCCAAAACTATTTCAACTTTATGTCCATAAAGATAGATCAATCTCAGATGATTTAATAGATAGATCAAGAAGATCCGGATTTGATGCAATGTGTTTAACTGTTGACACTTTAGTTGCTGGAAATAGGGAGAAGGACCATAGAACAGGATTTACTACCCCTCCAAAATTAACTTTACAAAGCTTAATGAGCTTCGCAATGAGACCCGGTTGGGTATTTAATTATTTTACTGGAAAAAGATTTGAATTATCTAATGTTAAAAAAAAAACTGACAAAGGAACAAATATAGCAAAGTCGGTAATTGAGTACATTAATGAGCAATATGATCCAGCTATGGGTTGGAAAGACGCAGAATATTGTGCGAAGAGGTGGAATGGACCTTTTGCGTTAAAAGGAATTATGTCAGTCGAAGATGCCAAGAGGGCAATCGATATTGGATGCACTGCGATAATGATATCAAATCATGGGGGGCGTCAACTCGATGGATCAAGATCTCCTTTTGATCAAGTTAAGGCAATTTCTGATGCTGTAGGTGATAAACTAGAGATTATTTTAGATGGTGGTGTTAGAAGAGGAACTCATGTTCTAAAAGCAATTGCTGCAGGAGCGAAAGCATGTAGTTTTGGAAAAATGTTTTTGTTTTCTTTAGCCGCAGGTGGTCAAAAAGGTGTTGAGCATCTTTTACAAAACATGCACGACGAAATAAATAGAAATATGGTATTGATGGGGTGTAAAAATTTAAAAGAGTTGAATAGTTCAAAATTAATTTATAGAAATAGGTCTTAGAAATTAAAAAATATTATCATGAAGCTAGCAAAAAATTTAGATAATTTAGGTACAGAATCAGCTTTCTCTGTTTTAGCTGAAGCAAAGGCGTTAGAGGCCAAAGGAAATCCAATGATTCATTTGGGGCTAGGTCAGCCAGATTTTAAAACACCTAAACACGTTGTTGAAGCTGCGAAAAAAGCTTTAGACGATGGTCATCATGGATATGTTTTATCAAATGGAATTTTAGAATGCAGACAATCTGTTACGAGATGGGTTAAGAAAAGATATAATGCTGAAGTAGATGCTGAAAGAATTTTAATCATGCCAGGTGGCAAACCTACAATGAGTTATGCAATTCAATGTTTTGGAGAACCAGGTGCAGAAATAATTCATCCAACCCCTGCTTTTCCAATTTATGAGTCAATGATCAATTATACGGGGTCAACTTCTGTAACTTATGACTTGACAGAGGACAAAGATTTAAAATTCAATCCAGAAAAAATATTGTCACTAATTACTGATAAAACAAGATTGTTAATATTAATAAATCCAAATAATCCTACAGGAAGTTTTGTAGAAAAATCACAAATAGATGTTTTGGCTGATGGATTAAAAAAACATCCACATGTAACTATTTTGAGTGACGAAATTTATAGCAGACAAATTTTTGACAATAAAGAAATGCCATCTTTTTTTAATTACCCAGAATTGAGGGAGAGATTAATTGTACTAGAAGGATGGAGTAAAGCATATTCAATGACAGGATGGAGATTAGGTTGGAGTTTTTGGCCTAAAGAATTAGTGCCACACGTAAATAAACTTTTGATAAATAGTGTGTCTTGTGTAAATGCTGCTGCACAATTTGCAGGCATAGCTGCTTTAGATGGACCAGATGATTCTATCAATGAAATGATGGAAAAGTTTACATTGAGAAGAAAATTAATCCATGATGGGTTAAATGATCTTCCTGGTGTAGAGTGTAGTTTACCAGGTGGAGCTTTTTATGCATTTCCAAAAGTTAGTGGAACAGGAATGGATGGCTCTGAATTTTGTAAAAAAGCTATGCATGAAGCTGGAGTAGCAATTGTACCAGGGACTGCTTTTGGTAAATCATGTAAAGACTATGTAAGATTTAGTTTTGCTGCTTCTAGGGATAATATTTCTCAAGCTCTAGAAAATATAAAGAAAATGCTAACTAAATAAGCTGTATTTTTACCTTAAATTTTATTAGTATTCTTTGAAATGAATGATCAAGTTCAAGCAGAATTAAAAAAAATTTTTAATGGAAGATTTTCTACCTCAGAGTCTACTAGAGCAAATTATGCAAGAGGCGAAGACACCTATGATCCGGTCTTATCCAAAGCAGTAGTTTTTCCAGAAACAAATGAGGAAGTTTCAAAAATATTAACTTTATGTAATAAACATAAAATTCCAGTAGTACCTTTTGGTACTGGAACGTCTTTAGAAGGAAACGTTGTTGGAAATGACAAGGGGATTACTATTTCTTTAGAAAAAATGAACAAAATTCTAAGTGTCAATGCATTAGATTTTGATTGTAGGGTGCAGGCTTGTGTCACTAAAGAACAATTAAATGAATATTTAAGAGAGGATGGAGTTTTTTTTCCAATAGATCCGGGTGCAAACGCTGCAATAGGAGGAATGGCATCAACGTCTGCCTCAGGAACTATGGCAGTTAAATATGGGACTATGAAAACTGTAATCACGGGTCTAACAGTTGTCTTACCAAATGGCGATATTATTAATACTGGAAGCAGAACTAAAAAAACCTCAGCTGGCTATAATTTAACTAACCTTTTTATTGGCTCAGAAGGAACTTTGGGAATTATTACAGAGGTTCAATTAAGATTATCACCAATACCAGAAAGTATTATGAGCGCAGTATGTCATTTTCCATCTTTAGAAAAAGCAGTTCAAACGGCTCAACAAGTAATTCAATATGGCGTTCCAATAGCAAGGATTGAGATGCTTAATAAGGAACAAATGGAAATAAGTATAAATTATTCAAAACTCAAAGATATGAAGGCAGTACCCACATTATTTTTTGAATTTCATGGTTCAGAAGCGTCTAACCAAGAAAATATTAAATTAGTCGAAGAAATTTCAAAAGATAACGGTGGAAGTTCATTTAAATGGGCGAAAGATTTAGAAGAGAGAAATAAACTTTGGAAAGCAAGATGGGATGTTTATTATTCTGTAAAAGCTTTAATAAATAATGGAAGAGTATATTCAACTGATGTATGTCTTCCAATATCAAATATAACAGAATGTGTAAATTTTGCTGAAGAAGAAACTAAAAAATTTGGTCTAAGAGCTCCTATGGTTGGTCATTTAGGAGACGGTAATTTCCACGTAATATTACCTTATGATCCTAAAGAGGAAGGAATATACAATAAGATAAGGGACTTTAGTGATCTTTTAATTAAAAAAACTTTAGAATTAAATGGAACGATAACAGGTGAACATGGTGTTGGTTTACATAAAAAAGCTTACTTATTACAAGAACATGGTGATTGCATTCCATTAATGAAATCTATTAAAAAAAGCATTGATCAGAATAACATAATGAATCCTGGCAAAATATTTGATTTAAACTAATCAATATAAAATGACAAAAATTTTAATCACTAGAAAATTAATTAAAGATAGTGAAGACAAAGCTTTGAAAACTTTTGATGCAAAATTAAATTCTAATGATGAATTATATTCACAATCAAAAGTAATAGAAATGAGTAATGGGTGTGATGGAATTTTATCATCATTAACAGATAAAATGGATAAACAAACAATAGATAAGTTGCCTGGTACTGTGAAGATAATTTCAAACTTTGCAGTTGGTTTTGGAAATATTGATTTAGAAGCAGCAAAAAAAAGAGATATTATTGTAACAAATACGCCTGAGGTACTTTCTGATGCAACCGCAGAAATAGGTGTTTTGTTAATTTTAGGAGCATGTAGAAGAGCTGCTGAGGGGATAGAGTCAGCAAAAGAAGGCGGATGGAAATGGTCTGCAGATTATTTAATTGGAAAACAACTAACGGGAACAAGATTAGGAGTTTTAGGAATGGGGAGGATTGGACAAAAAATTGCAAGTATCGCTAAATCATTAGGGATGATAATTCATTATCATAACCGATCAAAATTAAGTCCAGAGAAAGAAAAAGGAGCAATTTACCACAATAGCTTAAAAAGTCTTTTTGCTGTTTCAGATGTTTTATCTATTTGTTGCCCAGCTACAAAAGAAACTGAAAATATGATTAATAAAGAAACAGTTGAGTATTTTCCGAAAGGGGCGGTAATAACCAATATTGCTAGAGGAGATATAATTGACGATGAAGCTTTAATTGATGCTTTAAATCGAAGAAAAATTTATGCAACTGGTTTAGATGTTTATAAAAATGAACCAAATTTGAATCCAGGTTATTTAAAAATAAAATCGGCTTTTATTTTACCTCATTTAGGTAGTGCCACTAAAGACACTAGAATAGCTATGGCTAATCTAGCAATCGACAATATTGATGAATTTTTTAAAACAGGAAAATGCAAAAATAAAGTCAACTAATTCTACTCAGGATTGTATAAAATTCAACTTCTGCGTCAACTACGCTTTTTTTTAGAAAGACTCTAATCAGATTTTATGTTTAAATTATTCAGTTAATTAACTACTAGAGGAGAAATAATGACAAAAGAAAATAAATCATTGAAGATTAAAACATCTTCAAGACGTAAGTTCTTTAAAACTGCCGCTAAAGCAGGAGCTGTTGCTGCTGCTACTGTAGCAATGCCAAACATTGCAAGATCAGACGGTCATGTAACTTTAAAAATGCAAGCAGCTTGGCCTTCAGGCGCAAACATTTTTTTTGAAATGGCTGGAGACTATTGCAACATGGTTAAAGAAATGTCTGGAGGTTCACTTAAGATTGACCTTCAACCAGTTGGTTCAGTAGTAAAAACTTCTGAAATTGGAGCTGCTGTTAGTGATGGTAACCTAGATATGGGTCACTGGGTGACTGCATATTGGTATGGTAAAAATCCTGCTGCTTCACTTTTTGGAACTGGTCCCTCATATGGAATGTCATCTCAGGAAGTTATGGGATGGATGGAATATGGTGGAGGAAGAAAATTATATGATCAAGCTGTAGCTTCAGTTGGATTTGATTATATTGGATTCTTTCATATGCCAATGCCAGCTCAACCATTTGGTTGGTTTAAAAAGAATGTAACAAAAGTATCTGATGTTAAAGGTATGAAGTATAGAACAGTTGGTTTAGCGACTAACGTTTTAACTGCGATGGGAATGGTTGTAAGACAATTACCAGGTGGTGAAATTCAACCAGCAATGAAAACTGGTTTGATTGATGCTGCTGAATTTAACAACCCAACATCAGACTCACAGTTTGGAATGCAAGATGTATCTAAACACTACCACTTAGGTAGTTTCCACCAGTCTCAAGAAATGTTTGAGATACCGGTGAACAAGAAAAGATACAACAGCCTTTCACCTGCTCATCAAGCTATCTTGAAAAATGCTGCTTATGCTGCAAACTCAGATAACTACTTTAAAGCTTTAGTTAGATATTCTGCTGACTTAGCTAAGCTGATGAACGAGCATAAGGTTAATGTTTACCAAACATCTGATGCTATTTTAGCTGAACAGTTAAAAGGCTGGGATAAAATTGTTAAGGAATTTTCTGGAAAAGATCCTTTCTTTAAGAAAATTATCGCATCTCAGAAAGCATACGCTAAAAGAACAATGAAGTATCTGTTGATGAATCAACCGAACTACAAGTTAGCTTATGAAAATGAGTTTGGTCCAATTGGAAAAGTTAAGATTTAATTAGCTTTAAAAAATTAAAATAAAGGGGGTTTAAAAACCCCCTTTTTTTTTACTTAAATTTACGATACTTTAATAATTATGATGTCATCCTACATTAGATTTGCAGATACACTTAGTACTTCAATGGGAAAAGCTTTTTCTTGGTGTATTGTTATTTTAATGGGGGGAACAGTTTATGAGGTGGTCATGGCTTATGCTTTTAATAAGCCGACGTTATGGAATTTTGATTTTAGTATGCAGATGTATGGAGCTATATTAATGATGTCAGGTGCATACTGCTTAGCTACAGAAGCTCACGTTAGAGGAGATGTAATTTATAGGTTATTTAGTCAGAGAACACAGGCATGGATTGATTTGGTGCTTTACTTCATTTTTTTCTTTCCAGGAGTTATAGCTTTAGCTTTTTATGGTTACGAATACGCAGCACAAGCTTGGAAAATAAAAGAAACAAGTTGGAGCAGTCCTGCTCAAATCCAAATTTATATGGTAAAATCTATGATTCCAGCTGCAGGGATTATGTTAATTATTCAAGGAATAGGAGAAGTGTTTAGATCAATAATTTGTATCCAAACTGGTCAATGGCCTGCAAGAATAGTAGTTGCAGAAGAAACAGATAAAATTTTAATGAGAACTTCTCAACAGGAAGATAAAAACAATGCTATTTAGTCTTACAAATCCTGAAGTAGCAATTCTAATGATGGGTGTGTTTTTGCTTGCTGTATTACTAGGGTTCCCTATAGCTTTTACTTTAATGGCAATGGGAATAGGCTTTGGTTATTATGCTTATTACGATCCAGTTTTGATGGATCATCTTTTTGATAATAGAATATTTTCTTTATTTGTTAAAAACACTTATACAGTGATGGATAATAACGTACTCACTGCGGTACCTCTTTTTTTATTTATGGGATATTTGGTTGAAAGAGCTGGAATCGTAGCTAAATTATTTTTTGCAATTAGACTTGCTGCTCATAGATTGCCAGCATCCATGGCAGTCGCAGCATTGATCACTTGTACTTTATTTTCTACAGCAACAGGGATTATTGGAGCAGTTGTAACTTTAATGGGCTTATTGGCTTGGCCAGCTATGGTTAAAGCTGGCTATGATAAAAAATTTGCATCAGGAATAATTTGTAGTGGTGGTTGTCTAGGAATTTTAATACCACCAAGTATTATGTTAATTGTTTATTCTGTAATTGCACAATTATCTCCATTACGATTATTTGCAGCTGCGATTTTTCCAGGATTAATGTTGGCAGGCTTATATATTGGATATGCAGTGTTTAGAGCGTGGCTTAATCCTTCAATAGCTCCAAGACCACCAGCAGAGGATATTCCGCCTAGAGCAGAAATTTTAAAAGAGGTATTAGTTTCATTTGTTCCTCTATTTGGTTTAATAATGTTAGTTCTTGGAACAATTTTAGCTGGAATCGCCACTCCAGCCGAAGCTGCAGCAGCCGGAGCATTTGGTGCATTAATTTTATCTTGGTTTTATAAAACACTTAAATGGCAAAATTTTAAAGAGTCAGTTTTCTTGACTGCAAAAACAACAGCAATGATCATGTGGTTGTTTATAGGTTCTTGGACTTTCTCTTCTGTCTTTTCTTATCTAGGAGGACACGAGGTATTTGAACACTTTTTTACTTCAATAAACATAACTACTTGGCAATTTTTGGTTATAACTCAAATTATAATTTTTCTTCTAGGATGGCCTCTAGAATGGACAGAAATTTTAATTATATTTGTTCCAATATTTTTGCCATTACTTGAAATATTCAATGTTAATCCATATTTTTTTGCGATGTTAATCGCTTTAAATTTACAAACATCCTTTTTAACACCACCAATGGCAATGTCTGCCTATTATCTAAAAGGGGTTCAAAAAACGAATGTTGAATTACTGGAAATATTTAAGGGGATTATGCCATTTTTGGGTATAGTTATATTCGGAATGTTTTTAATGTATATGTTCCCTGGAATAGCCCTATGGCTGCCAGAAGTATTGTTTGCCGACTAACAAAAAATGATTGATATATTTTCGTTAAGAGTTGAAGAAATAGCCTTAAAGATTAAAGAGGGTCATTTAAGTTCGGTTGAGATTTGTGAAAAATATATTGAAAGAATAAAAAAATTTGAAAAAGATATTAAAGCCTGGACTCACTTTGATAAAAAAGTTTTATTGGAGAAAGCTACTGACGCTGATGAGCATAGAAAATCAGGAAAGCCAGTGGGTCCACTACATGGAATTCCAATAGCTTTAAAAGATATAATAGGCACTGTTGATATGCCTACTGAATGTGGCACTTCAATAAGAAAAGGTAAATCTTATTCCCAAAATGCTGAGGTAGTTGAATTATTAAATTCTGCAGGTGCTATTGTTATGGGCAAAACAGCTACATCAGAGTTAGCTTACTTAGGACCCCCGAAAACAACTAATCCTCATGATTATTCAAGAACACCAGGAGGTTCTTCCAGTGGTTCGGCCGCTTGTGTAGCATCTTTTATGGCACCACTTTCTATTGGATCACAAACAGGTGGATCAGTAATAAGACCTGCTTCGTACTGTGGTGTTGTCGGATATAAACCAACTTATGGCCTAATTTCAAGAAATGGCGTTTTAAGAACCTCGAATGCATTAGATCATATAGGGATATTTGCAAGAACTGTTGAAGATGTTGCATTATTAGCAAGAGTTTTAATTAAAAAAGATCATCATGATCCCGCAACAATTTATTATTCAGCTGAAAATATTTTAGAAGAAACAAAAAAAGGTCCAGCATATGAACCCAAGTTCATTTTTTATAAGTCAGATTATTGGAAGATAATTGAAAAAAAATCTAGAGAGTCTTTTGAATATTTTATCAAATCATTTAAAAATATTGAAGTGTTTGATACTCCATCATATTTTAAGGATATTCATAAATACCATCAAATTATTCATGAAACAGATTTAGCTAATAATTTTGCAATGTATTATAAAAAATACAAAACAAAATTATCAAAATATATGCAAACAGCTATAGCTAAAGGAAATAAATATTCAGCAAAAGAATACGCTGAAGCTATTGATTTTAAAAAAAGAAGTTATGAGTCTTACCAAGAAGTTTTTGAGGATTATCATGGAGTTTTATCTCCTTCTAGCCCGGGTGTTGCACCAAAGGGATTAAAAAGCACTGGCACTGCAGAATTCAATAAAGTTTGGTCTTATATGGGTACTCCCTGCATATCTCTACCTTTACTCGAAGGTGAAAATAATTTGCCTTTAGGGGTACAGCTTGTGGGAGATCGCTATGATGATCATAGATTTTTAGGGGTTGCTAATTGGTTAGAAAAGGAATGTAATAAATAAATGCATAAGTTCACAACATTTTTAGGATCTTTACTTGCAATAGCTTTTTTAGTGGGCCTTGCTTTTACACTTACTAGATCGTCTATGATAGGGTTTTTTGATGTCTTGCCTGTTTATATTTTAATGGGTATTGCAATTTTTATGATGGTTTATGAAGCCTTCTTTGATAAAAAATAGATAATCCAAATATAAATCATTGAGTAATAAAATTAATAATCTTTTTGCACTTTCACTTTTATTTATTCAGCCTATTTTTATGGCCTCAAACCTGGTAGTAGCTCGAGGTGGTGTTGAATATGTTCCTCCAATTTCTTTAGCATTTTGGAGATGGACATTAGTTTTTTTGATCCTCTTACCCTTTACTTATGTATCATTGAAAAAAAATTATAAAATAATGAAAAAGGAATATAAAAAACTTTTTTTCTTAGGAGCTACAGGTTGTGGTGTTTGCGGTGCATTCCCATTTTTAGCAGGTCAAACTACTACGGTTACTAATATGGGAATTATATATACATCTTCACCAATATTTATAATCTTAATTTCTAGTATTTTTTTCAGTGAAAAAATTAATCTCACAAAAGTTATTGGTCTCATATCTTGTTTAATTGGGGTTTTTACAATTATTATTAAAGGTGAACTTAATTTACTAATAAATCTTAATTTTACTATTGGTGATCTTTGGATGTTGGCAGCTGCTATTGGATGGGCACTATACTCTATCTATCTATTCTACTGGAAAACAAAACTCGAAATTTTTCAAAGGTTCACGTTAATTGCATTTTTTGGTGCAATTAGTTTGCTCCCCTTTTATATTGGGGAGGAAATTTTTTTTGAAAAAACTACCTTTAGTAGAGAATTTTTTATGTGGGTGTTTTTTGCAGCAATTTCTCCAGGAATAATTGCATTTACTCTTTACACTGTGGTTCAAAAAAAGCTGGGTGCATCTTTGACAGGGTTTACTTTATACATTTTTACAATTTATGGAGCAATTTATGGTTATTTTTTATTTGAGGAAAAATTAGAAAATTATCATTTGATAGGAACAATTTTGGTATTTATTGGCGTATACTTAGCGAAGAAAAAATATGTTCGAGAAGCTTAGGAAGAATTTGTTGCAATTATTTTTAATTATTTTATTTCTGTATTTTTTTATTTTAGTATTTTTATACTTTTATCAAAGAAATTTACTTTACCATCCAAATGAAAATAATTATTCAGGCGACCAAATTTCAGTTGATATTCAAAAAGTTAAAATACAAACTTCAGATAATCTTGAATTACTAGGGTGGTATCATGAAAAAAATCTTAAAGATTATAAAACTCTTATTTTTTTTCATGGTAATGCAGGATCTTTAGAAAATAGAATCCATAAACTTAACCATTTTCAAGATATGAATATTAATTTCTTAATCATTGCTTGGCGAGGCTTTAGTGGAAATAATGGTAAACCTACGGAACAAGGTCTTTATGAAGATGGTAAAAGTGCAATTCATTGGTTAGTAAAAAAAGGAGTGAACGAAAAAAATCTTGTTTTATATGGAGAATCTTTAGGAACTGGTGTAGCCACACATTTGGCTCAAAATAAGAATTATGCAGGTATAATTTTAGAAACACCATTTACTTCATTGGTAGATGCTGCAAAGAAATTCTACCCTTACATTCCAGTTAATTTAATACTTAAAGACAAATTTGATAATTACAAAAAAATTAAGAATATAAATTCACCAGTTATAGTTATGCATGGAGAAATAGATCAAATAGTCCCCTTCTCAATGGGTAAAAAAATTTATGATATAGCAAATGAGCCGAAATATTCATACTTTACTAAATATGACGATCATATGATGGAATATGATGAAAAGTTAGTTTTTGCACTTAAATCATTTCTCAAAAGTTTAAATTAAGCCATATTCTAACCAAATTAAATTCAATATTTTTCTTTAAGTTTATTATGTGATGAGAATATTTTTATTAATTATTTTTCTTTTATCTCTAAATAAAATTGCTTTTGCGAAAGACAATGAATTTTTAGCTGATGATTTATTTCATATAGATCAAATGAATTCTTATAATAAAAACTTTGCTTTATATTTTAAGAGTAGAGAAAAATCAATTTTGGCTAGAGGCGAAACTGAAAATTATATCAATGATTTTCCAAAAGATCTTTACATTTATGATTATAAAACTAAAAAATCATCTCCATTAATTTCATATGAGTGGTTCCCATCTCATGCCAAATTTTATTTAGAAGAATATGATTTTCCAGTATTTCCAGACGATTTTGCTTATTATCTTTTAAAAGATAATAAAACTTTAGTCATGATTAGTGCAGTAAAAAGTTTAAATGCTAATTTTAAGTTTGATATTGTTGAAAAAAAATTAGAATTATATCCAACTACAGGTAAATTTGATTTTATCATTTCTTCTTTTGCTAAAAATTGTGGCCATTTTAAATTTAAAGAGAATTATAAATGTAGTTTCTACAAACCCCTTATATCGAGTAATCTAATTAACTAGTTTGAATAAATGCCTTAGCAAATTTTTCAGCCTTGAATATTTGTAAGTCGTCTTCTTTTTCACCTAAACCTAAGGCAATAATTGGAAGTTTATATTTTTTTGCTAATGCTAAAAGAATACCACCTTTCGCGGTTCCATCTAACTTTGTCATGATAATGCCTGTTATTGGAATAATCTTATTAAATTCTTCTACTTGATTAATTATATTTTGACCAGAAGTTGCATCTAAAACTAAAATAACATCATGAGGTGCGTCGGGGTCTATCTTTTTTGTTACATTGGCAATTTTTTTATATTCTTCCATTAAATTTTTTCTATTTTGAAGTCTTCCAGCTGTATCAATTAAAACATGATCAAACTTATTTTTAATAGATTCCTCAATAGCCTTATAGGCAACTGAAGCTGGGTCAGATCCTTGCGATGATTTTGTTATATGAACATTTATTTTATTGGCCCAATTTTCTAATTGTTCAATTGCTGCTGCTCGAAATGTATCTGATGCCGCAAACATAACTTTATTACCATTAGTTTTCAAAATTTTTCCAATTTTACCGACACTTGTTGTTTTACCAACACCGTTCACTCCAGAAACTAAAGTTGCATTAAGTTTTTCTTTTTTCATAAAAAATGTATCATTCTCCAAGGGTTTCATTAATGAAACAATATATTCTTTTAAAATAACATTTATTTCTTGTGATAAATTTTTTTTAGGATCAACTTTCTTAGTTGAAATTATTTCTTTTATTTCGGAAGCAGCTTCAATACCAACATCTGATTCGATTAAGAATTCTTCAATTTTATTTAAATTCTCGTCATCTATTTCTTTTTTTATAATAATTTCTTTTAAACCAGATGAGAATGCCGAAGCGCTTTTTTGAAAACCTTTTTTAAATTTGTCGAATATTCCCATTATAATTTTATTGAAATTTTCTCTATATTTGAAACAGGACCTTTCATATGTATAGAGTTTGTTTCATCTATAAAGATTGATAATTTTCCAGTTTCAAATTCTATATCTATGTTATTATCAGTAAGGTTGTTTAATTTGCCAGCAAATGCTGCTGCACATGCAGCAGTCCCGCATGCCTTTGTTAATCCAGCTCCTCTTTCCCAGACTTTAACTTTTATCAAATTTCTATTGATGACATTAGCAATTGTAACATTGCATTTTTCTGGAAATATTTTTTGATTTTCAATCTCAGGGCCAATTTTTACAATATTAAAGTCCTCTATGTTGTCTACAAAAAAAATAACATGGGGGTTTCCAACATTTATAGCAGTACCACCAGAGTACTCTTTATTATTTGTGTCTTTAATCTTTATATTTAAATTTTTTGTATTTAATTCATTAGAAAGAGGAATATCATTCCACTTAGTTTTAGCTTTTCCAATTTCAGTTGTAACTATATTATTTTCTAATATTTCAGATTTTAAATTTCCGGATAAGGTAGATAAAATTACTGTTTTATCTTTTTTTTCTTTTGAAATTAAATCTGCAACACATCTCGTACCGTTACCACATGCTCCTGACTCACCTCCATCAGAGTTAAAAAACTTTAAATAAGCATCAGTATTTTCATCTTTTTCAATTAATATTAACTGATCACATCCAACAAAATTTCTATCACAAATTTTAATTATTTGTTCTTTTGATAATTCAGTAACTTTTTGTCTATTGTCGATGATAACAAAATCGTTACCTAATCCATCCATTTTAAAAGCTTTAATGTCCATATATAGTTGTTTAACTTATTTATTGACTTTTTGAACCTCTATTATAATTTGTTGCAGTTTCCGCAAAAACGTTAAATTTGCGGTGTCTTTGGAAACAAAGAGATCGACACTAGTCAGCGAGGGTTCGCCCACTAGTGCGATTACTGCTGTGTGTAATAAATATGTTTGAAAATTTAACTAATAAATTTGAAGAAATTTTTTCTTCTTTAAAAAAGTCTCCCTCGCTTGATGAAAGCCAGGTTGATGAAGGCTTGAGACGTATCAGACAAGCTTTACTTGAGGCAGATGTCTCTTTAGATGTTGCAAAAGAATTTATTGAAAAGGTTAAGCCAAAAGCTTTAGGACAAGAAATAATTAGATCAACATCACCTGGAGATATGGTGGTTAAGATCGTTTATGATGAATTAGTAAATTTACTGGGTGAAAAAAACAACGATGTAAACCTTAATGCAGTTCCACCAGTACCAATGATGTTAGTTGGATTACAAGGTTCTGGTAAAACAACTACAACAGCAAAACTTGCAAGATATTTAGAAAATATAAAAAAGAAGAAAGTAATGATGGTTAGCTTAGATATTTATAGGCCAGCTGCTCAAGAACAATTAAGGTCTTTAGGTGAACAAAATAATATTTTAACCCTTCCTATTATTGATGGACAACAACCAGCTGATATTTGTCAAAGAGCTATTAGTGCAGCCAATTTAAATGGTGCTGATATCATATTATTTGATACTGCAGGCAGGACACAGATTGACTTACAAATGATGAGTGAAATTAAACAAATCGAAAATATAATTAATCCTTCAGAAACATTTTTAGTTGCCGACTCACTTACCGGACAAGTTGCAGCTTCAGTTGCAAAAGAATTTAAAAATACAGTAAATCTCTCAGGAATAATTTTAACAAGAGCGGATGGTGACGCGAGGGGTGGAGCAGCTGTGAGTATGAAATTTGTTTCCCAAGTTCCAATTAAATTTTTAGGTGTAGGTGAAAAAATTGAAAATCTTGAAGTATTTCATCCAGATAGAATTGCAAATAGAATTTTAGGAATGGGTGATATTGTATCCCTTGTAGAAAAAGCAGCTCAAGATTTAGGTGAGGAGAACATTAAAAAAGCTGAGGAAAATTTAAAAAAAGGACAATTTTCAATGCAAGACTACTTAACTCAATTAAGGCAAATGAAAAAAATGGGTGGAATAGAAGGAGTAATGTCTTTTATGCCAGGTGTATCTAAAGTGAAGTCACAAATGGACGCTGCAGGTATAGATGAGAGTGTTATTACAAAAAATGAAGCGATAATTTTGTCAATGACAATAAAGGAAAGAGAAAACCCAAAAATTATTGATGGTTCTAGAAAAAAAAGAATTGCTAATGGTTCAGGCACAGATCCAGCTACTATCAATAAATTATTAAAGCAATTCAAAATGATGTCTGAAATGATGAAGAAGATGTCGAAAGGAAATCTGAAAGGTATGTCTGATAAGGGAATACCACCAGAATTATTTAATCAATTAAAATAAAAAAAGGAGAGCAAATGTTAAAGTTAAGGTTATCAAGAGGTGGAACAAAAAAGAGACCTGTTTACAAATTAGTTGTAGCAGACAGTCGTTTTGCAAGAGATGGAAGATTTATTGAAAAAGTAGGTTTTTTTAATCCATTACTTCCAAAAGATAAAAAAGAGAGAATTGGACTTGAGTCAGAGAGAATTAAATATTGGTTAGGTCAAGGGGCACAACCGACAACAAGAGTAGCGAGAATTTTAGGTGAAAAGGAATTAATGCCTATGCCTGCGAATGGAAATAATCCTCAAAAAGCAGTTCCAAAAAAAGATAGAAAAAAAGAAGGATCTGAAGAAGCTAAAAAAGAAGAAGCTCCTAAAGCAGAAGCAGCTCCAGCTAAAAAAGAAGAAGCTCCTAAAGCAGAAGCAGCTCCAGCTAAAAAAGAAGAGGCTCCTAAAGAGGAAAAAAAATAATCTAAAGTTAATTTATGTTTCAAGTTCAAGTATTTACTCTTTATCCAGAAGTTTTTCCTGGACCTTTAGCTAAGGGCCTTTATGGAAAAGCTCTGTCTAGTAAATTGTGGAAATTAAATGTAACAAACATAAGAGATGCAGCAACTGATAAACATAAAACAGTCGATGATACTCCTTATGGTGGAGGATCAGGAATGTTACTCAAGGCTGATGTTTTAGCAAATTCTCTTGATCAAAAACTTAAAAAAGGAGAAAGGGTTTTTTATCTTTCACCAAAAGGAAAAAAATTTGATCAAAAACTTGCTCAAGATTTATCAAAAGAAAAATCTATATCATTAATATGTGGACATTTTGAAGGGGTAGACGAAAGAGTTTTAACTACAAGGAATATTGAGGAAATAAGTATAGGAGATTATGTTTTATCTGGTGGTGAAACAGCTGCATTAGTTATCCTTGATAGCATTTTAAGACTTTTACCGGGGGTTTTGGGAAATGAAAAATCTTCTGTTGATGAAACCTTTGAAAATGGTCTTTTAGAGTATCCCCAATATACGAAACCTCAAATTTGGGAAGAAAAGTCGGTCCCAGAGGTATTATTATCTGGTGATCATGCTAAAATTAAAGACTGGCGTTTGTCTCAATCAGAGGCTATAACACGCGTCCGAAGACCAGATTTGTGGCAAAAATATAAGAAAGATTAATTTGTTAAATATAAAAATGAAAACTATTGAAGAAATAAATCAACACAACGTCAAAAAAATTCTTTCAGAGAAAAAGATACCTAATTTCTTCCCTGGGGATGTTGTTAAAGTTGGTGTTAGAATTACAGAGGGTAAAAAAGAAAGAATTCAATATTTCGAGGGCGTTTGTATTGCCAAAAAAAGTAGAGATTTAAATTCATCATTTACTGTAAGAAAAATTTCTTTTGGAGAAGGTGTAGAAAGAACTTTTCCATTATATGGAACTTTAATTGATACGATTAAAGTAATTCGCTCTGGAAAAGTTAGGAGAGCTAAACTTTATTATTTAAGAGATAGAACTGGTAAATCAGCTAGGATTGCAGAAAAAATTAGAAAAAAAATTGGTATCGATATTGATGTGAAACCTGAGACAGTTACTGATGAAAATGTAGCTCCAGCTTCAAAAGAAACTCAAACTGAGACAAAAATAGAGACTGCACAAACTTTAGAGGCTAAAAAAGACGTTTCTTCTAAAAAAGATGCCCCTAAAACTGAGATTAAAGCAGAAAAAAAACTTGAAAATACACCAGAAAAAAAATAATTTTTTTTTCAATGCCCAATACTTTATACGATAAAATTTGGAATGATCACTTAGTGGACCAACAGGCTGATGGTACTGCTTTATTATTTGTTGATAGACATTTAGTTCACGAAGTTACTAGTCCTCAAGCGTTTGAAGGTTTAAGAAATTCTAATCGTAAGGTGAGACATCCTAATTTAACACTTGCAGTTGCTGATCATAATGTTCCAACAACTGATAGATCAAAAGGTATTTCTGATAAAGAGTCAAAGATACAAGTTGAAACTTTAGAAGCTAATTGTAAAGAGTTTGGAATTAAACTTTTTGGTATGAATGATAAGAGACAAGGAATTGTACATGTCACAGGTCCAGAGCAGGGTTTTACGCAGCCTGGAACAGTAATAGTATGTGGTGATAGCCATACCGCAACTCATGGTGCTTTTGGTTCTTTAGCATTTGGAATTGGAACTTCAGAAGTAGAACATGTTTTAGCTACTCAGACTTTAGTTCAAAAAAAAGCTAAAAATTTTAGAGTAAATGTAAACGGTAAACTTCCGTTGGGCGTAACTTCTAAAGATGTTATTCTTCAAATAATCGGAAAAATTGGTACAGCTGGAGGAACAGGTTGTGTAATAGAATATGCAGGTGACTTAATTAGATCATTAAGTGTTGAGCAAAGAATGACAATTTGCAATATGACTATAGAGGGTGGTGCTAGAGCAGGATTAATAGCACCAGATGAAAAAATATTTGAATATTTAAAGGGTAGACCAATGTCTCCAAAAGGAAAAGATTGGGATAAAGCTTTAGAATATTGGAAAAATTTAAGAACAGATGAAAATGCTAAATTTGACAAAGAAATCAATCTTAAAGCAGATGAGATTTTACCAATGATAACGTGGGGAACATCTCCTCAAGATGTAATTACGATAGATGAAAAAGTTCCAAACCCACAGAACGAAAAAGACGAGGACAGAAAAAATTCTTTAGAAAGATCTTTAAATTATATGGGTTTAAAACCTAACATGGCCGCAAAAGACATAAAGATAGATAAAGTTTTTATAGGAAGCTGTACAAATGGAAGAATAGAAGATTTAAGAGAAGCAGCAAAAATTTTAAAAGATAAAAAGATAGCTTCTCATGTTCAAGCTATGGTGGTACCTGGATCAGGATTAGTTAAAGAACAAGCTGAACAAGAAGGGTTAGATAAAATATTTGTTAATTCTGGTTTTGAATGGAGAGAACCAGGTTGTTCAATGTGTTTAGCTATGAATGCAGATAAATTAAAACCTCAAGAAAGATGTGCATCTACATCTAATAGAAATTTTGAAGGAAGGCAAGGAAGAGGTGGTAGAACACATTTAGTAAGTCCAGGTATGGCTGCTGCTGCTGCTATTTCTGGAAATCTGGACGATGTTAGAAAGTACCAAAGTTAGATGCAAAAATTTAATACTTTAAAGAGCATCCCAGCATATTTACCAATAGTAAATATTGATACTGATATGATAATTCCAAAACAATTTTTAAAAACCATAAAAAGAACTGGTCTTGGCAAAAATTTGTTTTTCGAGATGAGATATGATGATCAAGGTAAAGAGATAAGTGATTTTGTTTTAAATCAAAATCCATTTAATAACTCTAAAATTTTGATAGCTGGTAAAAACTTTGGATGTGGATCATCTAGAGAACATGCTCCTTGGGCATTACTAGACTTTGGCATAACTTGTGTAATAAGTTCAAGCTTTGCAGATATTTTTTATAGTAACTGTTTCAAAAATGGAATTTTGCCTATAATTCTTGAAGAAGAAAAAATCAAAGAATTGTCCGAATACGCTAATCGAAAAGAAGAAATATCTATAGATCTCAACCAAAATAAAATTATTTATGGAAATAACGAAATAAACTTTCAAGTAGATGAATTTAAGAAGAAATGTTTATTAGAGGGTTTAGATGATATTGCACTATCATTAGAGAAGTCAGAAAAAATTGAAAATTTTGAAAAAGATTTAAAAAATAAAAAACCTTGGATTTTTAATGATTAAAGTAAAAAAAAGAAAAATTTTATTATTACCTGGTGACGGTATTGGCCCAGAAGTTATTGGTGAAGTAAAAAAAATAATCAATTGGTTTAACGATAAAAAATCGCTTGATTTTGAAATAGACCAAGATCTTGCTGGAGGATGTTCTTTTGATAAACATGGAACTCCTATAACAGATGAGGTTTTTTATAAAGCGTTAGAAAGTGCAGTAGTGATGCTAGGAGCAGTTGGAGGTCCAAAGTGGGATAATTTAGAATTCTCAAAAAAACCTGAAAGAGCATTATTAAAACTTAGAAAAGAATTAAAATTATTTGCTAACTTAAGACCAGCAATATGTTTTAAACAATTAGTCGATGCATCAACTTTAAAACCAGAAATTGTTTCTGGTTTAGATATTATGATTGTAAGAGAATTGACAGGTGGAATATATTTTGGTGAACCTCGAGGAATTAAACCAATTGAGAATGGTGAAAGAAAGGGAATCAACACTCATACCTATACAAGTAGTGAAATAATTAGAGTAGCTAAAATCGCTTTTGATTTAGCAAAAAAAAGATCAAATAAAGTTACATCTTGTGAAAAATCAAATGTCATGGAAGCGGGACAATTATGGAAAGAAGAGGTCCAGGCGTTACATGAAAAAGAATATAAAGATGTAGAACTAAGTCATATGCTTGCTGATAATTGTGCAATGCAGTTATTAAGAGATCCCAAACAGTTTGATGTAATTGTAACTGATAATTTATTTGGGGATATGCTATCAGATCAGGC
This sequence comes from uncultured Pelagibacteraceae bacterium, assembly GCA_902571925.1. Classification (GTDB taxonomy): domain Bacteria; phylum Pseudomonadota; class Alphaproteobacteria; order Pelagibacterales; family Pelagibacteraceae; genus Pelagibacter. The sequence continues at coordinate 104,304 of CACGDW010000001.1, read as the reverse complement.
CTCAATGCTTACAGGGTCATTAGGACTTTTGCCATCTGCATCTTTAGGTGCTAAAAATAAAGATGGAGAAATGAGAGCAATGTACGAACCAATTCATGGGTCTGCTCCAGATATAGCTGGTAAAGGAATTGCAAACCCAATTGCAACTATATTGAGTTTTGCCATGGCCTTAAGGTATTCCTTAGACCTAGATAAAGAGGCTGAAGCCCTTGAAAAAGCTGTCCAAGATGTACTAAATGATGGATTAAGAACAAAAGATATTCTATCTAACGGAATGAAAGAAATTTCTACCTCTCAAATGGGAGATGCGATAATTTCAAAATTGCAATAATCTACTAATTATCCTAAACTAATTCTATGCCAAGCTACACTGCACCAGTTGAAGATATGCTGTTTCTTTTTGAGAAACTACGAGATAATAAAAAATATAATGAATTGGAAAAATATAAAGAAGTCAGTTCAGATCTTGTTAAGGACATTTTAGAAGAAGCTGCAAAGATAAATCAAAATTTAATATTACCTCTTGCTAAAATTGGCGATGAAAATCCTGCAGTTTTAGAAAATGGAGTAGTAAGAACACCTCCTGGATATAAAGAAGCCTATCAAAAGTATATTGAAGATGGTTGGACCTCTTTATCTTGTGATCCAAAGTATGGTGGCCAGGGGATGCCAAAAACTGTAAGTGCTTTTTTTGATGAAATGCTCTCATCTGCAAGTTTATCTTTTAAACTTTATAGCGAACTTAGTATTGGAGCATATAATTGTATAAATCATCATGCCTCAGAAGAAATAAAAAATAGATATTTACCGAAAATAGTCGAAGGTAAATGGAGTGGTACGATGTGTTTAACTGAACCAGTTTGTGGGACTGATTTAGGACTTTTAAAAACTAAAGCTGAGAAACAATCTGATGGAACATACAAACTTAGTGGTCAGAAGATATTTATTACTTCCGGTGATCAAGATCTTACAGAAAATATTATTCATTTAGTAATTGCAAGAGCAACAGACTCTCCAGCTGGTACAAAAGGTATAAGTTTGTTTTTAGTGCCAAAATTTTTAGTAAATGAAGATGGAAGTGTAGGTCCAAGAAATGGAGTATCAACAGGTTCTATTGAAAGTAAAATGGGCATCAAAGGTTCAGCTACATGTGTTCTTAATTTTGATGGAGCAACTGGATATATGATTGGAATAAAAGATAAAGGTTTAAGTGCAATGTTTACAATGATGAATCTTGAAAGAATTGTTGTTGGTATTCAAGGATTGGGAATCTCAGAAATTGCTTATCAAAATTCTTTAGCTTATGCTAAAGAGAGGAAGCAAGGCAAAACTAATAATACAAAATCTTCTAATGGAGCAGATTTGATTATTGAACACGCAGATATAAGAAGATCATTATTAAACATGAAATCTATTATTGAAGGCGAAAGAGCATTATGTTTTTGGTTATCTCAGCAAACAGAAGTTAGTTTAAATCATCCAAATGAAAAAATTCGTCAAGAAGCATCTGACTTTGTTTCTTTAATGACCCCAGTAGTAAAATCATTATTCACTGATCTAGGTATGGAAATTACTAATGATGCAATGCAAATTCATGGGGGATATGGATATACTAAAGACCAAGGAATAGAACAGCTATATCGTGATAATAGAATTACCCCAATTTATGAAGGCACTAATTCAGTCCAAGCAGCTGATTTAGTGTTTCGAAAATTATCAAATAAAAATGGAAATATAATCAATAGATTTTTAGATTTAATTAAATCTGAAACTAATTCAAATGATGAAAAAATTAAGCCATTTATCAAAGAATTTACTCATTATTTAGATATTCTTGCTAAGTTTAGTGAATGGACTATCGAAAAAGCGAAGACACATAAAGATGATGTTAGTGCAGGTGCAAATGATTATTTAAAAACTCTTGGCTATGTATCAGTTGCTTACGCATGGATAAAGGTTCTGGAAGTAAGTTTTAAAGATTATGATGAAAATAAAAAATTTTATGATGATAAAATAAATACAGCCAAATTTTATTTTGATAAAGTTTTACCAAGAGCTGAGCAGCATTACAAATCAGCTATTTCAGGTAGTTCGAATATAATGAACTTTAAATTCAACTAAAATGAGTCATTACGACAAAAATTTAGAAAAAAACAAAGCAAACTATGTTCCTTTAACTCCCATATCTTTTTTGGAGAGAGCAAAAGATATTTATCCTAATTATGAAGCTATAGTTTATGAAGATCGAAAATACACTTGGAGTGAAGTTTATAAAAGAGCTACCAGGTTTGCTAGTGCTTTAGAAAAAATTGGCATCACTAAAGGAGATACAGTTTCATTTTTGGCTTTTAATACACCAGAAATTTTTGAGGCACATTATTCAGTCCCAATGACTGGTGCAGTATTAAATACAATTAATATAAGATTAGATGCTAATACTATTTCATATATTTTAGATCATAGTGATGCAAAAGTATTGGTAGTTGATAGACAACTTCATTCTGAGGTAAAGAAAGCATTAAGCAAATTAGATAAAAAAATTATTATAATTGATATTCATGACAAGTTTGCAGACCAGTCTAAATTAGAAAAAATTGGTGAACTAGAATATGAAAGTTTTTTAAATACTGGTGATGATGATTATATTTGGAAAATGCCAGAGGATGAGTGGCAAGCTATATCATTGAGCTATACTTCTGGAACTACAGGAAACCCAAAAGGAGTTGTATATCATCATCGAGGATCGTATTTAATGTCAACTGGAAGTGCTGTTGCGTGGAATATGCCAAATAGATTAAATTTTTTAACAATTGTACCAATGTTTCATTGTAATGGCTGGTGTTATCCCTGGACAGTGCCAATGTTAAATGGAAGAACTATCTGCTTAAGAAATATTGATGTTAAAAAAATTTTTGAGTTAATAGATAAATACAATATCACCCACTTTGGAGGCGCTCCTATAATATTAAATATGATAACAGGTGCTCCTGAAAGTGATCGAAAAAAATTAAAACATAAAGTACATGTACTTACTGCAGGAGCTCCACCACCGAGTATAATTTTTAAAAAGATGAAACAACTTGGCTTTGAGGTAATGCACGTATATGGGTTAACAGAGACTTATGGACATGTCACACAATGTGCTTGGAATGATGATTGGAATGATTTTGATGAAGATAAGCAGAACGAAATTAAAGCAAGACAAGGTGTAAGATATCCTAACCTTGAGGGTGCAACCATAATGGATCCTGAAACAATGAAGGAAGTACCAAAAGATGGAAAAACAATTGGCGAGATTATGCTTAGGGGAAATGTAGTTATGAAGGGTTATTTTAAAGATAAAGCAGCAACAGATAAAGCTATGGCTGGTGGTTGGTTTCATTCTGGAGACTTAGCGGTAATACACCCAGACGGATATGTAAAAATACAAGATAGGTCAAAAGATATAATTATTTCTGGAGGGGAAAATATATCTTCAATTGAAATTGAGAATACTTTATCTAAACATCCCTCAGTATCAATTGCTGCGGTTGTTGCCAAGCCTGATGAAAAATGGGGAGAAGTACCATGTGCATTTATTGAAATGGTTAAAGATAAGCCTACAACAGACAAAGAATTAATTGATTTTTGTAAGGAAACATTAGCTGGTTTTAAAGTTCCAAAACAAGTAATTTTTTGTGAATTGCCAAAAACTTCAACAGGTAAAATTCAAAAATTTGAATTGAGAAAAAAATTTTAGGTAATTAATTGATAATTGAAATAGAAAACAAAAGTGTTCATGCATCTGATGCTGGACAAGGCACAGATAGTTCAAAGGATACAATAGTGTTTCTTCATGGAAGCGGTCTCTCACATATTGTTTGGTCCTTATCAGAGCAATTTTTCTCAAGTAAAAATTTTAATGTCCTTTCAATTGATTTACCAGGCCATGGAAATTCAGAGGGTCCTTGTTTAGATAGTATTGAAAAAATTTCAGAGTGGTTAGAAAAAGTTTTTCATAAACTTAATTTGAAAAATTTAATAATAGTTGGTCATTCTCAAGGCTGTCTAGAAGCTATTGAGTACTCGTTTAAATATAAGAAAAGATTAAAAAAAATGGTTTTAATTGGTGGTTCGTATCGAATGCCAGTTAATAAAGATCTAATAGATTTAGCATCAAATGGTGATTCTGATGCTGTTAAATTAATGATGAAATGGAGTTATGAGGGTTCTAAAAAATTTATTGGTGGTAATCCTGTAGAAAAAATAATTAATTCACCAAGAGATATAAGTGAAATTTTGGCAGTGGATCTTATTGCATGTAATAATTATTCTAATGGTTATGCCGCAGCAAAAGCTATTAATTGTCCAGTATTGTTAGTTTTTGGAGAGTTAGACAAAATGGTTAATATAGAAGCAGGAAAAAAATTTGCTAATTTAGTAAAAGATTCTGAGACACATATCATTAACGGATGTGGACACATGATTATGATTGAAAAAGCATTTGAAATGAGAGAAAAGGTCTTAGAATTTTTAAAAAAATGAAAAATTTTCCAATTGTAAAGTCGAGAAGGCTAAGAAGTACTCCTTACACAGATAGAATAGAAGCTGGTGGAGTAAGTAGTTATACGGTTTACAATCATATGCTTTTACCAGCATCATTTAAATCTTTAGAATCTGATTACGCGCATTTAAAGAAATTTGTACAAGTATGGGATGTTGCTGCAGAAAGACAAGTTGAGATTTCAGGTAAAGACTCTGCAAAATTAGTTCAACTAATGACTTGTAGAGATTTATCTAAATCAACAATTGGAAAATGTTACTATGCACCACTCATTGATGATCAAGGTTTACTAGTTAATGATCCAATTATAAATAAACTAGCAGAGGATAGATGGTGGTTATCAATTGCAGATTCGGATGTAATTTTTTTTGCTAAAGGACTAGCGGCAGGAAATAAATTTGATGTTGAAATTAAAGAGCCAAATGTAAATATTTTAGCAATTCAAGGACCTCTTTCAGATGATCTGATGGCAAAAATATTTGGTGAGGAAATAAGACAACTAAAATTTTTTAATTTTAAGTATTACGAATTTAAGGGCAAAAAATATTTTATTGCTAGATCAGGTTGGTCAAAACAAACTGGCTTTGAAGTTTATGTAGAAGACAATCTTGCTGGTCAAGATTTATATGATTATCTTTTTGAATATGGGGCAGAATTTAATGTAAAGCCAGGATGCCCCAATTTAATTGAAAGAATTGAATCCGCACTATTATCCTATGGTAATGATTTTGATAACAGAGACAATCCTTTTGAGGCAAATTTTGATAAGTTCGTAAATCTTGATAGTGAAGTTAATTTTTTAGGTAAAGAAAAATTAAAAAAAATTAAGCAAGATGGTGTTACTAGAAAGCTAATGGGTGTAGAAATTGAACATAATACAATTGATATGTATTGTGAAAAGACACTACTAGACGATAATAATGAAATCGTCGGTTATGTTAGATCAGCAACATATTCTCCAACATTTAAAAAGGTTATTGGAATTGCTATGATCAATAAACCTTATTGGGATGCCAAAACCCAATTTAAAATAGATATTAATGAAAAAATATTTGTAGGAACAGTTTGCGATTTACCCTTCATTTAGTATAAAAATAAGACGTTATCATGAATATAGCAATCGTAGGTGCAACGGGAAATGTAGGTAGAAAGATTTTAGAGATTCTTGAAAAAAAAGAACTTAAAATTGAAAATCTATATCTAGTTGCTTCATCAAAAAGTGTAGGTAAAAAAATCAAATTTAAAGGCATTGAACATGAAATTTTTGATTTAGAAAGTTTTGACTTTTCTAAAGCGAAAATCACTTTCTTTTCCGCTGGTGGTGAAATATCAAAAAATTTTGCTGAAAAAGCATCAAAAAATTCAATAGTAATTGATAGTTCTAGTTTTTTTAGAATGGATCCAGATATTCCTTTAATAGTTCCTCAGGTAAATTCAAAGGAATTAAATAATATAAAAAAAAATATCATCGCAAATCCTAACTGCTCAACAGCACAATTAGTAATTGCTCTTAAACCATTACATGATTTATTTGTGATTAAAAGAATAGTTGTTTCCACTTATCAATCAGTTTCAGGAGGTGGTAAAGCACCTATGGATGAATTAGTAGAACAAACTAAATTAGTATTAGGTGGGAAAAAAGTTGTTTCTAAAAACTTCACAAAACAAATAGCTTTTAATGCCATTCCCCACATAGATTCATTTTCAGATAATGGTTACACAAAAGAGGAGCTCAAGATGACAAACGAAACCAAAAAAATTCTTGATAATCAAATAGATTTAACAGCAACTTGTGTAAGGTTACCAATATCTATATCTCACTCAGAGTCAGTAAATATTCAATTCAAAAAACCTTTTTCAATAGAAAAAGTAAGAAGTGCCCTAGATAATTTTCCTGGCTGTAAGGTTATTGATAAAAGATCTGACGGAGGTTACATGACTCCTCTAGAAGCAGAAGGTAAAAATGAAACATTTATTTCCAGAATTAGAGAAGATAAAACAATAGAAAATGGATTGAATTTATGGATTGTTTCGGACAATCTTTTAAGAGGGGCGGCTTTAAACGCAGTAGAGATTGCTGAAACTTTAATTAAAAATAACTTTTATGGAAAATAAAGAACCTTTATCACCTCATATTCAAATTTATAGATGGCATATTTCATCTTTGGTTTCAATTTCTCATAGAATAACTGGTGTAATAAATATTGTAGCGATTACATTTATATGTCTTTGGGCTTCGCTACTTTTGCTTGGCGAAAGCAATTACGAGACAATAGATTTTTTTTTAAACTCTTCTGCTGGTAAGTTTATTATTTTAGGTTTTACTTGGTCTTTTTTATTTCAAATACTAAGTGAGATAAGACACCTTTTTATGGATCTTGGATATGGTTTCGAGCTTCAAACAACTAAAATTACAGGTTTATTAGTTATATTTGGATCATTAATCTTAACTATAATTTTTTATTTAATAGGAAAAAATTTTATTTAAATGATTATCGCAACAAAAAAATGGATCTTTCTTAAAATTAGTGGAGCTTTACTAATTCCATTAATGTTATGGTTTACACTAAATTTAATTGCTATTTATGACCAAGGATATGCAGAGGTCATGATTTTTTTTACTAATCCACTATCTAAATTTTTATTTAGTCTATTTATTATAAATGCTTACTTCTTTTCAGCATTAAGCATAACTGAGGTTTTTGAGGATTATATACAAAATGATAAAATCAAAAATGTCGCAAATAAGCTTTTATATGCTTCAGCTGTAGCAATTCCAGTAATTACAATTATATTAATAACTAATTTATGAGTTCTTATAAAATAGTAGACCACGAATATGATGTTGTTGTCCTGGGTGCAGGTGGCTCTGGGCTTAGAGCTGCTGTAGGCTTAAGTGAGTCTGGATTAAAAACTGCATGTATTTCAAAAGTGTTCCCAACAAGAAGCCATACTTCTGCTGCTCAGGGAGGTATTTCAGCTTCTCTTGGCAATATGGGAGAGGATGATTGGCGTTGGCATATGTATGATACTGTGAAAGGTGCAGACTGGTTGGGTGATCAAGATAGTATTGAATATCTTTGTAAAGAGGCGCCTAAGGCAGTTATAGAATTAGAAAAATATGGAGTTCCTTTTAGCAGAACAGAAGATGGAAAAATTTATCAAAGACCATTTGGAGGTATGACAAAAAATTATGGTAACGGTATTGTACAAAGAACTTGTGCAGCTGCTGATAGAACAGGACATGCAATTTTACATACTTTGTATGGACAAGCTTTAAAACATAAAACAGAATTTTTTATAGAATATTTTGCGCTAGATTTGCTAATGAAAGATGGAGAGTGCAAGGGTCTAATTGCATGGAACTTAAATGATGGAACTATTCATAGATTTAGAGCCCACAGTGTAATTATTGCAACAGGTGGTTATGGTAAAGTCTATTACTCTGCAACTTCGGCACACACTTGTACAGGTGATGGGAATGCCATGGTATTACGAGCTGGCTTACCACTACAAGATATGGAATTTGTGCAATTTCATCCAACAGGAATATATGGACATGGAACTTTAATAACAGAAGGTGCAAGAGGTGAAGGTGGATATCTTACAAATTCAAAAGGTGAAAGATTTATGGAAAGATATGCCCCCAATGCAAAAGACTTAGCTTCACGAGATGTTGTAAGTAGATCAATGTCAATTGAAATTAATGAGGGAAGAGGAGTTGGTAAAGACAAAGACCATGTTCACTTAAATTTAAGTCATTTGAATAAAGATATTATAGAAAGTAGATTACCTGGTATAACAGATGCAGCCAGACTATTTGCCAATGTAGATGTTACCAAAGAACCAATACCTGTTGTTCCAACAGTTCATTATAACATGGGAGGTATTCCTACTAATTATAAAGGAGAAGTCCTAACAATAAATGGTTCAGAAAAAACTGTTCCTGGGTTGATGGCAATTGGTGAAGCTGCATGTGTATCAGTCCATGGTGCTAACAGATTAGGATCTAACTCTTTAATAGATTTAGTTGTTTTTGGAAGAGCCGCAGCAAAAAGAGCAGCAGAACTTATTAAACCAGGAACTCCTCATGAAGAAATTGGAGAATCAGAAACACAAAAATGTCTTGATAGATTTGATAAGATAAGAAATGCTGATGGAGACACTGGAACAGCAGAACTAAGATTATCAATGCAAAAGACAATGCAATCAAAATGTGCAGTTTTTAGAACAGAAAAAACTCTTAAAGAGGGAGTTGAAGAAATTAAAAAAACTTACGACGGGTTAGATTCCTTATCTGTTAAGGATAAATCGTTAGTATTTAATACTGATCTAGTCGAAACTTTAGAATTTGATAATTTAATTAGACAAGCAGTTGCAACAGTAGACTCTGCTTATCATAGAAAAGAGAGTAGAGGAGCTCATGCAAGAGAAGATTTCCCAAAAAGAGATGATGAAAAGTTTATGCAGCATACTCTAGCTTGGTGTAATGGAAAAGAGACAAAAATAAGCTATAGAGAAGTTCATAAAACTACATTAACTAACGAAGTACAGTATTTTCCTCCTCAGGAAAGAATTTATTAATGGTACAAATAAATTTACCTGAAAACTCAAAAGTAAAAAAAGGTAATTATTTTAAAGATAAAACTGGTTCAAAAAATTTAAGAAAAGTAAACATATATAGATGGGATCCTTCCAAAGGAGAAAATCCTAGAATTGATACCTATGAAGTTGATATGGATAATTGTCCTTCAAAAGTTCTAGATATACTAAATAAGATTAAAAATGAACTAGATCCAACAATAGCTTATAGAAGATCTTGTGCTCATGGTGTTTGTGGCTCTTGTGCAATGAATATGGGTGGTAAAAATGGGTTAGCTTGCACTACTCCTCATGCTGATATTGATGGTGATATAGATATTTATCCTTTACCTCATTTGAAAGTAAAAAGAGATTTAATAGGAGATTTGGATGGATTATATAGACAATACCAATCTATAGAACCGTGGTTAAAATCAAATTCTAAATCTGATACAACCGAAATCATTCAATCAAAAGAAGACAGAAAAAAATTAGATGGAGCTTATGAATGTATCATGTGTGCATGTTGCTCGACTTCATGCCCTAGTTATTGGTGGAATGGTGATAAATACTTAGGTCCAGCAGTACTTTTGCAAGCTTATAGATGGATTGTAGATAGCAGGGATGATGAAAGAGAAGCTAGATTAAAAAAGGTTGCAGATGAGCTAAAGCTATACAGATGTCATACTATTTTAAATTGCACTAGTGCATGCCCAAAAGGTTTAAATCCTGCAAAAGCGATAGCAGAAATAAAAAAAATGCTAGCAACTGCTAATCTTTAAATAATACTTTTTTGAGACTGTTTGCAGAAGAAAGCATTATTTTCAAAATTTCTTTTAAATCATTAATATCTTTTCTACTTTTTGCAGTATGAGTTGATAAACAAAAACACAATTCTTTATTAGAATTGAATATTGGCACAGAGACTCCCACCATCCCATCAAACCATTCTTCATCATCAAAAGCATAACCTTGGCTTTTAATTTTTTTTAATTCTTTTTTGAATTGCAGAATATCTGTTATTGTATTTTTTGCAGTTTTAGGTGTCTTAATATTCTCAAATATTTGGATTACTTTTTCTTCCTCTATTGATGATAGATATAATTTTCCTGAAGCTGATGCATGCAAAGGAAGATGATCACCTGCTTCTAAATTTAATTGCATTGGCCAATGAAATTCTATTCTGTCAAAATAAACAAGTTTAGTTCCAATAGGTATTGATAAACTAACTGTTTCTTCAATGTCGTTTGTTAATTTTCTTAAGCATGATCTCCTTAGAGTAAAATTTGGCTCATAGGGTAAACTTTTGAGAATTAAATTTCTTATTTTTGGTCCAGGTAGATATTTTTTAGAATTACTCGCTACCAAATATTTTTCTTCACATAAAGTCTCAATATGTCGATAAATTGTTGGCAATGGTATCTTTAGTTTATGGCCAATTTTTTTTGCAGTAAAATTATCAGGATCAATTATAATTTCCTCAAGTATATTTAATATTCTTCTAGGAGATGTTCTACTGTTATTATCTTTCATTTTAAGTTAAATTTTTTATAAAAAAATTTAAGATAAAACTGGAATTGTAAATTCTGGTCCTGCATTATCTTCTACCCAAGTTACAGTTGCAGTTTTGAGTTTAGTATAAAATCTCACTCCTTCAGGTCCATGCATAGAATGATCTCCAAATAAAGATCGTTTCCATCCACCAAAACTGTGATAGGCAACTGGCACTGGAATAGGCACATTAACTCCTATCATTCCGATTTTAGCATTTTCGGTAAAGTGTTTGGCAATATTTCCACTTTTAGTAAAAACAGCTGCTCCATTTCCCAATTCATGATCATTAACTAAATTTAGGGCCTCCTCATAAGTTTCGGTAGTCATCATACTTAATACTGGACCAAAGATTTCTTCTTTATAAATTTTCATCCCTGGCTTAACGTCATCAAAAATTGTTGGTCCAACAAAATATCCATTTTCATAACCTTGTTTTTTGAAATTTCTTCCATCGCTCAATAGCTTTGCCCCTTCTTTTTCTCCTGTATCTATGTATCCTAAAACTTTTTCAAAATGTGCTTTGTTATTTAAAGGACCAAAATCACTTTTTTCGTCAGTATAAGGCCCAACATTTAGCTTAGCTGTTTCTTCTAATAATTTTTTTTTTATTTTTTCTTTAGTTTGTTTTCCAACACAAACAGCAACAGAAATAGCCATACATCTTTCCCCTGCTGATCCAAAAGCTGAACCAATGATAGCATCTGTAGTTTTATTTACGTCAGCATCAGGCATAATAACCATATGATTTTTTGCTCCACCTAGTGCTTGTACTCTCTTGTTATTTTTTGTACCGGTATGGTAAACATATTCTGCTATAGGAGTTGATCCAACAAAGCTAATAGCCTGAACATCTTTACTCTCTAGTAAAGTATCAACAGCTTCTTTATCTCCATTCACAACATTTAATACTCCAGGCGGCATACCTGCCTCAATAGCCAATTCTCCAAGTTTAATTGGACAGCTAGGATCTTTCTCTGATGGTTTTAAAACAAATGTATTCCCACATGCAATAGCTACTGGATACATCCACATTGGTACCATCGCAGGAAAATTAAATGGAGTAATACCAGCGCAAACTCCCAGTGGTTGCCTCATAGAGTAAGAATCAACATTAGTTCCTACACTTGTAGAGTGATCTCCCTTTAGTGAGTCAGTTATACCTGTAGCATACTCAACAACTTCAATCCCTCTTTGAACGGAACCCTTTGCATCAGGAATAGTTTTTCCATGTTGTTCAGAAACCATTACCGCTAAATCTTCCATATTTTTTACTAACAAATCTTTATACTTTGCTAAAATTCTTGCTCTATTTATTGGAGTAGTTTTAGACCATTTTAAAAAGGCTTTCTTAGAACTCTCTATAGCCATTTCAACGGTTGTTTTACTTGCTAACTCAACCTCTGCTATCTGTTCGCCAATTGCTGGATTAAAGATAGGACCTTTTCGAGATTTATTATCTGTATAAGTTTTTCCATCTATAAAATGACTAACTTTTTTCATGTTGCTCCTTTTTATATTTAGTTAAAAGTTATACTAGCTTTTTTTTCAATGCAATATTTTATTCCTTAAATGAGAAAAATATTATCAATTAAAGGTTTTCAACTGTTGACTCCTAAAATTACATAAGCTTAGATTAGTCTCATAATTAAAGGGGAAGGTAGCTTGATAAAAAGAGACAATGTCCGAGTATGTGTGCCAAGATATATGCAAATTGGCAAGGGTAGCTTAAACCAACTTCCAGAGATCATAAAAATTTTAGAGCCGATAAAATCTTTTTTAATTGTTACTGATAAACAAATGGTTGAGTTTGGTTATGTAAAAAAACTTCAAGATATTTTAAGTAAAGCAGGTTTAAAATCTAATATTTTTGATGACACTGTTCCTGACCCTACAGATACTGTAGTTTTAAATGGAATTAACTTTTTAGAGAAATTTAAAAATGAAGCTGTGATAGGTTTTGGAGGTGGAAGTCCAATAGATACAGCTAAAGCCATTGCAGCTATGGCAAAACATAGTAAGAATATTCAAGATTATAAACCACCCTCAACCTTTGATAAACAAGCTCTACCGATTATAGCTATACCCACAACAGCTGGTACAGGTTCAGAGGTGACTCATCATTCTGTAATTATAGATTCAAAAAATAATGAAAAAATCTCATGTCGAGGAGAAGGATTTGTTCCAACATGTGCAATAGTTGATTATGATTTAACTTTATCAAAACCAAGAAGATTAACTATTGATAGTGCTATTGATACTTTAACTCATGGAATAGAAGCATATATCAGTAAGAAAGCTACATTATTTTCAGACAGAATGGCTTTAGATACTATAAGGCTTGTAACACAAAATATCTATGCGGTTGATAAAGATCCAAAAGACCTGAAAGCAAGAGAAGGACTAATGCTTGCTGCAACTTTAGGAGGTTTGGCATTTTCAAATGCATCAATATGTTTAGTTCATGGGATGAGTAGACCCTTAGGGAGTAACTTTAAGGTACCTCATGGATTAAGTAATGCAATGTTGTTACCTACAATAACTGAATTTTCAATCGATCATGCTAAAAGTAGATATGCTGATTGTAGTAGAGCTGGAAACTTTTCTTCACCAAATGATGATGATGATATTGCTTGTGAAAAATTAGTTAAAGGTCTTTATAAAATGAATAAAGATTTTGATGTCCCATCTATGAAAAAATTTGGGATTGATGAAAAAAATTTTGAGGAGAAACTTAAAAACATGGCTACTGATGCAGAAGTATCTGGAGCGCCTAACCTCAATCCAAGAGTGCCTTCTGTAAAGGAAATGATAGATCTTTATGGACAAGCATGGAGAGCATTTTAATATGAGTTGGAAATGCTCTCAGTTAATCAAAATAAACAACTCAAAAAACAGAGAGGGGAAAAATGAAAAAAATACTTAAAACATCTTTAAGCTTTTTTGCTGTTTTTGCATTAGTGATAACTTTTTCACTACAGCAAGTTAATGCAGCTGAAAAAATAAGATGGAAAGTACAATCTACATTTAACACTGGTTGGCCTGCATTAGGAGATCCTGTTGCACGTTTATCAGATACATTAGATAGAGCGACTGATGGTAGAATTAAATTAAAGGTATACGAACCTGGAAAAATACTTCCACCATTAGAAATCTCACCTTCAATAAGTAAAGGTGACTTGCCTGCGGCTTATAACTACATGGCATATGACCAAGGAAGAATTCCAGCAGCAGTTTTATTTGCAGCTGTTCCATTTGGAATGGAACCATGGGAATATGCAGCTTGGTGGTTTGAAGGTGAAGGTGCTAAATTAGCTAATGAAATATATAACAAACAAAATATTCAAGTTTTGTTATGTAGCACTATTGGACCAGAAACAGCTGGTTGGTACAGAAACCCTATAACAAGTCTAGCTGATCTTAAAGGTTTAAAAATTCGTTTCTCAGGTCTAGGAGGAATGGTTTTAAATGAAATAGGAGCATCTGCTACTTTGATGGCTGGTGGAGAAATTTTTGCAGCACTAGAAAAAGGAACTCTAGATGCAACTGAATACTCTATGCCTGCTATTGATGAAGTTTTAGGTTTTCATAAAATCACTAAGTTCAACCTATTTCCAGGTTGGCACCAAGTATCAACGTCAACTCATTTCATGATCAATTTAGATTTATGGAAAAAAATGGGTAAAGCTGACCAAGCTTTATTCGAGATGGCTTGTACAGCAGCAGCTATGAGAGCAATTACAACTGGTGAATTTTTACAAGGAAAACAAATTGCAAGTTTCCCTTCTAAAGGTGTAACAGCCGCTAGATTGCCTGATAGTGTATTGAGAGAACTTCAAAAGGTTAGCGCAAGGGTAATGGATGAACAATCTGCTAAAGATGCTGACTTCAAAAAAGTTTGGAATTCTCAACAAGCATTCATGAAAGAGTATGATGTTTGGCAAAAATGGGGATATTTACCTAGAAACTTTTAGTATTTAATACTAAAAAAGTTGATTATAATAATAAAAGCGGCCGGTTTTACCGGCTGCTTTTGTTTTTAAAGAAAGAATTTATGTCTAAAGATTTTATATCTACTGAAAGTTCTCTTGATAAAAAGCTACAGCTTAGGCATACACCTATCACAAAAAAAATTGACAATTTCGTTTTACAAATAGGAGAAATTTTTAATTGGTTATGGGTAATATTAATTGCAGTCATTATTTTGAATGTAGTCTTAAGATATGTTTTTAAAAATGGGATGATTGAATTAGAGGAATTACAATGGCATCTTTATTGTATTGGTTGGTTAATAGGGTTATCCTCAACATATATTGTTGACTCTCATGTGAGAGTTGATGTTTTAAGTGAGAGATTAAGTTATAGAAAAAAATTATGGTTTGAATTGTTTGGTATTTTGATTTTGTTTTTACCATTCATAATCTTGGTTCTTTACTATGCTGTTCCTTTTTTTGAATTATCATGGACTTCAAGTGAAAGATCAACATCTGCAAATGGTTTACCAGCAAGATGGTTTGTTAAAGGCTTTTTAGTAATTAGTTTTTTTCTACTATTAATTTCTGGTTACTCCAGAATAACAAGAATAGTAGAAACACTTAGATTTGGACTAGAGGATAAAAAATGATTTCATTACTTACAGAATATTTTTTAGCAATTGCATTATTTTTTAGTTTTATAACGCTAATTTTTTATGGATTTCCAGTAGCATGGACCATGGGTGGTTTAGGAGTCCTATTTATATTTATTTCAATGCTTTCTGACAACTTATTTGACACTTTTTATGGTGTAGATTTTGGATTTGCATCCATGGTCGTTTATAGACTTTATGGTGTTATGGCAAACTGGGTTTTGGTTGCACTACCAATGTTTATTTTTATGGGAATAATGATGGATAAATCTGGTATTGCAGAAGATCTAATGACTGATCTGTCAAAGTTGTTTGGTAAAACAAGGGGTGGACTTGCAATCTCAATTGTATTTATAGGAGTTTTACTTGCTGCTTCTACAGGAATCATTGGTGCAGCTGTAGTATTACTAACAATCCTTGGAGTGCCTTTAATGTTAAAAAATAATTATAATCCAAACTTAGCTTGTGGAGTTGTTTGTGCAACTGGGACCTTAGGAATTTTAATACCTCCAAGCATTATGCTAGTTATTATGGGGGACCAAGTGAGAATATCAGTTGGTGATTTATTTATGGGTGCTGTATTTCCTGGGCTCTTACTTGGTTTATTATACACAATTTTTATTGTTGTTTATGCGTACATGAACCCGAAAGCTGCACCATTGCCGAGAGATGCTGAACCAGTAGACTTAAAAATAGTTTTAAGAGTTTTAAAATCTATTATACCCCCTGCTTTATTAATCTTTGCTGTTTTAGGAAGTATATTCATGGGTATTGCTACTCCAACAGAAGCATCAGGAGTTGGGGCTTTGGGTGCATCTTTACTAGCAATACTTAGAGGACGATTATCATTCTCAGATTTAAAAATTGTGATCAGAAAAACAACCCATACAACAGCTTATATTTTTGCACTTTTTGTTGGAGCAACAATGTTTGCGTTAATCTTAAGAGGTTTAGGTGGTGACGAATTAATAGAAGGAGCTCTAAAGGCGCTACCTTTTGGAACAAGTGGAGTTGTAATAGTTGTTTTATTTGTTGCGTTTTTGTTAGGTTTCTTTTTAGATTGGATTGAAATCACATTAATAATTTTACCTTTTTTAGCACCTGTAATGATGGATCTAGGAGTAGATATGGTTTGGTTTATTGTTATGTTTGCAGTTGTTTTGCAGACATCATTTATAACACCACCTGTTGGTTTTGCTTTATTTTACATGAAAGGTGTTGCTCCTCAAGGTATTACAATTACAAATATCTATAAAGGCATAATTCCATTTGTAATTCTTCAAGTAATTGCAGTTGCAATAGTATTTAATTTTCCTGAAATAGTTACTTGGTTACCTAAAGTGGCTTACGGCCCATAAAATTTATATATTTATCAAAATGAGTGTAAAAAAAATAATATTAATAATCACATGTATATTATCTTTGACAAGTTTTGCAAAAGCTGACTTGAATATTTCATTGACAAAATATTTGGATGAAAATGATTTAGATAAGGGTTTAACCCAAATATACTTATTAAAAAGGTGTAGTGCAGTTTACGCATATGCATCAGGTATAGTTCTTAAATTAGACGCAGTTTCGTCAAAAAATTTTATAGAAATTTCAAATAATTTATTATTTAAAGCTGTTGAATTAAAGGTCATTGAGGAAGAGAAAAAGCTTGAAGAGGCTCAAGAAGAAGCTGAAAAAAATAGAAAAGAATTATTTGGTAATTATATAGCAGATGGTAAAAAAAATTGGGATAAAAACAAATCTCACTTTAAAGGGTCCTATATAGCTGAAGATATGGCGATATGTTCTAAGCTTACAGAAGATAATTAAAATTAAATCACAAATTTTTATTGAATAATTATTAGTTATCAATAAAAGATAAGTTCATTCATGAAAAAAAAAATTTCTTTAATTGGAGCAGGACAAATAGGTGGAACTCTCGCACATTTAATTGGAACAAAAGAATTAGTTGATGAAGTAGTTTTATTTGATGTAGCTAGTGGATTAGCAAAAGGAAAAGCTTTAGATATAGCACAATCTTCATCAGTTGACGGTTTTAATGTTAAGTTTTCTGGAACCGACGACTATAAAGACATAAAAGACTCAGATGTAATTATTATTACAGCTGGAGTACCACGAAAACCAGGCATGAGTAGAGACGATCTACTTGGTATAAATCTAAAAATTATTAAAGAAGTAGCCGATGGAATAAAAAAAAATGCTCCAAATGCATTTATTATTTGTATTACTAATCCATTAGATGTCATGGTCATGGCTCTTCAAAAATTTTCTGGTCTTTCTGCTAAAAAAATTGTTGGTATGGCAGGAATTTTGGATAGTTCACGTTTTAAACTATTTTTATCATTAGAATTAAATGTCCCTGTAAAAGAAATAGATGCGATGGTAATGGGTGGACATGGAGATACTATGGTCCCAATGCCAAGATTTACAAAAGTTTCAGGAAAACCTTTGGAAGATTTAGTTAAAGAAGGAAAAATTACAAAAGAAAAATTAGAAGAAATAAATCAAAGGACAAGAGACGGTGGTGCAGAAATTGTTAAGTACTTAGAAAAAGGTTCAGCATTTTATGCGCCAGCAGCTTCAGGTGTTCAAATGGCAGAAGCGTATTTAAATAATGAAAAAAAATTACTACCATGTGCCGTTCAATTAAATGGTGAATATGGTGTAAATAATGTTTATGCAGGAGTACCAGTGATTATTGGTAAAGACGGTGTTGAAAAAATAGAACAAATTGATCTAGATGAGGAAGAAAAAAAAGAATTTATGCACTCTATAGATGCTGTAAAAGCTCTTTGGGAAGCGGCATCTAAAATAGATCCTGATCTCTCAAAATAATAATGAATATTCACGAGCATCAAGCCAAGCAAATACTTAAAAAATATGGGGCAGTTGTTCCTGAGGGAGTTTTTGCTTTAACGGTTGATGAGTTGCTGGAAAAAGCAAGATTATTAAAAACGAAAAAATATGTCTTAAAAGCACAAATTCATGCTGGAGGCAGAGGTAAAGCAGGGGGAGTTAAAATTTTAGATACTATTGAGGAATTAGCAACAGCCGCAAAAGAATTGTTAGGCAAAACTCTAATAACACATCAAACAGGTCCAGAAGGAAGAGAAGTTAAAAGATTGTACGTGGAAGAGTCTTCAAACATAGATAAAGAGTTTTATTTATCTTGTTTAGTAGATAGGGCTAGCTCAAAAATTGCATTTATATCTAGCGATCAAGGTGGAATGGATATTGAAGAGGTAGCAATTAGTTCTCCAGAAAAAATTGTAACAACAAAAGTTGAAATGGAGAATGAAATTTCAGACAAAGATTGTGATGAAATAATTAAAATTTTTGATTTAAATGATAATGCCAAAAAACAAGCGATATCTTTAATAAAATCAATTTATAAAATGTTTATTAACACTGATGCAAACATGGTTGAAGTTAATCCTTTAATATTAACTAAAGAAGAAAGAATTATTTGTTTAGATGCAAAAGTTAATTTTGATTCAAATGCCTTATTTAGACATCCTGAAATTACAGAACTTAGAGATTTAAACGAGGAAGATCCAACTGAAATAGAAGCTAGCAAACATGACCTTGCTTATATAAAACTAGATGGAAGTATTGGTTGTATGGTTAATGGAGCAGGCTTGGCTATGGCAACTATGGATATAATTAAACTTTATGGAAAAGAACCTGCTAATTTTTTAGATGTAGGAGGTGGGGCATCAAAGGAAAAAGTTTCGGCTGCTCTAAAGATAATTCTTTCTGATAATAATGTTAAAGGAATCCTCATAAATATTTTTGGTGGAATAATGAGATGTGATATTCTTGCCCAAGGTGTTGTTGATGCTGCAAAAGAAATAGATATTAGCATTCCTTTAGTAGTAAGACTCGCAGGAACAAATTTTAAAGAGGGAAAAGAAATACTAGATAATTCCGGTCTTAAACTAATTTCAGCTGAAAATTTAGATGATGCAGCAAAAAAAATTGTTGAGGCAATAAATTAAATGTCAGTTTTAGTTAACAGAAATACAAAGGTAATTTGTCAAGGTTTTACAGGTTCTCATGGGACATTTCATTCTGAACAAGCCATAAAATATGGTACAAATTTAGTTGGAGGAGTCACTCCTAAAAAAGGTGGTCAAAAACATTTGGATCTCCCAGTTTTTAATACTGTAAAAGAAGCAAAAGATTCAGAGGGTGCAAATGCAACTATGATCTATGTTCCTGCAAAATTTGCTGCAGCAGCTATAATAGAAGCTATAGATGCCTCAATAGAATTAATTGTTTGTATAACTGAGGGGATTCCGGTCCAAGATATGCTTAAGGTAAAACATAAATTATCTAAATCAAAAAGTAGATTGATAGGCCCCAATTGTCCAGGAATTATTACACCCGATGAATGTAAAATTGGTATTATGCCTGGAAGCATTCACAAAAAAGGATCAGTTGGAATAGTTTCTCGTTCAGGTACATTGACATACGAAGCAGTTGCACAAACTACTGAAAACGGTTTAGGCCAATCTACCTGTATAGGTATAGGTGGAGATCCTATAAATGGCACCAATTTTATTGATTGTTTAGATTTATTTTTAAATGATGAAGAAACTGAGTCAATTTTAATGATTGGAGAGATCGGAGGTTCTGCTGAGGAAGAGGCTTCAGATTTTATTAAGAATCATAAAATTAAAAAACCAATTGTAGGTTTTATTGCTGGAATAACTGCTCCTCCAGGAAGAAGAATGGGCCATGCTGGGGCAATAATTTCTGGAGGCAAAGGTGGAGCTGAAGATAAAATAAAAAAGATGCAAGATTGTGGAATAACTATAGCAAACTCACCATCAAAAATTGGAAAAACATTATTCAATAAATTGTCTGATTGAAAAATTTCTTTCTAGGTTTATATTAGTTATAAATAATGTCTTCATCTAAAAATCTTGATTACGAAAAAACTGCTTTTTTGTCTAAATCTAACAGCGCCTTTATTGAGGATATGTATGTCAAGTTTGTTAATAATGATCCTACCCTTCCAGAAAGTTGGAAAAAATATTTTCATGAGATTGGAGATGAATTTGATGACATCATAAACGAAATCAATGGTCCATCTTGGAACCCATCTAAAAAAGTTTCAATAAATAGATCTCAAAATCAAAATATAAATACCGAACAACTTAATGGGGCAGAAGTTATTAAATCAAATACAAATTCAATTAAAGCTGTAGCTATGATTAGGGCTTATCGTCAAAGAGGACATTTAATAGCCAAATTAGATCCTTTAGAACTTAGGAAAACAGAATATTTAGAAGAACTTCATCCAGAATCATATGGATTTAAAAAAAGCGATTATGAAAAGAAAATTTTTTTAGACGGAGTAATTAATAAACAATATTCAACTATAAAAGAAATACTAAATTTTTTAAGGGATAAATATTGTGGTTCATTAGGTTATGAATATATGCATATATCTAACCCGACAGAAAGAAAATGGTTTAGAGATAGAGTTGAAAAAACTGATGATTTTAAATTTACTCAAAATGGTAAAGAAGCTATTCTTAATAAACTTATTCAAGCAGAGGGCTTTGAAAAGTTTTTACACACTAAATATGTAGGGACAAAAAGATTTGGACTTGATGGAGCCGAAAGTTTAATTCCTGCTCTTGAACAAATTATCAAAATAGGTGGTCAATCAAATGTGAAAGAGGTTAAAATTGGAATGTCTCATCGAGGTAGATTAAATGTATTAGCTAATGTTTTACAAAAATCTTACAAAAGAATATTTAATGAATTTGCTGGAGAAATAAGCTCAAAGTCTAAAGATGATACTGGAGATGTTAAATATCATTTAGGTGCCTCTTCAGACAGAGACTTCGATGGAAATTTAGTACATGTTGGTTTAACTGATAACCCTTCTCATTTGGAGGCAGTAAATCCAGTTGTCCTTGGACAAACAAGAGCAAAACAGTTTTTCCACAAAGACAAAGAACGAAATAAAGTCATACCAATTTTAATTCATGGTGATGCAGCTTTTGCAGGGCAAGGAGTTGTAGCAGAATGTTTTGCAATGTCTGGACTTCCAGGTCACAATACTGGCGGAACAATTCATATTATAATTAATAATCAAATAGGTTTTACAACTAGTCCTAGGTTTGCAAGATCTTCTCCTTATCCATCTGATGTTGCAAAAATGGTTGAAGCTCCGATTATTCATGTAAACGGTGATGATCCAGAAGCTGTAGTATATGCAGCAAGAATAGCCACTGATTTTAGATTAAAGTTTAACAGAGATGTACTGATAGATTTGATTTGTTATAGAAGATTTGGTCATAATGAAGGAGATGAACCTTCATTTACTCAGCCACTTATGTATAAAAAAATTAGATCTCACCCATCTCCAATAAAAGTTTATGGTCAAAATTTAGTTTATGAAGGCTCAATTTCAAACGATTATTTAAATAGCTCCATCAAAAAATTTAAAGACTTATTAGATGAACAATTCAAAAATGCGAAAGACTATAAACCAAAAATTGAGTGGTTTGAGGGTACTTGGTCAAGGTATAAACCTGAAAAAGGTAAAGATAAAAGAGGAGTTACAGGTTATGACACTAAAAAATTAAAAGAGATCTCAAATAGACTTAATTCAGTTCCACAAGAAGTTAATATCCATAAAACTATTTCAAAAATCTTAGAAAATAGAAAATCAGTTGTTTCTGATGAAAAAAGAATTGATTGGTCAACTGCGGAGGCATTAGCTTTTGGGTCATTATTAGAGGAAGGTTATCCTGTTAGACTTGTTGGACAAGACTCTGGTCGAGGAACATTTAGTCAAAGACATTCTGTTTTGAGAAATCAAATAGATAATTCAAGATATATACCCTTAAATAATATTTCTAAAAAACAAAAGCATTTTGAAATAGTAGATAGTTTTTTGTCTGAATTAGCTGTCTTAGGATTTGAGTATGGTTATAGCTTAGTTGAACCCAATACACTAACTATTTGGGAAGCTCAATTTGGTGACTTTGCAAATGGTGCTCAAGTAGTCATAGATCAATTTATCGCATCAGGAGAGAGAAAATGGTCAAGAGCTTCGGGTCTGACAATGCTATTACCACATGGATACGAAGGTCAAGGACCAGAACATTCTTCTGCAAGATTAGAAAGATTCTTACAGTTATGCTCAAATGATAATATGCAGGTAATGAATTGCACCACTCCAGCTAATTATTTTCACGCTTTAAGAAGACAAATGCACAGAGATTTTAGAAAACCTTTAATAATCATGACACCTAAATCTTTGTTAAGACACAAAAATTGTGTATCTGATCTAGAGGATTTTGATAAAAAAAATTCATTTCATAGAGTTTTATGGGATCATGCAATAGATCCTAAAATCAAAGGTTTTATTAAATTAAATAAACCAGAAAAAATAAAAAAAGTAATTCTATGTTCTGGTAAAATATATTTTGATTTACTTGAGGCCAGGGAAAAATTAAAAAGAAATAATGTAGTATTTTATAGAATAGAACAACTTTATCCTTTCCCTGCAAAAAGTCTTGTAAAAGAACTTAAACAATATGCGAAAAAAGCTAAATTTTACTGGTGTCAGGAAGAACCTAAAAATATGGGTGCATGGTTTTCTGTTAGAGATTATATCCAATGGACATTAGATAATATTAAGGCTAATAATAATCAAATTTCTTATATAGGTAGAAAACCTGATGCATCTCCAGCAACAGGCTATGCAAAGAGGCATAATTCTCAACAACAAGAAATTATAAAGAAAGTTTTTGAATAAAATGAGTGAAAAAATATTAGTTCCAGTTTTGGGAGAAAGTATTACAGAAGCTACAATTTCTAAATGGTTAAAGCAAGAAGGAGATCAAGTTGATGCAGACGAGCCTATTGTTGAGTTAGAAACAGATAAAGTAAATTTAGAAGTTCCTTCCCCTGTATCAGGAACATTAACAAAAATAAATTCAAAAGATGGCTCTGTAGTCGAAGTTGGTGCAATATTAGGATCAGTATCTGAAAATGGTGCAGGCTCAAAAAAATCAGATCAGATCAAAAAAATTGAACCCACTATTCAAGAAGACAATATAATTAAAATAGATACAAAAGTTAGAAAAGAAAAAGAGGAACCAGAAATTTTTGATGAAAAAATAACAAGTGATGAGGAGCAGGAGGAAAAACCATTAGTGCTCACCCAAGAAATTAGGGAAGAAAAAACTTTAAGTAAACCTAGCAATAATCAAACTTTATCACCGGCTGTTAGAAAAATTGTTGTTGAAAATAAAATAGATATTAATTCGATAAAGGGATCAGGAAAAGATGGTAGAGTTTTAAAAGGTGATTTAATCAATTTAATGGGAGTTAGTCCCCCACCATCAGAAAGAAAAATAAAATATGGTCAAGAAGAAAGAATTAAAATGACCAGATTAAGACAAACAATTGCTAAGAGACTTAAACAAGCCCAAGATAATGCAGCTCTTCTTACGACCTTTAATGAAGTCGATATGACAAAAATTATGGAAATGAGAAAAGAAAATCAGGAAGATTTTCAAAAAAGATACAGTATTAAACTCGGGTTTATGTCATTTTTTGTTAAATCTTGTGTTGTAGCGTTGAAAAATTTCCCTGTTGTAAACGCAGAAATTGAAGGTGACGAAATTGTTTATAAAAATTACTATAATATAAGTTTTGCAGTCGGTACAGATAAGGGCTTAGTAGTGCCTGTTTTGAGAAATGCAGATGAATTATCTTTTGCAGATATAGAAAAAAATATTAAAGAAATTTCTGAAAAAGCAAAAGACGGAAAATTGTCAATTGAGGATCTTCAAGGAGGAACATTCACAATAAGCAATGGTGGAGTTTATGGATCTATGCTTTCAACACCTATATTAAACCTTCCACAGTCAGGAGTTTTGGGTATGCATAATATTGTCGAAAGGCCAACAGTTGTTGATGGAGAAATTAAGATAAGACCAATAATGTACTTAGCATTATCATATGATCATAGAATTATTGATGGTAAAGAGTCAGTGTCATTTCTTAAAATGATAAAGGAAAATTTAGAGGACCCAAGAAGGTTGTTTTTGGATATTTAGATGTCAGAAAAATTTCAAGCAGTAGTTATTGGTGGTGGACCTGGAGGGTATGTTTGTGCGATTAGGCTTTCTCAACTAGGATTAAAAACAGCATGTATAGAATCTAGAGGTTCTTTAGGAGGCACCTGTTTGAATGTTGGATGCATACCTTCAAAAAGTTTGCTTAATTTATCTGAGGAATTTCATAAAGTTAAGGGTTTAGCAAATAAAGGAATAGAAGTAGGAGATGTAAAACTAAATCTAGATAAAATGATGAAAAGTAAAGATAAAGCCGTAACTGTTCTCACAAAAGGTGTTGAATTTTTGTTTAAGAAAAACAAAGTAACTTATTTCAAAGGTTATGGCAGTTTTAAATCACCAAATGAAATTTCAATAAAAGATAACGAAAACAAAGAGACCGTTATTCAATCTGAAAAAACTATAATAGCAACAGGTTCTGTAGCTACTTCTTTGCCAGGAATTGAAATCGATGAACAAAAAATAGTTTCTTCAACGGGTGCATTAAAGCTTGAAAAAGTTCCAAATAAAATGGTTGTTGTAGGTGGCGGTTATATTGGATTAGAAATGGGATCGGTTTGGTCGAGATTGGGAGCTGAGGTACAAGTAATAGAGTTTTTAGATCACATCACTCCAGGTATGGACAAAGAAATATCTTCAGAGTTCATGAAAATTTTAAAGAAACAAGGCATAAAGTTTAATATGCAAAATAAAGTTGAGACAATTAAAAAAAACAAATCTGGTGTTGTAGTATCCACTGTAGACAAAGAAGGAAATAAAAATAACTTTGAATCTGATGTCGTTTTAATTTCTGTTGGTAGAAAGGCAAATACTGAGGGCTTAAATTTAGAGACTATTGGAGTTGAACTGGATGACAGAAAAAGAATTAAAACTGACAAATCTTTTAAAACAAATTTAGAGAACATATATGCAATCGGTGATGTAATATCAGGACCTATGCTTGCTCATAAAGCCGAAGATGAAGGTATTGCTGTTGCCGAAAATATTGCAGGACAATCAGGGCATGTCAATTATGATACTATTCCAGGGGTTGTATATACTACTCCAGAAGTTGCAGCGATTGGAAAAACTGAGGAACAATTAAAAGACTCTAAAATGAAATATAAAGTTGGAAAATTTTCATTTATGGCTAACTCAAGAGCAAAAGCTATTGATGATGCAGAGGGATTTGTGAAAATTTTAGCTGATGAAAAAACAGATAAAGTACTAGGTGCTCACATAATAGGCCCACATGCAGGAGAGCTAATCGCCGAAATTGGTATTGCTATGGAGTTTGGCGCCAGCTCAGAGGATATTGCACGCACATGTCACGCTCACCCAACTTTTTCAGAGGCAGTAAAAGAAGCAGCTTTATCAGTAGATAAAAGAGCAATACACTCTTAATTTTTTTTCATATTATAAAATATGAAATATCCGATTCTGTTACCAAATATATTTAATCATCCGTTCACATATGAAAGTGATTTAGATTTAAAAATTGGTGAATATGTATCAGTACCCTTTGGTAAAAATAAACTTACTGGAGTGGTATGGGATAAATTAGAAGATAATAAACAAAAAAAATTTAAATTAAAAAAAGTTTTTAAGAAACTACAAGTTAAACCACTTAAAAAAACAACTATAAACTTTTTAAATTGGTTTTCAGAATACAATATTATTCCAAAGGGCATGGCTTTAAAATTGATGCTATTGAGCAACAATGCAATTGAAGACAACATAAAAAATAATTTTCAGGTTTTTGAAAGCAACATAAAAAATAATTCAATAAAACTCTCTGAGGACCAAAAGAAATCTCTGGAGGAAATGGTCGTCTTAAAAAATAAATTTAGAGTACATGTATTACAGGGAACAACTGGCTCTGGAAAAACCTTTGTTTATTTTGAGGCATTAAAATCAATAATACAGAAGGGCTTTCAAGGTTTAATATTATTACCAGAGATAGGACTAACGAGCCAATTTGAGCAAAAATTTGTTGAATATTTTGGATTTAATCCAGCTGTCTGGCATTCGGGAATATCTAAAAAGAAAAAAGAGATAATATGGAATGGAATTTCTAATGGAAAAATTCAGGTTATAATTGGGGCAAGATCATCTTTATTTTTACCATTTAAAAAACTTGGAATAATTATTGTTGATGAAGAACATGACCAATCATTTAAGCAAGATGAGGGAGTAACTTACAACGCAAGGGATATGGCAATAGCTAGAGCGTCATTTGAAAATATTCCAATAAATCTTATAACTGCAGTTCCATCTGTTGAAACATATGAAAATATAAAAAAAGGGAAGTATAGTTTATCTAGATTAAACCAGAGATATCAAAATGCTTCTCTTCCTAATTATGAAATTATAAATTTAAATAATTCTAAGTTGGAAAAGCAATCGTGGTTATCAAATGAAACTATTGAAAAGGTAAATTCTCATTTAAAAAAAAAGGATCAAGTTTTATTTTTTTTAAACAGACGTGGGTTTTCACCACATGTATTATGCAATAAATGTTACACAAGTTTTTCATGCCCAAACTGTAGTATCAATTTAGTTTATCATAAAAATAAAGGTAATTTGCTTTGTCATTACTGTGGATATAAATCTCATTTAAAAAGAAATTGTTCAAAAGACGGAAATTGTGAATTTATTTTTAGTGGTCCTGGTGTTGAAAGAATATCAGATGAAGTAAAAAGAAAATTCCCAACTGAGAAAATTGAAATATTTTCAAGTGATACAATGAATAAAAAAGATTCAATAGATAAGTTGGATAAAATTATTAAAAATGAAACTAATATTTTAGTTGGAACTCAGCTAATTTCAAAAGGATTTCATTTTCCAAGTTTAAATTGTATTGTAGTTGTTGACATTGATCTTTCATCCCAAGGACACGATTTAAGAGGAGCTGAAAAGAATTTACAACTTTATCACCAACTTTCAGGAAGAGCTGGTAGAACTGGAAAACCAGCTACAGTTTATTTTCAAACATATAATCATGATACAAAAATGATTGATGATATTACTAATAAAAATCCTGATATTTTTCTAGAGAAAGAGTTAGAGATTAGAAAAAAAAATAAGCTTCCTCCATTTCAAAGATTTATCTCACTTATACTTACAGGTGAAAATGAGCATAAATTAGAAAAAGAGGCTTTAAGATTTAAAAATTTTATAGAAACTAAAATTGAAGGCAGAGTATTGGGTCCAGTAAACGCACCCATATTTAGGCTGAAGAGAAAATTTAGAGTTAGATTGCTAATAAGAGGAAATAAATCTATGAGAGTACAAAAGTCAATTGCAAAAATTATTCCAAATTATAAGTTTGCAGCTGGAATAAAACTTTCAGTTGATGTTGACCCTATAAACTTCAATTAATCAGCAAAAAAACACCTTTTTAACAAATCGGTTACTTGAAGACATAAAATTCATATGTTAATTAAAGCCTGATTTTAATTTAATCTTCAACATTATAGAGGAACAAAGTTGAGCAAAGACACTGGATTTTCAATTACTTCAGCTGAAAGATATTCGCTTGCACTTTATGAGCTGTCCAACGAGAATAATCTTTTGACTCAAATTGAGGAACAGTGTTCATCAGTTCTGGGTTTAATAAACTCAAGTGAAGACTTTAAAAATTTAATTAAAGATCCAACAACAAAACAGTATGATTTATTAAAGATTACAACTTTAATTTCAGAAAATTATAAATTTGAAAATTTATTTAAAAATTTTTTAAATTTTTTAATACAAAAAAGACGCTTCTTTTTTTTAGAAAGAATTCTTAAAAGCTTTATAGAGATTTGTTCAAAAAAAAGAGGTGAACTTAAAGCAGAACTAAAATCCGCAAAAGAATTATCTAATGACGAAATATCTAAAATTACAGAAGAGCTAACCAAAAATTTTAGCTCAAAAATAAAATTAAACTACAAACATGATAAAAGTTTAATAGGAGGTTTAGTACTTCAAGTCGGAAGTACTATGGTTGACACCTCAATTAAAAATAAATTACAACAAATTGAAAATAGAATGATAGAGGCATAAATGGAAATCAATCCTTCAGAAGTTACAAAAATATTAAAAGAACAAATTAAAAATTTTGGTGAAAAGACCGAGGTTACTGAAGTCGGCCAAGTATTATCCGTTGGAGACGGTATTGCTAGAATTTATGGCTTAGATAATGTTCAGGCCGGTGAGATGGTTGAGTTTGCTGATGGTTCAAAAGGCATGGCTCTTAACTTGGAAAGTGAAAATGTTGGTGTTGTAATATTTGGTGATGACAGAAATATTAAAGAAGGTGATGTTGTTAAAAGAACAGGAAATATTGTTGATACACCAGTAGGAAAAGAACTTTTAGGTAGAGTGGTTGATGGTCTTGGAAATCCAATTGATGGAAAAGGAGCACTTGATAAAAGTGTTAAAAAAACAAGGGTAGAAGTTAAAGCCCCTGGTATTATCCCAAGACAATCAGTTAGTGAACCAATGCAAACTGGATTAAAATCAATTGATAGTTTGGTCCCAATTGGAAGAGGTCAAAGAGAATTAATTATTGGAGATAGACAGACAGGTAAAACTGCTGTTGCTGTCGATGCAATTATAAATCAGAAAAAAATTAATGAGTCAGGTGATGAGAAACAAAAATTATACTGTATCTATGTTGCAGTAGGTCAAAAAAGATCAACAGTAAGACAAATTCAAAAAACTTTAGAAGAAGCTGGAGCAATGGAATACACAACTATTGTTGCTGCTACAGCATCGGATTCAGCACCACTACAATTTTTAGCTCCTTATACGGGTTGTGCAATGGGTGAATATTTTAGGGATAATGGAATGCACGCGTTAATTATTTACGATGATCTATCGAAACAAGCTGTTGCATATAGACAAATGTCTCTTCTTTTAAGAAGACCTCCGGGAAGGGAAGCTTACCCAGGAGATGTATTTTATCTGCACAGTAGATTATTAGAAAGAGCTGCAAAACTTAGTGATGAACATGGTGGAGGATCATTAACTGCACTTCCAATAATTGAAACACAAGGGGGTGATGTTTCTGCATTTATTCCAACAAATGTGATTTCAATTACAGATGGCCAAATATTTTTAGAAACAGAGCTTTTTAACCAAGGTATTAGACCAGCAATTAACGTTGGTTTATCTGTATCGAGGGTGGGATCTTCAGCTCAGACAAAAGCCATGAAAAAAGTATCAGGCTCCATGAAACTTGAGTTAGCTCAGTACAGAGAAATGGCAGCTTTTGCTCAATTTGGATCAGATTTAGATGCTTCTACACAACAGCTACTTAATAGAGGTTCAAAATTGACAGAACTTTTAAAACAAAAACAATATTCACCACTAACAGTCGCAGAGCAAGTAGTATCCGTTTTTTGTGGAGTTAAGGGTTATTTGGATGACATAGATTTAAAAGATATTGCAGAGTTCGAAACAAAAATAATTGAAAAATGCAAATCTGATAAGCCTGAAATAATTGACTCTATCCAAAGTTCAGGAAAACTTGAAGAGGACAAAGAAAAACTATTAATAGAAGTAATTACTCAACTTAAACAAAACCTTAAATCATAATAATAAATGGCAAGTTTAGACGATTTAAAAAAAAGAATAGCGAGTGTTAAGTCTACACAGAAAATTACAAAAGCTATGAAGATGGTTGCTGCAGCGAAACTTAGAAAAGCTCAAGAAAGTGCAGAAAAGGGAAGGCCTTATTCAGAAAAAATGAACAATATTATTTTGAATTTGTCTTGTGGAATATCAGATAAAGAGAATGCTCCAAAACTTTTGTCAGGAACAGGAAATGATAAAGTTCATTTATGTGTAGTAATGACATCAGATAGAGGATTATGTGGTGGTTTCAATTCTAATATAATTAAAAAAGCTAAAAGTTATTTCTCAAAAATTTTAAGTGAAGGAAAAGAACTTAAAATCATAACTGTAGGTTCAAAAGGAAATGATCAATTAAAAAGAATGTATGGTGATAAAATTATTGAGAATATTTCTTTCAAGGAGTCAAAAAATGCAAATTATTTTGATGCTGACAAGGTTGGCAAAATAGTAATAGATAAATTTGTGAGTAGTGAATTTGATATATGCACTATTTTTTATAATCAATTTAAAAACGTAATTACTCAAATTCCTCAAGCCCAACAGATAATCCCTCTAAATAGTGAGAATAGTGAAGATAATACTTCAGAGGAAAGTTATGAATTTGAACCAGATGAAGATGAGATTTTGAGTAATTTATTGCCAAAAAATATTTCAACACAAATATTTAAAGCAATGTTAGAGAATTCAGCTAGCGAGCAAGGATCAAGGATGAGTGCAATGGATAACGCAACCCGAAACGCAGGTGAAATGGTTGACAAACTTACTATCCAGTATAATAGAAGTCGTCAGGCAGCAATTACAAAAGAATTAATAGAAATTATATCAGGAGCAGAAAGTTTATAATTATGAGCAAAGGAATAATTACACAAGTTATAGGAGCAGTAGTTGACGTAAAATTTGATGGAGAACTTCCTGAAATTCTAACAGCATTGGAATGTAAAAATGGTGATAACAGATTAGTTCTAGAGGTTGCTCAACATCTAGGTGAAACAACAGTTAGGACAATTGCAATGGATGCTACCGAAGGATTAAAAAGAGGTGACGAAGTAATAAATACTGACGCTCCTATTCAAGTACCTGTTGGACCTGAAACTCTTGGAAGAATTATTAATGTAATTGGTGAGCCTATAGATGAAAGAGGTGAGGTTAAAACAAAAGAAAGTTGGCCCATTCATAGAGCAGCTCCCGAATTTAATGATCAGTCGACTGAAACAGAAATTCTTGTAACAGGTATTAAAGTTATCGATCTATTAGCACCTTATGCAAAAGGTGGAAAAATTGGATTATTTGGTGGTGCTGGAGTAGGTAAAACAGTCTTAATTATGGAATTAATTAATAACGTTGCAAAAGCACATGGAGGTTTTTCAGTTTTTGCAGGAGTAGGAGAACGAACTAGAGAGGGAAATGACCTTTATCATGAGATGATAGACTCTGGAGTAATAAAAAAAGATGGTCCTGGATCTAAAGCTGCATTAGTTTATGGGCAGATGAATGAGCCTCCAGGAGCAAGAGCAAGAGTTGCACTTACAGGTTTAACTGTAGCTGAGTATTTTAGAGACCAGGAAGGTCAAGATGTTCTTTTCTTTGTTGATAACATTTTTAGGTTTACTCAAGCAGGCTCTGAGGTTTCTGCTCTTTTAGGAAGAATTCCATCTGCAGTTGGCTATCAACCAACATTAGCTACAGATATGGGTAATCTACAGGAAAGAATTACAACAACAAATAAGGGCTCAATTACATCTGTTCAGGCAATTTATGTACCAGCTGACGACTTAACAGATCCAGCACCAGCAACTTCATTTGCTCACTTAGATGCAACAACTGTACTCTCAAGACAAATTGCTGAAATTGGTATTTATCCTGCAGTTGATCCACTAGACTCTACATCAAGAATTTTGGATCCAAGAGTTGTGGGAGATGAGCACTACAAGGTGGCAAGAGATGTTCAAAAAATATTACAATCTTATAAATCACTTCAAGATATTATTGCTATTCTTGGTATGGATGAATTATCTGAAGAGGATAAATTAGTCGTTGCTAGAGCTAGAAAAATCCAAAGATTTTTATCTCAACCATTTTTTGTAGCTGAAGTTTTTACTGGCTCACCTGGAAAATTAGTTGATTTGGAGTCAACCATTAAAGGTTTTGATGCAATTTGCAAAGGGGAATATGATCATTTACCAGAAGCAGCATTTTATATGGTGGGTACTATTGAGGAAGCAATTGAAAAAGCTAAAAAAATGGAAAAAGAGGCAGCGGCATAATGAAGGAGGAATTTAAAGTTGAAATAGTTAATCCAGAGAAATCCTTTCTAGTAAAAGAAGATGTTTCCGAGGTTGTTGTACCAGCTTATGAGGGTGAAATGGGAATACTTAAAGACCATATATCTATAATCTCTTTTTTAAAGCCTGGGATAATTAAGATTTTATCAAAATCTGGGGATAATAATTATTATGTTGAAGATGGTATTGTTGAATTCAAAGATAACAATCTTTCAATTTTAACTAGTTCTATTTTCAATATTGCTGAAATGGATAAATCTAAAAAACAAAATTTATTAAAACAAGCAGAGATAGAGTCTAGCAAGCAAGAATTAAATGATCAAACTAAGTATTTAATTGATCAAAAAATTGAAATTTTAAAAACACTTAATTAAATTAATTTTTTAACTTTCTCTGACACCTCTTTGTAAACATGAAGTTTGAAATCTACTACCACTTTAGTAAGTTGATCTAGTTCTATCCATTTCCATTCTAAAAACTCTGGATGGGGAGTATTAATATTAATTTCTTTATCTTCACCAATAAATCTCATCAAAAACCACTTTTGCTTCTGTCCTCGATATTTTCCTTTCCAAATGATTCCTAATAGATGGTCTGGAAGTTCATAGGTTATAATACCATCTAGCTCTTTGATGAGTTTAACATTTTTAATACTGGTTTCCTCGGCAAGCTCCCTATAAGCAGCCTTTAAAAAATCTTCACCAGAATTAATTCCGCCCTGAGGCATTTGCCAAAAATTTTTTGGGTTATCAATTCTCTTTGCTACAAATACTTTATTTTCTTGATTTAAAACGACTATCCCTACACCACTTCTAAGCGGCAAGTTACTATATTTCTTATCCATTCTATCCGTTGAGCAACTTAATAGCGTAACTTAATTGGTTATCAGTATCAGTTTTTATTTTAAAATCATCCGTTTCTTCACTAATATCAATATCAGGTGATACACCAACATCAGAAATTGATTTTCCCGAAGGAAGATAATATTTGGCAACTGTTAATCTGATTGCACCATCATTTTTAAGTGGTATGATTGATTGTACTGAGCCTTTTCCGAAACTATTTTCACCTAATAAAATTGCCCTTTTATGATCTTTCAAAGCACCAGCAACAATTTCAGAAGCAGATGCAGAACCATAATTTATTAAAACAATTAATGCTTTTCCATTTGTTAAATCTCCTTGTTTTGCAAACCACCTTCGATTCTCTGAAGGTTTTCTACTTTTTGTAGAAACTATTTCACCATTATTTAAAAAAAAATCAGTGATTTTTATTGCTTGAGAAAGTAGACCTCCCGGGTTATTTCTTAAATCTAAAATATAAGATTTTACCTTTTTATTTTTCTCTAATTTTTTAATTTCTTTCTCAATTTGTTTGCCACTATTGTCATTAAATGAAGTTAACCTAATATACCCTATATTATCTTCTAAAAGATCAGATTTTACAGATGCAATTTGAATAATTTCTCTTGTTATATTAAATGTAAGAGCTTTTTTTTCACCCCTTCTTCTAATTGTTAATTCAATTCCTGAGCCAACTGGACCTCTCATTAAATCTACTGCTTCAGCTAGAGATTTTCCTTGAACTTGTGTATCATTAATCTTCACTATATAGTCTCCAGCTTTTATTCCTGCTCTAGATGCTGGTGTATCATCAATAGGAGATATAACTTTAACAACACCAGATTCCATACTTACTTCAATTCCCAATCCCCCGAACTCTCCACTTGTTTCTGTTTGCATCTCGTTGAATATTTCTGGAGACATATACGCAGAATATGGATCTAGAGATTGTAGAAGGCCATTGATAGCAGAGTCCATACTCTCAGATTGGTCTATCTCATCAACATACTCTTCGTTTATTTTTTCAAGTACTTCACCAAATAAATCAATTTTTTTATATATATCTTTCTCAGCAGAATTTACTGAGTCTAAACATACAACTGAAAATAAAAGTAAAATACCTAAACTTTTTTTTATCATATAATTAATTTTTCTTTTGGAATTAATTCAGACCACATTTTTTCGAGATCATAAAACTTCCTTTTTTCTGGATGAAAGATGTGAACAATTAAATCAATACCATCAACTAATTTCCATTCTAAGCTATCTTTACCCTCAATCTTAGAATCATTAACTCCTTTGTCTTTTAGTTTTTCTAACACTTGCTCTGATAATGACTGAATATGCCTTGAGGAGGTTCCACTTGCAATTATCATATAGTCGGCCATAGAACTTTTATCTTTGAGATCTATACTTACTATATCTTGTGCTTTATTTAAATCTAAGGTTTCTATTACGATTTTTTTTAAATCAGAGATTTTATCCATTAATTATAGAAACATTATCAAATTTTTCTTAATTGAGAAGAAGAAATATTGACTTTTTCAAATTCTATAAATTGAAGATTCTTATTATTTAGCCTTCTATATGTCGTTGAATTCAAAGATTTTTTTTTATATCCATATCTATCAAATACTAAAATTTTACATTTTTTTGAAATTGATTTCCATTTATGCCATTTATGAAAATTAATAAGATTGTCTGCACCCATTAAAAAGTAAATTTCATTTTTTTTATTTCGGCAAAGAAAATTGATTAGATCTATTGTTTTATTTGATCCAATAATATCTTCATAAAATTTGACTTTAATAAAATTATTTTTTCCTATTATTTTTTTACAATATTTAATTCTGGCAGAAACACTTAGATTGCTTTTTTTCTTAAAAGGATTTTTTTTCGTTATAGCCCATATAATACTCTTCAACTTTGATTTTTTCTTAGCCTCTTTGGATATTGCTATATGACCTTTATGAGCAGGATCAAAGGATCCACCAAGTATCCCAATTTTATTTTTCTTTAAATCCAAGTTAATTCCTAATTTTTCCTTTGCTTGATACGTGGTATTTATAAGAAACTAGTTGATTTAATCCAACAGGCCCTCTAGGTGGCAAAGTGTTTGTTGAAATTCCGACCTCTCCTCCAAAACCAAATTCACCCCCATCTGCAAATTGAGTAGAAGTATTATGCATTGCAATAGAACTTTTTACATTTTCAAGAAATTTCCTTGCTGACTTTTTATTCTGCGTAATTATACAATCAGTATGCATTGTTCCATATTTATTAATATGATTTATAGCCTCATCAAGATTTTTAACTGATTTTACTGACACTGTAGATGACAGGTATTCTTTAGACCAATCTTTAATAGAAGCTCTCTGTATTTTTTTACCGTATGATTTTATAATTTTACTATCTCCAATTATTTTACATCCATTATCTTCCAAATTTTTCAGAATAGAATTACCAAATTTTTTTATAATCTTTTCATGCATTAGTATAGTTTCTGTTGCCCCACAAATAGCAGTATTCCTTAATTTAGCGTTGTAAATAATTTTTTCTGCAAATTTAGGATTTGCATCTTTGTCTACATAGGAATGACAAACACCTTCCAAATGACTTATAGTTGGGACTGAAGATAAGTCTTGAACTTTTTTTACTAAACTTTTTCCACCTCGTGGAATAATAACATCTATAAATTTACTCATTTTAGTTAAAAGAATATTAACTACACTTCTCCTTTTTATTTCAATAAATTGAACAAAATTTTCGTTAGTTTTATTTTTCTTTAAAGCTTTTCTAAATAATTTTGAAAGGATACGATTAGAATAAAATGCCTCTGAACCACCTTTTAAGATTACAGAATTTCCAGATTTAAAACATAGAGAAGCCACATCAGAAGTAACGTTAGGTCTGCTTTCATATATAACACCAATTACTCCTATTGGAATTGATATTTTCGAAATGTTTAAACCATTAGGTCTTTTCCATTTTTCTAGAATAACATTAGTAGGATCTTTTAACTTGATAATTTTTTTGATTGAGTTGCTTATATCAAGAATTTTTTTATCATTTAAAATAAGTCTTTTAATCAAGTTTTCATTTAGCTTTTTTTTG
Organism: uncultured Pelagibacteraceae bacterium; assembly: GCA_902571925.1. Lineage (GTDB taxonomy): Bacteria > Pseudomonadota > Alphaproteobacteria > Pelagibacterales > Pelagibacteraceae > Pelagibacter. The sequence goes on along the minus strand of CACGDW010000001.1, from coordinate 68,041 downwards.
TAAGCATTTTTTAAGTCTTTAGTATTTTCGTTAAGAATTATCTTTTTATTTTTTACAATCAACTGGTTATAATCTTGTAAAATTTTATTTTTTTTTTTTGTATTAATAGGTGAAGAAAATGCTTTTTTTGACTTTTTTCCAATATTTTTAATTAAATTAATCATTAAATTTCTACCATGTCATCTTTATGAACTACTTCTGATTTTGATACATAGCCCAGAATTTTTTGTATTTCATTTGAATGACATCCCATTATCTTATCAATTTCTCTCGATGAAAAAGAACTTAGACCTCTAGCAAATTCTTTTTTTTTATTATCTAAAATCTTTATATGATCACCTTTATTAAATTTTCCTGAAACTTTTTTAATACCAGCTGCTAATAAACTTTTACCATTTAATAGCGCTTTTTTTGCCCCATCATCTATTATTAATTCTCCTTTAGGGGAAACGGAGCTAATAATCCATTTTTTTCTTGCATGTAATTTTGATGTTTTTGATATGAACCAAGTACAATTATCATTTCTTTCTATTTCGTTAATAGGATTAAGATATAGTCCATTAGCAATAATCATATTACATCCTGATAAATTACAAATTTTAGCTGCTTCAATTTTTGTGTTCATTCCACCACTTCCAAATTCAGTTATACCCTTAATATTAATATCTTTAATATCTTTGATCAAATTGTTGACTCGTTTAATTAGTTTGGCATCTTTAAATATTTTTGGATTTTTTGTAAATAAACCATCTACATCTGATAATAATACTAAAGTGTCGGCATTAGTTATTTGAGCTACTCTTGATGCCAATCTATCATTATCGCCATATTTAATTTCTGAGGTAGCTATAGTGTCATTTTCATTTACAATAGGAATATAATCAAGTTGAAATAAATTTTCAAAAGTTCTTTTAGCATTTATTGATCTTCTTCTCTCTTCGGTATCATCTAGGGTTAGTAAAATTTGAGAAATATTTAATTTAAATTTTGAAAATATTTCTGAAAATAAATTCATTAACTCTATTTGACCAATTGATGCTATGGCTTGGCTTTTTTCAAGCTTTAGATTGGCTTTATTATAATTCATTTTCTTGCAACCAAGAGCTATAGCTCCAGAACTTACAATTATTACTTTTTTATTCTTAGACTTTAATTTTTTGATATCTTTTGCAAAACTAATTAACCATTTCTTTCTTATTTTTTTTTTTTCATCTACCAACAAAGATGACCCAATTTTTATTACAATAATTTTTGAATTTTTAAGATGCATAAGATATTAGTTTAGCTTTAATTTTAGAAACTGATTTTTTTTCAAATGTTGTTAGAGTCATAACCTCAGATTTTATGTATTTTGAAAAATCTTTAATAATTTTTTTTATTTCATTATCATCTATAAGGTCTGTTTTATTTAACACTACCAATTCTTTTTTTTTTGATATTTTAGAGCTATAATTTTTTAATTCATTTTTAATTTGTTTGTAGCTTTTCCTCAAATCTTTATCAGTGATATCGATCATATGTAATAAAGACTTACATCTTTCTATATGTTTTAAAAATTGGATTCCAAGTCCAGTCCCTTTATGTGCTCCTTCAACTAAACCAGGAATATCTGCAATAGTAATTTCTTTATTATCATAGTTCGCCACTCCAAGATTAGGATTTAATGTAGTAAATTGATAATTTGCAATTTTTGGATTTGCATTAGTTATTGCTGCCAATAAACTTGATTTACCAGCATTAGGTAATCCGATTATTCCGATATCAGCAATTGTTTTTAATTGAAGCCAGATTACAAATTCTTCCCCTAAAGTTCCTTTTGTAAATTTTTTTGGTGCTCTATTTGTAGAGCTTTTAAATCTTATATTTCCAAGACCACCTTTGCCACCACTTGCAACAATAAATCTTTCCCCAACCTTTACAAAATCATAAATTAATGTTTTGTTATCCTCCTCAAAAACTTGAGTACCAAGAGGTACTTTTAGAATTAAATCATCCCCACTTTTCCCTGTACGTTTTTGTCCAGAGCCGTTATCACCTCTTTTTGCTTTGTGATGTTGTTGATATCTATAATCAATCAAAGTATTGAGATTGCGCTCAGCTTTTAATATTACTGAACCACCACTACCTCCGTCTCCACCATCAGGTCCACCATACTCAATAAATTTCTCCCTCCTAAAACTTGGAGAGCCATCTCCACCGTTTCCGGCTTTAACATAAATTTTTACTTGATCTAAGAATTTCATAATACAACGCTAGTTTTAAGTTGTACTATTAATTGGGTTTTACTGAAACAAAAGTTCTATCTGATTTAGTCTTTTTAAAAACTACTTTACCTTTTACCACTGAAAAAATTGAGTGATCTTTACCCATTCCCACATTTTCTCCAGGAAATATTTTAGTACCTCTCTGTCTAACAATTATATTTCCAGGTATAACAGTTTCACCACCATATTTTTTAACACCCAGCCTTCGGCCAGCACTATCTCGACCATTTCTGGAAGATCCACCTGCTTTTTTTGTTGCCATAATTTTTTCCTACTTACTTACTTGCTTTTTAGGCACTTCTTTTTTTGAAGGCTTAGAAACCTTTTCAACTTCAGACAGAACTTTACCATCTTTTGAAAAAATTTTGTTAATTTTAATCAGAGAATATTCTTGTCTATGTCCATTTTTCCTTCTTGAATTTTGTCTCCTTCTTTTTTTGAATATTAAGATAGTTCTGTTTTTACTATTTTTAATTAAATTCGCTTCTACTTTGGAGCCCTGAACTAAAGGGGTTCCAATTTCTATTATTTTATCATCTCCATAAGCCAAAATATCCTTGAATTCTATTTTAGTATCAGGTTTAGAATCCGCTAATTTTTCAATCTTTAAGATCTCACCAGATTTTACCTTATACTGTTTTCCACCTGTTTGTATTATTGCGTATGACATAGTGTAATGTAATTTTAACTATCGCAATATAGTCCCAGCTTAATTTTAGTCAAGCTCTATAACTCAGAAATTATCCTTTAAATCTCTTAATTTTGAAAATGTTTCTATATTATTAGCTTTGAGAAATATATTACATTCTATCTCTTCACTTAAAATAGTTGGTAATGTTGGTAGACCATTCTCAAGTTTATTTTTTATCTTAATTATCTTATCTTTAAGTTTAGAATTTTTAGGGTCCTGTTGAATGCAAAAATTTGAATTTTGTAATGTATATTCATGTCCACAATATATTTTTGTTTCTTTTGGAAGCTTCTTTATCTTATTCAAGGAATCAAACATTTCTTTATAAGTTCCCTCAAAGATTCTACCACATCCAAGAGAGAATAGTGTATCACCAGTAAATATTTTTTTTTCATTAAAAAAGTAGAACACAATATGACCATTTGTGTGACCAGGAGTATGATAAATTTTTGCTTCAAAGTTACCTGCTTTCCATATTTGATTATTTTGAACAAGAACATCAATTTCAGGAATACGACTCTTATCATCTTTAAATGCAACTATTTTAGATCCATATTTCTCTTTTAATTCTAGATTACCGCCAATATGGTCATAGTGATGATGTGTATTAAGAATATATTTCAATTTGATATTATTATTTTCAACAAAATTAATTATCGGAATTGATTCACCAGGATCGACCACACATGCGTTTTTATTAGTTTCATCGATGATAAGATAACTATAGTTATCTTGAAGACATTTTAAAATTTCAATTCTCATCTTATTTCTCAATTAAAAATATCCCAAGTTCTGAAAAAAGATTTTTTGTAAATAAATTAGAATTATTAATGTTTGATACATTTTTGTTGATGAGTGCTAGAGATTTAAAAATTTTAAAATCTATTGTTTCAGAAAATTTAAAAAAATCCTTAATAGTACACATATGAATATTTGGTGTATTATACCACTCATTAGGCAATGTTTTGGTTACTGGCATTGTACCTTTTATCATTAAATTTAATCTAACTTTCCAGTGCCCAAAATTTGGGATAGTTACAATTGCTTTTTTTCCTACTCTAAGAAGTTCATTTATAACTAATTCTGGATTTACAAAAGCTTGTAAAGTTTGACCAAGAACAACATAATCAAAAGATTTATTTGGAAATTGTTTAAGATCAAATTCTGCATTACCTTCAATTACTGTCAATCCTTTGGATATACAGGTTTGAACTTTCTCTTTTGATATTTCAATACCTCGAATGTCAACATTTTTATTCTGTTTAAGAAATTCCATTAAAGTTCCATCATCACATCCAACATCCAATACTCTAGAATTTGTTTCTATCATGTCGGAGATTAATTTATATTCTGGTTTCATAATTATTTTTCAAGGTATGATTTATCTAAAAAATTTTTAAGAGTTTCCAAAAAATCTGGAACATCCAACAAAAATGAATCATGACCTTTATCTGACTCTATTTCTACAAAACCAACATTTGCACCAATTGCATTCAAGGCAATAACTATATCCTTATTTTCTTGAGTAGGGTAAAGCCAATCAGATGTAAACGATATTACAAAAAATTTAGTTTTAGAGTTCCTAAATGCATTTGATAGATTGCCATTAAATTGTTTAACTAAATCGAAGTAATCCATTGCTCTTGTTATATAAAGATAACTATTTGCATCGAACCTATCAACAAAGACAGAACCTTGATATCTTAAATAACTTTCTATTTGAAAGTCAGCATCAAAACCAAATTTAAGATCATCTCTTTGTTGCAATTTTCTTCCAAATTTTTCTTGAAGACCTTTTTTTGATAAATATGTTATATGAGCGGCCATTCTTGCAACAGCTAAACCTTTTTCGGGAACTTTGTTTTTTGAGGAATATTTACCTTCAGACCAATTATGATCAGCAGTTATTGCTTGTCTTCCAAGTTCATTGAATGCTATATTTTGAGCAGAGTGGCTAGACGTGCATGCTATTGGTACAGCTGTTTTTGCTCTTTCAGGAAAATTACTAACAAACTGTAAAACTTGCATTCCGCCCATTGAGCCACCTACAACAGAAAAAAGTTTTTTAATTCCAAAATGATCTAACAAATTAACCTGTGCATTAACAATATCATTAATAGTAATTATAGGAAAATCTGTACCATATATATTTTTTGTTTCTGGATTAATATGGCTTGGGCCAAATGAACCCATGCATCCGCCAATGACGTTAGCACAAATAACAAAATATTTATTTGTATCTATAGATTTGCTAGGACCTACTGCGTAAGACCACCAGCCATCTTTTTTTGTGACTGGATTTAACCCTGTAACAAATTGATCACCAGTCAATGCGTGGCAAACCAAAATTGCGTTATCTTTTTTCTTATTAAGTGAACCATACGTTTCGTATGCAAGCGGAAAGTTATTTATAGTTTTGCCACAGTCCAGTTTTAAGGACTTTTCAATAATAATCGTTTTTATGTTGTCTTTAATATTCATAATTAAAGCCGATATGTGAATTGAGAGAAAAAAAACTTTTTTAGCGGTTTTTTTAAAGCGCTCGCAATTCAGTTAAATCAGCGCATAAATTTTGTACAAGATGTTATTTAGTATGTCAATTTTAAAAATATTTTTACTGATACTATATGAAAATTGGTTATTTTAATTATAAAGAGCTTTAAATTAAAAACATGACATCTGTTAAATTTAAAAAATTAGATATAGAGGTATATGAGCCGGGTAAATCTACTATTGAAAAAATAGAAAACATAACCAAGCTTTCAGCTAATGAGTCTGCATTAGGTATTAGTCCTAAAGCTAAGAGAGTTTTATCAAATAGAAAATTAAATTTTGCAAGATATCCTGATGGGAAATCAAAAAAATTAAGAAATCAAATATCAAAAAAATTTAGATGTAATAAAGATAAGATTATATGTGGAGCTGGTTCCGATGAAGTTATACAAATGATATGCCAACTCTTTCTTAATTCAAGAGACGAAGTAATAGTTCCACAATTTAGTTTTTTGATGTACAGAATTTATGCAAAAATAATTGGAGCAAAAGTAATCTTTTCTAAAGAAGAAAATTACAAAATATCAATTCCTGAAATTTTAAAGAAAGTAACTAAAAAAACAAAGATAGTTTTTTTAGCTAATCCAAATAATCCTACAGGAACTTATCTTAATAAATTCGAGATTATTAAATTGAGAAAAAAACTGAGAAAAAATATTCTTTTAGTTGTAGATGATGCATATGCAGAATACATGAAAAATTCAGACTATAAGTCTGGTTTAGAATTATTTAGAAATAAAAATAATGTTTTTATATTAAGAACATTTTCAAAGATATATGGTCTTGCGTCTTTAAGAGTAGGTTGGGGATATGGAGATAAAAAGATAATTAATGCTTTAAACAGAATAAAACCACCATTTAATATAAATGAAGTTGCACAATTAGCGGCTATTGAGTCTCTTAAAGACTCAGGTTTTATATCTAGATCAGTCAAACATAATTTAATATATGCAAAAAAAATAAAAAAATTCTTAGAAAAATATGATATTAGCTCAAACAAAGTTTCGGCAAATTTCTTGTTACTAGACTTTTCTAAGTGCAAATTTAAAGCTGAGAAATTTTATGAAAAACTTAAAAGTAAGGGAATTATTTTAAGATCTACAGAGTACGGTTACAAAATTAAAAATATGTTGAGATTAACAATAGGTTCAAGAACTGATTGTCAAAAGTTTATTCGCACAGTGCAAGGAATATTCAATAGATGACAAATATATTAATAATTGGTTGTGGGTTATTAGGCTCATCTTTATTGCGAAGAATTCACAAAAAAAGATTAGCTAGCAAAATTTTTGTTTATGAAAAATCTAAAAAGAACATATTAAAGATTAAAAAATTAAAATTACCTGCAACAATTATAAAAAAACCTGAAGATGCTGTTGCTAAATCAAAATTAATTATCTTTTGTACCCCAATGAATGAATACAAAAAAATTATTCTTAAAATGAATCAAAATTTTCATTCAAAACATATAATAACAGACATAGGTTCGTCAAAGTGTAAGTCTCTAGAAGTAATAAATAAAAATTTGAAAAAAGGTATTTTTTGGAGCTCAAGTCACCCAATTGCTGGATCTGAGGTAAGTGGACCTGAGAATGGAAAACAAAATATCTTTGAAGATAAGTGGTGTATTTTAATCAAGGGGAAAAGATCTAATAGAACTCATTTAAAGTTTTTGAAATCTTTTTGGAGGAAGATGGGCTCTAAAACTGTTGAAATGAGTCCAGATAAACATGATAAAATTTTTTCAATAACAAGTCATTTACCACATTTGATAGCTTATAATTTAGTTCAATCAGCACAAGATTTTGAGAAAAAACAAAAGTATGATCTACTAAAATACAGCGCAGGAGGATTAAGAGATTTTTCAAGGATTGCAGCATCCAATGAAATTATGTGGAGAGACATTTTTTTTGATAATAAAACTAATGTCTCAAAAGCAATTAATTTGTTCATTAAAAACTTAAAATCTTTTAAAAAGGATATTTTATCTAAAAATAATAGTTCTATTCTTAAAAAATTGACACAAACAAAAAAAGTAAGATCTAAAATTATCAAACTGAAACAAGATATAAATAAGCCTAATTTTGGAAGAGACTAATAAGCACCTATATTGCTAACTTTTTTAACAATTAATTTTGCAGTTTTTTTAATATGCTGAATAGTTAGATTAGTAGGCATGATTATTACTTTTTTTTTTGGACCGTATGCATGAATAAATTTAATTTGATTTAAACATACTCCTACATGACCTTTCCAAAATATAATGTCACCTTTTGAAAATATTTTTTTATTTTTAATTTTACAAAATCTAATTTGGTCTTTCGTATCTCTTGGAAAAAAAACTCTATTATAATAGAAATAAATTTGAACTAGTGCTGAACAATCAATTCCACTCGAAGTCTTTCCACCCCAAAGATATTTTGAATTTAAGAAAAATTTGAAAATTTTATTGTAATTTTTTTCAAAATAATTAATCTTTTTTAGATTATTTTTTTTTATCCACTTATTTTTTTCAAATTCTATAAAATTTCTATTTTCATCTATTTTTGAAATTCTACTTGCAAAATACAAAAACTTATTTGTCTTTTTAAATCTTTTGTTTATTTTAGTAAAAATTTCTGTTTTTTTTGAAGAAATTTTAAATTTGGGATCAAATTTTTTCAAAAACTTTTTATTTTTAATATAACCAATGTAATTGTCATAGTCAGTTTTAATTTTTAACCAATTTTTTTTTTTGTTTAAAATTCTAAATTTTTCTCCATATAACATTTGTGACGAAAGTTTTGAATCCAAATTTGGACTCTCATATATATTAATTACAGAAAAATTATTTATCATTTAATTTTTAATTGGTGCTACTTTTCCTATCCAAATAACTAAAAGAAGAACTGGAAGGCCTAATAATGCTGTTAATGAAAAAAAATAAGCATAACCCATTACATCGACCCAACTACCTGCATAACCTGCAATAAGCTTTGGTAAAAAAAGCATAATAGAGCTAAATAATGCATATTGAGTAGCTGTAAATTTTATTGAAGTAAGACCAGATAGATAAATAACAAATGCGGCCCCAGCAAAGCCACTGGATATATTATCTGCTGTAATTACAGCAATCAAAAAATTAATACTTAATGGTGAAATAGCCAACCATGCAAACAATAAGTTACTGAGTGCAGCTATGAGAGCTCCAAAAAATAATGCTTTCATTGTCCCAAATTTGTAAGAGCAATAGCCACCTATAAAACCACCAATTATAGTCGCGAAAACTCCAAAAAATTTTGAAAATGTCGCTATTTCTGAAATTTTATAACCTTTTTCTAAATAAAATATATTGGCCATTACTCCCATAACAATATCAGCTATACGATACAAAGAAATTAAAAGTAAAATTAGAAAGGCAAATTTACCATATCTTCCAACAAAATTTATGATTGGACTAAGGTAACTATTTGAAATCTTTTCCCTTGAAGTAAATTTTATCAAAATCAAAATTTTGACAATAAGAAAAGCAAATATAAAACAAATAATTAATCTCGTTGAAGAAAAGATAAAACTTAAAAAAATATCTTTTTTATCATAAGGATTATCAATAATCGAGTATAAGAATATAAATCCTATAACAGAAAAGAATATAGCTAACAAAAATTTTAAATGACTATCTTTTTTAGGATTTTTTCTATTTTTTGGTTCTTTTGAGGACATAGTTGCAAAGATCCCTACAAACATGAAAGTTGACATTATAAGATATACTTTTTTCCATACATCTTGGTTGTAAATTTCAGTACCAAATAAAGCTGCTAACCATAAGCTCCCTGCTCCCGCTACAAGCATAGCTATTCTGTAACCAGCAATGTACATTGAAGACATGGGGCCTTGAAAGGATTGAGGCGCAGACTCTATCCTAAATGCGTCTATTAAAATATCTTGAGTTGCACTAAAAAAAGCTAAAAGAGTAATAAATAAAGCAGTATAAAATAAATTATTTTGCGGATCAGTAAATGCAGTTAATATTAGTGCGATTATAATTAATATTTGAGATATTAAAAGCCAACTTCTCCTGTGACCTAATTTTGTTAAAAATGGTAATTTATAATTGTCTACTAAAGGGGACCACAGGTATTTGAAAGCATAGGCAAAACCTGCCCAACTAAATAAAGTTACAGTACTTCTACTTATACCAGCTTGAACTAACCATACAGACAAAGTTGAGAAAACTAATAAGATGGGGAGTCCAGACGAAAAACCTAAACATATCATTTTGAGAGGTTTTTCTCTAAAAAAAATATTTATATTTTCCATAATATTAATTTCTCCAAAAAGAGGGTAAAAATAAAACTAATATCGCAAAAAGTTCTAATCTTCCTAGTATCATACCTAATGCTAATATCCATTTAGATATATCAGGTAATGATGAAAAATTACCATTTGGCCCAATTATGGACCCAAGCCCTGGACCCACATTTGAAATAGAAGTAGCTGCACCAGATAATGAAGTAATAAAATCAAGTCCAGTCAATGAAAGCAATGTAGAAATTATAAAAAAGATTATTAGATACATATAAATAAATGAAATTATCGAAGCAATAAATTTATTATCCACCGGGTTTTGATCATATTTTAAAACAAATACCCCTTTTGGGTAAACAATTTTTTTAAGCTGATTTGAAACAAAGGAGTAAAGAATTTGTATTCTAAATATTTTAATACCACATGTTGTTGATCCCGCACATCCTCCTATAAACATTAACACAAGAAATAAGATTAGAGGGAATTCCCCCCATTTATCAAATTGTGCATTAACATAACCAGTTCCAGTTAAAATAGAAATAACATTAAAAAAAATAGATCTTAAGCTAAGTTGAGTAGTATCATCTATTAATAGATAAATTGATAACATAATAATACTAATGAATATTATTTTTACGAAAGTTCTTATCTGTATATCTGAAAAAAAAATTTTTTTGTTACCATTCAAAAATTTTATATAAACTATAAAAGGTATACTCCCTAAAATTATGAAAATCATTGCAGAAATTTCTATAGAAAAACTATCAAAAAAACCTATAGACTCATTATAATTTGAAAAGCCTCCTGTTGCTATTGTCGTCATTGAATGTGTTAAACTATCAAATATATTCATACCCAAAAATTTATATGAGGCAGCACAAAGCAACGTTAGACCTGCGTAAATAAAAATTAATCTCATAGCAATCTCTTTTGATTTTGGCAGAATTTTTTCTGAAGAATCATTATTCGAAATTTTAAATAATTGCATACCTCCAACGTTCATTATAGGCATCAATGTAATTGCCATTACAATTATACCAATTCCACCAAGCCATTGAAGTATTGCTCTCCACAATAAGATAGCCTTAGGCATGCTTTCTATATCAGCAATGATTGTAGATCCGGTGGTAGTAATTCCTGACATGCTCTCAAAAAAAGCATTTGTGAAAGAAAAACCAGTATTAGAAAAAACAAATGGTAGAGATCCAAAAATTGCAATACTTAACCAAGATAAAGCAGTCAACAAAAAAGCTTGTTGTAAGTTTAGTTTTTTTTGATGATCCAAATTTGATAAAAAAAATAATGTTCCAAAAATTATGGTAATAATTGAAGCACCAAAAAAAGATGAATCAAATTCATCATAAATAAATTGGACAATTGTTGGAATCAACATAAAAATTCCGAGAATTATCTGTAGAATTCCTAAAGTAAAAAAAACAGTTTTATAATTAGACATTTTTAAAGAACATTATTTTATGGTAAATAAATTTCAACTCTATAAGAATTGGTAAAAACGTTAATTTTAGTTTTTTTGAACTATTCATGATTAAAAAAGAGAATTTAGATAAAACAAACGCCTGGCCCTTTGTTGAGGCTAAAAAAATGCTTCGCGAGAGAAAATCTTTTATTGAGAATAAAGGTAAAATTACTCTTCAAACAGGCTATGGTCCAAGTGGCCTTCCACATATTGGTACTTTTGGGGAAGTTGCTAGAACCTCTATGATTGTAAACGCTATAAAACAATTGTCAGATATTCCAACTGAAATAATTACATTTTCTGATGATATGGATGGTTTAAGAAAAATACCAGAGAACATTCCTCAAAAAGAATTATTAGAAAAAAATTTACACAAACCACTAACCCAAGTGCCAGATCCATTTCAAAAATTTAGTAGTTTTGGTGAACATAATAATGAGATGTTAAAGAGTTTTTTAAATAATTTTGGTTTTAAATACATTTTCAAAAGTTCATCGATTCTTTATAAATCTGGATTTTTTAATTCCTCATTACAAACAATTTTAGAAAATTATGATGGTATAATGAATATTATATTACCAACCCTAGGAAAAGAAAGACAAAAAACTTACAGTCCATTTTTACCTATATGCCCTGATACAGGTTGTGTTTTAGAAATTCCAGTAAAAGAATTAAAAAAGAAAGAGTTTAAAATAGTTTTTGATAATAATGGAAAAGATTTAGAGACTAGTATTTTAGATGGAAATTGTAAATTACAATGGAAAGTAGATTGGGCAATGAGATGGTATGCTTTAGATGTCGATTTTGAAATGTATGGAAAAGATCTTATTGAGAGTGCGATCTTATCAACAAAAATAATTAAACTGATAGGAAAAACGAATCCTTCAGGTTTTGCTTATGAGTTATTCTTAGATGAAAAAGGAGAAAAAATTTCAAAATCAAAAGGTAATGGAATTACGATTGATCAATGGCTCGAATATGCTTCACCTGAAAGTTTGTCTCTTTATATGTATCAAAATCCTAAAAGAGCTAAAAAACTTTACAAGAAAATAGTACCGAAAGCAGTTGATGAATATTTAGATTTTACTGAAAAGTCTAAAAGTCAAAATGAATTACAGCTCCTTATGAATCCAGTATGGCATGTTCATAATAGCAAAATACCAAAAGAAAATACGATAATGTCTTTTTCTATGTTGCTTAATCTTGTTGAAACAAGCAATGCAGATAGCAAAGATCTTTTATGGAAGTTTGTTAAAAAATATAAAACGAGTATTTCAGAGAATGATTATCCTATATTTGATAATTTAGTTGGATATGCAATTAAATACTTTAATGATGTAATTAAGTTACAAAAAAAATATAAAAAACCAAATAAAGACGAAAAATTAGCATTAGAAGCCTTGGTAAAAACTTTGGATAAATGTAATGACAAGATGTCTCCTGAAGATATTCAAACTTTGATCTATTCAACTGGAAAAGAAAATGGTTATTCAGATAATCTTAGAGACTGGTTTAAATTGATTTATGAAGTTGTATTTGGTGACGAAAATGGACCACGTATGGGTTTTTTTATAAGTTTTTTTGGTGTTAAAGAAACAAAAGATCTTATAATAGGTAAAATTAAATAATGTTTTTAAATTTAAGATCTTTAATTTTTAAATTAGATCCAGAGACAGCTCATAATTTAGCTATCAAATCTTTAAAATTTAGTTTTGCTCCTAATATTTTGGATGATGATAAAAACAATCCTCTTTTTAAAACAAGATTATTTAAAAAAGATATAGAAAATCCCTTAGGGATAGCGGCTGGTTTCGATAAAAATGCTGAAGTATACAATTCCCTATTCAAACTTGGCTTTGGTTTCGTTGAGGTTGGCACAGTAACTCCTCTCAAACAATATGGAAATCCTAAACCTAGAGTTTTTAGATTAGTTGAGGATGAGGCCCTAATTAACAGATTGGGTTTTAATAACTTAGGCGCAAAAAATGTTTTAGATAGGATTAAATCTAAAAGACAGATCGGTTTACTAGGAGTAAACATAGGTCCAAACAAAGACACCAATGATAGAAATAGTGATTACATACAATGTTTTAAAACTTTTCACGAAGTTGCTGATTATATCACCATAAACATTTCTTCACCCAATACTGAAAATTTGAGAAATTTCCATGATGAATTAAAGTTAGATGAACTATTAAAAATAATTAATGAAAAAAAAAAAGATTTGAATACATCAATCCCAATCGTTGTGAAAGTATCACCTGATATAAGTGATCAGGATATAAGTAAAATTTCGGATGTGCTTTTAGATAATAATATCGAAGCAGTAATTATTTCAAATACCTCAGACTCAACAAGAGAGGGATTAAGTAATATTTTGAAACATCAAAAAGGTGGATTATCAGGTAAACCAATTGAGGAAAAATCTACAAATTTAATTGATAAATTTTATAATATTTTAAAAGGAAGAATTAAAATTATAGGAGTAGGTGGAGTAGACTCAGGTATAAGCGCTTATAAAAAATTTTTAGCGGGGGCTGATTACGTACAGCTATATACTGGAATGGTTTATAGAGGTCCAAATATAGTGGGTATTATTAAAAAAGAGTTAAAAGAATTACTGTTAAAAGATGGTGTTAAGAATTTTACTGAGATTATAGGTAAAAAAAGATAATCTTAAATCATATAAACTTGACGCAATCCATATCTCACCTTATATAGTCGATGTTATTATGGCAAAAAAATGTGAACTAACTGGAAAAAATCCTATGAAAGGTCATAATGTTAGTCATGCTAATAATAAGACAAAAAGAAGATTTCTGCCTAATTTAAAAAAAGTAAAATTTACTAGTGAGCTTTTAAAAAGAAGTATGAAACTTACAGTTAGTAATGCTGGTGTAAGATCTGTCGATAAAAAAGGAAGTTTTGATGAATTCTTAAAGACAGTAAAAAATAAAAATTTATCTCCAAGATTAAAAAAACTAAAAAAAAGTTTACTGATTAAATCTCCATTTCAAAAAAAGCCTGTTCAATCTAAGTCTGCATGATGAATAAGATATTTTTGACACTCTCATTTTTTATGGGAGCTATTGTTTTAGCATCTAATTATTTAGTTCAGTTTCCAATTAGGTATTATGGTTTAGAAGAAATATTAACTTATGGTGCATTTAGTTATCCAGTCGCTTTTTTAATTACGGACCTAGCTAATAGATCTTATGGTAAGTTGATTGCTAGAAAAATTGTTTATATTGGTTTTGTTATAGGAATTGGTTTTACTCTTTTATTTTCTACAAACTTCGCAGACCTAATATCCTTAAGAATTGCTATAGGTTCAGGTACCGCATTTTTAATAGCTCAATTACTAGATGTTCAAGTATTCGATAATTTTAGAAAAAGAGACTGGTTCATTGCTCCATTAACATCATCACTTATTGGATCCACAGTTGATACTTTTTTATTTTTTTCTATATCCTTTTATGCGACGGGAATACCTTGGGTTTCGCTCGCATTTGGAGATTTAACAGTAAAGATATTAGTAGCGTTAATAATGCTAATTCCTTTTAGATTTTTATTAAAAACATTTAAGCCGATATAGGCTTAGTATAAATATTTATAAGTGAGTATTTTATACGCTAGCTTTGCTACTAAAAAATTATAAGAGTTAAAACCTTTGATTGGTGAAAGTTCATTTATGTCTGCTCCAACTATATTAGAGTTTTTTGCGGCTATCCTTATAATGTCCAAAGTTTCATCCCAAAATAATCCTCCTGGCTCTGGTGTACCAGTAGCAGGCATAATACTTGAGTCAAAACCATCAACATCAAAAGTAAGATATACTGTTTTATTCTCTATTAATTTTTGAAACTTCCGAAGACTCCACTTTGCTTTATCTTTAGCCCAAAAAATATTTATTCTAGATTTATTCTTTTTTAAGAATGGGATTTCACTTTGAGAGATATTTCTTATACCAAATGAGATAATTGAAACATTTTTATGGTCTAAACACCTTCTAATAGCTGAGGCATGAGAAAATCTATTACCATTATAACTATCTCTTAAATCTGCATGAGCATCAAAATGTAAAAGACAAATTTTTTTATATTTTTTTACAAATGGCTCTATGCATGCAGGTGTAATCGAATGTTCACCACCAAAAGTCATAGGAAAGAGTTTTTTATCCAAAATTTCTTTGTTTAAAGAAGTCATTTTTTTTAGTGCTTTATTTATGTTCTTGTCAATCTTAAAAGGTTTTAATGTTTTTATTCCTATCTTTTTATAAGGTTCACAATTTAATTCCTCGTCATATAATTCTACTTGATGAGAGGCTTTAATTATTTCTCTTGGACCATTTTTAGTACCACTGCCGTAGCTAACAGTTTTTTCTAGACCAAAAGGGACTATTACAACTCTTTCTTGAAAATTAAATTTATTATCAACTCCTAAAAAACCTTTTTTATTTGACAGATATTTCAATCTATTATCCAAATATTTTTGAGAAATTTTTTCTTTCTCTGTTTTTCCATTCAGCTTTGTGATATGCATCACTGGCTATTAAAGGGAGTACGCTTGTTGCTTCTGCAAAAACCATTTGTTCTTTAGTTACATCAACTTTACCCCAAGAACTAGCTTCTTTTAAAGTTGAGCTACTACAAGCTCCATCTCTAGAGTCTGCTACAGTGATTTGTACAGCGTATTTATGCATATCAACTTCTTTACCTAAAAGCTCGGCACATATTACCGTATCTTGAATAAAATTTTTTGGCACTCCTCCTCCAATCATAAATAAACCTGAACCTTTTGACCGAATCTTAATTTCTGTTAGTTCTCTAAATTCTCTAATTGAGTCAATCGTCATATGTTTTTTTGGATTTTTTTCTTGATGAATTACTAGTCCAAAACCTGCACTTGAGTCTGTGAAGGCTGGACAAAATATTGGAACGTTGTTGTCATAAGCTGTTTCAATCAGAGAGTCTTTTTTGATGGAATTTTTTTTTAAATATTTTCCCATTTCACAAATAAATTCTCTAGAAGTGTAACTTTTAGGCTCTAAATTATCGGCTATTTCACAAATTTTTTTATCACAAATCTGCAGTTCCTCTTCGTCAATATAGGTGTCATATATTCTATCTATATAATTTTTTCTTAGCTCAGTATCATCTTGAAATTGTGATCCTCGATAATGTTTGAAACCTAAGGCTTCAAAAAAATCCATATCTATTATTGATGCTCCAGTTGCAACAATTGCATCTACCATGTTGTATTTTACAAGGTCTTTATAAATATTCATACAACCAGCTGCAGACGTAGAACCTGCTAATGTTAAAAAAATTGTACAATCTTTATCTTTCAGCATTTCATTATAAATATTTGCAGCATTAGCAGTTTCTCGTGAAACAAAAGACATTTTCTCCATAGATGAAATAATCTTTCGTGAGTCAAAAGATGTTATGTCTATATGTTCAACTGGATTTTTTAATAAATCTTTTTTACTATTATGACCTAGATTTTTATTTTCCGACATTAAGCAACCAAAATAGCTTTATTAATGTCTTTATCATAAAGACTCATTATAGGGCTATCTTCAACTTCGTAAATCTCATCTGAAAAGAAACCATTGAATTGAGTTCTAAAAGTTATTCCATACGCTCCAAGTTGTCCTAGCTCAATATAATCATTCTCCTTAATATTATTTGGAAGAAGAAAGGGACCTTTCATATAATCCATACTGTCACAAGTAGGACCATAAAAATCAAAAGCCGTTAATTTTTTCGAAATAATTTTATTTGAACTATCTTTTATCATTTTTGATGGAAAAACTATATTTGGTGTGCCCGCATCAAAAAGTGTTCCATAAGTTCCATCATTTATATAAAGTTTTTGTTTCTTTTTAAGGTCAACTCTTACTATGGTAGAACCACTTTCTGCAACCAAAGCTCTTCCTGGCTCACAGATAATCTCTGGCATACTTTCTAATTTTAAACTCTTTAAACTTTTTTTAATTTCCTCTAAATAGTTATCTAAGGATTGTGGAATTAAATCAGGATATATCGTTGGAAAACCTCCTCCAACATTTATGTAATTTGGTATAATTTTTGTTCTTTTAATTATATTTCCTATTTCTGAAATACCCTTTGAGTAAGAGATAGGATGCATACATTGTGATCCTACATGAAAACTTAAACCAATTTTTTTTGAATTTTGTTTAACCAATCTAAGTAATCCAGTAGCTTCAGAACTTAAAGCGCCAAATTTTTTTGATAAATCTATTTCAGCATGCTCATTAGAAACAGCCACCCTTACAAATAATTCAAGATCTTTTGCATTATCTGTACTTTCAATAATTTTTATTAATTCCTCCTTAGTATCTAAAGCAAAAGTTTTAATTCCATATTTATAATAAGCTTCTCTTATGCTTTCTCTGTTTTTTACAGTATGCATATAAGAGCATTTAGCTGATGGACTGAATTTTTTTATGACTTTTATTTCTTCAATCGATGCAACGTCAAATTGGTTTATACCACTTTTTATCAGAGTTTTAATAACTGTAGGATGAGGATTTGTTTTGACTGCGTATAAAATATTTCCAGGGAAATTTTTTTGAAAGTATTTTGATGCAGAAAGAATAGACTTCTTCCTTATACAATAAACCGGCTTATTTGGTTTCAGTTGTTTAACAAGGTCTTCAACTGACTTAAATTTTTGCATTTAAAATGCCCCCCAAAAAAAATTTAACAAAAAAAAGCAATTTCGTATGAAATAACTTTCATAAATCGACTCATTATAGAATAGTTACCTAAAGTAAAGTAAATAATGATCTATTGAAATATTGAAAAAAACCTCCATATTAAGATCATGAAAAATGAAACAACACTTCAAAACTTAGCTGATTTTGATAATAAATCCCTATTAATTGTTGATGATGACAATCCTTTTAGAGAGAGGTTGGCTAGAGCAATGGAAAAAAAAGGATTTGAGGTTATTCAAGCTGAAGGTGTAAAAAAAGGCATAGATACTGTTAAAGCAAAAAAACCTGGTTTTGCTGTTGTTGATCTAAGATTAGCAGATGGTAATGGTCTAGAGGTAGTAAAAGAAATACAATCCTCTAATTCACTTAGTAGAATTATAATGTTAACGGGATATGGAAATATACCAACTGCAGTTGCTGCTATAAAAGAGGGCGCAATTGATTATTTAGCCAAACCTGCAGATGCTGATGATGTTGAAAAAGCTTTGTTGGCAGACCCAGAAAAAAAAGCAGCTCCACCGGAAAACCCAATGTCAGCTGATAGAGTAAAGTGGGAACATATTCATAGAGTATTCGAACTATGTAATAGAAATGTGTCGGAAACAGCGAGAAGATTAAAGATGCACAGAAGAACTTTACAAAGAATTTTATCTAAAAGATCTCCTAAGTAAATCTTCTTAATTTAAAAACATACTTAGAAATAACTGTAAGCAAACCAACCTTAAATAGTTCAGCTAAAAGAAACGGAGTAACACCAAGTTGTACAATTGGCTTATCCCAACCTATTAATGTTCCTAACCATAAAATACCAAAAATATAAATAGTTGAAACTGCTAAAACCAATTTTATAAAAATAATAAAGTAGTTATCTTTTAATTTAACCAAAGAAGCCAAAAAACATGCAGAAAGAAATCCAATTAGATAACCCATAGTTGGTCCTGTAAAGTAAACTAGACCCACACCCCTTTCTGGAGAATTAGAGAAAACTGGTAAACCCAATATCCCTTCTATTAAATATAATCCAACTGTAAAAAAAGCAATTTTATATCCAAAGCTTATTCCCAAAAACAAAACTACAAAAGTTTGCATTGTCATAGGTATTGGATAAAAAGGTATTTTAATTTTGGCAGAAATAGCCAGAATTATTGATCCAAGAAAAATTACAATTAATGATTTAATTATTTTAGTTTGAGTATTTTGCTTTATAAGTTCCATAAAAAATAATACTCTTATTTTTATTGATAATCTATATTTATTTACAATGGACAAAATTAAAAAATCAGATCATTTTTATCTCATCGATGGTTCAGGTTATATATTTAGGGCTTACTATGCACTGCCCCCTTTAACAAGAAAAAGTGATGGATTACCAACTGGTGCAGTTAGTGGATTCTGCAGTATGTTGTTCAAGTTGTTAGAGGACTCTAAATCCAGTGAAAATAAACAAAAGCCAACACATTTTGCAGTTATTTTTGACTCTGCAAGAAAAACTTTCAGAAATGAAATTTACACTGAGTATAAAGCAAATCGTACCGAAGCTCCTGATGATCTTGCACCACAATTTGAATACATAAGAAAATCTGTTCTAGCATTCAATTTGCCTTCTGTAGATTTAATTAATTATGAGGCTGATGATCTTATTGCAACATATGTTGATCAAATTTTAAAAAAAGGAGCAAAAGTTACAATTGTGTCATCTGATAAAGATTTAATGCAATTATATAAAAAAGATGTTCGAATTTTTGATCCTATGAAAAATAAATTTATTTCTGAGGAAGATATACAAAAAAAATTTGGGGTAGACTCATCTAAAGTTATTGATGTTCAAGCTTTAGCCGGTGATAGTAGTGACAATGTTCCAGGAGTACCAGGAATTGGTGTAAAAACTGCCTCAGAATTGATCAATAAATATGGAAATTTGGAAAAACTTTTAAAATCTGCTCATGAAATTAAACAGAATAAAAGAAGAGAAACACTTATTGAAAATAAGGATAAAGCTTTAATAAGTAAGCAGCTAGTTACTCTTAAGCATGATGTTCCTGTTGAAAGAGCTTTGATAGAATTTCAATTAAAGGAAATAGATAAGGATAAGCTTTATAAATTTTTGAGAGAGATGGAATTTAATAGGTTATTGAGTTCTGCTATTTCAGTTTATGGAGAGCCAAATTTTGAAGAAGTAAAAAATATCACAAAAACTAAAGAAAAAATTAAAGAAATAAATAAAAAAGACTATCATCTCATTACTGATCTAAAAGAAATTGATAATTGGATTGAAGAAGCTGAAGAGAAGGGAGAAGTTGCAGTAGACACTGAAACAAGCTCTTTGGATCCTCATCAAGCTGATTTAATTGGATTATCTTTAAGCTCTAAAATCGGTAAGGCTTGTTATATTCCCATAGGTCATGATCCAAAGAAATCTTTGGATAAAGGTTTAGTTTTAAAAAAACTCAAACCCTTACTTGAAGACCCAAGCATAAAAAAAATAGGACAGAATATTAAGTTTGATTTTATTGTATTATTTAAGCATGGTATCAATATTACATCGATGGAGGACACTATGCTTATGTCATATGTTTTGGATGCTGGAAAAAATAGACATAATATGGATACCTTATCTGAAATTCATTTAAACCATAAACCAATCTCTTTTAAGGATCTAGTTGGCACAGGAAAGAAAGAAATTAATTTTGGTTCTGTAGAGGTTGAAAAAGCAAAAGATTATGCGGCTGAGGATGCGGATATAACTTATAGACTATATAAAAAATTTAACAAAAGTTTGAAAGATGAGAAAATGACCAACATTTATGAAGTATTTGAAAAACCAATGATTAAAATTTTAGCTTTTATGGAGATTGAAGGTGTTAAAGTTAATAATCAATTCCTAAAAACCTTATCTTTAAAATTTGAAAAAAAAATTGAAAAAATTCAAAAAGAGGTTTTTAAAATATCTAAAAAAGAGTTTAATATTGCCTCACCTAAACAACTAGGTGAGGTTTTGTATAATGATCTTAAAATAGCTGATCTTAAAAAAACGAAAAAAGGTAGTTTTGCCACTAGCGCGTCTGTATTAGAGGATCTTGCTTTTAAAGGTCATAAATTTCCCCAATTGGTTCTTGATTGGAGACAAATTTCAAAATTAAAAAATACTTATTCAGACTCTTTGCCGGAACACATTAATTCACAAACCAAAAGAGTTCATACGTCTTTTTTATTAGCAGCAACGACAACAGGTAGATTGGCATCTAGTGACCCAAATTTGCAAAACATACCTATAAAATCAGAGGATGGTAAGGATATTAGAAAAGCTTTTGTAGCAGAAAAAGGGTATAGTTTAATTTCTGCAGATTATAATCAAATCGAAATGAGAATTTTAGCTGATCTTGCAAATGTGAAAGAATTAAAAAAAGCTTTTAAAAATAATGAAGATATTCACTCCTTAACAGCTAGTCAAATATTCAATATTAATATCGATAAAGTGAATCAAGACCAAAGAAGAAAGGCAAAAGCAATAAATTTTGGAATTATTTATGGTATTTCCCAATATGGCTTAGCCAAGCAAATAAATGTTTCTAATTATGAAGCAGAAGAATTTTTGAATTCATATTTTGCAAAGTTTCCAGAAATTAAAGTTTACATGGACCAAACGATTAAGTTTTGCCGAAAAAGTGGTTATGTCAATAACATATTTGGAAGAAAATCACATTTTATGAACATAAACGATAAAAATTTTAATATTAGAAATTTTCAAGAACGTGCTGCAATTAATGCTCCAATCCAAGGATCTGCATCAGAAATTATGAGGTTAGCAATGATTAGATTAAGTGAAAAGTTAAATGACCAAAAAAATAATAAAACAAAAATGTTACTGCAAATTCATGATGAATTAATTTTTGAGACTCCTGAAGAAGATGTAAAAAGAATCAGTAAAATTATAATTGAGGAAATGAGTAGTGTTGTTAACAGCGATCATCACTCTTTTTCCATACCCTTAACAGTAGATTTAAATACTGGTAATAACTGGGGACAACTTCACTAAATTTAATTTGATTGCCCAAATTAGAACAATTTAGTATTTTTATATCCAATTATGCAGAAACAAGTAATCGCTTTAATAGATGATGATAGAAATATCTTAACAAGTTTAAGTATAGCTTTAGAAAAAGAAGGTTTTAAGGTCCAGACTTATATAGACGGTGAAAGTGCTTTAATAGGTTTAACTCGAACTCCTCCAGATTTAGCAATTATTGATATTAAAATGCCTAAAATGGATGGCGAAGAGTTACTCAAAAAGTTAAGAAAAAAAACATCTTTACCAGTTATATTTTTAACTTCAAAGGATGATGAAATTGATGAGTTGCTGGGTTTAAAATTAGGTGCAGATGATTTTGTAAAAAAGTCAGGAGGTTTCTCTATAAAAGTTTTGATAGAAAGAATAAGAGTTCAGCTCAGAAAAAAAGATTCAAAAGATAGCATTGAGGAAAATAAAAGTATAATTTCTCATGGTAAATTAAAGTTAGATCCATCACAGTTAGAGTGTGAATGGGATGGAAAACAACTTCCAGACAAACTGACAACAACAGAATTTTTATTAGTAAAAGAATTAGCAAAAAGACCAGGAATTATTAAAGAAAGAGCACAACTAATGGATATAGCTTATAGAGAAGACACTGACATTGAGGATAGAACCATTGATAGTCATGTTAAAAGAATTAGAAAAAAGTTTAAAAAAGTTGATCCAGAATTTTCAGCTATTGAGACAAGATATGGGAGTGGGTATAGGTGGAATGTTAGCTAATGTTTGATAGAATTCTAAAAAATTTATCTATCCTTAAAAAGTTCTTATTTATTAATTCAATTTTCTTTACAATTATAGGATTGTTCACATTTATTTACATAAAAAATGTACAACCAAATTTGATAAAAAAAAAATCATCTAATCATATTGAAGTTATTAATAATACAATTGATAATTTAACTAGATTAAATGTAAACTTTGTTGAGGAAGATATTAGAAGTTTTTTATTTTCTACAAGATTTCTTTTTCAAAACCTTGATAGAGTAATATTTTTTGATAATAAATTAAATTTAGTTGGAGACACAGATACATTAGATCTGGATCCTAGATCATTTTCAACAAGGTTAGATACTATAGAATTCGAAATTTTGACTGAAAAAAAAACAAAGGAAATTACTGAAAAAAAAAACATTAATATAGGGAAAAAAAATTCAGTATCTTTAAATGATGTATTATTCAATTATGCTGGTTCTAAAAATTTTGGGACTCCATTCACATTTACTCAAGAAGAATTTAATAAATTTAAATTAACAACTATTAAAAATGTGATGCAAAATGGAATAAATATCGGTTATTTAGCTATAACGGAAAACGCGAATGACGTTAAAGCTGCGATAGATGAAAGAAAAAATTTTATCATAAGAACCGCAATGGCAGTTGGGATTGTAATCTTAATCTTTTCATTTGTTTTAAATAGGTATTTTCTTAAACCTATAAAAAATTTAGTAAGCTATACTAAAACAATTAGAAACAAAAATCCCAAGACAACTAATATTGATACGCTAAAATTAAGAAATGATGAGCTAGGCTTACTCTCAAATTCTTTAGATGACATGACATTAGAATTACAGAAAAGAATAACTCATGCAGAAAATTTCTCTACTGATCTTGTTCATGAAATTAGAAATCCGCTTGCTTCCTTGAAAAGTGCTTCTGAAATTTTACATGATACAAATGATATTAAACAAAGAATTAAACTTATTGATATATTAAGTCATGATGTCCAAAGAATTGAAAGATTAATTACTGATTATTCGCAGATACTTAAAGATGAAGTAGCTCTTAGTAAAGAAAAGATAAAAAAAATTGATATAGAACCAGTTATCAAGTCAGTTGTAGATGATTTTAACAATATTTATAAGCTTAAGAGAGGTATTAAAGTATCTTACGAAAATGATAAAAAAGATAAATATTTTGTTAATGGAATAGAAAATAGAATTGAACAAATAGTTGCTAATCTTTTGGATAATGCAGTTTCTTTTAGTGAAGATGATAAAGAGGTAATAGTAAAAATTTCTAAGTCAAAGGATAATAAGGTAGTAATAAATATACTAGATGAAGGGGAGGGTTTTAAAGAAAAAGATACAAATAAAATTTTTAATAGGTTTTATAGCAATAGACCAAATAAATTTGGCCAACATTCTGGACTAGGTTTAAATATAGTCAAAAATTTAGTTGATCTTCATAATGCTTCAATTAAAGCTTCTAATAGAACAGATCAAAAGGGAGCAAGCATGGAAATTATATTTCCTAAAGTATAAAGAGTTCTATTGATTAATTAATCCTTTATTGTTAGAAGTCCTTCCATGGATGATTTCAAAGTAAAAGATATATCCCAAGCAGAATTTGGTCGTAAGGAAATTTCTATAGCAGAAAGTGAAATGCCTGGATTGATGGCATTAAGGGACGAATATTCTGGTAAATCGCCCTTAAAAGGGGCAAAAATTATCGGATGTTTACATATGACAATTCAGACAGCTGTACTAATTGAAACATTAATAGATTTAGGTGCAGAGGTAAGGTGGTCTTCTTGTAATATTTTTTCAACACAAGATCATGCAGCTGCTGCGATTGCAAAAGCAGGTATACCTGTTTATGCGTGGAAAGGTGAAACTGAAGAAGAATACCTTTGGTGTATTAAGCAAACAATAATAGCTAAAAAGGACTGGAAACCCAATATGCTTTTAGATGATGGAGGGGATTTAACAGCAATAATGCACAACGAGTATAGAGATTTATTAAAAGATGTGAAAGGAGTTTCAGAGGAAACAACTACTGGAATTAAAGCTTTAAATAAAATGGAAAAAGATAAGTCTCTTTTAGTACCAGCAATTAATGTAAATGATTCTGTAACTAAATCAAAATTTGATAATTTATATGGTTGTAGAGAAAGTTTAGTTGATGGAATTAGAAGAGCTACAGACGTAATGATGTCTGGAAAAATAGCAATAGTAGCTGGATTTGGAGACGTAGGTAAAGGAAGTGCAGCATCTTTAAGACAAAGTGGGGCCAGAGTTCTAGTCACAGAGGCAGATCCAATTTGTGCACTCCAAGCTGCAATGGAGGGTTATGAAGTAGTATTAATGGATGAGGCTATTAGCAAAGCTGATATTGTTGTAACAGCCACAGGCAATAAAGACATTGTTACTGCTGATCATATGAGAGATATGAAAGATAGAGCTATCCTATGTAATATTGGTCATTTTGATAATGAAATCCAAGTAGACGCATTAAAAAATTATAAATGGACCGAAGTAAAACCTCAAGTTCACGAAATTGAACTTCCAAGTAAAAAAAGAATAATTCTTCTGGCTGAAGGAAGACTTGTTAATTTAGGGTGTGCAACAGGTCATCCAAGTTTTGTGATGAGCGCATCTTTTACCAATCAGGTTATTGCTCAAATAGAACTTTGGAATAACCATAAAAACTATGAGAATAAAGTTTACGTTCTACCAAAACACCTGGACGAAAAGGTTGCTACTCTTCATTTAAAAAAAGTTGGAGCAAAACTAACTAAATTATCAAAAGATCAAGCAGACTATATAAGTGTTGGAGTAGAAGGTCCTTTTAAGCCTAATGCCTATCGCTATTAAAAATGAAAAAATAGATTTATCTTCAGAAACCAAAACAGAGGAATTCGCTCTTGAATTTTTAAAAAAAATTAAACCACAAGATGTAATATTTTTATATGGCGAAATGGGTGTTGGAAAAACAACATTTGTTAAATACCTAATTAATGGGTTTCAAAAAGAAAACAATGAAATTATAACTGAAGTTACGAGCCCAACTTTTAACATACTCAATGAATATCAAATAAAAAAAATAAAGATTAATCATTATGATTTGTATAGGCTTAATTCTGCGGATGAACTTAAAAATTTAAATTTGTTCGATGACAAGTTTAATTCAATTACATTAATTGAATGGCCTCAAAAAATTATTGAAAAACCTAAACAGTTAATAGAACTTAGTTTTGAATATGCAAAAGATTATAAGAAAAGATTTGTACAAGTTAAAGGTCTTAGTTTGTAAACTTATATGAAAAATTTAACAAAAATTAAAGGCGATGCATCATCCAGAGAATTCTTTAGAAAACAAAACAACAGTAATAGTTCAGTTTTGGTTTTTGCTAAAAAAGAAAAATTCAAAAATTTAATCATATATGACGCAATTAATAAAATTTTTATTAAAAATAGAATTTTAGCTCCTACATTACTTAATGAGAATTATAATAAACATTTCATTGAAATTCAGGATTTTGGAGATCAAACAATTTTCAATTTATTAAGTAAAAAAAAAAGTAACAAATTAAATTATTTTAAAAAAGTCATTGAATTATTAAATCGAATTCAACTAATTAAAGATACAAAAGTAAGAAATTTTAAAAAGAAAATTTACACTATCCCAAAATATAATAATCAAATATTGATTAAAGAAGCAAATTTGTTTTGTGATTGGTATATAAAAAAAAAACTTTCAAAAACTAAGAGAAAAAAATTTTCAAAAGAATTTAAAAAAATAATAAAAACACTTACATATAAATTAAAATTAAAAAATGATATTTTTGTACATAGAGATTTTCATGTTTCAAATTTAATGTTAGTAAAAAATAAAATAGGAGTTATTGATAGTCAAGATGCATTGATAGGAAATAGAGCATATGACTTAGCATCATTAATAGATGATGTCAGATTTAAAACTTCAAAAGGATTTAAACAAAAAATCTATAATTTTTACATTAAAAAACAGAAAAAACTTGAAAGCTCTAAATTTAAAAATGATTTTGAGATTTTATCAATTTTAAGAAATCTTAAAATAATAGGAATTTTTACTAGACTAGCCACTAGAGATAGAAAAAAAAGATATCTTAGATTAATACCGTATACCTGGAAATTAATTAATACTAGGATTTATGGAAATGTTTTATTTGATGATTTAAAAAAGCTACTAAATAAAAACTTTAAAAAAGAATTAAATGAAAATTAATACAGCTTTAATATTATGTGCGGGACTTGGTAAAAGATTGAACCCATTAACATTAACAACACCAAAGCCACTTTTGGAATTGAACAATGTAACAATGCTAGAGAATTGTATAAATATGCTAATTAAGTTAGGTGTTAAAAAAGTCTTTTTAAATACATTTCATTTAAGTAAACAAATTTTTGAATTTATTAAAAAAAAAAATTTTTCAATTGATATTCAAATCATACGTGATGGAGAAATGATTTTAGATACGGGAGGTGGAATTTTAAATATGATTAATAATTCTAAAGAAAATGATTTTTTAGTTTTAAATCCAGATACTTTATGGAATGAGGAATATGTAAATGAGATTAATAAAATGCAGAACTTCTATTTTTTGAAAAAAATAAATTGTATTCTTTTAATGGCAAATAAAGCACGAAGTTTTGATAAAAATCTTAAAGGAGATTTTAGTATTAAAGACAATTTGTTAAAAAAAGATGATAATAAAAATTTTATATATATCGGTTGTCAAATTTTAAATAGAAACATATTTAATAAATACAATATCAATACTTTTTCTATTACTAAAGTTTGGAACGAACTTTTAGATAAAAACGAACTATACGGTTTTGAAAGTTCTAATAAGTTTTACCATCTTACAAATTTTGAAACTTTTAAAAAACTACAAGATCTTTAGCCCTTTCTCTATCGAGGTATTCACAAAGAATTATCTTATTCTGTGAATTAAATTCAATAATAAGAGGGTTTCCTGTAGGGATCTCCAATTTAGAGATTTGAACATCATCTAAATTAAATAAATTTTTACATAATGCTCTAATTGAGTTCCCATGAGCAGAAATTAAAATATTATTGTTTTTTAATTTATCTCTAATTTCTTCTTCATAATACTTAATCACTCTATCATAAGTATCTTTAAGAGACTCTGTGTCAGGAATCGATTCTCTAGGTATATCTTTATAAGCATCAATATTTAGGGGGTGAAATTTACTACCTCTATTTAAAACCTCTGGCCGGACATTCCAGGATCTTCTAAACTCATGTACTTTATCTTCGCCAATTTTTTTACTCATTTCAAGTTTATTTAATCCTGTTAACGCCCCATAATGTCTCTCATTAAGTTGCCAGGCTCTAGTAAAACTTTTTTTTTCATTCAAAACTTTCTGTATTATCTTAAGAGTGTTGTTTGCTCGTAATTGTAGGGAAGAATAATAAAAATTTATTTCGATATCTCTATTTTTAATCAAAATGCCTGCCTTTTCTGCCTCTGATTTTCCATTTTCTGTAAGATCGACATCAACCCACCCAGTAAATTTTTTTTCAAGATTCCAGGTACTTTGACCGTGTCTTACTAAAACTAAAATACTCATATTATTATTTCTAAGATATATTTATAAATAAAACTATATAATTAAATGATAAAATTTTTTTCCAATTATAGAATAATCTTTTATTCTTTAAACATTTTTTTAATAACTTTATATCTTTTTCCAGGTAGTTTAGTTGGATGGTTTATTTATGGTAATAAAAAGATACAACCTCAAATAACACCTGATTTTATAATATCATCGAATCACTTTTATGTATTTATTCTAATTTCAGCTATTGGTTTTCTCAGTTTTAAAAACCAAAATCAAATCAAAAATTTAATTATTTATTTAGTTTTATTATCGTTAATTCTTGAGATTTTTCATTTATTTATACCTGAAAGAAGTTTTCAATTATCAGATTTATTTGGAAATTTTTTAGGAGTGATTGTTGTAATTTTTGTAAGGAAACTTATAAATAAATATGGAGTTTCTAAAAAATAAATTTTATATTTTAATTTTTTTTTTACTGACTGGATGTTCCTCAATTCCAGTTAATACTGCTAATAGTTGTTCAATATTTGATGAAAGATATCTTTGGTATAAACATACTAAAAAGGTTGAACAAAAGTGGGGTACACCCATTTATGTTCAACTAGCAATAATAAAGATGGAGTCCGACTTTGATTGGTTAGCAAAACCTCCAAGACAAAAAATTTTTAAGGTGATCCCTTTTAAAAGACCTTCGAGCTCATTTGGTTATTCTCAAGCTGTTAAAGGTACTTGGGAGCAATATAAAAAAGAAACTGGAAACAAACTTGCAACAAGAGTTAGATTTAAAGATAGCGTTGACTTTATTGGGTGGTATACAAATAAAACTGAGTCTATTCTCAAAGTTTCAAAGAAAGATGCTTTCAAACAATATCTCGCCTATCATGAGGGCTGGGGAAATTATAAGTATTATAAAAAAAATAAAAAAGTAATAAGCTTGGCAAAGAAAGTTCAAAAACAATCTAATATCTATAAAAAACAATTATCAAAATGTAGAAATTCACTGAACAAAAATAAATACATTATTTTTTAGATAACTCTTTTTTTAACTCTAAATCTACTACATCAATTCTTTTTGTATTTTTTGCTAATGCAAAATACATCGATGGAGTAATATACAAGGTAAAAAAAGTTGATATTATCATTCCACCTAAAATAGTTGAACCTACAGCTAGTCTTGATCCCTCACCTGCACCAGGACCAAAATTGCCAATTACAAGAGGTACCATAGCAATCATAGTGCTCAGTGAGGTCATAATAATTGGTCTAAATCTTGCTGAACATGCTTCTTTAACAGCTACTCTTATATCTTTCCCCATAGTTCTAATTCGATTTGCATAGTCAACAATCAAAATACTATTTTTTGTAGAAATACCTATTAATATGATTAAAGCGATTTGAGAAAAAATATTTACTGAACTATTTAGAAATAGAATAAATATTAACCCACCAAAAATAGCTAATGGTACAGTTAAAATAATTATAAATGGATGAATGAAAGAATTAAATGTGGCTGCCATTACTAAATATGCAGTAAGTAGTGCTAACGCAAAAATTATGAATAATTCATTACTAGTTTCTTTAATTTCCTCAGATTTTCCTTTCCAAGTAATTTGATTTTCAGGAGCAATATCAGCCATCACATCCTCTAAAAAACTCATTGCCTGTGTTAAAGTATAACCTTCGTTAATATTTGCTGATATCGTTACTGCTCTCTGCCTATTATATCTTGCAAGTTTTTTTGCTGAGCCTTCTTCCTTAAAACTAACTAGATTTGCTAAAGAAATTAGTTTTTCATTTGTTTCTGAACGAACGAATATTTTAGAAACACCCTCTTTGTTTCTTCTGTCAGATAAATATTGTTGAACAATAATAGGATATTCTTTACCTAGTTTATTAAAGGTTGTTATTTTTTTTCCTCCATAAAGAGTTTCAAGTGTTTCACCTATCGATTTTGTTGAAACACCTAAATCTTTAGCTTTATTCTTGTTAATCATCAATTTTATCTCTGGTTTATTTCTGTTGTAGTCGGACTCAATTCTAGAGAGATTTTTATTTGTTCTCATCTTTCGAATAACACTTTTTTGTTTTTCCTCTAGTTCTTCGTAAGTGTTTCCATAAATAACCATCTGTAAAGGTTTATTATAATTTGAAACTCTTATTGATTGCGGAGAGATAGGGAAAGCCAATGCTTGTGGTAGAGTTACTATTTTTCCAATAGCTTCTCTCAAAACAATTTGTTGTCCCTTTTTTCGGTTTTTCCAGTCATCTAGTAAAGCAATAATTATAAAACTATTATATGAATTTGCTGAATTACCAAAGCCAGGTACCCTCATAATAAATCTTGCATATGGACTATCCTCAGCTTGAAGAAGAGGAATCAGTCTTGCCTCCACTTTCTGGGCTTGTTCTTGAGTATATTCAAAAGAACTTCCCTCATCAGTTGAACCGATAATCAAATATGCCCCACGATCTTCCATGGGTAACAATTCTTTTTTTGAGAAACTAAATAATAATACTGACGCTACAACTATTAATACAATAAAAGTGCTTACAGTTTTTGTTCTATTAATAATTATATCTAAAGTTTCTTTATAAAAATTAGCAAAACCCAAAAAGATTTTTTCAAACTTTTGTACAAATTTCTTTTTTGTTGTGTTTTTATATAAAAATTTACTAGCAAGCATTGGAGATAATGTTAATGCTACAAAAGAAGATACAACAATTGAAAAAGACAAAGCAATTGCTGTTTCTTTAAACAAAGTTCCAGAAATTCCCTCAATAAAAATTAAGGGCAGAAAAACAGCTACTAAAATTAACGTTGTTGCTATGATAGCGAAAGAGATTTGCTTAGAACCCTTGTACGCAGCAACCAATGGTGACTCACCATTTTCTATTCGTCTATATATTGCATCTGTCATTATGACAGAGTCGTCTGTGATTATTCCTATAGCTAAAATAAAGCTTAAAAGGACAAAAATATTTATTGATAGCCCAAATATGTATAAACCTAAAAAGGATGCTATAAGACTAACAGGGAGTGCTATTGCAGGTACTATAACTGCCTTTAAATTTCCTAAAAACAGGTAAATTATTAATACAACTAAAATAAAAGCTATTACTAGAGTTTTATATACTTCGTGAATAGCTGCCTCCACATAGTTTGCTCGATTAAATGAAACTCTTAAATCCAATTCATCAGGCAATGATTTCTTGACTTGAACAATCTTTTTCTTGATATCATCTGAGAGCTCAACTGTTGATGCACCACTTCTTGCATAGATACCTATTCCAACAGTTTTTAAATTTATTTGATCTTTAGTTTGGGCTTTAAATAGGGTTTTTTCTGAAACTGGACCAAATTCTATATTTGCAACATCAGATAATAAAATAACTTTATTACCGTTTTTTTTAATTGGGAGTAATTTGATAGAATTAATGTCATTATATGATTTATCTAAATTAAGTGTTAAATCAATGTTGTCTGCTTCAAGAGTTCCAGCTGGAAGACTAATATTTTCTGCCCTCATCGCAGTCTCAACCTCTTTGATTGTCAAATTATTAGCAGCAAGCCTAATAGGATCAATCCAAACTCTGATACTTAATTCTCTTAACCCTCCAACTCTGATCCTACCAACATTTTTAACACTAGAAAATTGATCAACCAAATATCTTTCTGCGTAATCTCCTAGCTCAAGATCACTCCAAGTTGAAGAGGATAAAGATAACCACATAGTTGTAGTAAAACCAGCTGCTCTTTTGAGTATTTGTGGAGCATCAGACTCGGCGGGTAAATTATCGACAATTCTAGCAACTCTTTCTCTAATGTCGTTGGCCGCATTATCTAAATCTATACTAGTATCAAACTCTACATTGATTGTACTTCTTCCATTTTCAGATTTAGAATCGATATTTTTTATACCTTCGGCTCCTCCAATAACATCTTCAACAACCTGAGTTACTTCTTGATCTACTATTGAAGCCGCAGCGGATTTATAATCTACTTGAATCTGTACGACTGGAGGCTGTATACCATTTGGCAACTCTCTTACTGGCAATTTCCAAAACACGAATAAGCCAAAAACAATTAAAATAAGAGACATAACCCAAGAGACAGTTGGTCTTTTTATACTTAATTCTGTAATATTCATTTATTGATTGATGGGTTTTATTTTTCCACGAGGTCTAACTTTCCTTAAACCTTCCGCCACAATGATATCGCCTTGAGTTAAACCAGAAATTATTTCTATATTTTCATCTGTTCTTAAACCTGTTTCTACTTCTGTTTTGTTTGCAATATTTTCATCATTAATTTTATAAACATAAGATTTATCACCTTCAACCATTACACTTGTATCAGGTACACTTAAAGAATTTCTAAGGTTAAATTTTACACTAACTTCTAATAATGAACCTGAAATTAAATCTAAGTCTTTATTATTCACTTTTATTCTTGATAGTAAACTTCTGGTATCAGCGTTAATTCTACTTGAAACAAAGTCCACCTCACCCTTAAAAATTTTTTCTTTATAGTTAGCTATTTTAACATCAACTGGCAGCCCCTTTTTTATGTATGATGCATAATTTTCAGGTATTTTTATATCAGAATATATAGTTGAGTTATCATCAATTGTGATAATGACTATGTTATTTGAAACAAGAATATCCTCTGTAAGTCCGGTATATCCTAATACTCCATTGAATGGTGCTATTATATTACCACTTTTCAATTCAATTAATATTTCGCCTTTTTTTACAAAATTTTTTAGCTTTAGGTCTTTTAAAAGGTCATCTTTTTTTATCTTAAATGTTTGAGATTTTTTCGAAATTGCTGTTCCAAAAGTTTCTATTTTTTCTGAAAATTGTTTTTCTACAACCTCGCTAATTATAATTCCTGGAGGGGGTCTTTTACTAAATTTTTTTTTAAAATGATTTCCGATCATTGTTCTTCCAATAATCACAATTGCTATGATTAAGAAAAACACCAATATTATAGAAATAGTTTTTGTAGATCTTTTCATTTTAAATTTAAATTAAGCCGTATTCAGCCCAAGAGCCATCATAAATACAAGGGTGATATTTATCATTTATTAAAGAATAAGCTAGTGCCAAAACACACGCAGTAACACCAGATCCACATGAAAAAACTATATTTCTATCATTTATATTTTTTAAACAATTTTCAAAGATGAGCTTAAGATCCTCTTTACTTTTAAATGTCTTATCTTCATTTAAACAGTTATTAAAAGGGATACAAAAAGAATTTTTTATACTGCCACTTTTTAAACCTTTTCTTGGCTCTGGAACTTTTCCCTCAAATCTTTCTTTGCTTCTAGCATCGATAACTTTAAAATTTTGAATATCAATATTTTGATCGATTAAGTTTTTAGTTTTTACAAATTCTTTTTTTTCAGAACTAATGTAATTAGACATTTGAATATCAGGCAGATTTTTTGTTATTTCTCTATCTTCTATAACCCATTTTTTAAGCCCCCCATTTAAAACATGGACCAATTTTGGTTCATGTCCAAAATAAATAAAGTTAAACCAACAACGACAGGAACTTATTACATCAGAATTATCATAAATGATTATTTTATCTTCTTTTTTTATTCCCATATTTGATACAATTTTCTCCCAATCATTTTTTTCAACGAGCATATGAGGCAAATCGATATTTTTTTTAGAATTATTATCTAGATCAAAAAAGATAGCGTTTGGTATATGTTTGTTCGTATACTCTACAAAACCATCTCTCTTTGTTTGAGGCATATGCCAAGAACAATCAATAATTTTTACATCCTTAATATTTTTTGCTAACCAGTCTGTTTCAACCAATGACATTCTATCTTTTATCTAAATATTTTTGATGATATTCTTCAGCAGGACAGTAATTTTTCAATAAAGAAATTTTTGTTACAACTTTGCCAGATAATCTCTCGTTTATATTATTTAGCACTTTCTCAGCTATTATTTTTTGATTATCATTTAGATAAAATATTTCACTTCTGTACTGAGTTCCAAAATCTGGCCCTTGAGAATTAAGAGTTGTTGGATCGTGGATTTGAAAGAAGATTTTTAAGATTTTTTCATAAGAGATAACCTTTTCATCAAAATCAAGCTTAACAACCTCCGCATGGTTTGTATTACCCGTGCAAACTTCCTTATAAGTTGTGGTTGGACTGTTACCTCCACAATATCCAACTTCAGTTTTAATAATACCATCAATTTTACTAAATTTTATTTCTGGTCCCCAAAAACATCCTAATGCTAAAACTGCTATTTCCATTGATTATGATTTAAATTAAACTACAAATTATTCATATGCTCAGTAAAAATCAATTAGGTTTTTTGTACATGTTTATATCCATTTGCGCATTTTCTTTGATGGATATTATAGTTAAATG
Source organism: uncultured Pelagibacteraceae bacterium (assembly GCA_902571925.1). Lineage (GTDB taxonomy): Bacteria > Pseudomonadota > Alphaproteobacteria > Pelagibacterales > Pelagibacteraceae > Pelagibacter. The sequence continues at coordinate 33,198 of CACGDW010000001.1, read as the reverse complement.
GTCTGTAGATTACCCAATTGGACAAGTATTGTTTTTTAGAGGCTTTTTTGGAATTATTTTTTATTTTTTTATTATTCCAAGAGAAAGATTGCATAATTTTTATCAAACTAAAAGAGCAGGACTTCATTTATTGAGATGTTTATCAGGTTTAATTGCTCTAGTTTCAATTTTTATTGCTTTAAGAGAACTACCTTTGGCTACAGTTGTCAGTATTTCTTTTGCGTCTCCAATATTTGCAACAATTTTATCAATATTTTTTTTGAGCGAAAAAGTTGGAATTTTTAGATGGTTAGCAGTAGTTATAGGTTTCATAGGTATTTTAGTTATAACAGAACCAGGAATAACTGAACTTAATATCTATTATATTTTTCCAATAATATTTTGTTTAGGACTTTCATATGTGGCAATAACCATTAGACAACTTTCTTCAACTGAACCAGTGTGGTTAATTTCTTTTTACTTTTCTTTGTCTATAACATTACTGAGTTTATTTACAATTCCTCAGGGCTGGGTGATGCCCAGTTTTAATCATTTTATATTATTATCTTTAGTAGGTATCTTTGGAGGTGTTGCTAATTTATGGCTCAGTCAATCATATAAATATTCAGAAGTTTCTCTTGTTACACCTCTAAAGTATTTAGCTTTGGTTTTTGCCATATTTTTTGGCTATCTTATCTGGGGTGAGGTTCCTACAATTAAAACATTGATGGGAGCTTTTTTGGTTATTATTTCAACATTAATAATTTTTAGAAGAGAAATTTATAAAAAAAAAATTATTTCTTCAGAGACTATAAATGACTAAATCCCCGAAATATTGGAACAAGGCTAAAAAATATCTCTCAAAAAAAGATAAGACGATGTCCAATCTAATCAAAAGTTATAAAAGTCCATCAGAAACAACATTAACTTCACGCAAAGATATCTTTTTTTCATTATGTAAAAGTATTATAGGACAACAGATAAGTGTCGCTGCTGCTAACTCAGTTTTTATTAAATTCAAAAGAAAGTGTAAAAATAAGATTAATCCTAAAATAGTTTCAAAATTATCTAAAATTCAACTAAAGAGCTGTGGACTTAGTAGACAGAAAATTTCAGGAATAAAAAATTTAGCAAAACAGATGATAGATAGATCTTTTAATCCAAGATTGATTAATAAAATGGGTGATGAAGAAGCAATTATTTATTTATCTAGTTTAAAACAAATCGGAAGATGGTCTGCTGAAATGATTTTATTATTTACATATAATAGGTCTAATATTTGGCCTGTCCAAGATATAGGGCTTTTAAGAGCTATATCAAAAAATTATAAAAAAAAATATTTACCCCCTGAAAAATTTATTAAACTTTTACAAAAAAAGTTTACACCTTATTGTTCAGTTGCTACTTGGTATCTTTGGAGAAGTATTGATCCAGAACCAATTCAATATTAGCTTCCTTCTATTATTTGATGATTTCTCACTACTTTTTTATCTTTTAATAATTCGTGAGCCGCTTGATATTCAGAGGAATAAAAAAATTCTTTAGCCACATCAAATGAATTAAATTCTATTACAACAGTTCTAACAAAATTTTTACCTTCAGTAACAATTTTTTTTCCACCTCTTACTAAAAATTTCCCACTATATTTTTCAACAGCAACTTTTGCTTTTACTGCATATTCTTTTAATGTATTATCGTCATTTATTATTTCATAAACACATACAATATAACCTTTACTCATTTTTCTATCCAATCCTTAAATATATTCATATTATCTCTAACATATTTTGGTAAAAGATTAAGATCTAATTTCTTTAATTCATCTCCTTCATTAAATTTATTCAATCGAGAGTCTACCCTTAAATTATAAACAGCTTTCTTTTGATTAATTAATTCAGAAATTTTTTCTTTACCAAGTGGGTTTAACTCATACTCAACATGATGCAAATAAGATTTTAATTTTTTTTCTATGTCCTCAGGACTTTTAATATAAGAAAAATGCCACCCACCATTTTTAAAAATTTTTATATTGGAATATTTAGTATCGGAAAAAAAAACATCAAATCTCCACCAGGGATAATTTCTATCTTTAATATTTCTTAACCATTGGGGTGATTTTAAGTTTTTTTTTCTACAGGCTTTAGAGCCAATCCATGGAAAGTCTTCCAAAAAAAGATTTAATTTATAATAGATCATTGTTTGTTTAAAAAAAACAATTTCATTTTTACATTGTTTTAAATCATTCATGTCTAAATTTGGAATTTCGTCTAAGTCCGAAATAATGACCCAATCTTCATCATTAGCTTGAATTAAACCATTGAGTATGAAATTCCTTTGGAAATTTTCTCTTATAAGAGCATTCATAAGTTTTTTTCCTGCCTTTTGGTCATCAACATCATTATCGTTAATGTCTAAAAAATTCTCTCCTTCTCGATCAACTAAAAGATACGTTATTTTGTCCTTAAATTTTTCAAATTTTTTTATATCAAATTTTGGCTTTCTACTTTCACCATTATGATTGTAAATAGACTCTACAATTACAAAATGATCAACAAATGGATCGAGGTAATTTAATCTAAGATCCAGGATTAGATCTTCATCAAAATACATAAAACAGTCAAATATTTTCATAGTTACTTTTAGATCTTTTTTAATTTTTTTTATATGATAAAAAAATTTATGGCAGATAAATTAATTATAAGTTTCCAAGAATACACTAAAATAGTTGAAAAATTAGCAATGCTAATTCATAATAGTTATAAACCAACAGTTCTAGTTGGCATCATGAGGGGAGCTGCACCAATAATAGATATACTTTCTAGAATTTTAAAACTTCCAATTGCCTATATAGTGATACAGAGTTATTCAGGTAAAGGAATAGAGGATAAACAAGGACAATTAATGTTTGCTAGAGAGATAAGTTCATTAGCAAATGAAAAAGATTTTAATAGAGTCCTCCTAATAGATGATTTGTCTGACACAGGCTTAACGCTTAATAAAAGTATTGAATGGTTGAGGAGTTATGGGCCTACTAAAAATTATATAAAGGAGGTCAAAACTGCATGTTTATGGAAAAAAAAATCTTCCTCATTTGAACCAGATTTTTGTCCTATAAGATTAGATTCTGATCCTTGGATTGTACAACCTACAGAACATTATGAAGAAATATCTATTGACGAAATAATCAAAAAAAATAAATAGGGCTGGATACACCAGCCCTATTAATAAAACTTTAATTAAGCGACAGCAAAACTAACGACACTTAATATTGCTATAACCCAAATTGCTGGAGATGTACTTGAAAATTTACCAGTAAATATTTTGATTAAAGCATAAGATACAAATGCTAAAGCAATACCGTTACTAATACTATAAGTCAAAGGCATTGAGATCATAGCTAGAATAGCAGGCGCTGACTCTGAAATATCATTCCATTCTATGTCAGTAATATTCCTTATAAAAAGGACTGACACAAAAAGCAAAGCTGCACCGTCTATTTGTTTAGGTAAACTTGTTGCTAAAGGAGCAAAAAATATACATGCTAAGAATAAAAGACCGATTACTAAAGATGTCATTCCAGTTTTACCACCAGCCTTTACACCAGCTCCAGACTCAACATAGCTTGTAACAGTAGTAGTTCCCATCATTGCTCCAGCCACAGTACTTACACTATCTGATAACATTGCTTTATTGATATCTTGTACTTTTCCATCTTTTCCTACTTTACCCGCAACATTAGCAACCGAAGTTAAAGTTCCAGCTGTATCAAAGAAGTCTATGAATAATAATGTAAATATCACAGTAGACATACCTGCAGTCATGGCTGCTGATAGATCAAAATCAAAGAGATAAGTCATTGGTGGTGGCGCACTTGCAATACCATTAAATTTAGCAAGACCTGCAGCCCATGAAATGATACTAAACACCAGAATACCAATGATAATATTACCTTTAACATTCATTTTTTCTAAAACTATTATTGCTATAAATGTTGCACATCCCAACAATACTAGAGGATCACTTAAGTCACCTAGTTGTACTAGTGTAACTGGATTATCAACAACAACTTCCATAATTTGAAGACCAATTATTGCCAAAAATAATCCTATACCAGCTCCAATTCCTAACTTTAAACTTTTTGGAATAGAGTTGATTAACCAAGCTCTGATAGGTGTAAGAGATATAATTAAGAATAATACCCCAGCTACTAATACTGCACCCAAAGCTTCTTGAGGTGTATATCCCATTCCTGCACAAACTCCGAAAGCTACAAAAGCATTAATACCCATACCAGGCGCAAGTCCTACAGGCCAAGTTTTACCGTAAAAAGCCATTATAAAACATGCTAGAGCTGTAGCTAAAATTGTTGCTGTATATACTGCACCGAAATCAAAGAAACCTTTATCAGGTCCGGCAAATTCTCCTGATAATATGAATGGATTTAAAAACATTATATAAGCCATAGTTAGGAATGTTGTTGTTCCAGCTATAACTTCAGTCTTAAAATCAGTTTTATGTTTTTTGTAATTAAAATAATTTTCAAGCATTGAGCCTCCTTTTCTTTATTAAATAATTATTTGATTCTTCATATTAATTCCCTTCAAAACTGCTCTTTATTCACAACTTTCAACCTAGAAGTTTATATTTATCTAATAATTAGACTGTTATTATGGAATAATGCAGAAACTTAAATCAATTTACTTTTATTTTATACTCATAATTTTAATCACAGGATGTGAAACAATTAAAAAAAAAACAGATGCAATTGTAGAAAAAGAAAACCAAAAATTATCAAAATTTATTGGTAAATCTTCAGATGAATTACAAGTAGAGCTTGGTAAATCAGACGAAGATTTTAAAAATGAAAAGGGTAATTTAGTGTTAGTGTATAATACTAAAAAATATGGGATCCCATGTGAAAGAAGATTTGAAATAAACTCGAATTCAATTGTAGTAGGATTTGTATCTAATGGATGTTTTTAGGTTTACTTGCGGAGAATTATTCCCCGCAAGTAAGGCTTGTTTATCTTATCTCTATAAGTTTTTTCTTTTTATGTTCTGGAACAATTCTTTCACAAGAAATTGTTAAAAGACCATCCCTAAGTTCTGCTGTATTTACTTTTACATCATCCGCAATAGTAAATGATCTTGCAAATTGTCTTTGAGAAATACCTTTATGTATAATTTCTCCAGCAACATCTTTATCTTCAGATTTATTAAATTGTTTTGTTCTTACAGTTAATAAATTATCTTCAAACTCTACTTCAACATCTTTTTTATTAAATCCAGCCAAAGCAACTTCAATTGCGTAGTTGTCTTTACCAGTCTTTCTAATGTTGTATGGTGGGTAGTTTGACTGCATAGTCACTGCACCATTTCCAAGCATATTTTCAAATTGATCGAACATATCATCAAAACCAATTGAAAATGGTCTTAGAGAGTTAAAAATAGATAAATCCTTACTTGTCATTATATCCTCCTTTGTTAAGCAAGTTTATTTTTAATAAGCCCCATTAGGCGACCTATAAAATTTACATAGTAATTAATCTAAAATTTTCAAGATCAGTAATTAATTTTGTTTGAAATTTTTAAAGCAAATGCATAATCAAGAGAAATTTCTTCTATTGCACCGTCTCTTCCCGATTTTCCACCATGACCGGCATTCATTTCAGTTTTTAAAAGAAGTAAATTATTATCAGTTTTATAATCTCTAAGTTTGGCAGTAAACTTTGCTGGTTCATCAAACAATACTCTATTATCACTTAGACTAGTTGTTATTAACATATGAGGGTAATCCATTTTTTTTATGTTATTATATGGAGCATAGGAAAATATGTAATCAAAATGACTTTTATTATCCTTGGCATTACCAAACTCATCAAATTCTCCAACCGTCAAAGGCAAAGAATGATCAAGATTAGTTGTTAAAGAATCAACAAATGGTACCGCCATTATAATTCCTAAGAACAGGTCTGGTGCCATATTTACTACAGCTCCCATCAAAAGACCTCCTGCTGAGCCTCCCATTCCAATTATTTTACCTTTAGAAGAATATTTATTATCGATTAAATATTTAGCTGCGTATATATAGTCTTCAAAAGTATTTTTTTTATTAGTAAGTTTTCCCTCTTTCCACCATCTCATACCTTTTTCCATTCCACCTCTTATGTGTGCGGTCGCCCAAATTATATCTCTATCAATAAGACTAAATCTTGTTGCTGAGAAACCTGGACTCATTGAATTTCCATATGAGCCATAGCCGTAAAGAAGTAAATTTGCTGATCCATCAGTTTTGGTTTTTTTATGTCTCGTTATTGTTAAGGGAACAATTCTTCCATCGTGAGACAAATAATCAACTCTTTCCACGATATAATTATCAGGATTGTGACCTGATGGAATTTCTTGTTCTTTAACCAATTTTTTAGATTTGGTTGAAAGATTATACAAATAAACTCTTGATGGAGTTTTGGGAGATGAATAACCAATATAGATTTCATCAGTATCTTTATCTTTTTGTCTTAATGATATACTTGGAACACAGACTGTTTCATCTGTAAAAATTAACTCTTTCTCCTCATTTTTAGAAATATTTCTTACAAACAATTTGTCCAGAGCATTTGATGTCTCTGAACGAATTATCCAATCTTTTAAAAAAACACATCCCCCAATTAACACTTCATTTTTCGCTGCTATGAAAGGTTGCCAATCTTGACTTTTTAAACTTGTAGAAATATCAATTTTAAAATCTTCTGCATCTTTATTTGTATGGTTATAGAACTTGTTATCCCATGAACTTATAGAGTATAAAATCCCTTTTTCCCTTTTTATGATTAATTTCGGATTTGGTTTTTTTTCATCGACTTCAAAATAATATTGCTCAGAAGTATTATGATCTGAGGAAGAGATAAAGTAATATTTTTCATCTGAACTCAAGTTTATGCTTACAGTGAAAGCTTCACTTTTTTCATCAAAAATTAAATCATCTTCATCTTTTAGATTTCCGATTTCATGTCTAAAAATTTTTCTAGCTCGATGATTTTCATCTAATTTTGAATAAAAAATATATTTATCATCTAAACTGAAAGTGATACTGCCCGATGTATCAATTATTTTTTTTGTGATTATTTTATTAGTTTTTATTTCTCTAACATAAATTGTGTAATATTCAGATCCTTTAATATCCAATGAATAAGCTAAATATCTATCATTATGACTTACCTCTAGATCGCCAATGCCAAAATATTCAACATTAAGTTTTTCTTTTTCTTTATCTCCATTCCAAATTTCTTCTATTTTATGTGTATTAATTTTTTTTCTTAGCTTAATTGAGTAATTGCCTTTTGTGGTTGTCTTTGTCCAATATTCATAAGTATGATCTTTAAAAGGGAGAGACTCATCATCAAGTTTAATTCTTCCTTTTATTTCATTAAATAACTTTTTTTGTACATCCTTAGTGTCTTTTAGGTGATGATCTGTGAAAGTATTTTCCTGTTCGAGATATTCTTTAACCTCAGAATTTAACTTATTTTTATCTTTCAAAACATCCAAAATGTCTTTTTGATGAATCCAACTATAATTATCTTGCCAAGTTACATTGTGACAAGATTTTATTTCTGATTTTTTTCTAAGTTGTGGTACTTTCATATTATTAAGAAGTATATGAATATAATATTTTATACAGTAGTTATATCGATTATTATTTATTTTATAATTAAGTATATAGTTAATATTTCATCAAAAAAGTTATCAAAAGGTATCAGATTTATATTAATTTTGGGATTAATTTTATTTGCAATATTATTTGCTTTGGGCGGAAGATTTTTATTAAGTTTACCTTTAACTCTTGCAAGTTTAGCATTATTAAAATTAAAAGGTCTATCGATTTTCCAATTAATATCTCTTTTTAGGCTAATTCAAACCCTTAGAAGAAATGGTAGATTTTCTTTTAATAATAATCAAAACAAAAATTTTTCAAATTTATCGGTCACAGAGTCTTGCAAGATTCTAAATTTAGATGAAAGTAAAAGATTAACTAAAGAAGATATTAACAAAGCATATTTAAAAATTCAAAAGAAAATACATCCAGATATTTCTCCAGAGACTTCAAGACTTTCATCAATTGTTAACGAAGCAAGAGATGTCCTTTTAAATGAAATTAAATAAAATCTTTCACTTTATTAAAAACTAAATCTACTGATATAGTATTTGGATCTAATCTCGAGTCATGTGTAATTTTATTAATATTAACTCCAGGAGGAATTATCTTATGTTGATTAATGCTGTAATCTGAATAAGCTCTTGGAGTATCGAGTAAAATTATAAAACTCGGTTTACTCATTTGACAAGCTATATGATGGCCAAAGGAGTCATTCCCAATATAAATTTTACTTATTGAAATGTAATTTTTCACTTCGTATATACTTTTATTGCCCAAGGACTCACAATTTTCTTTACCAATTTCCTTGATTATTTTTTGAGCATCTTCATCTTCATTTGGTCCACAAAGGAGATAAAAAAAAGACTTATTATATTCGTTTAATCTTTTAATGAGGGATATATAATTTCTATATCCCCATTTTGTAGTAGGTCCAGACGATCCAATACCAAGTATAATTTTTCTAGAATTATCTTTTTCTAATTTTTTTATTTTTTTACTATCAATAAATATTTTAGTTTCAGTAGGACATTCTTTTATATTTAAATTTTTTTCGGTGAAAATTTTTGCTGCTTTAACTAAATGTAATTTTTTTTTTTTAAATAATGGGTAGTGATAGATGTTTTCAATACCAGCAATTTTACCAGATAATAAATATCTTAGACTAGGATAAAAAATGAAAAGATTTTTTAAGTCCAAAGTTTTTAGAAACTTTGATAATTTGAATATATCTTTTAATTTTTTGTGAAACTCTTCTAAGCAAATGACTTCTTTAAAATTTGGATCATCACTCAACACTTCATTCAATTTAGAGTTTAATGTTATTAAGCTAACTGGCCCAAATTTTTTTGCTATTTCATGGCAATAACTTAAATGGAGTAAATTTGATCCAAGACCCTTATAACTTAAGAAAATTCCTGTTTTCATATAAATAATTTTTCTATTATACTTATTTAATAAAAATTTATGTCAAAAATTAAAGGTATATATGCGGCAGGACTATCAATCTTAAATGCAGATTTAAGTCTAAATATTGAAAAAACGATCTTACATTCAGAAAAAATTATTGATCAAGGTTGTCATGGAGTTGCAATTTTTGGAAGCACAGGCCAAGCCCAACTTATTTCCGTAGCTGAAAAAATTGGACTTTTAAATAAACTTTCTAATAGCAAGTATAAAAAAAACTACATAATTGGGACTGGGTTAAATTCTTTAGTAGAAACCATCAACCTAATGAGAGTAGCAACATCTTTAGGTTTTAAGAAATTTTTAATTATGCCACCAGCTTATTATAAATATGATGATAATGAGGTAATAGAATTTTACACTAAAATAGTAGAAGCCATACCGGAGTCTGAAATTATCCTTTATAACTTCGAAAAACTTTGTGGTTATAAATTTAGTTTAGATTGCATTAAAGAACTTGTGAAAAGATTTCCTAAACAAATAGTTGGTGTCAAAGATAGTTCTTATAATTTGTTTGAAGACCTTAAATTAGAAAATTTCTCAATCTTACCAGGCTCAGAATTAAAATTATTAAAAGGTTTACAATTAGGTTGTTCAGGAATAATTACAGCCACATGCAATGTAACCGCCCAATTATCCAGAAAAGTTTATGAAGATTTTTTTTCTGATAAAAACCAATCTCATAATCAAAAATTATGTGAAGTAAGAGGTATTTTTGATAAATATAATTTAATATCTGGTTTACATACTTTTTGTTCACAAGAGGACAAAATTTATAAAAATATATTGCCACCTTTGAGATTATTAAACTCAAAAGAAGAGAAAAATTTAATTGAAGATCTTAAAAATCTAAATTTTAAAACAAATTCAAATTTGGCTGCTTAAAATGCAATTAGCAAGTTTTCTAAATCAAGTTTTTAAAAAAGGCGGTTTTATTTTAACCGATGCAAATTTAAAAGATTATATTATAGGCGAACCAGGAAACAATCCAATTAAATTAAAAATCTTAGATAAAAAACTACATTATAAATTATTACTTCATCCTGATTTGTATTTTGGAGAAGCGTATACAAATGGTGAAATAATAATTGAAAATGGTACTTTAACCGATTTTTTAGATTTAGCCTTAATGAATTTTGGCAGAAATGAATTAAACTTTTTCAGCTACTTAATTAATAGACTAAGAGGTTCTTACAGATATTTAACAAACTTTAATTTTATAAAAAAATCTAAAATGAATGTTTCTCATCATTACGATATTTCAGATGGTCTATATGATTTATTTTTGGATCCGAAGAAACAGTATTCTTGTGCTTATTTTGTAAACGAAAATGATAGTTTAGAGACAGCACAAAATAACAAAATACAACACATCATAAAAAAATTAAACATTCAACCAAATCAAAAAGTTTTGGATATAGGTTGTGGTTGGGGCTCATTAGCAATTGATATAGCCAAAAGTGCAAAATGTGAAGTTACAGGAATTACACTATCAAAAAATCAATTCGAGTATTGTAATAAAATTGCAAAAGATATGAATTTAGAGAACCAGGTAAAATTTAAGTTAATTGATTATAGAGAGCTTAAAGAGAAGTTTGATAGAATTGTAAGTGTTGGGATGTTTGAACATGTAGGAAGAAAATTTTATAAAAAATTTTTTAAGAAAGTTGAAAATTTGTTGAGTGAGGACGGTGTTTCGTTGATACATACAATAGGATCAGTTAATCCCCCTAGAGATCCACATCCCTGGATAACCAAATATATTTTTCCTGGTGGCTACACTCCTAGTTTGAGTGAGGTAACAACTCCTATCGAAAAAGCGGGATTAATTGTTACTGATATAGAGGTATTAAGACTTCATTATTCTCACACTTTAAGACACTGGAAAGAAAATTGTATAAAAAATAAGCAAAAGATCATTGAAATGTTTGATGAGAAATTTTTTAGAATGTGGGAGTTTTATCTTGCAGGATGTGAAATGGCTTTCAAGTGGGGAGATCAAGTTGTATATCAATTTCAACTTACAAAAAATTATAACTCTACGCCAGTGACTAGAGACTATATTTATCAGTAAATAATTGGTAGAATTAGGCTTCTTTTGAAATGAAAAAAAAACGAAAAAAAAAACAAAAAAATACAAAATTTAAAAAGAAAAAGTCAAACCTCAGATCGAGAAAAAAACTTCATAAAACAACAAAAATAAGAAAAAAAACTTTAAGAAATAAACAAAAAAAAAGAGTTAAAAAAAAACCATTTAAAAATAAAAAAAAATTCGTTAGCTTAAAAACTAAAAAGAGTCAAAGTGAGAGTTTAGTTTTAAAATTAGTAAAATTTCAACTTTCGATTAAGCCCAAATTAAATTTTAAGATTAACTTTAATTTAGAAAAATATATTCAAAAATTTTTTGATAGAATTTCAGATACAATTTCAAATTATAAGATAATAAAAGATGATGAGAAAAGGAGACTTAAAATAGAAAAAATTGAAAAGGAAAGGAATGAAAAAATCCAAATTCAAAGACAAAAAAAAATTGACGAAGCTCTAAGACTAAAATTAAAAGAGCAAACTTTAAAAGATGAGGCCAGATTAGAAAAACAAAGAGCAAAAGATATAAAATTATTTTTAAGAAAAGAACAGGCTCTTCTAAGAATAGAACAAGCTGAAAAACAGAAACAATTTTTAAAACAATTAAAAATAGAAAAACAGATAGAAAAATTTAGGATTAGAGAAGTAAAAGAGTTAGAAAGACTTGAGAGGATTTCTCTTAAAGAAAAAAGAGAGGATTATTCTGAATTACAAGAAAGAATTGATAAACTTAAAGAAAAATATCGAATTATAAGAGATCAAAAAATTAGAGAAAGAGTAGAGGCATTAGGTGTAAAACTTCAAGGGGATGAGAATAGAGAATCTTTATTATCCAAAGAGAAAGAATATACTTTAGCAAGACAAAAAATTGAATTTGCATTAGAAAGTTTTTATAGGAGTGCTAGCAGCTTAGTATTTCAGTTGAACAAAAGATATATTTCAAGAAATATGTCTATTTTTCGTTGTATAGATAGAAGATTTGAAACTGGCGAAATTTTTATTAAATGGGATGAAAGTCAGGATGAAGACTGGCTATTATTAATATATATAAAAGACAACTCTCCAGACGAAGGTATTGTTATTGAAGACAAAACAAATTTAGAAAAGAATATCTCACATGAATTCAAGAATGTTGATATATTTAAAGCTTCAGATACGATGGTAGATTCTTTAACGCAGCTCATTGCAAGAAAAAGAGCTCAAAATAATAATTAAAATCTTATTTAAATTATGTACAATCAAAAATGCTTTTAGGTTCAATTTTTTTAATAATTCTCTACTTAATTTTACAATACATCATAGCTTGGATTTCTTTTTTTAATAATTTAGACCCAAGACTTGGGAACAGTACTTGGAGATTCAGTTATGATTATCCTGTAATAGGAGAGCGAGATATTTCTGATTTAGATGATAAAGATTTTGTGAGATTAAGAAGAAAAAAAAATAAAATCGTTTTATTAATGTACTCAGTTGTTCTTATAATGTTTTTAGCTTCAATGTCATTATTGAGCCAATTTTTATTATTTTTTTTTAGCTAATTTTTTAATTGTTTCTTATTTTTTAGGTATAAAAAAAAAGCAACTATCTCATATCCAAAAGAAAATAGACTAAAAATGATTGGTAACTTAAAAAAATTATATAAAAATTTGTATTTTGGCATTTTTTTCCACAAAGTAAGAAATGCTGCTGCACCACCAATTACTTTTTTATCTTCGATAACATGAAGCCTACGCAAAAGTTCTTTACTATTTTTTTTTGTTTCTTTTTCTGCTTGGCCATTATTAGTAATATCTACCCAATCAATTTCTTTAATCTCCTCTTTTTTATACAAATCAATTTCAGCTTTACAAATTTTACAAGAATTATTAAAATAAACCTTCATATTAGATAATATTTACTAATCTTCTTAAGTTATGTACATGCGTAAAATACTCCAGTTGAAAATTTTTTTAAACCACCTATGTTCCAGAGTCTATGAGTAATTTCTTTGAAAAATCCGACCTAACTAGAAATGAGGCTGAAAACATTATTTCAGATACTTTAAAAAAATGTGATGATGGTGAACTATATTTAGAGAATTCAAAATCTGAGAATATTTTGTTAGATGATAATAAGATTAAAAAATCTAGTTATAATTCTGATTTAGGATTTGGTTTTAGAGCTGTTTCAGGTGAAGTTGTAGCCTATTCACACTCTAATGAAATATCGAAAAATTCATTAAAACAATCCTCTGAAAGTTTAAAGTCAACTCTAAAGTCTGCTAATAGCAGTTATAATCACTCTATTCCTAAATCAAACAAAAAATATTACGAGAATATCAATCCTATAGAAAAAAAAACACTTAAATCAAAGATAGATGTATTAAATAAAGTAAATGATTACCTCCGAAAAAAAGATAATAATGTTCAACAGGTAACGGCAAACTTCAGTGGTGAACAAAAGTCTATAGAAATAATTAGGTCTGGAGGTGAAACTTTAACTGATGTTAGACCTTTAATAAGATTTAATGTTTCTGTAATGCTTGAGAAAAATGGTAGAAAAGAGTCTGGTGTTTATGGAATTGGTGGAAGACAATCGTACGATGATTATTTGATAAATGATAATTGGAAAAATGTTTGTGACGAAGCTTTAAGGATAGCCTCAGTGAATTTAGAGAGCAAACCAGCTCCTGCGGGAGAAATGAAAGTTGTACTTGGACCAGGATGGCCCGCAATATTAATTCATGAAGCTATTGGACATGGTTTGGAAGGTGATTTTAACAGAAAAAAAACTTCTGCATTTCATAATCTTATGGGACAGAAAGTTGCAAGTGAGGGTGTAACAATTGTTGATGATGGAACTTTAGATAACAGAAGGGGAAGTCTTACAATTGATGATGAGGGCACACCAACAGAAAAAACTGTGTTGATAGAAAATGGAATTTTAAAAAATTTCATGCAAGATAGATTAAACGCAAGATTAATGAAAACTAGATCGACAGGCAGCGGTAGAAGAGAAAATTATAGGCATATTGTTTTACCAAGAATGAGAAACACGATGATGTTAAATGGAAAACAAACACAAGATGAAATGATAAAATCAGTGGATAAAGGTATTTTTGCAGTAAGTTTTGGAGGTGGACAAGTAGATATTACTTCTGGAAAATTTGTTTTTAATTGCACGGAGGCATATGAAATTACTGAAGGAAAAATTGGCTCGCCTATAAAAGGGGCAACTTTAATAGGAGACGGACCCTCAATTTTAAAAGAAGTTTCAATGGTTGGTAATGATATGATGTTAGACCCAGGAATTGGCACATGTGGGAAAGCGGGACAAGGAGTGCCCGTTGGAGTTGCTCAGCCTTCAATCTTAATTAATAAGATGACTGTTGGTGGTACAAATCTATAAATGGTTAAAGATCAGGAATATCTAGAAAAAAAAGCGTCATATTGTTTAGATTATGCAAAAAAATTAGGAGCTACGGATACGATTGTAAACGTTGGAAACTCTATTTCCGAAACAGTAAATTTTAGAAATAAAAAGTTAGATGAGTCAAATAGATCTGATAATTTAGGTATAGACATTACTACTTTTGTAGGCAAAAAAAAGTCATCAATATCTTCATCTAATTTATTGAGAGAAAATCTAAATATTTTAATTGAAAAATGTGTTGAAACTACAAAAAACACTCCAGAGGATGAATTTAATTCTCTCCCAGATAAAGATTTGTTGGCTAAAGAAGTTAAAGACTTAAATTTGTATGATGATAGTCACATAGAGAATGATAATAAAGTTGAGTATTTGTCAAGATTAGAGACTGCGGCTTCAAATGATAAAAAAATTATAAATACTGAATCAAGCTTTGTAGAAGATAAATCAAATTTTATTTTAGCTAATAGTGATGGTTTTTGTAAAGGTTTTAAAACTTCATCATTTGTAGCATCCAGTGTAGCTGTTGCTAAAGATGATAGAAGTATGGAGAGAGATTATGAATACACAGTCAAATGTCACCTAAAAGACATTAAGAATGCGGAAGAATTAGGAAAAAAAGCTGCAGAATATTCTCTTAGAAAGTTAAGTCCAAAAAAAATAGGTAGTGAAAAAATTGCTATAATATTTGATAAAAGAATTGCTAAAGGAATATTAAGTACTTTTGCAAGCGCTATATCTGCTTCTTCTATTTCAAGAGGAACATCATTTTTAAAAAACAAAATCAATCAAAAAATTTTTCAAGAGACAATAAATATTTTTGATAAACCTGATATATCTAAAGGCCAAGGATCAAGAAGTTTTGATTCTGAAGGGGTTAGAACAGACACATTAAAATTAGTTGAACAGGGTATTCTCAAACATTATTTGTTAGACACATATAATGGAAGGAAATTAAATTTAAAGTCTAATGGAAGATGTGGTGGAACTAGCAATCTTTATTTTGAAAATGGAAAGATTAACTACAAAGATCTTCTAAATTCTAATTCGAAGTGTTTGTACATTACAGAAACTATAGGCCATGGTAGCAACATTGTAACTGGTGACTATTCAGTTGGTGCAACAGGATTTTTAGTCGAAAATGGTGAATTTAAATATCCAATTAATGAAATAACGATTGCAGGAAATTTTAAAGACATGTTTCAAAATATAACTCTAGCTAATGATTTAGAATTTGATTACTCAACCAACTCTCCAACAATTATGATTGAGGGAATGGTTGTTGCAGGTAAATGAGCGACTATTGTGTTATTGGATCTGGCATTTCAGGTGCCACTATTGCAAATTTACTTAACAAAAAATTTCAGGTCAATTTATATGATAAAGGCAGAGGTCCAGGGGGTCGAGCTTCATTCAAAAGAATAAAAGGTCAAACAGGTTTTGATCATGGAACACAATATTTTTCTCCAAAGACAACAGAATTTAAACAATTTATAAATAAATTAATTAAAATAGAGATTTTGAAGAAATGGAAAGGTAACCATATTTTTTTAAATTCAAAAAAAAAAGAAAATAAAAAACACATTAAAATTATTGGAAAAAAAGGAAATAATGATATTTGCAAATATCTTTTAAAAAAAGTTAAATGTTATTACCAAAGTGAACTCAAAAAGATTTACTACAAAGATAAACTATGGTTTCTATTATTCACTGATGGTAAAATTAAGACTTATAAAGGAGTAATTTTAACTTGCCCCTTTCCCCAACTTAAAAAACTTTCAGAAAAATTTATAAATAACACATTCATAAAAAGAAAATTAAAAATGGATGCAAATATTACAGTTATGATTGCAATTAAAAAAAATAAAGTATCACCTAGCAGTTTTGTTTTTGACGATTCAGTCCTGGGTTGGGCAGGAAATGAAAATACAAAAAAAAGGTTTAAATCAAAATATGATTTATGGACACTCCAAAGTACTTTTGAATGGGCAAATAAAAATATAGATAAAAACAAAAAAAATTTAAAAAAAAACTCAAAAATATTAATCGATAAATTTTTTAAACTAACAAAAATTGAAAGAACTAAAGTAATCTATAGTATTAACCATGGTTGGAAATATTCATCAAATTCAAAACCATTTAAAATAAAAAGTTATTGGGATCCTCAAAAAAAACTAGGAGTATGTGCTGATTGGTTCATTGGACCTAGACTAGAATCTGGATGGATAAGTGCACACGACTTATTCAAAAAAATTAATTAATTGATTACTCAATTTTTTTTAGGCGATATTCCCAATCTCCCATTCTTGAATATGAGACTTTTAAAATTGTAGAGTTTTTTTGATCGTACCAAATATTAAAATCTAGTCTTTTATCTTTAGGTATATTCATGTCTTTGGACTTTAATGTAAAATGGTCTACTTGATAAATCTTGCCATAGAGATCAATTTTTTTTTTACCAATAAAAGTGACTACCTGTTTTTTTATACTTCCTGAAATTGGACTAATTTGACTATCTGCCTGTAGAATTTTATGGTTCCACCAATTCCCAACTATACTTTTAGTAGATGTTTCACCATTGAATGAAGATCCTTTAATTTCAAATTTTTTAGTATCGTTGTTAAATAATAGATTTACAAATTTTTCTTTTTTATTTTGTAAAGTTTTTGAATTGTATGAAATTAATTGATCTTTAAGATATTTTTCTTCTCCGTAACTTTCGACTTGAAAAATGATTGCACCTAAAAGTTTTACAGTAAATTTTATTTGATTAGTAACTAAAGTTTGATCACCTTTTCTATTAAAAAAATAATAGTTATATCCAATTAATTCACCATTCCTGAATATTTCCATTTCAAGTTTGTTATATTTATTATAATGAGCCATGTGAGCAATGGATATAGAGGGATAAAGTATAAGAAATAAAGTAACTATTAATTTTCTCATTTGAGGATTACATTAGTAGACTTTTTCGATAATAGAAATAATTTAATAAAAAAATGTTTTTAAAAATAAAGAAAATACCAAAAGTACATTGGAGCTCAGAGAGGCCATACAATTTTAAGCCAAAATTTTCAACATTCTTTTTTTTATGCTTTGGTCTTACTTTATTTGGCTTAGGTGAGGGACTATTAATAGTTTCTTTCACGGGAGCTTCTCCTTGGAGTGTTCTAGCTCAAGGCATCTCCTTAAATGTAAATTTAAGTATTGGAACAATAACTCTTTTAGTAAGTATTGCAGTTTTAATTCTGTGGATCCCTTTAGGTCAAAGGCCTGGAATGGGAACTATTTTTAATGCTTTGATAATTGCTTTAATGATTGATCTTTGTATTAAGTTTGTCCCAACCCCATCCAATTATATTTATCAACTAATACTAGCTATAGTTTCAGTGGTTTTGGTTGGCGTTGGTGGTGGTATATATTTAGTATCAAATCTTGGACCGGGTCCAAGAGATGGTTTAATGATAGGATTACAAAAAGTTTCAAATTTACCAATAGCAGCTGTCAGAGCAACTTTAGAAATTTCTGTTGTTGTTATTGGCTGGTATTTGGGTGGTACGGTCGGAGTTGGAACTTTATTATTTGCTTTTGGAATAGGCCCTTGTGTTGCTTTAGGTCTTTACTTAGTTGATAAAGTATTTAATTAGGCTGCAGCGCCAGACTTTTCGCTCCTCTTTCTTTCATGAGGATCGAGAATAGCTTTTCTTAACCTACATGACTGTGGTGTAATTTCAAGGGCTTCGTCAGTATTTAGCATACTTAATTGTTCTGCAATTGACATCTTTCTTACAGGCGTGAGTACAACATTTTCATCTGTTCCTTGAGTTCTCATATTAGTTAATTTTTTTCCTTTCATGACATTAATTATCATGTCACCTGGTTTAGGAGATAGACCAACAATCATTCCTGGATAAACAGGATCATTATGAGTTACAAACATCTCACCTCTAGCTTGAAGATTAAATATTGCAAAAGCAACAGCCTTTCCTTGCTCCATCGAAATTAGAGCACCATTTCTTCTTCCCTCCATTTCACCTTCAAAAGGACCATAATCATGAAAAATTCTGTTTATCACTCCATTCCCCTTTGTAAGGGTAAGAAATCTACTTGTATAACCCATTAATCCTCTTGTTGGAGCATGAAATATTAATCTCTTTTTATTTTTACCAGTATCTTTTAATTCTATTAATTTACCTTTTCGTCTATTCATTGAGTCAATTATTTTTGAAGAATATTCTTCATCAAGGTCCATGGTAATCTCCTCTATCGGCTCTAGTTTTTTACCATTGCGATCTTTCTGAAATAAGACTTTTGGAGGACTTACTGTTAGTTCAAAACCCTCTCTTCTCATCTGAGTTAGCAATATTTCTAACATCAGCTCACCTCTACCACTTACCACAAAAGAATCATTTTTATCGTTTTCTGAAAATGTAATTCCAACATTGTTTTGTGCTTCTTGAATTAATCTATCTCTAATTTGGGTACTCGTAAGTTTTTTTCCTTCAGTGCCTGCTAATGGTGAAGTATTGACTGTAATAGTAATTGACATAGTTGGAGGATCAATAGGAGTAGCGGCAATTGGTTTATTAACTTCTAAATCACATATTGTGTCTGCCACACTTGCTTTTTCTAAACCTGCCACAACAACAATGTCACCTGCTTCACCAACTTCAATAGGAACTTTTTTTGTCCCCTCATATCTAAAAATTTTTGTGAGCCTACCTTCATCCACTTTATCACCTTCTAAGTTAATCGCTTTAATAGCTTGATTTGCTTTTGCTGTACCTTGAGTAATTCTTCCAACTAAACTTCTACCTAAAAAATTATCTGCGTAAAGAAGAGTAGAAAGCATTGCAAACGGTTTTGATTTATCTAATTCTGCTGGTTTTACATGTTCAATAATTTGATCTAAAAGAGGATTTAAATTTTTTCTAGAGCCATCTACCTCTTTATCAGCCCATCCAGATCTTCCACTTGCATACAAAACTGGAAAATCTAATTGTTCTTCATTTGCATCTAAACTCACGAATAAATCGAAAGTTTCGTCTAAAACTTCATTTGCTCTTTGATCAGATTTATCTAGCTTATTTATAACAACAATTGGTTTTAAGCCTTGTTTTAGGGCTTTTGATAATACAAATTTCGTTTGAGGCATTACACCTTCGGCTGAATCTATTAATAATAGAGCTCCATCTGCCATACTCAATACCCTCTCAACTTCTGCTGCAAAATCTCTGTGACCAGGAGTGTCAATGATATTAATTCTTGATTCCTTCCAATTAATTGAAGCAGGTTTTGCTAAAATTGTTATTCCTCGTTCTTTTTCAAGCTCACCAGAGTCCATTAATCTTTCATCAATAACCTCGTTTTCTCTAAATGATCCACTTTGTTTCATTAAGTTATCAATTAAAGTAGTTTTGCCGTGATCAACATGGGCAATAATAGTGATGTTTCTGATATTGTTACTCATAAATTGTGGCTCTTATACATTAATTCTTTGATTTGAAAACTTAAAAAATGTCAATATTTATTGGGAAAATATGGTTTTAAAAAAAATTCATATGTTGTGATTGTTTTAAAAACATATAGACATCGCAATAAAATTAAATTGAAAGTACAACCAAGGACTAGTTCTCAAATTAAATTTATTAATCATTAGATGGAAAATTTTACATCAATAAAAATAGAAGACTCATTAAAACATTCATTATCTAGAATGAATTTTATAAAACCAACGCCAATTCAAGGTATGGCTATTCCAGTTGCTTTAGAGGGTAAAGATATTCTTGGAACTGCTCAAACAGGCACAGGTAAAACTTTAGCTTTTAGCATACCTTTAATTAATAAATTGATTTTAGACAAAAATGCTTTTGCATTAGTAATGTGTCCAACTAGAGAGTTGGCTTCGCAAGTAATGGAAGCAATCAAAAGTATTATAAGTAATAACATTAATATTAAAACTGCTTTACTAATTGGCGGGGAGTCAATGCAAAAGCAACTTAGACAGTTAGGTAACAGGTCGAGAATTATAGTTGGGACACCAGGCAGAATTAACGATCATCTTAAAAGAAAAAGTTTAAACTTATCAGCAACTAAATATTTAGTTTTAGATGAAACCGATAGAATGTTAGATATGGGTTTTACTCCACAAATTGAAATGGTGTTAAAGTTTGTACCCAAAACACATCAAACATTATTATTCTCAGCAACCTTACCCCAAAATATTTTAAGAATTTCAGAAAGATATCTAAATAGTCCAGAAAGAATTTCTACTGGAGCCACTTCAATACCAATTGCAAAAATCAAACAAGAGACACTACAAGTCTTTAAGGAAAATAAGTACGATGAATTGATAGATCAATTTTTAACAAGAAAAGGATCTATTTTAGTTTTTGTCAA
Organism: uncultured Pelagibacteraceae bacterium; assembly: GCA_902571925.1. GTDB lineage: Bacteria > Pseudomonadota > Alphaproteobacteria > Pelagibacterales > Pelagibacteraceae > Pelagibacter. Next base: position 12,206 of record CACGDW010000001.1, on the reverse strand, counting down.
AACCAAAAGAAGTGCTGACAAAATGGTTAAACGTCTTAAAGAAGAAGGGCATTCTGCAGACGCAATTCATGGGGACCTTCGCCAAAGTAAGAGAGATCGGGTTATAAATTCTTTTAGGAAAGGTCTTAAAAGAATTTTAATTGCAACAGATGTAGCAGCAAGAGGTCTTGATATTCCATTAATTCAACATGTAATCAATTATGACTTACCACAAGTTCCAGAGGATTATGTACATAGAATTGGAAGAACTGCTAGAGCTGGATCTGAGGGATCTGCTTTAACTTTTTTAACATCAGACGACAGAGCGATGTGGAATTCTATAAATAAATTAATTAACCCAAATTTTAAACTAATACAAAGTGGACTTAGAAGGAACTCAAATAATAATAGAAGAGGAGAGGGACCTAAAAATAAAAAAAGAAAATTTAGAGAGAAGAAAAAATTTAGCTTTAAAGACAAAAGAATGTCCTTTAGAAAAGTAAGAGAAGATAGAACAGTTAGAAATCAAGAAAAAAAAGATTTTAATTTCAAAGGAAAGAAAAAATTTATAAAAAAAAAAAAACACACAAAGCCATCAGGATTTACTAATAATCCTAAATATTTTGGAAAAAGTCCCTTAAAAGACCTCTCTTCAGATGGAGAAAGAAAAAAGTTTAATTTTAATGGTAAAAGAAAGTTTAAGAGTAGAAATAATAGACCTAAACAATTTACTTTTAAAAAACACAATAAAAAGAGAAAAAAATTTTAAGATTTTTTTGATTTTTCTCTTTTCAATCTTCTTTTTTCTTTAAAGGATAATTTTGGTTTTTTACTTACACTTGAGTCCTTAAAAGATTTGCCGCTATATCGTTTAGACATAATAATATTTTAATGGTTATAAAAAAAAAGGCCATCTAAAGATGGCCTTTTAAAATTTTTCTATGAAATTAGACAGTTTGGAATGGTCTTACATTCCCATGCCGCCCATACCACCCATACCACCCATGCCACCCATTCCACCAGGCATTGCTGGGGCTCCAGCATCTTTTTCTTCAGGTTTATCGGCTATCATGGCTTCTGTAGTTACTAATAAACCTGCAATCGAGGCTGCATCTTGTAAAGCAGTTCTTACGACTTTCACAGGATCAATAATCCCTTTACTAAACATATCACAATACTCTTCACTCTGAGCATCATAACCATGAGTTTTTTTATTTTGTTCTAACAATTTACCAACAACTACTGAGCCATCTACTCCAGCATTTTTAGTAATTTGTCTGATAGGTGCTTCTAAAGCTCTTCTAACAAGATCAACGCCTGCTTTTTGATCCTCACCCTTAGCTTTTACTTTATCTAAGTCTTGAGCAGCATATAACAATGCGCAACCTCCACCAGTTACAATACCTTCTTCAACAGCAGCTCTAGTTGCATTTAAAGCATCCTCAACTCTATCTTTTCTTTCTTTAACTTCTACTTCAGTTGCTCCACCAACTTTAATGACAGCAACACCACCTGCTAATTTAGCAAGTCTTTCTTGAAGTTTTTCTTTATCATAATCAGATGTTGTTTCCTCAACTTGTTTTTTGATAGAATCACATCTTGCTTCGATATTAGATTTTTTACCATTGCCACTAACTATTGTGCTGTTATCTTTATCAACTTTGATCTTCTTACAAGATCCAAGATCTTCAAGTTTAACATTTTCAAGTTTAATTCCTAAATCTTGAGAAATTACCTGACCACCAGTTAGTATAGCTATATCTTCAAGCATTGCTTTTCTTCTATCGCCAAATCCTGGTGCTTTTACAGCAACAACCTTTAATCCACCTCTAAGTTTATTTACCACTAAAGTTGCTAAAGCTTCTCCTTCAACATCTTCAGAGATGATCATTAAAGGCCTACCTGCTTGAACAACAGCTTCTAGCAAAGGAACCATTGGCTGTAAGTTAGTTAACTTACTTTCATGTAAAAGAATAAAAGGATTTTCTAATTCAGTAGTCATTTTATCACTATTAGTTATAAAATATGGTGATAGATAACCTCTATCAAACTGCATACCTTCCACAACGTCAAGTTCAGTTTCAATTCCCTTTGCCTCTTCAACTGTTATGACACCCTCGTTACCAACTTTTTGCATCGCTTTAGCGATCATAGTACCGATTTCTTTGTCACCATTTGCAGAAATTGTTCCAACCTGTGCAATCTCATCACTGTCTTTAACTTTTTTTGCAGAGGAGATTAAGTTTTCTTTAACATTTTCTACAGCTGCATCTATTCCTCTTTTAACATCCATGGGATTCATACCAGCAGTAACATATTTAATACCTTCTTTAACAATTGCTTGAGCTAAAATAGTTGCAGTTGTTGTACCATCACCAGCCTCTTCATTGGTTTTGCTTGCAACTTCTTTAACCATTTGTGCACCCATATTTTCAAATTTATCTTCAAGATCAATTTCTTTTGCAACTGAAACACCATCTTTAGTAATTCTTGGCGCACCATACGATTTGTCCATTACAACATTTCTTCCTTTCGGACCCAAAGTAACCCTAACAGTATCAGCTAAAATATTTACGCCTCTGATCATCGCTGCTCTTGCTTCAGCGTCAAATTTAATTATTTTTGCCATAATATATTCTCCTTATATTTGTATTTAAATTATTTACTTGAAATACCCATAATGTCAGACTCTTTCATTATGCTATATTCTTTGCCATCAATTTTGACTTCAGTCCCTGACCATTTGCCAAATAAAACTTTGTCACCAACTTTAACATCCATTGGAATTTTTTTCCCATCTTCAGTTTTTGCTCCACCACCAATAGCAACGACTTTACCTTCTTGAGGTTTCTCTTGTGCAGTATCTGGGATAATAATTCCTCCAGCAGTTTTTTCACTGCTGTCTAAAACTTCTATTAAAACTCTATCATGTAGCGGTCTAAATTTCATAAATTCTCCTTTATAAATATGAACTTCATATAGAGATTGGCCTTACTATTTCAAGATATACTTAAAAATAAGTTCTTAAAAAATATAGGAAATTAAGCATTTTTTGAGTTATAGATTAATTTAATGACAAAAAATTTAGATAAAGAGGGACTTTGCTCGATTGTAGATAATTATCAGCTATTTTATGTTGATTTATGGGGGGTGGTTCATAATGGAGTTTCACTCCACAAAGAAGCTATAAATGCTTTAAAAGAAATAACAAAAAAAGGGAAAGAATATATTCTATTAACTAATGCACCAAGACCAAACAGTGTAGTAAAAACTTTTTTAAAAAAAATGGGTATGGAGGAAGAAATAATAGACCATGTTTTTACATCTGGTGAAGCTTCTTTAAGCTATTTAAAAAAAAATTTGATAGACAAAAAATTTTTTCATGTAGGACCGCCGAGAGATATTGATTTATTTAAAGATTTTAAAGAATTGAAATCAAATCAGATCGAAAATTCAGAATATATCATTTGTACAGGTTTATTCGAGGAACACGAAGAAGACCTTAAATACTATAAAGAATTATTTGAAAAAAATTTAAAAAAAAAAATGATTTGTACCAACCCAGACCTAATTGTGGATAGAGGAAATAAAAGAGAGCTTTGTGCAGGTTCAATTGCTATTATTTTTGAAAAGATGGGTGGAGAAGTGGTATATTTTGGAAAACCTTATCCAGAAGTTTATAACCAATCTATAGATAACAAAGATAAAAAAGTTCTTTCGATTGGTGACAATTTAAATACAGATATCAAAGGTGCTAATCTTTTAAATTATGACTCATTAATAATTTCTAACGGAATTCATAAAAATGAAATAAAAGAAAAAGGAATTGAAGAAACTGCAAAATCTTATGAAACAATATGTAATTATATCCAATCTGAATTAAAGTGGTGAAATGATAAAGCAGTATAATAATTTTAATATTAAAGATATTCATAAAAAATCAATAATTTTGATTGGAAATTTTGATGGTCTTCATTTAGGTCATCAAAAGTTATTTCGTCTAGCTAAAAAATATAAAAAAAAATTTTCTTTAAAAATTGGGGTTATGACTTTTAATCCAATGCCTAAAATGTATTTTAATAAAGAAATTAAAAACTTTAGAATATCTAATCAAAAACAAAAAATTAATTTACTTAATAAATTAAATGTTGATTTTGTTATTATGAAAAAATTTGACAAAAAATTTTCTAAAATAAAGTCAATTGATTTTATAAAAAATATACTTTCTAAAAAGTTAAATGCTAGATTTATATTTGTAAGTAATAACTTTAGATTCGGCAACAAAAGAGAAGGTGATGTAAAACAATTGATTAGATATGAAGATCAATTTAATTATAAAATAATAAAACCAAAACCGTTGCTAACTAAAAAGAAGATAGTTTCTTCAACTTTGATAAGAAATTATTTACAAAATGGTAAGTTGAAAAAAGTTAATAAACTTTTGAATAGAGAGTGGTCTATTGAAGGAAAAGTTCAGAGAGGAAGACAAGTAGGAAAAAAAATTGGTTTTCCTACTGCCAATATAGATATCAAAGACTATATATTAGGTTGTCCAGGAGTTTATGTTATAAAAGCTAAGCTGATTAAAAGCTCTAAATACTTAAAAGGTATAGCAAATTTAGGATATAGACCAACTTTTAGTGGAAAAAAAATATTATTAGAAGTTCATTTATTTAATTTCTCTGGAAATCTATATAATAAGTATTTAACAGTTAAATTTTTAAAATTTATTAGAAAAGAAAAAAAATTTAAAAATATAGATCAGTTAAAAAAACAAATTAAAGCTGATCTTGTAATTGCAAAAAAATAGAATGAGCAAAGACCAAATAAACCTTCCTAAAACAGCTTTTTCTATGAAAGCTAACTTACCAGTAAGAGAGCCAGAAATTTTGAATTTTTGGAAAAAAATAGATCTTTATAAGGAATTGAGAAACTCTAGCAAAGGTAAAGAAAAATTTGTTCTCCATGATGGCCCACCTTATGCGAATGGCAACATTCATATGGGAACAGCTTTAAACAAAATTCTAAAAGATATAATTGTAAAATTTCATCAGATGGACGGTAAGGACTCAGTTTATGTTCCAGGATGGGATTGTCATGGCTTACCAATAGAGTGGAAAATAGAGGAGCAGTATAAAAAAAATAAAAAGAATAAAAATGAAGTACCCATTGTCGAGTTCAGGAAAGAATGTAGAGCATTTGCTGAAAAGTGGATAGACGTTCATAAAGACCAATTCAAAAGATTAGGAGTAATTGGGGATTGGGAGAATTACTATTCTACAATGAGTTTTGAGGCTGAAGCTCAGATAGTAAGAGAACTAGGAAAGTTTTTAAAAGAAGGAAGTCTTTATAGAGGTTATAAACCTGTACTATGGTCTACAGTTGAAAAAACAGCATTAGCAGATGCTGAAGTAGAATATCAAGATCATAAATCTGATACCATTTATGTAGCTTTTCCAGTTAAATCATCAAGCATTAAGGAGATAGTGAAAAGTAATGTAGTTATATGGACCACAACACCTTGGACCATTCCCGCTAATAAAGCTTTAGCTTATAACGAAAGTTTAGATTATTTGTTAATCGAAATAAATGATGAGGGTGATTTTTATAAAAAAAAAATTATAATTGCAGAAGCTTTATTAGAGTCAGTAATTAAAGATTGTGGTATTAAAAATTTCCAAAAACTTAAAAGTTTTAAGGGAAAAGATTTAAAAGATACTATCTGTAGTCATCCATTTTTAGATTTAGGATATAACTACAATATACCAATGTTAGAAGCTCGATTTGTTACAACTGAGCAAGGAACTGGTGTCGTTCATTGTGCACCAAGTCATGGACCAGATGATTTTAATCTTTGTTTAAACCATGGAATTAAAGCAATTGAAACAGTAGATGGAGACGGTAAGTATACAAAAAATGTATCTTTATTTGAAGGAATACATATTTTTAAAGCTAATCCTATTGTAATAGAAAAATTAAAGGAACAAAAAAAACTTTTAAAGAATGGAGAACTTATACATTCTTATCCTCATTCATGGAGATCAAAAGCTCCTTTAGTTCATAGAGCAACTCCTCAATGGTTTATTTCCATGGAAAGTCATAAACTTAGAGAAAAAGCACTTAAGGCCATTGATGAAACTTATTTTTATCCCAGCAAGGGTAAAGAAAGATTGAGATCAATGATTGAGACTAGACCTGATTGGTGTGTATCTAGACAAAGAGTTTGGGGGGTTCCTTTACCAATATTTGTAAATAAAAAAACAAATAAAATTTTAGTTGATGATGAGGTATTTGAAAACATTTCTAAGATTTATGAAAAAGAAGGTTCAGATTGTTGGTTTTCTGATAACCCTCAGAGATTTCTTGGAAATAAGTTTAAGGCTGAAGATTTTGAGAAGTTAAGTGATATTGTAGAAGTATGGTTTGATAGTGGTTCAACTCATTCTTTTGTTTTAGAAAAAAGAAAGGATTTAAAGTGGCCTGCATCCATGTATCTTGAAGGTTCTGATCAACATAGAGGATGGTTTCATTCGTCCTTATTAGAATCATGTGGCACTAGAGGAAGAGCACCATTTGAATCTATACTTTCACATGGATTTGTTGTGGATGGCAAAGGTCTAAAGATGTCTAAATCTTTAGGAAATGTAATTGCACCAGACGATATTTTAAAAAAGTATGGTGCAGATATTCTAAGAATTTGGGTTGCATCATCTAATTATGCAGAGGATTTAAGAATAGACTATTCAATCTTAGATCAACATTCAGAATCTTACAGAAAAATAAGAAATACTTTTAGATATCTACTTGGTAACTTGAATGATACTTTTAAAGAAACGAACTTAGAGGATGTAAAAATAGAGCATTTACCAGAGTTAGAGCAGTTAATGCTTCATAAAATTTATACATTAAATCTTAAGTTTATGAACTATTTTAAAAATTATGATTTTCACAATCTTTATAAAGAACTTTTAAATTTTTGTACCACAGATTTATCTGCATTTTATTTTGATATAAGAAAAGATGTTTTATATTGTGACGACAAGGAGTCTGAAAAACGAAAATCAACATTAGTTTTATTAAATTTAATTCTTAATTCATTGTTAAAATGGTTTGCACCTATTTTGTCTTTTACTTCTGAAGAGATTTATCAACTTATTTCGAAAAAAAATAAAAGTATTCATTTAGAAAAGTTTATAGATTTCCCAAAAAATTTTAAAAACAATGAATTAAACGGCAAGTGGAATGAGATATTGAAAATAAGAGATATTTGTAATTTAAGCATAGAAGAAAAAAGGGCTAACAAAGAAATTGGCTCTAGTTTAGAGGCCAGCATAGAAATAAGTTTAAACAAAAAACTTTTCGACCTTACAAAGGATATAGACTTTGCAGAGCTTTGTATTACTTCTAAATCTTTAGTTAAGGAGAGTAGCAATGATGATGTCATCGTTGAAACAAAAAAAGCAGAAGGAAGCAAATGTTCTATTTGTTGGAAAATTCAGATGAGAGCTTGTGAAAGACACTCATGTCCAATTTAAGCTTACCAAAAAGTAGTTATTTTTTTACTCTAATTTTTGTAACTTCAATTTTTTTGATTGATCGAATATCAAAAGTTATGATCATTAAAAAATCTAAAGAATTGGGAGATGGTGAAATTTTTTCATCTAAATTTATCAATTTTGAATTAATTTGGAATAAAGGGATAGCTTTTGGCCTGTTTTCATTAAATGATGGTTTAGCTTACAACCTAATTTCAATCTTAATAATGATAATAGTTTTAATCTTAATTTACTTTGTATTTAGTTCAAAAAATTATGAAAAATTTGGTTTTATCCTAATTTCTGGAGGCGCTATTGGTAATTTGTTTGATAGGATTATATATAAGGCAGTTCCTGACTTTATTGATTTACATATAAATAATTTTCATTGGTTTATTTTTAATATTGCAGATATATTTATTACTTTAGGAGTTTTCTGGCTTATATTGATTGAATTATTTAAAAAAAAAGATGAAACAAACTAAAATTCTAATTTTATTTCTATTAATCTTAGTATTATTACCAGGTTGTAGAGGAGTTAAGGAAAAATTAAGTATGAAAAAAAAGCAGAATGTAGATGAATTCTTAATTGAAAAAAAAAATCCACTAGTTTTTCCACCTAACTATTCACAGTTACCTGAACCTAAAGACAGCATTCAAAAAGATAAAGATGATAAAAAAGATGATCTAGATTTATCTGAAATATTTGAAGATAGTAAAGAAGTTAAAGAACAGAGTTCATTCAACGAGCTTGAAAAGTCTATTTCAAATATTTTAAACAAGAAATGAAAATCACTAAAAATATAGATTTCAATAATTTTAAAAATAAAGTTAATCAGAAGAATGTATATAAAAATTTTAAACTTTTAATTAAAAATAAAAATGAAATAATTAATTCATTAACCCCAGAATATAAATATAGATACTCAAAAAATTTTATAAAAAAAATAAAGAAAAGTTTTTATGAATTAAGAGTTATTGGCATGGGTGGATCTATATTGGGTTTAAAAGCAATATATTTCTTTTTAATATCAAAATTAAAAAGAAAAATTTATTTCATTGACAATCTCATCCCAAATTTGGAAAAAGTAAAAAACTTAAAAAAACCTCTCAATTTAATTATATCAAAGTCTGGTAATACTCTCGAGACAATTTCAAACACTAACATTCTAGTTAAAAAGAATCACAAAAATATTTTTATTACAGAAAATAAAAAAAATTATTTAAGAACTTTGGCAAATAAGCTTAAAGCTGATGTTATTGACCACAATAATTTTATAGGAGGTCGTTACTCAGTTATGTCAGAAGTTGGTATGCTCCCAGCATCTCTTTTGGGACTTAATGAAAAAAAATTTAAACAATTAAATAATATTGTTAAAAATAAAAAATTTATTAATTCTTTGATACTAAATGTAGCTAATATTATTTTCTTTTTAAAAAAGAAAAAATTTAATTCTATAATCCTTAATTATGATGAAAATTCAGAGGATTTATTTAAATGGTATCAACAACTTGTGGCTGAAAGCTTAGGAAAAAAACATAAAGGAGTTTTACCTGTAGTATCTAGTATGCCAAAAGATAATCATAGTTTAATGCAACTTTTTCTAGATGGTCCAAATAATAATTTTTTCACTTTCTTTACGGTAAATGAAAAAAAATCTGAAAAAATTGTAAATTCTAAATTATTGAACACTCACTTTTTTCTAAAAAATAAAAATTTTGATTTTATATTAAATTCACAAAGATTAGCTTCAGAAAAAGTTTTTTCAAAAAAAAGGATCCCTTTTAGAAGTTTTAATATATTAAAAAGGGATGAGGAAACTCTAGGGGAATTATTTACTTTTTTTATTTTAGAAACAATCTTGATAAGCAAATCTCTTAATATTAATCCTTATGATCAGCCATCCGTAGAATTAATAAAATTAGAGACAAAAAGAAACTTAATCATCTAAACTTTTATTTTTGATCTCCAAAAATAATTTTTGATATACCATATTCTCTTTTTTCTAATATTCTAAAATTAGATGGGAGTATTTCTTTTTCTTTTCTATTTCTATGTAAAATAATTATACCATTTTTAGACAAAATTTTGTTCTTCAAAATAATTTCTAGAGTGTCAGGTAAAAATTTATCTTTATACGGGGGATCTAAAAAAATTATATCAAATAAATTATTAAACTTTTGAAAGTTTAGTTCTTTGATTATGTCTTTTTCAAGTATTTCATAAATATTATCTATTTTGAGATTTTTTAAATTTTGTTTAAGAATTGGTATGACCTTAGAATAATTTTCAACAAAAGAGACGTATTTTGCTCCTCTAGAAATACATTCTATTCCAAAAGATCCAACACCTGAAAATAAATCCAATATCATCGCATCTTGAATTTTCATAGAAAATTTATTTGAATGATTAATAATATTAAATATAGACTCTTTGGTTATATCTTTTAAAGGTCTAGTCGTTTTGTCAGGTGGTGTTATTATTTTTTTTCCCTTAAAGATACCAGATATAACTCTCATTTTTCTATTACTTTAAAACCAATATCTCTTCTATAGTAACCTTCAGACCAATCTAAATTTAATAGATTTTGGATATTTTCTTTTCTTGCTTCTAAAAAGTTATCGCATAATGACACAAAGTTTAATACCCTACCACCTCTAGAAAAAATTTTTTCACCATCCCTATAAGTTCCTGCATGAAAAATAAAGTTATCCTTATTCAAATTTATTTTTTCAATGTTGTTTATTTCAATATCTTTTTTAAAATCATCTGGATAACCTTTTGAACATAAAACAATACACAAACTTTTTTTATTACTCCATTCAATTTGGATTTGGTTAAGCCTATTTTCACAACAAGCTAAAAAAATTTCTAATAAATCAGAGTTTAGCTTAGGGAGTATTGTCTGACATTCTGGATCACCCATTCTTACATTATATTCAATTAAGTAAGGTTCGTTGTTTGTTATCATTAAGCCAGCATATAAAAATCCTTTATATTTTGTTCCAAGGTCATTAATTGCCTTAATAGTTGGTTTAATAATTTTATTAATAATTTTTTTTTCAAGCTCTTCGTTTAGAAGTCTTGAGGGTGAATAAGCTCCCATACCCCCTGTATTTTTACCTTTATCACCCTCTAGTACTCTTTTGTGATCTTGTGCTGTCCCAAAATTTTTAAATGAAACACCATCTGTTAAGATAAAAAAACTCATTTCTTCACCAATTAAAAATTCTTCGATAAGTAAATTTTCAGCCTTACCAAATTTGCCATTAAATATTTCATCTACTGCAGAATTACCTTGGGCTTTATTATCACAAATATAAACTCCTTTTCCTGAAGCTAGATTATCAGCCTTAATAACTATCGGATAGTTTGCACTTTTTAAAAAATTTTTAGACATCTCTCTATCTTTAAAAATTCCAAAATTAGCTGTAGGTATATTATATTTTTTACATATTTCTTTTGTAAAAATTTTTGAGCCTTCCAATTGTGATGCAACTTTATTTGGTCCAAAAACTTTTATCTTAAATCTTTCAAGAAAGTCAACAATTCCATCAACTAATGGTTTTTCTGGACCTACAATCACAAGATCAATTTTATTTTTTAATATAAAGTTTTTTATTTCTTCAAAATCTTCAAGATCAATATCTATATTTTTTGCAATTCTTGCCGTACCAGCATTGCCTGGAAAACAGTATAATTCCTTAATTTTTTTGGATTTCTTCAAAGTTTCGCAAATAGCATGTTCTCTTCCACCACTTCCTATAATTCCAACAATCATGTATTAATATATAAACTATAAATGAATAAAAAATTAGCAAAATTAAAATATTTACCAAATAATTTTAAAATAATAGAAGAAGGTGATTACGTTAAATGTGCAGTTTCAGGAAAAAATATAACTTTAGATAAATTGAATTATTGGAATGTTGAACTTCAGGAAGCTTACTTTTCACCAAAGGAAGCACAATTAAAGAGAGAAATATTAGATAAAGAATAATTATTTCCAGCGATTATGAGACCATATCCATTGATCTGGGTTTTGAATAATCTTTTTTTCTAACCAGTTATTCAAAGATAAAGTTATTTGATCTAAAGTATTGGTTTCATCAAAGTTTATTGGTTTATCAATTTTTACTTTAAAATAATGTTTATTTGTTCTTTCGATGTAAACTGGAACTATAGTGCATCCATATTTCTTTACAAATTGAGCTGGTAAAGTGGTTGTATAAGCAGGATGATTAAAAAAATCAATTTTAACACCTTGACTTACTCTCTGATCAATCATTAAAGCTAGTGAAGTACCATTTTTAAATTCTTTAGCCATATCTTTGACACCTGTAATTCCTTTTGGAATTTGTTTTTTACAAATATATTTCTTTCTTATGTTAACCATCATCTTATTTAAAAAAAAATTATTTAAAGGCCTGTAAAGTGCTGCCACGTCTACTCCAGCCTCCTCAATAATCATTGCTAATAATTCAAAATTATTAAAATGACCTGAAATAAAAATAACAGGGTTTTTGTTATTTTTAATATTCAATAATATTTCCTCACCTTCTATAGAAATGTATTTTTTAAAATTTGAATTTCTAAAATTTTTGATGAAGTTATATTCAGATAAAATTCGACCATAGTTTTTCCACATATTTTTGCAAATGTTGTCGATTTTATCTTCCTCAATATCTAAA